>CAXMSE010000108.1:0-18874 GCA_964196195.1 uncultured Gammaproteobacteria bacterium | reverse complement strand
GTATCAGCGGCCTCGAGGGCTGCCACCCTCCCACGACCCGCAGCCAGGGCGTTCTAGCGTCATCGGAGATGTTCTCGACGCGCCGGCTGCTGGCGGCATTCAGCACCGCCTATTTCCTCATCGGATTCCGCATCGCAACGTCGGTGGCGGGCCCGTTGCTGTCGGCCGACGATGTGGCGTATCTCGCAATGGGCCGCACCCTTGCAGGCGGGGGAGAGGCGCCGTTGCCCACCCAACCGCCCTACGGAGTCCTCTACCCCTCATTGATGGCTCCGGGATGGGCTCTGGGTCTTGGCGAAGACGCGATGCTCAGCTACGCGCGGGTTGTGAACGCGCTCGCGGGCGCAGTACTGGTGCCTGTCCTCTACGCGATCGTCAAGCGTATGTGGCGTCCCGATCGTGGTGTGGCGCTGGCAGCAGCCTTGATCGGTGCGGGGTTGCCGGCTCTCTGGCTCACCGCCACAATGGCATGGACCGAGCGCCTCCTCGCCCTGCTGGTAGCCGTGGCGGTGCTCAGCCTGTTGCGGCTCGCCGAACGGCCCACCTACGGTCGATTGTCGGCGGCGGTGGTGGCCGGGGTTGCGATGTTCGGAACCCACCCACGGATGGGTATCGCCACGGTTACGGTGACCGGACTTGCTGCCTGGCTTGTTGTACGCCAGAACGCAAGGCTGGCGGCCACGGCACTCGGCGGGGGCGCGGCATTGCTCGCAGTCACCGAGTTGGCCCGCCGTGGCCTTGCATCGGCGACTTTCGGAAGCACCGGCACCTACGACGCCGGCGACCTGGCCTCGCGGCGGGGACTCGGCGAGCTCCCTGAAATGGTTCAACACGGCGTCGGCACCCTTGCCTATCTGGTGTTGGCGGGATCCGGTGTGGCGGTGTTGGGCATCGTGTGGTGGTGGCGATGGCGCCCGGCCGGAGTGATCGTGCCGATGCTCCTGGCATCAGTGGTGTTCGTCGCCGGCTGGTTCCTCACCGGCGTCGATCGATCCGACGCCTGGCTCCACGGTCGCTACGTGGAGGTGATCTCACCGCTCCTGGTCACCGCCGGAGTTGTCGCCCTGGGTCGGATCGGATGGAGGACGGCGGCGCCGATCCTGGTGGTGACGCCGATCGTGGCCGGGATCGTGGCCGCATGGGCCGGGCCGGGCAACAATTGGAGCACTCCACGCTCTCCGGTGATGATGCTGGGAGTCGAGGTCAGCGGGGCTCCTTTCGGCAACGACATCTTCGAGCCGGGTGCTGCTGCTGCGGTGGCTCTGGTCGCGGGACTGGCCATGTGGGGTGCCTGGCGCGTCGGTGGCGCGACCCTCATGACAATTCTTGCCATGGCAGGAATCAGCGTGGGCGTGCTGAGCGGTATCGAAGTGCTCGACCAGCTCCACGACGGCTCGATCGCGGGACAGGTTTCCGTGGCGCTGGCCGAGGGCGATCCGATCGGTGAGCTCATGGTCGAGACGGCGGGTGTGTCTCCCAATCTGATCGCCGCTCTCGCGTGGGAGGCAGGACTCGATGCGACATATGCCCAGGTCAGCGATAACACGTCGCATCTCTTGTTGCCCACCGGAGCGGTGGCCCCTGCGGCGGCGGAGCTCGTGGCCGAGTTCAGTGGTGGCACCCTCTGGAGCTTGACTGGGCGCTAGGGCTGGATGTCGCCCGGACTGTCGTCTTGGCTGCGGAGGAAGCGCTCGACCTCGGCGGCGAGCTCATCGGACGTGGGTAGTTGGATGTCAGCCTCGGTGAGCTGGTCATGTTGATGCTCGAGCTGGGCGAGCATCTCGCCGTGGCCATCTTCGCTGCGCACGAGAGCATCCAGGCGGTTCCTCGTGGCCAGCGCCTCGGTGGCGAGCTTCGACCAGTCGAAGGTGAGGCCGGCCGCGCTCCCCAACCCCTCGAGCAAGGACTGCGCGGCGCCGGCATAGGGCATCCCCGACACATAGTGGGGCACCTGGGCCCAGACTCCGAGCGCGTCGATTCCGGCCTTTTCGAAGGCTCGCTCCAGGGCCGACTCGACCCCCGCAGGAACGTCGAGGGTGGCGGCGGTGAATCCCTCGCCCGCGATCTCTGGAGTAGACGCGGTGACCGACAGCCTTGACGGTCGTGTGTGGGGGACCGCCGCCGGATAGGCGCCGAGCCCCAGCATCCGTCTGACACCGAACCGTTGAGCCAGCTCCAGAACCGCGTCGACGAATGTGCGCCAGTTGTGGTCGGGCTCGGCTCCGTGAAGGACGAGTACGTCGTTTCCGTCGCCATCTAGTCCGGCTGAAAGCTCGATCGTCGGCCAGTCGAGGCCGACATTGACACCGTCGACCACGTGCATCGTGGGACGGCGAGCACGATGATCGAGGAGCCACTCGGTTTCGAAGCGTGCGACCACATGAGGGTCGATCTGTTCGAGGATGTGCGAAATCGCCAACGCCGCGCTTTGGCCCGCGTCGATCCAACCGTCGAAATGCACGAGCAGGGCCGGCTGGTCGAGCTCCGTGGTGCGCAGCAAGGTGTAGAGATTCTCAGGGCTGGCGGGCCAGCTCATCGAGCACCGATGGTCATGTACCCGAGGCTACGCGCAGATCGAACCGCACGGGGAGTGGGCCGGGAATCTCACGAGGCCCGATACGTTGCAAAGAACGATGGCTGATGTAACTGATGCAACATTCGAATCCGACGTAGTCGAGCGGTCCAAGCAGGTGACTGTAGTAGTCGACCTCTGGGCTGAATGGTGTGGCCCCTGCAAGCAGCTGGGGCCCATCATCGAGAAGGTCGTGGCCGAGACCAACGGTCAGGTCGAGCTCGCCAAGGTGGATGTCGATGCCAACCCGGCGGTCGCCCAGGCCTTCAAGGTGCAGTCGATCCCTGCGGTCTACGCCCTCAAGGATGGCGAGGTGGTCGATAGCTTCATGGGCGCCCAGGGCGAGGATCAGGTTCGCGAGTTCGTGCAGCGCCTGGTGGGTCCGGTCGAGTTGTCCGAACTCGATCAGCTCATCGAGGCCGGCGATGAGGCTTCTCTGCGCGCGGCTCTCGAGCTCGAGAGCGCTAACCCCGTCGCGGTGGTAGCTCTGGCCGTTCTCCTCATCGACAGCGACCGGGCAGAGGAGGGCCTTGCTCTCCTCGAACGGATCCCCGAGTCGCCCGACACTCGTCGACTTGCCGCGGTGGCACGGGCCGGCGATGTTCCCGACGACGTCGACGCTCGCCTCGGTCAGCTTCTTCCCCAGGTGAAGGCCGACGACGATGCCAGACAAGAGTTCATCGACCTGCTCGAAGTTCTGGGTGGCGACGACCCGCGCACCGCCGACTGGCGCCGAAAGCTGAGCGCCACCCTGTTCTAGCGCCCCGGCGGGCATGCCCGATCGGCCCGCTCCGCCGCTACCGTTCGAAACCTCGACTTCCCCGCGAGACCCCCCTTTCGGGAGCGTCGCGTGGAAGCGCAGCCAACACCGCACCAACCTGAGTTCTCGTGGCGCCGCGCGCCTGAGCTGCTGGCCGACAGGCTCGGGGCCACACCGATCGCCCTGCTCGGAGGCGCAGCAATTCTTGTGGCCGCTGCGGTGGGCGCCTGGTGGGCATTGAGCCCTCCGGCGCCGCCGCCGGCGGAGGAGTCACTCCCGCGTATCGACAGTGTCTCGATCGCCTCAGCCACCACCACGACGACTCTTCCCGGGCCCGTCGTGGTCCATGTGGATGGTGCGGTCTTGGTGCCCGGTGTGCACGAGGTGCGAGCCGGCGGTCGAGTGATCGATGCCATCGCCGCGGCGGGCGGGCTTGCTCCCGATGCAGACAGCGCCCGCCTGAACCTGGCTCTACTCGTGGCCGATCAGCAGCGCATCTGGGTGCCACGCGTCGGCGAGGAAGAGCCGGGTGTGATTCTCCCGTCGGGTGGATCCGACCCCTCCGAGCTCGGAGCCGATTCGGGCACCGGCCCTGTGGTCGACATCAACCAGGCCGACGCCAAGCGGCTCGAATTGTTGCCAGGAATAGGCCCCAGCCTGGCTGGCGCCATTGTCGAGCACCGGGAGAGGGAGGGGCCCTATCGATCTGTCGATGATCTTCTCGACGTTGCCGGCATCGGCACAGCCAAGCTCGCCCAACTCAGGCCCCAGGCGTCGGTCTGATGGGTCATGTCGCGCTCGGAGGGGCTGTGCTCGGCGGGTGGTGGCTGGCTCCGGTGCCGGCGATCTGGGTGTTGGCGGCGTTGGCCTTCGCCCTGTGGCTTCGTCATCCGGTCTCTCTTGCTCTGGTGATGTTGGTGCTCACCAGCTTCCTGGGGCACCGAGCGCTTGCCGGGCTCGATCCACCCGATGCGGGAACAGTCGACGGCTGGTTGACGCTGCTCGACGATCCCAGGCCGGCGGGCTCCCACGGCGTCCGTTTCACCGCGCGTTTCGACTCACGCCGCATGGCGGTCAGTGCCCATGGTCCGGTTGCCGGGCGGCTCAACGACCTCCTGGCCGGTGAGCAGGTGCATGTGACCGGATCAATTCGCCCAGTCAGCGCCGACGACGAGTGGGCGCGGTGGCGCCACGAAGTGGGGCGCATCAACGTCACCGCGGTGCTGAATCGCGCCCCTGGCTCCCCGGTAGCGGCGCTTGCCAACATGATCAGGCGCACGCTCAGCGGTGGAGCCGATGCGCTCGACCGTCCGGCCCGCGCCGTGTTTCTGGGCATGGTGATCGGCGACGATCGAGCCCAGACAGCGGCGACCGCCGACGACTTCCGAGCGGCAGGCCTGGGCCACCTGCTCGTCGTCTCCGGCCAAAACGTCGCTTTTGTCCTCGCGGTGGTGGCTCCTCTCGTCGCGGCGCTGAGACCCGGACAGCGGATGGTCGTACTGCTGGCCGTGCTCGCGATGTTTGCGGTGTTGACTCGATTCGAGCCATCCGTTCTCCGAGCGGTCGCGATGGCGGGAGTGGGGATCGGGGCAGGTGCACTCGGCACGCCCGTGGATGGTCGACGGGCCCTGTCCTGGGCGATCGCG
This sequence comes from uncultured Gammaproteobacteria bacterium, assembly GCA_964196195.1. Taxonomy (GTDB): domain Bacteria; phylum Actinomycetota; class Acidimicrobiia; order Acidimicrobiales; family Aldehydirespiratoraceae; genus OFTM10. The sequence goes on along the minus strand of CAXMSE010000108.1, from coordinate 13,896 downwards.
GGCCTCCTTCTGGTCGATCCTTTCCTGATCCACGTGCTCGCGTTCCAGCTTTCGGCCGCCGCTACTGCTGGCATCGTGTGGTTCTCCAAGCCTCTCGCGGCGAAGGTGGCCGGGCCGATGTGGTTCCGTATCTCGTTTGCCACCACCGTCGCCGCCCAGCTGGCCGTATCGCCCCTTTTGGTCGTCACCTTCGGACCGATGCCTCTTGCCAGCCTCCCCGCCAACCTGCTGGCGGGGCCGGTGGCGGGGCCGGTGATGATGTGGGGGTTCACGGGGGGCCTCGTCGCCGGCTTCTTCGGTGGCTGGCCCGCCACCCTCATCCACGCGCCCACCGGGGTGATGCTGTGGTGGATTCGCGGAGTTGCGGCTGCCGCCGCCCGCGGGCCGCAGGCAACACTGGCCCCCACGGCATTGACCATCGTCGTGATCGCGGCCGTCGCAGTCGTGACCGGGTCCAGGCCTGTCCGGGTGGCAGCGGCTGTCGCCACGATCCTCGTATGTGTGGTGTCGATCGCTTCGGCACCTCAGCCCCCCTCCGGTGTCACCGCCCTCGAGCAAGGGGTCGAGCTGAGGCGCTTGGATGGGCACTCGGTGGTGGTGCTCACCGACCCTGGATCTCCGCGGTCGGTGCTCGAGACACTCCGCGTCGCGGGCGCGGGACGGCCCGACCTCGTCGTTGCCGTCGACGGCGACGCTGGCGACGCCCTTGCCGTGGTGGCGCTCGCCGAACGATTCGAGAATCTGTTGATCGTGGCACCTCCCCTCCACCGCGTGCCAGGGGCGAAGACAGTGCGTGGCGGCGACAGAATCACCCTCGGTCTCGTGGTGGTGACCGTCGCCGGCGTGGATCCTGGCATCGAGATCACGATGAGCCGGGCCCCGCCTGCGTCGATGAACCTGTCAGGCGGGTAGGGTCGCCGCCGATGCAACTCGAGCGCGGTGCCGCGCGATGGGCGAAGCTGACACCATGACCATCCGTCTGATCATCGGCGACGATCCGATCCTCGTCGGTGAGGCCGTTTCCCGTGAGGTCGGAGAGCTCATCGGCGAAGGCGACCGCGGCCTCATGCTCGAGCTGCTGACCGAGGTCGACTACCGCAACGATGATGGCCGTTGGGATCCCGCCCGCTTGCTCGACGCCGCTCGCACGCCGCCGTTTCTCACCGATCGAAGGGTTGTGGTCGGCCGCCACCTGAGCCGCTTCTCCAAGAAAGACGATTACGCGGCCATTGTCGCCCTGCTCGGCGAGCCGCTCGACACCACCGACCTCGTTCTTGTCTGGGAACGTGGCGTGGAGCCGAAGGTCGACCGAATGCCGACCCTCCCGAAGCAGCTCAAGGAAACCGCCGAGATGGCGGGGGCAGGGATAGTGCGCACTGCTGCCCTGAAAGGAAAGGCGGCGGCCGACTGGCTACGTGATCAGCTGGAGGAGTCCACGCTTCACTTCGACCGGGCTGCGATCTCCGCTATCGACGAACTTCTGGGCGAGGATCGAAGCCGCGTGATCGGCCTGGTGCGAACCCTCGAAGGAGCTCTCGGAAGCGGGGCAACGGTTTCCCTCGACGACGTGGCGACGTTCGGCGGTGAGAAGGGGTCAACGGTCCCATGGGCGCTCGACGATGCCATCGACAAGGGCGATGTGGCCGGCGCTCTGGCGATCCTGCCCCGTCTCGTGCCTTCGTCGGGCTCGCCGACCGAACGCACCGGCGCGGCATTTCGCCTACTGGCCGTGCTCCATCGCCGCTACTCCAACATGCTTCGTCTCGATGGCGCCGGCGCACGCGACGAAAAGGCTGCCGCGGCGATCCTCGGCATCAAGGGTTCGCCGTTTCCGGCCAAGAAGGCCATGCAACAGGGACGAAAGCTGGGAACCGAAAGACTCAGCCAGGCCATCGAGTTACTCGCCGACGCCGACTTGTCGCTACGAGGCACAAAGGACTGGCCACCGGAGCTGGTGGTGGAAGTGTTGGTTGCTCGCCTGGCCCGCCTCAGCGGCCAGCGCTGACCGACTAGCCCTGCTGGGCGAGACGCTTGGCCAGCTGGCTCTTCTTGCGAGCAGCCTTCTTCTTGTGCATCACGCCCTTCTGGGCGGCCTTGTCTAGGCGCTTGATTGCTTCCTTCACCGCTTCTTCCGCAGTGTCGTCGCCCTCATCGAGGGCGGCAACCGCGCTCTTGGTGCGGGTGTGAATCTCGGACCGAACCTTGCGGTTGGCGAGGTTGCGCTTCTCGTTTTGACGATTGCGCTTGATCTGCGACTTGATGTTGGCCACGTTTACCTACTGATGAGCGAACGAACGGCCCGTACGGCCGACCCAGAATGCTACCGCCACCCAGCCACGGATCGCACCCGAAGGTCGGTAACGTCAACCGCGAAATGGACATTGAGCGGATCCGCAACACCTCGATCATCGCCCACATCGATCACGGCAAGTCCACTCTCGCCGATCGCATGCTGGAGCTCACCGGCGCTGTCGACGTGCGCGACATGCGCGACCAGTACCTCGATTCCATGGATCTCGAGCGTGAACGGGGCATCACCATCAAGCTCCAGTCGGTGCGGCTCGAGTGGGACAACCACGTGATCAATCTGATCGACACACCTGGTCACGTCGACTTCGGCTACGAGGTGAGCCGCTCGTTGGCTGCCTGCGAGAGCGTGATCCTCGTGGTCGATGCCGCCCAGGGGATCGAGGCCCAGACCCTCGCAAACTGCTACCTGGCGATGGAGAACGATCTCGAAATCGTCGCTTGCCTCAACAAGATCGATCTGCCCGCCGCGGAGCCCGATCGTTATGCCGCCGAGATCGAGAACGTGCTCGGGATCCCCGCCGAGGAGATCCTGCGCATATCGGCCAAGACCGGTGACGGCGTCGCGGAGCTTCTCGATGCGGTCATCACGTCCACCCCACCGCCCATCGGTGATGCCGACGCTCCTCTTCAAGCGCTCATCTTCGATTCCCACTTCGACCAGTATCGCGGCGTCGTGTCGTCGATCCGGGTGGTCAATGGTGTCCTGCCGGCCAAAGCCAAGCTCCGCTTCCTCCACGCCGGCACCACCCACGATGTCGACGAGATCGGAGTGCGCACGCCAGACAGCCTCCCCGTCGACCAACTCGGCAGCGGTGAAACCGGCTATCTGATCGCCGGTATCAAGGATGTGGGAGAAGCTCGATCCGGTGAGACGGTGACGCTCGATAGGCGTCCCGCTGATTCGGTCCTCGCTGGCTACAAGGAACCGAAGCCGATGGTGTTCTCGGGGCTCTATCCGATCGACGGCGACGAATACTCCGACCTCCGCGAGGCCCTCGAAAAGCTCAGGCTCAACGACTCGAGCTTCACCTACGAACCCGAAACCTCCGGCGCGTTGGGATTTGGGTTCCGGTGTGGATTCCTCGGCCTGCTCCACATGGAGATCGTGAGGGAGCGTCTCGAGCGCGAGTTCGGACTTTCGCTCATCTCCACGGCCCCTTCGGTGGAGTACCACATCACCACGAGCGACAATTCCGAACAGGTGGTGTCCAACCCCTCCGAGCTCCCGCCGGCAGCCGAGATCGTCAGCATCGCCGAGCCCTATCTGAACGCGAGTGTGGTCACTCCCACCGACTACACCGGAACGGTGATGGATCTGTGCCAGACCCGGCGAGGGGAACTGGTGAAGATGGATTATCTGTCCCCGGAGCGGGTGGAGATCCACTATCGCCTGCCTCTCGCGGAGGTGGTCATCGACTTCTTCGACCAGCTCAAAAGCCGTACCCAGGGCTATGCGAGTCTCGACTACGAGGCCGGTGGCTACGAGGTCGACGCCCTGGTGAGGGTGGATGTGTTGCTGCACGGCGAACCGGTCGATGCATTCAGCACGATCGTGCACAAGGACAAGGCCTTCGACTACGGCCGCAAGATGGCTGAGAAGCTCAAGGAACTCATCCCCAGGCAAAACTTCGAGGTCCCGATCCAGGCTGCGATCGGCGGCAAGACCATCGCCCGCACCACCGTGAAGGCCTACCGCAAGGACGTCACCGCGAAGCTCTACGGCGGTGACGTCACCCGAAAGAACAAGCTGCTCAAGAAGCAGAAAGAGGGCAAGAAGCGGATGAAGTCGATCGGGCGGGTCGAGATACCCCAGGAGGCATTCATCAGCGCCCTCCAGCTCGACGACTGATGTTGGATTGCTCGGCTCTGCCTCTGCGCTCTCATCGCCGGGATCGGCGCCGATAGGCTCAGCTGATGCTCGACGACCGCAAGGCCACGATTCTCTCGGCTGTTGTCGAGGAGTACATCGCCACGGCTCAGCCGGTCGGATCAGGACGAATCGCCGATTCCACCGGCGTCGATGTTTCGTCGGCGACGATCCGCAACGAGATGGTGGCGCTCGAAGACGCGGGCTATCTCGCCCAGCCCCACACCAGTGCGGGCCGCATCCCCACCGACAAGGGCTATCGGTTCTTCGTGGATCTCCTGCGTAGCGAAGAGCCCTCCCTCGAGGCGATCGACCAGGGCGATGTCGGCAACTTCTTCGCCGGGGCCCATGGCGAGCTCGAGTCGATGCTGAGCCGCACTTCCGACCTCCTGGTCGCCCTCACCGACTGGACGGCGGTGGTGGTGGGACCATCGGCCGAACAGGCCACGATCCGGTCGGCCCAGCTCATCGACCTTTCGAGCCATATCGCGATGGTGGTGGCGGTTCTTTCCAACGGTGTCGTGGAGAAGCGCACCGTCGAGGTGGTCACCGAGCTCACTCATGAAATCGTGGCCGATGCCGGTCGTCGCCTGGTGATCGCAGTCGAGGGTCGCACCCTCGCCGAGTTGGCGTCTGGAGTCGACGGAGTCGGCGACGACCCTCTGCTCCAGGCCGCGGTCGATGCTCTCGGTGCCGCGGGGCGTAAGGCCGAGCTTTACGTTGGGGGAGCGTCGCGAATGGCAGGGGCGTTCGAAGCGGTCGAGCAGGTCCGCGATGTCCTCACCATCCTCGAACAACAGATCGTGGTGGTGTCGCTCATCCGCGATGTGCTCGACCGGGGAATGCGAGTCGTCATCGGTGAAGAGACAGGGGTGGAGCCGCTGGCGGAATGCTCGCTCGTGGTTGCGCCCTACCTCGTCGACGGTGAGCCAACGGGCACGATCGGTGTGCTCGGCCCCACCCGCATGGATTATTCACAAGCGCTCTCGGCGGTTGCCGTCGTGAGTCGCAGGCTCGAACGGGCACTGGGCGAAGGCTGATGTCAACAGATCTTTACGAGACCCTCGGTGTGGCGCGCGATGCCACCGACGAAGAAGTGAAGCGGGCCTACAAAAAGCTCGCCCGCATCCATCATCCCGATCTCAACCCCGACGACGATCAGGCCGAGACGCGGTTCAAGGAGATCGCGGCGGCCTACGAGGTCCTGTCGGACCCCGATCGTAGGTCGCGCTACGACCGCTTCGGCACCGATTCTCCCGGCGCGGGAGATCCCTTCGGCGGCGGCGGGGGCGGTCTTGGCGACATCTTCGAAGCCTTCTTCGGTGGTGGCTCGGCATTCGGTGGTGGGGGAGGACAGGCTCGGTCCGGTCCGCCTCGCGGCGAAGATCTCGAAGCCAATGTCGATCTCGACCTCGAGGAGGTCGTTTTCGGCGGCGACCACGAGGTCACCGTCCGCACCGCGGTTCGCTGTGAGGATTGCGATGGCTCCGGCGCGGAGGCAGGCACCTCACCGTCCACCTGTGATGAATGCGGCGGCTCGGGCCAGGTGCGCCGAGTCCGCCAGTCGGTCCTCGGCCAGATGGTCACCGCCAGCGCCTGCGGGCGGTGTGGTGGCCTCGGTCATGTGATCGACACCCCATGTCCTACCTGCGATGCCCAGGGTCGAACCATCGATCAGCGCACCTACGCAGTGGAAGTGCCACCCGGCGTCGACGACGGCTCGACGCTGCGCCTTTCCGGACGAGGTGCCGCGGGGCCACGAGGTGGTGCCAACGGTGATCTGTACGTCCACATCCGCGTCCGTCCCCATCTGGTGTTCCACCGCGACGGTGATGATCTGATCCACGACCTCTACGTGCCGTTCACCCAGGCAACGCTTGGCGCCCACATCCCCTATGAGACCCTCGACGGGTCTGAGGATCTCGTGATTCCCGCGGGCACCGAATCAGGCACCGTGTTCAGAATACGCGGCCGGGGCGTGCCTCACGTGAGAGGCCGTGGACGAGGCGACCTCAGGGTCAGGGTGGTCATCGACGTGCCCGACTCCCTCGACGACGAGCAGGAAGTGCTGCTCCGACAGCTCGCTGAAATGCGCGGTGAGGCTGTCGCTGAGCCGGGCCAGGGTTTGTTCTCGAAGATCAGGTCTGCATTCTCGTGAACATCGGTGATCCGCCCCCCGACGGATCGCACGGCCCCCACGCTCTGGTCGACGACGTAGCCGCCCCGAGGCTGAGTGACGACGATCGCCATCATCTCGAGCGCGCCCTGCGACTACGCGTGGGCGACCAGCTCACCGTCGGCGACGGAGCAGGCCGATGGCGAGAGTGCATCTGGTCGACCGGAGAGCCCGAGCCGACCGGCGCCACGTTCGTGGTGGCCGAACCAGCTGTCCGCTTGGGGGTGGGATTCGCCCTGATAAAGGGTGGTCGACCGGAATTCGTCGTGCAGAAGTTGGTGGAACTGGGCATCGACGATATCCGCCCCTTTACCGCGGAGCGATCGGTGGTGCGGTGGGATCTTGCCAAGGCCGGCCGCAACAGTGAGAAAATGCGGCGAGTGGCGAGGGAGGCGGTGATGCAGTGTCGAAGGGCCTGGTTGCCTGTTGTGCATGATCCGGTTTCCTTCGACGAGATTACCGCTCTGGACGGCGCAGCGATGGCTGAGCGTGGTGGCTCTCCGGTGACTCTGCACGCACCGTTGGTGCTCGTTGGACCCGAAGGTGGATGGAGCGACGCCGAGAGCGCGTGTGGACTGCCACGAGTTGGGCTGGGAGGCCCTGTCCTACGATCAGAGACTGCCGCACTTGCGGCTGCTACTCTGTTGGCCGCTCACCGCGAGAACCTGATCTAGTCGCCATCATTGCCGGTTGTAGGTAATCTGGCCTAGAGTGTGATCTCACGGTGCGTAGCCAAACCATCGCTGAACGTGGGGCGGCTTTCACACGGATTTCCGGAAAAAGGGTGTAGACGAGTGTCGGATTTGAACATGACACAGGATTACAGCAAACGCGTGGGGGAACGACTGCGTTCCATCCGTCGACAGAAACGTCTGTCGCTGCAGGAGGTCGAGGCTGCCTCGACGCAGGAGTTCAAGGCCTCCGTACTCGGGGCATACGAGCGAGGTGAGCGCGCCATCTCGGTGCCGCGTCTCCAGCGCCTCGCCCGCTTCTACAACGTGCCTGTCGACCAGCTCCTCCCCACCGACGCGGGCCCGAGTTTCGGCTTGACCACCAGCGGCGAGTCGGTAATCGATCTCACCGATGCGTCGGGTCGGCGCGAGAGCGATCCGATCACCATCGACCTCACCCGGCTCGAGGCTCTTTCGGGGCCCGAAGCGGGAATGCTCAACCGCTACCTCACGATGATCCAGGTCCAGCGCCAGGACTTCAACGGACGGGTGCTCACCATCCGCTCGAATGATCTCCAGGCCCTGGCTGCGATTCTCGGCACCGGTGTCGACGGCGCCGGTCCGCGGCTCGACTCGCTCGGCCTCAGCTTCCAGCCCTGAATCACAGCGGCGGCAGCATGATCTGCTGACCGGGGTTGATCAGGTCGGGGTCGGACCCCACCGCGTCGTGATTGGTGCTGATGAGTCGTCGCCAGTAGCTGGCGATCTCCTGGTCAGACGCGTTGCTCCTGTGATCCAAAACCGTGTCGGCTGCGATCGACCACAGGTGGTCTCCGCGGCTCACCACCCAGACGCTTTTGATTGGTTCCGCGACGGGTGAAATCTCGATTTCCTGTGTCGCGAACGCAGCGGAGGGCAGAGTGTTATCCGAATCGAGCGCCGGCCCGAGATCAACCGCGATGATCGCCGCCCCGACGTCGGTGGTGGTGGCTGCGTGGGCGGGACCGAGGTCGACCAGAGAGATGGGGATCCCTTCCTGGGCCCGAAGTGGGGATGGGGACAATGCGGCAACGATGATGCCTCCGCCGGCCAGGTAGCGCCGAAGGGTCGGTGGTGCGAGCCGGGGAAGCGACAGAGGACGGGCACCGAGCGATGCGATGGATGCTGCCGTTACCAAGAGCGCTACCACCACCACATAGCCCAGCACCGCGAGCATCACGCTGCGTAGCAGGGCGATGGTGGCCGAGGGGGTGCCGACGCTCTCCCACCAGTCGATGAGAGTGCCCGGTTGTGCCCCTGACGGATGAGTGAAGCCGGGGACGAAGAGGATCGCGGCCATGCCGGCCATCGCTGCGATGAGGAGTGTGATCGATCGAACAAGCAATTTCAGGGTCATGGGAATTCCGGTGTGATGATTTGAGACCCGGTAGGGGTGCGTGCTCGGAGGAGGTCGCAGTCGGTGCGGGAGTCCACCTCGAGACTTTCTGCGCCGGCGACTATTACGAGGAAGGTGGCATCCACAGCCGTTTCCGGGATGGGCCATGAGGCGAAGACAGCCACCTCCCCGGTGCTGGGTCGCAGGAGGGCCGGCGTTGAGAGACCAGCACAGGTCCAATCCCCGATGACTGTCAGGTCGCCCGGTGCGCCAACGCCATACCGCCTGCCCTGATGCACCAGCACGGGTGCGTCGAGGCCTACTGATGGCGCCGACGGATCAGGGAGTGGCGGGATCGTTTCAGGGGCTGGACCCGGCGGCACCGAAAGCAAGGGGACCGCGCCGTCGATGACTGGCGCCTCCGGCACGGCACCTGCGCCCGCCGCCGGCTGGTCGGAGTTGGCCATGCGGAGGGCGACGGCCGCGGTTACCGCCAAGACTGCGAGTGCGACGAGGGCGAGATTCCTGTGGCTACGACGGGAGGTCGGGCCGGCCGGAACGGAGCCCGGGCCACTGAGGGCATCGAGCTGGTGGGTGGCGGCGCGCGCGCCTCCACCGGTCTCGAGGCGGCGAGCCACGGCCTCGAGCTCACCGAGGCCAGCATCGGGGTTCTCGGCCTCGAGACTCCTGATCAGCTCACCGAGGGCGACACAGTCGTCGTTCAGGGCATCTTCTGAATCGGTGCTCGCATCGGCGAGTCCGCAGAGGACGGGCCGACCGTCGCCACCGACCAGCACGTGCTCGGCGCGGATGGCACCGTGGGCCAGGCCCAGATCGTGCAGGTCGGCGACTATCGATGCCACCTTGGCCAGGCCCACGATCATCGCCGCCGGTTCTGCCGGAGCCTGTCGTGCCCATGAATCGGGGCCCACGAAGGCGGTGAGAAGGCGTACGGGCGGGCCCTCGTCGAGCTCCACCAACTGCACCACCCCGGGATGGTCGAGGCGAGTGAGAAGCTCCGCCTCTGTGCGGAGTCGAGCCTCGGCATCGGGGTGGTCGGCGGACTGTTTCACCGCGAGGATCCGACCATCCAGGTTGGAGACGGTCACTCCGGTCATGGCTCTCGAACGTCTTGAAGCATATGCACAAGGTATGAAATAACATGAAAACTCTCGAACCGCAACCAATTTGATGAAAGAGCCGCCGCGGAGTGGGCGCCGATAGCCTCTTGAGGTGTCCATTCCTCGTGTCGTGGCGGTCGAGCCTGAGTCTCCCGCCGAACGGGCCGGCCTCCGGGCCGGCGACGAGATCTTCACCATCGCGGGCGAGGTTCCCCGCGATGTGATCCGGTGGAAGCTCCTCACCGACGAGCCCGAGATCGATCTCGTCGTCTCCAGAGACGACCACCGGTTCGACCTGGTCGTCACCAAGCGCGAGGGCGAGCCTCTCGGGGCCGAGGTTCACGCCGCAGTGTTCGACAAGGTGCAGACGTGCGACAACCACTGCGAGTTCTGCTTCATCCACCAGCTCCCAAAGGGAATGCGACGCTCGCTCTATCTCAAGGATGACGACTACCGCCTGTCGTTCCTCTACGGAAACTTCACCACCCTCACGCGCTTCACCGAACTCGACCTTGAACGGGTCATCACCGAACGGCTGTCGCCGCTCCACGTGTCGATTCACGCAACCGATCCCGAAACTCGAGCCGACATCTTGAAGAATCGTCGCGGGGCCGTGTCATTGCGCTGGCTCCGGGCCCTGCTCGACCACGACATCGAGGTACACGGCCAGGTCGTCGTATGCCCGGGAGTCAACGACGGCGACGTACTCGACGACACCCTCGCCGGCGTGCTCGAACGTTTCCCTGAGTTGGCGAGCATCTGTGTGGTCCCTCTCGGCATCTCCAAGTTCTCGACCGAGCCACGCATGCGGGTCCACAGTGTCGGCGAAGCCCAACGGGTGGTCGAGATCGTCGCTGAATGGCAGGAGACATTCATGGCCGCGATCGGCCGTCGACTCGTGTTCGCAGCCGACGAGTACTACCTGATGGCCGAGCGGCCATTCCCCGAATCGATCACCTATGAGGGGTTCCCGATGCATGAGGACGGCATTGGAATGGCCCGCACCCTCGAACTTGAATTCGCCGATCGTTCGTCTTCCGAACCCACGGGCCCAAGAGCCGGGTTCTTCGCATGGGTCGACGGTGCGCCGGCCGACGGCTACCGCGCTCCTCGCACCGGATCCCCTGCCGAGGTGGTGGCCCCGGGCACGGCCGCTCCGGTTTCGGTGATGGTCGGCCCGCGGCGCGATGCCCCGGTTGCTGTGCTCAGCGGCTCCCTCGGCGCTCCGATCGTCGAGCCGCTGGTGGCATCCACCGGTCGATCCGATGCCCGGGTGATCACAGTTCCCAACGAATATTTCGGCGGCAACATCGGTGTGACCGGACTCATGGTCGGAGAAGACATCGCACGGGTGTTGAGCACCCAGCCCGAAGGTCATCGCTACCTGCTGCCGGATGTATGCCTGAGCCGAGGAGTGTTCCTCGATGGCACCGCCGTCGGCGACCTTCCCCGTCCAGTCGAGGTGATCTCTACCGACGGTGGTGCTCTTCGAGAGGCATTGGCACGATGAGTGGTCTACCCGTGGTAGCAATCGTTGGGCGGCCCAATGTGGGCAAGTCCACCCTGGTCAACCGCATTCTCGGTCGCCGCGAGGCGATCGTGGAAGAACGGCCCGGGGTCACCCGCGACCGAAAGACCGTCGATGCGGAGTGGCTCGGCCACAACTTCACCCTGGTCGACACCGGCGGTTGGATGGCCGGAGGTGATTCGCTCGCCGACAAGGTGAGTGCCCAGTCCGAGCAGGCGATGGCCGACGCTCATGTCGTCTTGCTGGTTGTCGACACCACCGTTGGCGTCACCCCTGAGGATGAACGCGTCGCTCTCGTTCTCCGCCGCACCGAGACGCCGGTGCTGGTGGTGGCCAACAAGGTCGACGACAAGAGTCACGAGGTCGGCATATGGGAGTTCATGGGCCTGGGCCTGGGCGACCCCTACCCGGTGAGCGCGCTCCACGGCAAGGGCACCGGCGATCTCCTCGACGCCCTGATCAGCCTTCTTCCCGAGGGATCAGACGATGAGCCGGAGGCACCGGCCTCCGACGACACGAATCTCTTCTCGGTCGCTCTGGTGGGACGTCCAAATGTCGGAAAGTCCACACTCTTCAATCGCCTGATCGGCGAGGAGAGGGCTGTGGTCCACGACCAGCCCGGTACCACCCGCGACGCGATCGACACTCTCGTAGAGACCGAGCATGGCCCCATCAGGTTCGTCGACACCGCAGGGATGCGGCGCAAGGCCCGGATCGATGAGGACACCGAGTACTACTCATTGGTCAGGGCGCTGAAGGCGGTCGACGGCTCCGATGTGGCCCTGCTGGTGATCGACTCGACGGTGGGGATCACCCACCAGGACCAGCGCTTGGCCGAACGGGTCGATGCGGCCGGCTGCCCGATCGTGATCCTCCTCAACAAGTGGGAGCTGCTTGACACCGAGGCACGAAAGAAGATAGCGATCGCGGTCGAGCGCAAGCTTTCCTTCCTCGGCGATCCCGCTGTGCTGCGGATCTCGGCGCTCAGCGGCAAGGGCGTGTCGCGCCTGTGGCCATCGCTTCAGGAGGCGGTGGGCGACTATCGAACCCGCATCCCCACTCGAGCTGTCAACAAGGCGATCCGTGCCGCCCAGCTCGCCCAGCCCGCTCCTCACGGTGCCCGAGTGCTCTACGCAACCCAGGGCGCGACCGATCCGCCGACGTTTACCTTGTTCAGCAACCGCGATATGCCGAAGACCTATCTGAGGTATCTCGAGCGATCGTTGAGAGAGGCTTTCGATCTTGGATCCACACCGATCAAACTGCGGGTACGCCGCCGCGGCGACTGACGCTGACCTCACCCTCGTCATCACGTACGGGTACCATTCGACAACCGACCTCTCCGAGGAGAACCGGTGACAACAATAATCCTGACCTCTGTGGCAGCTATCTGCTTCTTGGCCGCGATCGTCTCTGTCCGGTCGGCCCGCCTGCGCTTCAGAGTCGTGCGCCTGATCGGATCTGATCTCAGCGTCGACGTCGAGGCCCATTCCCTCGCTTTCGCGTCATACCGCAAGGAAGCTCACGCGGTCATCGTCTACGCCCTGTTGGCGCCCGCTGCGGCTGCTGCCGCGTACGTCGACGATCCCGAGATTATGGCCGTCTTCGGCGTGATGGTCATACCCGCCGCGGCGTCGCTCTGGTGGGCACGTTTATCGGTGCGGGAGGCTCGAATGGCCCGCAACCGCTACGACCTCGAGCGTCGCGCCGGCGAAGCGCTCGAACAGGAACAACTTGCACCCAAGGCCTGGGCCGCTCGGCTCGCGCCCGAGCAGGTCCCCGACTTCAGCGGTTTCGAGATCGGCCGCGTGTATCAGGCCGGTTCGGGTCTCATGGCGGGCGACTTCTTCGATGTTCACCGAGTCGGGCCCACACGGGTCGCCGCTGTCATCGGTGATGTCGCGGGCCATGGCATCGAGTCATCGATCACGGCATTTCAGGCCAAGTACCTCCTGCGTGTTTTCCTGCGCCAGTTCCGCGATCCCGCCCAGGCGTTCGAGGAGCTCAATGCTCAGCTCGCGGCCGGCGATCGCGACGAGGAGTTCATATCCGCAGCGGTGATCGTGTTCGACACCGAAGCGGGCACCCTCCGCTACGCATCTGCCGGGCATCCGCCTTTCTTCCTGTTCCAGGAGGATGGTGTTGTGCCCTTGAGGTCCACCGGTCCCCTGCTCATGCTCGACCCCAAGGCTCACTATTTCTCCCGCGAGATCCCGATGGAGAGTGGCGACCTGGTGGTGATGTACACCGACGGCCTCTCCGAGGCCCGCGGCGGGGGATCCCAGTTCGGCGAGGACCGCATCGTGAAGACCGCAGAACGCGAGCTCAACGCTCCTCCCGACGTTTTGTGCAAGGCACTCATCGATGCGGCCAAGGATCATGCCGGAGGTGTCATCGACGACGACACCGCCATCATGGCGATCCGGCGCGACTGAGCCTGTCTCCGGGCCTAACCTGCACGCTCATGCCGTGGTGCGAGTCATGCGAGAAGAACTGGACGCCGCCATCGGTCGGCGCCGACGGCTCGTGCCCTGATTGTGGTTCGGTGCTCGAAGGAACGCCGGGAGTGGATCACGCACCCCCGAAGACACCCTGGCATTTCTGGGTTGGGGTAGGGGTAGCGGGCGTCTATCTGCTCTGGCGACTCGCCCAAGGAATCCTCCTGCTTTTCTGAGCGCGTGCGCGCGTTATGCGCGCGTAAGCGCTCAGAAATCCGGGTGGGAGCGGGGGAGTGCAGCGGTACGATCCCTTGCTCACGGGCTGTGGCGCAGCTTGGTTAGCGCGTCGGTCTGGGGGACCGAAGGTCGGAGGTTCAAATCCTCTCAGCCCGACCACTCAACTCCCGCAC
>CAXMSE010000107.1:0-6520 GCA_964196195.1 uncultured Gammaproteobacteria bacterium | reverse complement strand
AGTGGGCGTTGAGGGACTCGAACCCCCGACCCCCTCCTTGTAAGGGAGGTGCTCTAGCCAGCTGAGCTAAACGCCCCGAGACGTAGAGGCTAGCGACTGAGTCAGCCTCCGACCTCAACGATTTTGGAGATCGTCCCGCTCAGCGATATCGCATAGATCTCGCCGGTTCGGTCCTCTAGAAAACTCGCCACGGTGGCACCGGGCACATCCACTCCGTATTGGATGGGTCCGCTACCGAAGGTGTCGTTGAATCCTCTCAGCGCGGGCTCCACGAAGTCTGCCCACAGGTAGGTGCCGTTCAACCCGACGATCTCGGTGCCGCGGTAGACGTATCCGCCGGTGATCGACCTGCCCTCTGGACCACCGTTCTGGTACTCGTAGACCGGGCCTACCCGATCGGGGATCTCGGGGTCGCCATTGTCGAAGCGCAACGTTCCTTCGTAGGTGTTCCAGCCGAGATTCGCACCGAGACCGCCACCGGACGCAGCGGTAAGTCGGTTGATCTCCTCGCGAGCGTTCTGGCCGACGTCGGCCACCCAGAGATCACCAGTGTCTCGATCGAAGGAGAACTTCCAGGGGTTTCGCACGCCGTAGAGGTAGATCTCATCTGCGCCTGCTACCCCCACGAAGGGGTTGGTGGCGGGGATCGTGTAACCCGACCCGGCGGTGGGATCGATACGAATGATGGAACCGAGAAGGGTCGATGTGTTCTGCCCGTTCTCCTCGGGGTCGCCCCCTCCCCCACCATCGCCGAAGGTGGCATAGAGGAAGCCGTCGGGTCCGAAGACCACGTTGCCGCCGTTGTGATTGGTCTCGAACTGAGGAATTCGGAGCAACTCATCGGGCATACCCACCGGTAGACCACCGCTCAAGGTGTACTCCCAGATGACGCTGTGGCTGGCATCGCTGCTGAGCGGGTGCGCCGTGAACGAGAGATAGATATTTGACCCGTCAGGGGACACCGCGACACCGAGCAAACCCCGCTCGCCGCCCGAGAGGACCGACGCGCTGATGTCGAGCACCTCGGTGGCGCCGACAGTCCAATCCGGCGTGCCGTCGGCCTTGGCCGGCACCCTCAGCAGTTCTCCCTTCCGCTGCGCGATGTAGACCGCTCCGGTGATGGGATCGGTGGTAGCAGCCACCGGGTCGACGAGTCCGCTGAGAACGGTGCTGAACCCGAGATCTATGTCGGCGGGGTCGATCAGGCCGACCGACTTGATGTTGAGCCGGTAGAGGAAGGTAACCACTTCGGCTCGGGTGACCACACGCTCTGGCGAGTAGGTGGTGAGGCCTGTCCCGGTGGTCAAGTCCCGCCAGAACAGCCAGTCGACGGCATCGGCATAGAACGCCAGAGCGGCGACATCGGCGAACCCGCTCGCCGGAGCACCGGTCGGCTCACCGACCAAGCGGTGCAGGAAGGTTGCCAGTTCGCCTCGGGTGAGGCTGTCGTCGGGCCCGTACTGCGTGGCCGTCTTGCCCGTTGTGAGCGACTCACCCCACAGCCAATCGACGGCGGTGCGGTAGAAGGCGCCCGCCACGAGATCGGCGAACAGCGCGGTTGCTGCCGGGGTCGGCTCGCACATCATCCGATGCAAGAGTGTGGCGAACTGGCCGCGGCTGACCGGATCATCGGGTGAGAAGTGGTTGGCATCGGTGCCCCGGGTGACCTCATTGAGGTAAGCCCAGCCCACCGCATTCGTGTAGAAGCGGCTCTGAACCACATCCACAAATGGTGTGCTCACGATCGCGTTGGTGATGCATGGGCCAGGCTGGTACTCATCGACCAGGTCGGCAGATGCCGGCGAAGTCGTAAGCAGCAATGCACCGATGGCTAGGACGATTGACAGGCCGACCGCCCGCATGCGGCCATTTCCTGTCTGATTTGTCATGGGCGACGAAGGTAGCGCGCCGAGCGCCACCCGAAGGGTCACCTAGCGAAGAAGTATCCGATCGCCGCCCTCGCGAACGCGTTGGCTGAGCAGCACCACATCGCGGGCCTCTTCTTCGAGTTGGGGCGGATCATCCGGGTCGAACCAGCCCACGGCGAGCAGCTCCGGCGTGCAGATCTCGATGGTGTCCGGATCGGTCCCCTCCCTCAGACGGCCACGGAAGACCGCATCGAGCCGGCGTAGATCACTGTCGTAGATCACCCAGGGCTCGCCGGTGAGCTCCACCTCGATGCCAAGCTCCTCTGAGAGTTCCCGACGAACAGTCTGCTCCGGCCTCTCGCCTCGATTCATGAGCCCACCCGGCACCGCCCATGCCTTGCGGTAAACGGGCCTAACCAGCAGCCAGCGCCCGTCATCGCGTTCGATGATCCCGACCGCGCCGGCCGTCCAGCTCGGAGTGATAATCCGCACGATGAAGCGGCGCGCCGGCTTGGGGAAATGACCGAACACTCGCAAGACGGAGCGGTGGAGCACGGCTCTCAAGCCGGTGGTCGATTGTTGAGTCATTGGTCGGCCTCCTGACGTGCTCGCAGCAAGGGGGCTAGGAGTGCGCCCGGCGCCGCCACAGGAGTGCGCCGGTCCCGATGGTCGAGGGTGACGAGATCGCGACCCGTGGCATCAACCACATCCACGCCCGCCTCGCGGCACACGAGCAGACCACCGAGGTAGTCCCACGCGCCAAGAGCATCATGGTCGTAGTCGACGAAGGCGTCGAACCTGCCGTCGGCAACCGCGCATAGGTCGAGCGCAGCGGCCCCGTAACAGCGGAACTGTCCCCAGCCGGGGTTGCGGGGAGGCAGACCGTTGACTGCAACCAGAGCGTCACCGAGCTCCACGCTCTCGCGGCGCGCCAACAGCGCGCCATCGACCCTCGCACCGCCGCCTCGTATGGCATCGTGGCGAACGTTCGCAGAATGATCGTGGACCACCGATGCGCGAGGGCCAGTGTCATCGACCGCACAAATGCTGGTGGCGTACCAGGGCAGGGGGCGCGATGCATTGGTGGATCCGTCGAGCGGGTCGAGAACTGCCACCATCCCGCGGCCCGGGCTGAGCCCACTCTCCTCGCTCAGAACGCGAAGACCGGCACCGGTAAGGACCTCCAGCGCCGCGTCATCGGCCACCAGATCACTGGCGTACTGGCCCTCCCGCTCGCCAGACAGACCCCAGTCGTCGTGGCCGTCGAACGCTGCCACCACGGCATCGACCGCGGCGTGCAACACGGTGAGGAGCTCGGAGTCGTCCACCGCGGCAGTGAACCATGTCTCACGACATAAACCATGGACCCGTGCCATCTCGCGACGCTCTCGGTCAAAATGATGGCAGGCTGTAGCCAATGGCAGTGATTGATCTTCAGGGCTTTGTCGCTGATCTCAAGGACCATGTTGCCGAGCACGGGTTCCATGTCCACGACGAGCGCCACTTCATCGAGACCTACACCAATCGGCAGACTTGGGAAGTGGACCTCCACCCCGATCGGGCCTGTGATGGCCCTCTCGACATGCATCTTGCGCTGGAAATCGATCCTCGCACCCTGATCCGGTTCGAGGACGAAGTCATCCGGGTGGGCGAAGAGGGCGAGCCCGACCCCGACATCACGGTGCCGGTCACCATCAGCTTCGCCCTGCCTCCTCTGCCATCAGGACCCGATCTTCTGGTGCTCGCCACCGAGCTTGCGGGTATCGGCAGCACCGAACTTCCCCTGGAGGTGAGTGCCGTTGACAGCTTCGCGGCAGTCACCGATGCCGCTGAGCGGGCGATCGCGATCGTCGCACGCGTCGACGTCACCCTGGCCCGGATCTATCTCGGTCAGGAAGTGCTCTGCGATGTACTCGATCGCTGCCAGTACGTGGCCGAGTTTCTTCTCGATCGAGCCCCGGTGTGGCTCGACGAGTCCCTCAGCTGAACCGACCGTCGCTCAGTTCACCAGCTCTTCGAGAGCTTCGAGCGCTTCGTCGGCGTGGCCGAGCATGTTTGTCTCACTACGGATGGCGCGCACGACGCGCCTGTTCGAATCGATTACAAAAGTGGCTCGCTTGGCCGGCAGACGACCCGGTCGCCGGGTGCCGAACAGTCGGTGCACTTCGCGATCAGGGTCGCTCAGCAGGGGGAACCCCAGGCTGTTGCGATTGTCGAATTCCTTTTGCCGATCGACCTGATCGGCGCTGATTCCCACCCTGGATGCTCCGAGCTCTGCGAACTCCGAGGCCAGATCGCGGAAATGGCAGCTTTCCTTGGTTCAACCAGGGGTCATAGCCTTGGGGTAGAAGAAGAGGACCAGGGGTCCCTGCTCAACCAGGCTGCTCAGCGTGACAGCGTCACCGTTCTGGTCGAGGAGCTCGAAGTCGTCGACAATCTCACCCTCGTTCATTCCTTCTCCCGAAGCTCATGAGTTGGGGCGAACCATACTGGCCCGCTGGGGCCAGGGGTAGCGCGACCGCCTGTCAGACGACTGCGATCTCGAATGGTGGAGCGCCCCGGCCGATCAAGCGGATCTCGTGGATCCCTTCCATGAGAAGGAAATCTCCGGCTGCCGCCATCTCGGCGGTCCTGCCTTCGATCTCGATGGGGACATGGCTGCCGATGATCTCATACAGGTCGTCGCCGTTGAGGATGTAGGCCACCCCGTCCCACTTCACCTCTTCGAATGTGCCGGATACGCCCAGCTCACAGTGGGCGGTGAGCTCGACCATCACATGGCCGTCACCCAGCTTGGCGGGGCCCGAATAGCTACCGATCCTCGCCGAGGTATGCATGACGGCTTTCCCTTCGTCGCTATATCACCAGAGTCGCCCCTGCGCACCCCGGGTGCTACTGACGAAAGTCCTCTCCTTGGCCGACTGCCGCTTCAGTGATCCAGTCGATCGGCAAGCACCTCACCGCGACACACGATCGCCGAGAGGTTCACCTCGGGGTCGCCAAGAGCAGCAAGATCCGTAAGAGGGTCGACATCAGCGACCACGACGTCGGCTGCCATGCCCGGCGCGATGACACCCACCTCTCCCTCGAGGCCGCACAAGCGTGCGTTCACGACGTACATCGACCTCAGGACATCAACTGCGGGTTCGAGTGCTGCCCTGATGGCGAACTCGCGGTTCTGCCATGGCTGAGCCTCACCCAACAGATCGGTGCCGAACCCGAGCTCCACCCCTGCCGCCTTGGCGACCGCTATCGAGGACTGGCCCGCCTCGAAGACCCCGTCGTTCTTGGCGATATTTCGCTGGGGCAGACCAAGCTTGGCTCCGAGCTCCGCCAGGGCCTTGTAGGTCACGAGAGTGGGAACCATCGTCACCCCGAGCTCGGCCATACGAACGGCAGTTGGCGCATCCACCATGTTTCCGTGCTCGATACACCTCACCCCGTTCTCGATGGCGATGCTGATCGCATCGGGCTGATACGCGTGCGAGGTGGTGTAGGTGTGGCGGTGATCGGTCTCGAGCGTTGCGGCCCGGATCTCCTCTGGGCTGTATTGCACACAGTCGAAGGGATCGTTCGGCGAGGCGACACCGCCCGACGTCATGATCTTGATGAAGGCGCTGCCGTCTCTCAGTTCCGTACGCACGGCGCGGCGAACAGCGCTAGGGCCATCGGCAACATGACTGAGCCCGCTGGTGTGGATCTGACAGGCGCAGAGGGCACCACCCTCGACCGGGTCGAGATCGCCGTGCCCGCCGGTCTGCGATATCACCCGCCCCGATCTGACGATGCGAGGACCCGCACACAGCCCAGCCGCGATGGCGCTCACCAGGCCACTCGTGTCTCCACCGGTGTCACGGACCGTCGTGAAACCACGGCGAACGGTCGCTTCGGCAAGTTTTCCCATGCCCAGAGCCACTTCGGTGGTCGACAGGCGCTGGAGTCGGGGGAAGTCCATCGTGGTGATGACATGGTGGACATGAGCATCTATGAACCCGGGCATCACATACCGGCCCCTGGCGTCGATCACCAGATCGGCATCCACACTCGGTATAGAGGTGTCGACATCCACGATCCGGTCGCCCTCGATCGTGATGTGTCGCTCCCCCACCATTTCCATCCGGGTGGTGTCGAGGAGGGTCCCGTTGAGGATCGTGAGGATCATCTCGCCATGTTGCCCCATCCGGCCGTGCCGCAACAGCCCCTAGCATGAACGCCATGCGTATCTCCATCAATGGCAGCTCCGAGCTTCTCCACGCCGACGTGCCCCGGCTCGTCGCCCACGCCCAGAAGGTGGCCGATGACGGCCTCGCCGGTTGGTGGCTCGCCCAAACCGGTCTCGTGGATGCGCTCACCGTGATTGCACTAGCGGCCGAACGCGCGCCGGGCATAGAGCTCGGCACCGCTGTGAACGCGACCTTTCCAATTCACCCCACCGCCCTCGCGGCGAAGGCTCTAACCACCCAGGCCGCCACCGGTGGTCGGCTCGCACTTGGATTGGGCGTGAACCACGCGCCGGTAGTGGAAGAGACCTGGGGCATGAAGTTCGAGAAACCGATCAGGCACATGCGTGACTACCTGTCATGTCTCCAGCCCCTGCTCGAAGACGGCAGCGCCAATCACGCCGGTGAGGACTACACCGCCCGGTTTGAAGG
>CAXMSE010000106.1:0-23792 GCA_964196195.1 uncultured Gammaproteobacteria bacterium | reverse complement strand
CGGCTGAGGAGGTTGACGATGTGTCAACAAGCTGACTCCATCGGCGTAGATACATCAATCAGATTTGGCCCTAAGCGACAACGACTTGGTTAGCTGGAGCCCGCGAGTGGATCAGCTTCAGAGGGCTCGTCACACGATTCGGGGCTGGCGTCCGTGCGTGATCAGCGCTGGCTCGCCCGACACTGGGTCAAGTAGGTGCAGCCCGCGGTCCTCGGCTTCCCCAGGATCTAGCATCGCGTTGGTACGTTCAAGTTGCAGCCGGGACGCATCAAGCTCCGACCAGTCGATACTCGCAGTCCAGCGACGCACCCGATCGATGTAGGCCACGAACAGCTCGGGATGATCCTGCCGACTGAGCCGCCGCAGTGCCCGCAAGTAGTCATTTCGGGAGATCGTGGGGATGATGGCGCGCTGCTCGTCGCCGGCAGTGAACTCAGCGTTCATGACAGCTCTTGAGAGTCGGCCGTTGCCATCGTCAAAGGGATGGACCTCGGCAACCAGGAACCCAGCAAATATTCCCCGTTGAGTCGCCGTAGCCAGCGACTCGAGAATCTCGAACCCACGCCTCATCGTTCCGTCGACGAGAGTGGGCTCAACGAAGATGGTGCTTCCAGCCTTGTTTGGCTTGATCTTGAACTCTCCAGGCCGCTTTTCCGGGCGGCCTCCGAGGATCCTCGTGTGCCATTCTTTGAGCTTGGCAATGAACTCGTCAGGCGACTTGATCGGGCGCCGCATCTCAGCGTCGTCGGACAAGAGTCCGAATGTGCCGAGGATGTCGTGAGCGTCCTCCGAGCGCTTCTCAGGTATCTCCCCCTCGAATACGATGCGTTCGGCCTCATCAGGGAGAAACTCCGTTCCTTCGATGAAGTTGGAGAAGTAGGCCTCCCAGAACGGTAGAGCTTCTCGACGAGGGGCATCGACTGAGAGCGCTGGATGAGTGTCGAGCACGTTGCGCAGGTACTTGGCCAAGAGCTCGCATCGGGCAACTCGCGCCTGGTCGAACGGAATGCCGAGTGATCGGGCGCTAAGCGCGGCCGACCCGGGCTTCGCCTCACGAGTTCCCAATGCGGCACCGATGATCCCGTTCAGAGCATCAACCCGACCAGGTAGGACTTCGAGAACCCCTGCGAGCGCCTCCGCACGGTCCCTGTAGGCGCTGACTCGGCCCTCCCCATCGACTGCGCACAGATGATCAATCCAGTCACTCAGCTCGTCGTCGGACAGAGTGGCGGGTTGCCGATTACCTCGACGCCTGGTCCGTCTAGTGTTCTCAAGTAGCGCCCGCGGCCGCGACCCCAACCAGATTCCATCTCCAAGCTCAACGTCTCCTTCGATTGGACCTGGCCCCTTTCTCGACACGATCGTGAGTCCAGGCAATTCCAAGGTGGCGTGTCTATCGGAGACGATGAACAAGTAGCCGTCCCTGGGTTGTGCCCAGCGGGCGGAACGATCTGTGACAACTGCGCTTGGGAACCGTCGTCTGACGATCTCCTTCCACGAGCGGGCGACCACGTCTGCCGGCGCCGTCGAGACCTCCGAGGTGTAGATGCCGCGAGCGAGGCGGACTAGGTCGCCCCGCGCGACGCGATCGTGGAGCGTGGAATCTGGTTGATCTCCGACGAAGACGATGCTGCTATCCATTTGTTCCTCCGGACTCACCGAAGAAACTAGCACTTAATAAGGACGACCCGAAGAAACTAGCGAATAACCTTGAGATGGTGCACTCCGCTATAGCCTGATAAGTCCGGGATTGACGAAGCAACTGGCACTTAACGAGGATGATCCGAAGAAACTAGCGAATAATGGTCTTGCACCGGGCTCGGGCGAGACGCTAGACGGCAGAGCCCACGTTGGTCCGGGACATTCTCAGAAAGTAGGGATGGATCAGAGCTGATCGCCGCGAAAGATTCCATGCGAGCCTCAAGCCTTGAACGCTCAGCAGAAACAAAGGTGCAGGTCAACTACTCGATCCGCAGGCCTGAGATGGCCCGAGAGATCACCAGCTGCTGGATCTGCTCGGTGCCTTCGAAGATGTCGTAGATCTTGGCATCGCGGTGCCAGCGCTCGACCGGATATTCGCGGGAGAATCCATAGCCGCCGAGGATCTGGATTGCGCGTTCGGTCGACCACACCGCGACGCGGCCGGCCTTCAGCTTGGCCATAGAGCCTTCGGCGTTTTTGAACTTGCCGTTCTTGCCCATCCAGGCGGCCCGCCAGGTGAGGAGGCGGGCGGCATCGATCTCAGTGGCCATGTCGGCCAGCATGAAAGCAATCGACTGGTTCATGATGATCGCCCGACCGAACGCCTGGCGTTCCTTGGCGTAGTCGAGCGAATACTCGTAGGCAGCGCGGGCGACGCCGATTGCCTGAGCCGCAACCGCCGGCCGGGTGGCCTCGAAGGTCTGCATCGCGGCCTGGGAGTTGCCCTTCTTGCCTTCCCTGACCCGGGCCAGGCGCTCGTCGAGCTTCTCCTTGCCACCGAGCAGGCAATGGCCGGGGATGCGGGCGTCGTCGAGTACGACTTCTGCAGTGTGTGAGGCCCGGATGCCATGCTTCTTGTACTTCTGCCCCATCGACAGGCCCTTGGTGCCGGGAGGCACGATGAAGCTGGCGTGGCCCTTCGACCCGAGCTCGGCGTCGACCACTCCCACCACCACGTGGATATCGGCGATTCCACCATTGGTGATCCATGCCTTGGTGCCATTGAGGACCCACTCGTCGGTGGCCTCGTCGTAGACGGCACGGGTGCGGTAGCCGTTGACGTCCGACCCGGCATCGGGCTCGGAAGCCGCGAACGCGCCCAGCGCCAGCTTCTCGGCGGTTCCGTAGCACTGGGGTACCCACTCCATCATCTGCTCGGGGGTACCCGATGAGGCAATCCCGGCGGCCGCGAGACCGGTGCCCATGATGGCCAGGCCGATACCGGCGTCGCCCCAGAACAGCTCCTCGATGGCGACCGGCATGGTCAGTCCGGTGGGGTCGTTCATCATGGCCTCGGCCATGAACTCCCAGCCGTAGAGGCCGATCTCAGCGGCCTGCTCCACGATGGGATATGGGAACTCCTCACGCTCGTCCCACTCCTCGGCGGCAGGGCGGATCACGTCGACGGCGAACTCGTGAATCCACTTCTTCAGCTGGTGCTGATCTTCATTGAGCTCCATGGAGAACTCAGGCATAGCTGCCTCCGTTGGTTACTGGTCGGTAACAACCGTAAACGTATCCATCGGCAGAATCTTCCACAACCGTGAGGGATCACGCCCTCGAGCCTCAATTCCGAGGGGGTTTCGTTCGATAGGAACGGCAATGTCCTCCTCAGGTGAGCCGCGCTCCCGAAGTCGCCACATCGTGATTGCCGTGTTGGCCGCGCTGTTGGTCGGCACCGCCGCGGCCTCTGCCACGCTCGTCACCGATGAGTGGACCGACATCGCGGTGATCGCCGCACCAACCCTGATGGCAGCCCTCGCCGCGCCCCTGCTCGCCCATCGATTCGGGACGATCCCACTCCAGCGAGCCAACCTCACCACCGTCGAGAAGCTCAGCCAGACCGAGCGGGACCTCGCCCGCGAACGAGAGCAACGTGCCGTCCTGCGCGAACTCGACCGCGGCCTCGACCAGGCTGCCACCGAAGCCGATGCCATCGAACTCATCCGCACCTCGTTCAGCACCCGGTTCAGAGGGGTGCCTCTCGAACTCCACCTCATCGACGTGACCGACCCGGTCCTCACCCTCGCGGTGGCAACGGGAGACCACGACGTCAAGATCCCCGAGCGGACTTCGCCGTGGGACGCACTCGCTGCCCGCACCAACGCCACGCTCGTCTACGACACGACCGACCGCCTCGACGTGTGCAGCCACCTCAAGTCACGGCTGACCAACCCGATGTCGGCGGTGGCCGTTCCGCTCAACGCCACCGGCCGTCTCCTCGGTGTGCTCTACCGACTTGCGCCCGAGGGGCAACAGACGACCCAGAACGAGATCACCTATCTGGAGGACGTCGTCGGTGTCATCGCTGCTCGGATTGCCGTGCTACGCACCGTTGTCGGAGGCTCGCGTGCCGATGAAATCGACCGCCTCACCGGTCTTCCCGACCGCGGAGCAATGCAGGAGCGCGTTCTTCACATGTTGAGGGAACGGCAGCCGTTCAGCGTCGCCGTCGCCGACATCGACCACTTCGGTCACCTCAACGAAACCCATGGCCACGATGCGGGTGACTCCGCGCTAAAGACCCTTGCCCTGGTCGCCCGTCGCACCGTGAGACCAGAGGATGCGGTGGGGCGCATCGGTGGCGATGAGTTCCTCTTCATCCTGCCCCGCACTCAGCCCGACCACGCCACCCGAGCATTCGAACGACTCCGTGAGGAGCTCGTCCTCGAGCACTCGACCGGCGACGGCACACCGTTCACCCTCTCGATCGGGGTGATCGGATCGGCTGCCGGTGGATCGATCGAGGAGATCCTCCAGCATGCCGCTGGCGCTCTCGACCACGCCAAAAGCGAGGGTGGAAATCGAGTGGTCGTCGCCCGGCCCACAAGGATGAAGCGGTGATCTCAGATTCGTGATCTGTTCTGGTAGAGCCGGGGCTCGAAAACCGAACCCCGGCTCTACCAGAACGACGAATGGGTCGGAGTCTGGTGGCCTTGCTGCCAGACTCCGACCCGTGCCCACGCCCACCCGTCGAGCCGCCATGGCGACCGGCGCTCGCCGAATCTTCCCGCTCACGATCATCGCCGGCCCTTTCGGCTTGATCTACGGCGTCACCGCGGCCGAGAACGGCATCAGTGGCTTCGATGCGATCCTCGGCACGCTGCTGATCATGGGGGGAGCAGCCCAGATCGCGCTGGTCGAACTCATCGGGGAAGAGGCCTCGTGGGCGGTGGCGGTAAGTACGGCACTGATCATCAACCTGCGCTTCGCGCTCTACTCAGCCACGATCGCCTCGTCGTTCGCTGAATTCCCGAAGCGATGGCGGTTCCCGCTCACCCACCTCCTCACCGATCAGACCACCATGACCTCGCTCATGGAGTTCGAGACCCAACGCGATCCGTTCTACCGTCTCTGGTTCTTCATCGGCTCCGCCTGGCTCTTCGTGTCGCCCTTTTTGATCGGCACCACCATCGGAGTGCTGGTGGGGGGCGAGATCAGCGAAGGGTGGCAGCTGGGATTCGCAGTACCGGCAACGTTCATCGCCCTGCTCGTACCGTCGATCAAGAACCGGTCCATGCTCGTGGCCGCCGTGGTCGGCGGCGCGGTGGCTGTCACCGGAAGCTTCCTACCCAACGGCCTCAACATCATCGCCGGGGCATTCAGTGGTATCGCCGCCGGAGTCCTCGCTGCGCCCGCACCGGTGCCGGAAAAATGAGTCCCCTCACCCAGATCCTCCTCGTCGGACTCGGCACCTACCTGATCCGGTTGTCGTTCATCGCCTTCGGTGGACGGCTCCAGTCGATACCACCGCGTGTGGAGTTGGTCCTGTCGATGATCCCGCCCGCGGTACTGGCATCCATCGCCGCCTCGAGCCTCCTGCTCGAAGGCGACCAACTCAGGGGCCTCGACGAATGGCACATCGCGGGGCTGGCAGCAGCACTGGTCGCATGGCGAACCAAGAACGTGGCCCTCTGCCTCACGGTCGGGATGTCGATCGTGTGGGCCATAGGCCCGTGACCACGCTCAAAACTTGACCATCGGCATCGGGCGGAGCGGGTTCTCACGAAGCCCGCGCAGGAAGGCACGCGCCAGAACGCGGCGGAACCGCGTGGCGGGGTACTCGCTCACGATGGAGCGATAGGTCTTTCTGGGAACGCCGGGAGACTTGGGCAGCCCGAAGTACACATCGGTCATGTCGGCCCGCCGGAATGCCTCCACAAGGGGATGCTCGTGGCGCGCTTTGCGCACCCGATGGTGTTCGTTGATGAGAGCAGTCACGAGCGGTGCGTGCTCTTCCTCATCCGGAGTCAACTCCTCCAGGGCCCGGTCCACCGAAGGCTGGAGATAGTCCCAGGTGTCATCGAGCCAGATGGCGGCATCGTGGAAAACAGCAGCCACGCCGAGGGGCCGAACCAGTTCGGCGGGAATGTCCTCTTGGAGGCGATCAGGGCGAGCACCCGGTGCACATGATTGCGGTAGGGCCCCAGATCTCGCCCGAACTGTTCTCCGTACTGAGAGAAGAGCGCGCCGGCGGTTTCGTGGGTTGGCCGGGCTTGGTCCTCGTTCATCAGCTTCCTCTGCAGCGATCGATAAATGTCGCCGCGAGTATGCCCCTGGTCCCGGCCGGGTCAGTTCGGGCGCCGGTAGCCTCGTCGCGCATATGAACGCGTCCCGCATTCCCGACAAGCCCGATCTAACCGGCCTTGAGGAGCGCTGGGACGCGGCATGGGAAACCGACGCCATCTATCGCTTCGATCCGTCGAAGAGCCGCGATGAGGTCTTCTCGATCGACACCCCACCGCCCACAGTGAGCGGCTCGCTCCACGTCGGTCACGTCTTCTCCTACACCCACACCGACCTCATCGCCCGCTATCAGCGCATGGCCGGCAAAGAGGTCTTCTACCCGATGGGGTGGGACGACAATGGTCTGCCCACCGAACGGCGGGTTCAGAACTATTTCGGTGTTCGCTGTGACCCATCGCTCCCCTACGACTCCGGGTTCTCAGCTCCCGAAGATGCCGGCGATCCGAAGGCGATCAAGCAACGGCGTGAGATCTCCATCAGCCGCCCCAACTTCATCGAGCTATGCCACGAGCTCGCAGTCGAGGACGAAAAGGCATTCGAGGGCCTGTTTCGCCGGCTGGGTCTATCGGTCGACTGGTCTCGCACCTACGAGACGATCAACGATCACTCCCGCCGAATCAGCCAGCTCGCCTTCCTCGACAACCTCACCGATGGGCGGGCCTACCAGGTCGAAGCGCCGTCGCTGTGGGACGTCACCTTCCAGACTGCGGTCGCCCAGGCCGAGCTGGAAGACAGGGAACTCCCCAGCGCTTACCACAAGCTGAAGTTCTCCCGGCCCAACGGCGGCGATGCGATCTGGATCGACACCACCCGTCCTGAGCTCGTCCCTTCGTGCGTGGCCCTCGTAGCCCATCCCGACGACGAGCGTTACCAACCCCTTTTCGATGGCGCCACCGTCGTCTCGCCCGTGTTCGGGGTTGAGGTGCCGGTGCTCCCCCACCACCTCGCCGACCCCGAGAAGGGCACCGGCATCGCCATGATCTGCACCTTCGGCGACACCACCGACGTCACCTGGTGGCGCGAGCTCGACCTGCCCGTTCGCACCGTGATCGGCCGTGATGGCCGCTTCGCATCCGACACACCGGAGTGGATCGTCGACGGTCCCAGCGCCGAGGCCTACCAGCGGCTCGCCGGTAAGAAGGTCGCCCAGGCCCAAGAAGAGATCATCAAGATCTTCGTCGAGGCCGACGAGACCGAGGGCGGGCCCCGCAAGATCACCCATCCGGTGAAGTTCTTCGAGAAGGGCGACAAGCCGCTCGAGATCGTGAGCAGCCGCCAGTGGTACATCCGCAACGGCGGACGCGATGCTGAGCTCCGCGAGGCCCTGGTGGCTCGCGGCGATGAGATCAACTGGATACCCAGCTATATGCAGTCCCGGTTCGCGTCGTGGATCGAGGGGCTCAACGGCGACTGGCTGATCTCTCGCCAACGCTTCTTCGGCGTCCCGATCCCACTGTGGTATCGGCTCGACCCAGCCGGCGAGCCGATATGGGAGAGTCCTCTCACTCCCATCGAGGATCAGCTGCCGATGGACCCGTCCACCGACGCCCCCGCCGGCTACAACGAAAGCCAACGCGGCCAACCCGGAGGGTTCATGGGCGAGCCCGACATCATGGATACGTGGGCCACCTCGTCGCTCAGCCCCCAGATCGCATGTGGCTGGCGCACCGACCCAGCCCTCTACGCGGCCACCTTCCCGATGGATATGCGGCCTCAGGCCCACGACATCATTCGCACTTGGCTGTTCTCCACGGTGGTGCGGGCTCATTTCGATGCCGATTCGGTGCCCTGGCGCAACGCCGCGCTGTCGGGCTGGATCCTCGACCCCGACCGCAAGAAGATGTCGAAGTCGAAGGGAAACGTGGTGGTACCCACGGCCCTACTCGAGCAGTACGGATCCGACGCCGTCCGCTACTGGGCCTCATCGGGTCGTCCCGGTACCGACACCGCCTTCGACGAAGGCCAGATGAAGATCGGTCGACGACTGTCGATCAAGCTCCTGAATGCCACCAAGTTCGTTCTCGGCTTCGGCGAGGGCGGAACCGATATCGATCCTGCCCTGGTCACAGATGCGGTCGACCAGTCGATGCTCGATCGCCTGGCCGACCTCGTCGACGACGCCACCACCGCATTCGAGGCATTCGACTATGCCCGAGCGCTGGAACGTACCGAACAATTCTTCTGGTGGTTCACCGATAACCACATGGAGCTCGTCAAGGCCCGCTCCTATGGCGAATACGGTCCCGACCGCGCCGCTTCGGCCCATCACGCGCTGCGAATGGCGCTGTCTACCCTTCATCGCCTGTTCGCACCATTCCTCCCCTTCGTGACCGAAGAGGTGTGGAGCTGGTGGCAGACCGGTTCGATCCACATCACCGAGTGGCCCGACACCAGACAGCTCCGCGACGTTGCCGACGGCATCGGCACCGGCCCGAGCGACGTCGCCACCGAGGCGCTCTCGGTTGTGAGGCGCGAGAAGTCCGAAGCCAAGCGAAAGCTGCGCACCGCAGTGGTGTCGGCCACATTCACTGCTTCAGCCGATCAGCTCGCCCTGCTCGACCTGGTGATCGACGACGTGAAGGCCGCCGGCAACATCGCTGCGGTCAGCGAGGGCATCGTCGGCGAAGGATCCGGGATCACGGTGAACGCCGAGTTGGAAGCAGAAGCCGAGCAAGATGGCTGAGGCCGACCGCAACCGTTGGAACGACAAGTGGGCCGCATCCGAGATCGGCACCGACCACGGTTCACGCCTGCTCGACCTGATCCAACCCTGGTTGCCCGAGAGCGGTCGCCTGCTCGACATCGCCGGCGGCGGGTCAAGCACCAGTCTCGAATTCGCCCGCCGCGGCTTCGAGGTCACCGTCGCCGACGTGAGCGATGTCGGTCTCATCCAGGCCCGGCAACGTGCCCTGGCCGAGGAGCTCCAGATATCCACCGTGGAGGTCGACCTCAAGACCGAACCCCTGCCCGCTGGCCCGTGGGATGTCATCACCCTCGCCAACTATCTCCAGCGCGACCTGTTCGAGTCGATGGCGGCCGCTCTGGCGCCCGGGGGCCTGCTCGGCGTGATCATTGCCACCAAGACGAATCTCGAACGCAACGAGCGCCCCGGCGCCCCCTTCTCGGTCGATCCCGACGAACTCCCCCGGCTGGTGCCCGACCTGGAGATCATCCATCACAGCGCCGAATGGCGTCCCAACAAGCGCCACGAAGCACATCTGGTGGCCCGCCGCATCAAACCTTAGGAAGCCATGACTCTCAAATACGGCAGAGCAATGGTGGCCTCACCCGGTCCGTCGATCATGCCCGACCGGGTGCTCGCGGCGATGGCCAGAGCCATGCCCAACATCTACGGCGACGAGCTGCTCGACGTCTCCAACTCGGTCTTTGCCGACCTGAGTGTTGTCGCCGGCACCGAATCCAACCTCTACATGACCATTTCCAACGGCCACGGGGCATGGTCGATGGCGGTGTCCAACACCATGTCGCCTGGCGACAAGGTGTTGGTGCTCGAATCGGGCATCTTCGCGGTTGGTTGGGGACAGAGTGCGGTGCCCCTCGGTGTCGAGATCGAGGTGCTGCACGCCATACCCGGACACGCCACCGACCCGGCCGCGCTCGAAGAGCGGCTCAAGGCCGATACCGAGCACGAATTCGTGGCCATACTCGTGGCCCACATCGACACTGCATCCTCGGTTCAAAACGACATCGTTGCCCTGCGCCGAGCAATCGACGCCGCCGGCCATCCGGCTCTCCTCATGGTCGATTGCATTGCTTCGCTCGGATGTGCCCCCTTCGAGATGGATGCCTGGGGCGTCGACCTCACCGTCGGCGCATCACAGAAGGGCATGATGACCCCGCCCGGAATCGCGTTCGTGTGGGCGGGAGAGCGGGCGCTCGCCGCCCACAAAACCGCGCGCTTGCGCACCAGCCATTGGGACTGGTCGACCCGCCTGCTCGATGCTCCGCATTACGTGCGGTTCAACGGCACACCACCGGTGAGCCATATTGTTGCGCTGCGCGAGGCCCTCGACATCATGGAAGAAGAAGGCCTCGCCAATGTCCACCACCGCCACGCTGTGCTCGCCGGCGCGGTTCGCGCCGCGGTGGCGGCCTGGTCGAGTCTCGGCGGCCTCGAGTTCTACGTAAGAGATGAATCGGCCCGTTCCCAGGCGGTCACAACGATCCTCACCAACGAAGTCGATGCCGATTGCCTCACCGAGATCTGTCTCGAACAGGCCGGGCTCACGCTGGGCCGAGGAATCGGTGAGTTCACAGGCCGCGCCTTCCGAATCGGACACATGGGCCATCTCAACCCACCGATGATCCTCGGCACGATCGGAACCATCGAGTCGGCTCTGGCCGCGATGCAAGTGCCCACGCCGCACTCCGGCGTCGCCGCTGCTGCCGCCCACATCGGAGCTGCCCTCAAAACCGGCTGATCGCCTCAGGTCACGTCGAAGAGGCTGTCGGTGCAGAGGCAGGCGATTGGTGGCCCCCAGTACCGCTTGCCATGGCGAGAACCTAACCTGTCAACGTGATTGATCTCCGCTCCGACACCGTCACCCGCCCAACTGCCGCCATGAAGAAGGCGATGTTCGAAGCGGAGGTTGGCGACGACGTCTTTGCAAGCGACCCCACCGTGAACCGACTCGAGGCCGTGGTGGCCGAACGGCTGGGCAAGGAGGCCGCGATCTTCGTCACCAGCGGCACCCAGTCGAACCTCTGCGCGCTTCTCTCGCACTGCCAACGAGGCGAGGAATACATCGCCGGCGACCTGTCCCACATCTACGGCCATGAGG
The DNA here is from genome assembly GCA_964196195.1 of uncultured Gammaproteobacteria bacterium. Classification (GTDB taxonomy): domain Bacteria; phylum Actinomycetota; class Acidimicrobiia; order Acidimicrobiales; family Aldehydirespiratoraceae; genus OFTM10. Next base: position 12,762 of record CAXMSE010000106.1, on the reverse strand, counting down.
CCGGGGGCGGCGCGGTGTTCGGCAGCGTTCAGCCCCAGACCGTTCCGATGATGGCCGATGGCCTGCCCGACCCGGTCGCCATCGAGATGGGGGTGAAGCCCGACGACAACCATTTCCCGATCAGCCGCCTGCTCTGTCTCGAAAACGCCATGGATGGCAAGGTCCAGTCGGTCGATCGTATGGATGAAGCCGTCTCGGTGGGCCGCAAGCACGGGCTATCCGTCCATCTCGATGGCGCCCGCATGTGGAACGCGGCTGTTTCCCTCGGAGTCGACGGTGCCGAACTCACCGCGGCGTTCGACAGCGTCTCGATGTGTCTGTCGAAAGGGCTGGGCGCGCCGGCCGGATCGGTGCTTTCCGGGCCCGCCGATCTCATCGGACGCGCTCGACGCTGGCGCAAGATGCTGGGGGGCGGCATGCGGCAGTCCGGCGTCCTCGCCGCGGCTGGTCTCCACGCCCTCGACCATCACATCCACCGCCTCGCCGAAGATCACGACCGAGCCGCTCGCCTCGCGCGGGGTCTGGACGAGATCCCCGCGGTGAGCATTGTGAGCCAGGACACCAACATGGTGTTCATCGAGATCGATGCCGATGGACCCGCCCTTCAGGCCCAGCTCTTGGAGCAGGGTGTGGAGTCCTTGATCGGTGGGGGCCATCCGGCCACGTGCCGACTCGTCTGCCACCTCGACGTCACCGACGACGACATCGAAACTGCGATCGGTGCGTTCACCAAGGCCCTCACCACCTAGACCCGCGGGCGTCTACGGCGACTGCCGCGGTGCGCCATACAGTGTCTGGGAAGCGAGCCGGGATCGGAGTACGGGTGGCGAGCCACAAGCGCGACGCGAAGCCGAACGGGCGACGACCCACCCGCGACGACGTGGCGGCGCGTGCCGGTGTTTCCTCAGCCGTCGTCTCTTATGTCCTCAATGAAGGACCCCGGCCGGTGGCTGATGAGACCCGAAGACGTGTCCTGGATGCCGTCGACGAACTGGACTACCTCCCGAACGAAATCGCGCGAAGCCTGGCTGGGCAGAGCACCCGCTCGGTGGGCTTGATCACCCCGACACTCGCCAACCCCGTCTGGGCCGAGGTCACGATGGGCGTCACCGATGTGTTGAGAGAGGCGTCCTACCTGCTGCTGGTGTGCGACGTGGAGGACTTGGCCGATCAGGAGCTGAAATACGCGGAGATGCTCGTCGCCAAGCGGGTCGACGGCGTCGTGCTGGTCCCCACCGCCGACACCGAGGCCGCGGTCGCGATCCTGCAGCGAGGAGGCGTCGCGGTCGTGGTGGTCGAACAGGAAGTCGCCACGGTTCCGTGTGTAGTCGTCGATGCTGAAGCCACGGGCCGCATGGTTACCGATCACCTGCTCTCACTAGGCCACACTCGCATCGGCTTTCTCCGCGAACACCGCACCAGCCTCGACAGCTGGAAGCGACTCACCGGCTACGAGAATGCGTTGAGCGCTGCCGGCGTTGCGCTCGACCCAGACCTGGTGGTCGACGCGCCGGCAAGCGTGGACGGCGGCATCGTCGCCGGAGGCATCGACGCGGCGAGAAGACTGCTCGACGCGCAGTCTCGGCCGACCGCGGTATTCGCCCACAACGACCTCATGGCCATCGCGGTGATTCACGAGGCTCGTCGCCGCGGGTGGGAGGTCCCCGACGACCTGAGCGTGGTTGGAGTCGATGATGTCGAGGCCGGCCGCTATCTGGATCCTCCTCTCACCACATTGCCCTTCCCCAAGCGCGAACTCGGCCGTGTCGCGGCCAGAAAGCTGCTCGATCTGATGCAAGGTACGACGCCCGAAATGCTCACCACCCTGCTGCCTCCGGAGCTGATCATCCGCGGCTCAACCTCAAGGCCGCCATCATGAGCGGTGCCCCCGAGGTGGTCCTCCCGATTCGCGCGAAGCTCGGCGAGTGTCCGCTGTGGAGCGGACGAGATTCCTGCTTGTACTGGATCGACATCGATGGGCGCTCGGTACACCGCTACGACCCGGCCAGCGGCGACAACACCAGCCGCGTGTTGGAGGGCCGACCGGGCTCGATCGCGTTGACAATCGACCCCGATCGCCTGCTCGTGGCCCTCGAACATCGACTCGTCGACCTCGAGTGGTCGACCGGCGAGACGACGGGGCGTACCCGTCTCGAGGAGCCTGGCCGCGGCACCCGACTCAACGACGGAAGGTGCGATCCCGGCGGCAGGTTCTGGGTCGGCTCCATGGATGATCCGATTAGCGGTGTGGGGGCGGGGCAATTGCACCGGGTCGACGTGAATTACCGTGCCACGGTGCAGCAGGAAGGGGTAGGCACCAGCAACAGCCTGGCCTTCAGCCCCGACGGCAAAACAATGTACTGGGCCGACACCACCAAGGAACTGGTGTGGGCCTACGACTACGACGTCGGAATCGGCCACCGGTCCAACGAGCGGGTCCATCTCGACTTCGCCGATCTTCCCGGCAAGCCCGATGGCGCGTGCGTCGACGAGGCCGGATGCCTATGGGTCGCATGCGTCTACGGGTGGGCGGTGTTGAGGTCGACTCCCGATGGTCGCATCGATCAAATCCTCGAACTCCCGGTGGAGAAGCCCTCGATGCCGGCCTTCGGGGGCCGCGAGCTGGATACCCTCTACGTGACGTCGATCAGTTCCGGAGGCTCAGCGCCCGCGGCCGCCGATGAGCCCCTGGCCGGCGCTCTTCTCGCCCTCACCCCAGGAGTGAGCGGGATCCCAGAGCCGATCTTCGGCGGCTAGTTCTAGAGCCGGGCTGCGAGCTTCTCGAGGTAGTCCACGCTCGCCTCCGCGTCGGATAGCGGGCCTTCGCCCGGAGCGGGGTCCTCGGCCAGAGCGCAGTCCTGCTCGAGCACATACCAGCCGCGATATCCGTTTGCCTCGAGATGAGCGATCACACCGCTGATGTCGACGCCTCCGAATCCGAGTGGTTTGAACATGCCGTCGATGACGGCCTGACGAAACGGAAGCTCGCCGGCCCGAACTCGCTCGGCCATGGCATCGTCGACATCCTTGAGGTGCACGTGGTTGACCCGATCACCGGCCAATTTGGCGATGTCGACCGGGTCGGAGCCGCTGAGGTGGAGGTGACCGGTGTCGAGGCAAAGGCCGACCCCACAGGACTCGAGCACTCTCTCGATGTGGTTCTGCTGGGCGATCGCCATGCCCCAGTGGGGGTGGATGGCGGTGGTGAGCCCGTGCTCGCCGGCACTGTTCATGACCCTGGCGAGGTTGGCGAGGAATACCTTCCATTCGTCTTCGGACATCTCGACCTCGGTGTCGTAGCCCGCGTGGTGGGAGTCGGGGCCGAGCACCATGAACTCCGACCCAGTCTTTTCGAGCTGGGTGTTGGCGCGTTCGACATAGGCGAGCTGGTTCTCGAAATCCTGATCGCGGTAGAGCACGGCAGGGACGAAGGCGCCGATGACCTTCAGGTCGTAGCCCTTCACATAGTCGACCAACTCATCGGGGTCGGTGGGCAGGAACCCGTCGGGGCCGAGCTCGGTGGCACTCAGGCCCGCCGACTTCATCTCTGAGAGCACCCGGTCGGGCTCCATCAGATGGCCCCAGCCCGGCGACCCGTCGACCCCCCAGGTGATTGGTCCTCCCGCTATACGTTGCAGCAGATCACTCATTGACCCTCCCGGATTCGATGCCTTAGTCTACGCGTGTAGATCTCGCTGGACAAGCCCCGACACACCCTAGGTTCGCGTGCTCGGTCTGGGCTATTGTCGCCCGCGGGGGCTGCGTGGATCAAACGATCTACGCGAGTAGACCAGGAGGAAGCTGTGAACACCATTCGCCTGACAACCGGCCAGGCCATTGTTCGTTGGCTCGTCAACCAGAAGACCGTGATCGATGGCGCTGAGGTGCCTCTGTTCGCCGGCGCGTTCGGCATTTTCGGCCACGGAAACGTGACCTGTCTGGCCGAGGCGCTGGAACGCGTTCAAGATGAGTTCCCGACTTGGCGGGGCCACAACGAGCAGGGCATGGCGTTGTCCGCGGTCGCCTATGCCAAAGCGAAGCGACGTCGCCAGATCATGGTGGCCACCTCCTCGATCGGGCCGGGAAGCACCAACATGGTCACCGCAGCCGGGGTCGCCCACGCCAACCGTCTCCCCGTGCTGTTGTTCGCCGGCGACACTTTTCAGCACCGACTGGTCGACCCCGTCCTCCAGCAGATCGAACGCTTCGACGACCCCACCGTCACCGCCGCCGACACATTCAAGCCCGTCAGCCGCTACTGGGATCGGATCACCAAGCCCCAACAGATCATCCGGTCTCTGCCCCAGGCCCTGGCAGTCATGCTCGATCCGGCCGACTGTGGCCCGGCGTTCTTCGCCCTCCCCCAGGACGTGCAGGCCGAGACATTCGACTATCCGACCGACTTCTTCGCTCCCCGCGTGCACTACATCCGCCGACCGGGCCCCGATGAGCGCGACATCGAGGCCGCAGCGGCCGTCCTGGCCAAGGCCCGCAAGCCGCTCATCATCGCCGGGGGCGGCGTCTTCTACTCAGGCGCCGAAACAATGCTCGCCGAGTTCGCCGAACGTCGCGGCATCCCGGTGGTGGAGACCATGGCCGGCAAGTCGGTCCTGGAGCACTCCCACCCGTGTCAGACCGGCGCCATCGGGGTGAGTGGCGTCACCTCAGCCAACCTCGTCGCCGAGGATGCCGACGTGATCCTGGCCGTCGGCACCCGACTCCAGGACTTCACCACCGGATCGTGGGCCCTGTTCAAGAATCCGGACGCCCGTTTCATTTCTCTGAACGCGGCCCGTTGGGACGCCACCAAGCAGCACGCCACATCAGTGATCGGCGACGCCCTACTCAGCCTTCAACAACTCGATGAGTCGATCGGTGGCTACACCGCACCCGACGAGTGGCTCGATTTCGCCCAGGAGCAGATGCGAGCCTGGAACGATCACCTCGACACCTTCAAAGAGCAGGACAAATCCGCCGAGGGAGTGCCGTCCTACGCCCAGCTCATCCAGCGTTTCAACGAGATGTGCGACGACGACGACTACCAGCTCTCGGCCGCCGGCGGATTACCCGGAGAGCTGCTCGCCGGTTGGCGAAGCAAGAAGGTCGGCACCTTCGATGGTGAGTTCGGCTACTCCTGCATGGGCTATGAGATCTCGGGCGGGCTCGGGGCCAAGATGGCCCGGCCCGACACCGATGTCGTCGCGTGGGTCGGCGACGGCTCCTACCTCATGATGAACAGCGACATCTACGCGAGCGTCATGACCGACCACAAGGTCATCTACATGGTCTGCGACAACGCGGGCTTCGCGGTGATCAACCGTCTTCAAACCGCACAGGGCGGCGCCGAGTTCAACAACCTGCTCCGCACCACCCGCCACGGCGAGCTCCACAGGGTCGACTTCGTGAAGCACGCCGAGGCACTCGGAGCGATCGCCGAGAAGGTCGAGTCTCTCGACGACCTGCCCGCCGCCTATGCCCGGGCCAAGGCGGCCGACCGCACCTATGTGATCGTGATCGACGTCGCCCAGTACGAATGGGTCGGAGGCGGCACCTGGTGGGAAGTCGGCGTGCCCGAGGTCAGCGAGCGCGACGAAGTAATCGCGGCTCGCGGCGAGTACGAGGCGGAACAGAAACACCAGCGGGCGGGGATCTGATCATGGCCGACCTCGATGGGAAGGTGGCGCTGCTTACCGGCGCCGGCTCACTGATCGGTGCGGCGATCGGCCGCAAGCTGGTGCAAGCAGGGGCGAAGGTGGTGATGGGCGGCCGCAACGAGGCTCTCGGCGCGGAGGCCTGCGAACCACTCGGCGACTCGGCCCGGTTCGTTCGCACCGACGTCACCGTCGACGACGACCTCGATGCCATGGTCGCCCTGGCCGTCGAGGACTTCGGGGGTATCGACTTCGTCATCTCGGCGGCCGCGATCTTTGATTGCGGAATGCTCGAGACCACCCGTGAGCAATGGCTTCGATCGTTCGACATCAACGTGATCGGAGCAGCGATGTTGATCCAGAAGGCGGTGCCACACATGCGGGCCCGCGGCGGCGGGGCGGTAGTCATCATCGGGTCGATCTCGGGCAAGACCTCACAGCCGAACCGCATCGTGTACCCCACCACCAAGACTGCGCTACTCGGCCTCACCCGCAACATGTCTCAGGAACTGGCACCCAGTAACATCCGCGTCAACCATGTGTCGCTGGGCTGGACCTGGAGTCGCAACATCGATGGGCGCTACGGAAGCCGAGCCCGCGCTGATGAGCTCGCCGCCGAGTTCCAGCCGATGGGCCGACTTGCCGACCCCGAGGAGGCCGCCGATCCCGTCATCTATCTATGCTCGGAGCAGGCTTCGTTCATCACCGGCGCCGATCTCGCCGTCGACGGCGGCTATGCCGCGGTCGGACCCGAAGCCCTCGGCCAGGCGTTCGAGAAGATCCCTGTCATTTCGCCCCCGCCCAACTGAGCCTGGCCGCTTCGCTCAGGAAATCTGGTCGATGTCGCACCACTCACCAGAGCGGTCGGACTCGATGATTGCGTCGATGACCCGCTGAACCTCCCAGCCCTCCCGAAAGTCGGGCCACGGGTTGGTCCCCTCGGACACCAGGCCCTCGATCAGATCGCGCACCTCGATGGCTTTGAGGTCGTTGAACCCCAGCTGATGGCCGGGAGCGGGCACGAAACTCGCGTAGTCAGCGTGAGCGGGACCGGCGAGAATCGTGGTGAAGCCGTCGCGCCCCTCTGCTTGTCCGACCTTGTAGAGCTGAAGCTCGTTGAGGCGTTCGAAATCGAACGCAAGCGTGCCCCGCGTGCCCCGGACCTCGCATCCGAGTGCCATCTTGCGGCCCGCAGCGACCCAGCTTGCCGCCATCGTCCCCTGGGCGCCGCTCGCGAACCGAAGCAGGCCTGACACCTCGTCGGCAACTTCGATCCGCATCGTGGTGCCATCGAGGGCGGCACGTTCACCGAGCACAGTGTGACGTCGGGCCGAGACCACATCTACCGGCCCCACGAGAAACCGGGCCAGCGAGATGACGTGGCTACCGAGATCGGCGGTGACGCCGTCGCCTGAGCGAGGATCGAATCGCCACGGGCTGACCAGGGTGTTGGGATCGAGCATGTAGTCCTCGAAGTGCCGGCCGCTGAAGCCGAACACCTCACCGATCTCGCCACTGTCGATGATCTCTCGGGCCAACACAGTGATCGGGTTTTTCAGGTAGTTGAACCCCATCATGGTCTTCACCCCTGCCGCTTCCGCCTCTTGCACGAGCGGCCACGCCTCCGCTGCGGTGGGCGCCAGGGGCTTCTCGCAATACACCTGTTTCCCGGCTGCGATGGCGGCTCGAGCCATCTCGACGTGGAAACGATTGGGGGTAGTGATGTCGACGAGATCAATGTCGGGGTCGGCCACGAGGTCACGCCAGTCGCCGGTGCTGCGTGCGAAGCCCAGCGAAGCTGCCGCCGCGCTCGCAAGCTCAGGCGTGGCGTCGGCGAGCAGCTCCAACGAGATGTCGGCGGGGGGATCGAAAACGGCCCTGGCGGCCCTGTAGGCGATGGCATGGGCCCGGCCCATGTAGCCACTGCCGATCATGCCAATTCTGATCTTGGGGGAAGTGGTCATGTGATCGTGGGCCTGTCTATTGATCCGCAGCCCTGGTGCGAGCCTCAGGGTTGACCGTACCGATCGGGATACCGCCGCGGAGGGCCTCGATCACCCCTGCGGTTGCTCGCCGAGTCAACTCAGCGATGCTGCGATGACTCAACCCGCCGACGTGGGGAGTGAGGAGCACGTTGGGTAGATCGAGCAGCTCCGAACCACTCGGTGGTTCGGCCGCGAAGACGTCGAACCCTGCCGCGGCGATCTGGCCGCCACGCAGGGCGCTCGCGAGCGCCACTTCGTCGACGATGTGGCCGCGAGACGCGTTGATCAGTACCGCCGATGACTTCATCAAGGCGAACTCTGCCGCGCCAATCATTCCTCGGGTCTGAGGAAGGAGGGGGAGGTGGAGAGATACCGCGTCTGACCTCTGCAACAGCTCGTCCAGTTCCACGAGCTCGGTGCCCTCCTGGGGGCTGTCGAGGGCAGGATCGGCAACCAGTATCGTGCACCCGAACCCCCGCAGACGCCGGATGACCGCTCGCCCGATCGCACCAGATCCCACCAGGCCCACGGTCGCCTCGAAAAGGTCGCCCGGGGTGAGCGTTCCGGCCCGGTCCCAGTGTCCGGACCGCATGGACTGGTCGTGTTCGGGCAACCTGCGAACGAGGGCGAGAAGGAGAGCCAGAGTGTGGTCGGCCACAGTTTCCTCGTGAGCACCCGGCGTCGTGATCACCAAAACACCCGCATCGGTAGCGGCGTCCACATCGATCGCATCAACCCCGACGCCGGTGCGGGCGATCACCCGGAGGTGCGGCTTGGCGCGAAACAGCTCCGCCGAGAAGGGATCCGTGCTCGCGATCACCGCCACGGCATCACCCAGTACGTCGCTTAGGTCGGCTGGAGAGCGATGTCCGATCTTCGGCGCGAGGCGAACGGTGAGGCCGGCGCGGGTGAGGGCCGCCCCTGTATCGGGACCATCGAGGTCGAAGACCGGCCACGTCACCACGACCTCGCCCCGGAGCAGATTGTCAGACATCGGTGTCGAACGTAGCAGTCTCGAAGCCATAGATCTACACGCGTAGATTTCCGGAGCCAACCCCACCGCTGGAGGTTGTCTGCTGCTCGAGGTCAGCCCAGCCTCTGGGCCAACGTCGCGATGAACTCAGGAGTAGTGCCGCAGCACCCTCCGATGAAGTCGGCACCTGCCTCCACGACTCCCTCGGCGTAGCCGGCGAACTGGGCCGGTGTCATCTGGTAGACGACCTCTCGGCCGATCAGCTCCGGCATCCCCGCATTCGCCTTTATCCACACCGGGAGGTCGGTGGCCGCGGCGAGAGCGGCACAGATAGGCGCGGCCATCTCGATGCCGGCACCACAATTGGCTCCGATCACGTCGGCACCGGCTTCGCCCAGCGCCTGAGCGGCCTGGGTAGGTGTCACGCCCATCATCGTCCGGTCCTTCAACTTGCCGGTGTCGAAAGTCATGCAGGCAACGACGGGCAGAGCGGTGAGTTGGGCGGCGGACAAGGCGATGAGCATTTCATCGAGGTCCGACATCGTCTCGATCACGATGCCGTCGGCCCCTCCGGCGGCCAAGGCCGCGGCCTGCTCGACGAAGCAGTCGCGCAGCTCCTCCACCACCACCTCGCCGGTTACCAACATCTTGTTGCTGGGGCCGATCGAACCGAACACCTTCGCCTGTCCCCCGGCCGCCCGCTGGGAGATCTCCGCCCCCGCGCGATTGATCGCCGCGGTGGAGTCGCCATGATCGCGAAGCGCGAACCGATTGGCCTGGAACGTGTTCGTGAGGATGATGCGGCTGCCCGCATCGACGTAGCTCTGGGCTACCGCCTCCACCCGATCAGGGTCGGTGAGGTTCCAAAGATCGGGGCGCTGACCGGCCGGCAGGCCCTGAGCCTGTAGCTGGGTACCCCAGCCACCGTCGATCAACACCGGTCCGCCAGCCACGAGTTCAGAGATCAGTTGGGAGGTCATTGGAGTGTCCGGCCTCATGCTGCGACGAGCTCGAGCGCGGCGCGGACCGCGGCGTTGGCGTTGTCGGCGTAGGCGTCGGCACCGAACTCCTTGGCCCTCTCCTCGCTCATCGGGGCGCCGCCGACCAGCACTCTCACGTCGTCGCGCAGGTTGGCACCTTCGATGGCTTCGATGATCGCGCGCATCGAGAGCATCGTGGTGGTGAGCAGAGCCGAGAGTCCCACAAGATCCGGCTTGTGTTCCTCGATTGCTGCCACGACCTCGACCGGGGAGACGTCGGTGCCCATATCGATCACTTCGAAACCGGCACCTTCGAGCATCACTGCCACAAGATTCTTGCCGATGTCGTGGAGATCGCCCTGAACAGTGCCGATCACCACTCGACCCGCGTGGTGGAGCTCGCCGGCCGCCAGCAGGGGGCGAAGAATCTCCAGCCCGGCCTTGATGGCCCGGCCCGCAACCAACAACTCCGGCACGAAGTACTCCTCGGTCTCGAAGAGACGTCCCGCCTCGGTCATCGCTGGGATCATGGCCTCATCGATGAGCACGAGTGGCTCGATCCCCTCGTCGAGGCCCTGCTGGGTCAACTCCGCGGCGACGTCGTAGTAGCCCTCGACGACCGCCTCGTACAGCTCTTCGAGAAGTGCCATGGCGACTCAATTCCTGGTGTTGAATTCATGGACGGCGTCGACGATGGCGACGACGTTCTCTACCGGCGTGCCGGCCTGGACATTGTGGATCGCATTGAATACGAACCCGCCATCGACGCCGAATACCTCGCAGCGACCGAGTACCTGCTCACGAACCTCCTCGGGCGACCCGAAGGGCAGGGTGTGTTGGGTGTCGACACCACCACCCCAGAACACAAGATCGCGGCCGTACTCACGTTTGAGGTGTTCGGCCTCCATGTGCGCCGCCGAGCACTGCACCGGGTTGATTATGTCGAATCCGCAGTCGATGAACGACCGCATGAACCGTTCGACAGACCCGCACGAGTGCTTGAAGGTTTTCCAAGTCGTGTGGTGGTGGATCCAGTCGTTGATCTGTCGGTAGTAGGGCGACCAGAGATCCTCGAAGGTGTCGACAGAGCAGAACGCCGACGTCTGGGTGCCGAAATCGGTGCCGCAGGTCATCACCGCGTCGAACCGGTCGCCCACTCGCCCATGTATGAGGGCCAGATTCTCGAGCGCGATCTCAACCTGGGCCGAGAACACCCGCCTGACGTAGTCTGGACGCCTCTTGAGCGAGACGTACCACTCGGCGATGTCTCGAATGCCGCGCGGATGCTCCAAACCCGGCCCCGGGACGAAGGCGATGTCGCCCAGCGCCATACCAGGCAGGACCGCGATCACAGCCCTACCCGTGGCTTCGGCTGCGCCGAGGTCGATGTCGAGCTCCTCGAGATCGGTCTCGGTGAGGAGGTCGAACTCCTCGACGTTGTCGGCCGGGTCGAGTTGGGCCTCGTCGATGGCGGGCTGACGAACGATGGTGTCGAAGAAGAAGCTGGTCTTTGGCATACGTCCGCTGGGAGGAGCCGATCGATTCCCCTTCGGATAGATGAGGGTGTCGCCCCGATCGTCGACCATGGTCTGGAAATCGTCCGAGACGAGGACCTCCAAGCCGTGAGGGGTGGTCCATGGGTGCCAGCTGTCGTTGCGGAAACCAAACATGGTCTCGCGTCCCACCACCCCCTCCACATCGATCCCCATCGCCCGCTTGAGATCGTCGTCGATCAGGCCGAGCATCTGGTAGGGCTCATGGACCTTCACCAGGCGGGACTCGAGCCCGTAATGCTCGCGCAACCCGGCCACGACGGACACGTGGATCCCCGAGACCGGCGTGCCGCCGAAGTCGACCGGAATGCGATCGGGCTCACGATGGTCGAGCGCCGTGAGGACGCGCTCGCGGCAGGTCGTATCGACCTCATTGATCTGGTTCGTCACGCGACCCCTCCTCTGATCGAAATGATCCTCGCGAACGTACCCCAGCGCCTCGTAGCCCCGGCAGGGGCCAAGGTCACCATCGACACCCGATACCGCCGGGCGTTCCACTAGCGTCGACCGAATGCGCCCACTCGCCGCCATGCTCGCACTCTCACTGCTGGCAGCCGCATGCGGTTCCGGTGGGTCAGCGTCCACCGAAACCGCGGATCCGGAAGATCTGGAGTCGAATGCCTCGGCTGCGCCGCTCATCGAGCCCAGCTTCATGCCGGGCGAGCGCACGTTCGGGGAGGTCACCATCGATGCGACGGTGATCACCTATATCGCCCTGGTGCCCGCCGGATTCAGCCCAGGCGACAGCGCACCCGTCGTTCTCGCCCTGCCTCCCGGCCAGCAAGACATAGCCATGGCCACCGAGATCGTTCGCACCCTCCAAACCGAAGCACTCGCCCGAGGTTGGGTGATCGTGAGCCCTGCGGCACCCGATGGCGAGCTTTTCTTCCAGGGTTCTGAGCGTCTGATCCCTGGTTTCGTCGATTTCATCGAGTCGTGGGTGACACCAGAGGGCGGCGGCATCCATCTCGCTGGGATCAGCAACGGCGGGATCAGCGCGTTCCGTGTTGCCACACAGACCCCGGACCGCTTCCTATCGGTGACGGCCTTCCCGGGTTTCCCCACTTCCACCGACGACATCGAGGCCCTCGACAGGCTGACCGAAATCCCGGTTCACATGTTTGTCGGGGAGCGCGATCTCGGGTGGATCGAACGGATGGAACAGGCCGCGTCCCGCCTCACCGAACTCGGGGGCGACGTCACCTATGAGGTGTTCCCCGACGAGGGCCACATCATCGGGGCCCTCAGCGACGGCGTACGGGTCCTCGACGAGCTCGACGCGGCCCGCTAGCCCACGTTCCAAGCCGAGATGACCAGGGGCAGCGTGCTGTTCTACGACGGCAAGGTCGTCCACGGCGGCGGTGCCAACCAGAGTGAGACCACCCGCCGCGGGGTCAACATCACGTACGCCGTCGGGTGGGTCCGCCAGGAGGAGAACCAATTCCTCGCCTGCCCTGCCGACATCGCGACCACTCTCGAGACGACCTCCTGAAGATGATGGGCTACCAGCAAGGGGCGTTCGCACTCGGCTATGTCGGCGACCAGCAGAATCCCCTTGCCGTGTTGAGGGGAACCAACGAGACGGTCAGGGTCGTGTCGGAGTTCTCCGATTCAAACGAA
>CAXMSE010000105.1:0-39833 GCA_964196195.1 uncultured Gammaproteobacteria bacterium | reverse complement strand
GGGCGCCAGGAAACGACCGGTGTAGCTCTCCGGCACCTCGACGACCTCTTCCGGCGTGCCGGTGGCGACGACCGATCCGCCGCCGGAGCCGCCTTCGGGCCCGAGATCGATCAGCCAGTCGGCAGTCTTGATCACATCGAGGTTGTGCTCGATGACCACGACGGTGTTGCCCTGGTCGACGAGGCGCCCCAGCACCCCCAGCAACTTCCGAATATCTTCGAAGTGGAGCCCAGTGGTTGGTTCGTCGAGGAGGTAGATGGTGTGCCCGGTGGAGCGCTTGGCCAGCTCCGAGGCCAATTTCACGCGCTGGGCTTCGCCACCCGAGAGGGTCGGAGCGGGTTGGCCGAGCCGCACATAGCCCAAGCCCACATCGACGAGGGTCTGCATGTGGCGGGCAATCGGTGGCTGGTTGGCGAAGAACTGGAGCGCTTCTTCGCAAGGCATATGGAGCACTTCTGAGACGTTCTTGCCCTTGAATGTGATCTCGAGGGTGTCGCGGTTGTATCGCTCCCCCTTGCACACCTCGCAGGGCACATAGACGTCGGGCAGGAAGTGCATCTCGATCTTTATCGTGCCGTCACCCTGACAGGCCTCGCAGCGCCCACCCTTCACGTTGAACGAGAAGCGCCCGGGGAGGTAGCCGCGGACCTTGGCCTCGTTGGTTTGGGCGAAGAGCTTGCGGACATGGTCGAAGACACCTGTGTAGGTGGCCGGATTGGATCGAGGGGTACGACCGATCGGCGACTGATCGATGGCGATCACCTTGTCGAGCTGGTCGATGCCCTCGATGCGGGTGTGGAGACCGGGCGGCAGCTTCGACGAGTAGATCCTCTGCATCAGGGCCCGCTGGAGGATCTCGTTGACGAGGCTCGATTTGCCGGAGCCAGAGACGCCGGTGACACACACGAACTTGCCGAGTGGGAACTCGACGTCGATGTTCTTGAGGTTGTGCTCGCGTGCGCCTCGTACGGTGAGGACGGTGCCATCACCGATGCGTCGCACACCGGGCACGGGAATCTTGCGCTTGCCGGTGAGGTACTGACCGGTAATCGACCTCGGGTTCTTCAGCAGCTGTTTGAAGGTTCCGGAGTGGACAATCTCGCCGCCGTGCTCACCTGCACCGGGGCCGATGTCGACGATGTGGTCGGCAACCCTCATCGTCTCCTCGTCGTGTTCGACCACGAGGACCGTGTTGCCCAGATCGCGCATCCTGAGGAGCGTTTCGATCAGGCGCTGATTGTCGCGTTGGTGAAGACCGATCGAGGGCTCATCGAGCACATAGAGAACCCCCACCAGCCCTGACCCGACCTGTGACGCGAGTCGGATCCGTTGGGCCTCACCGCCGGCAAGGGTGGCCGCCGAACGCGACAGGCTCAGATAATCGAGGCCGACGTCGAGGAGGAAGCCGAGCCGGGAACTGACCTCCTTGAGGACTTGCTCGGCGATGATGGTGTCGCGGTCGGAGAGCCGCAGTTCGGCCAGGGTCTTGGCCGCATCGGCAATCGACATGGCACAGAGATCGTGGATGGTGTGACCATCGAGGGTGACCGCCAGCGAGAGCGGGTTGAGACGCGAGCCTTCGCACGCGACACACGCGACCTGGCGCATGTAGCCCTCGATCTGCTCGCGAGTGGCGTCGCTCTCCGCCTCGTTGTGGCGCCGCATCAGGTAGGGAACCACGCCTTCGTACTTTGCCTGATACGTGCGGGTGCGGCCGTAGCGATTCTTGTAACGCACCTGGATACGCCCGCGGATCCCCTTGCCGTAGAGAAGGAGTTGGCGCTGCTTGTTGGTGAGTTTCTCCCACGCCACATCGTCGGGGATCTCGTGCACCTCACAGACCGATTCGACCAGACGCGAGAAGTAACGGCTGCGCCCTCCCGCCCAGGGGCTGATGGCACCTCCGCCCATGGTGGCTTCAGGGTCGGGGACGACCAGCTGGGGGTCGACTTCGAACACGGTGCCGAGACCGTCGCAGTGACCGCACGCGCCGTAAGGCGAGTTGAACGAGAAGTTACGCGGCGCCAAGTCCTCGAACGACTTGCCGTCGCTCGGTCTCGAGAGGTGCTGACTGAACACAATCGTCTCAGCGACGCCGTCCTTGGGCACGAGCTGGAGTTCAGCGATACCGCCGGTGAGGGTGAGGGCGGTCTCGATCGAATCGGTGAGGCGTCGCTCGATTCCCTCGCGGAGTACGAGGCGGTCGACGACGACCTGGATGTCGTGGGTCTCGTAGCGGGCGAGATCGGCCTCCACGTCGTCGCTCAGCTCGACCAGCTCTCCGTCGACGATGGCCCGCGCGAATCCCTGGCCGGCCAGCTCCTCCAGCAAGGTGTCGTAGGTGCCCTTCCGGCCCCTCACGATCGGCGCCAGGATCTGGAACCGAACTCCTTCGTCCATCAGGAGGATCTTGTCGACAATCTGTTGGGGAGTCTGGCGAACGAGTTCTTCGCCGGTTTCAGGGTCGTGGGGCACCCCGATCCGGGCGTAGAGGAGACGGAGGTAGTCGTAGACCTCGGTGACGGTGCCGACGGTGGACCGAGGATTTCGGCTTGCACTCTTCTGATCGATGGAGATCGCGGGTGAGAGTCCCTCAATGAAGTCGACGTCGGGCTTGTCCATCTGCCCGAGGAACTGGCGCGCGTAGGCACTCAGCGACTCGACGTAACGACGCTGACCTTCGGCGTAGATCGTGTCGAACGCGAGGCTCGACTTACCCGACCCGGACAGGCCGGTGAACACGATGAGCCGGTCGCGCGGAAGATCGAGATCGACGTCTTGGAGATTGTGCTCACGGGCACCCTGGATGATGAGCCGATCTGCCACGGCGGCACTCTATCGGGAGGACTGGCGCCGAACACCTGTTCGTCAGTCGGGAGCGGTGAGCGTAGTGACACTCAGGTGGAGGTCGTTTACCAGATGCACCCTCATCTGATCGGTGATGATCCACCCCGGAAGTGTGAGAGGGTCATCGCCACGATCGTGTTGCACGAAGCCGACTTCGCTTATCTCCAGCGCCTCGAGAGCATCCGCCGCTTCTTCGCGAGCCTCGGGACCTGTGGCGACCAACCACTGCTCGTCGAGAACGAGCACACCACCTCCTCGAGCGAGATGGGGGTCGTGAAACACAAGAACCGCTTCGTCGCGGTCAGCCAGCGTTCTCATCGCATCGGCGAAGGAGTGGGTGCGCTCGACCGTCCAGACCACACCGATGAGGGTTACCGCCAGGCCCGCCAGGGCCGTGGCGCGTAGGACCTTCAGCGCCGGGCCCGACATGAGAGTCGCGGTGGCGACCGTGATGAGCAGGGTGCCCGAGAGCAGGATGTAGCGCCCGCCCCACTGGGGGGCGGCGCCCCCGGTGTATTGAACAAGCCACACCAGGGGCAACGAGAGCACCGCTATCGCGGCGACAAACCTACGATCGGGGTCCCGTCCGATCTGTGACACACCGAGCAGGGCCACTGGCGTGGTGGCAGCAAGACCCGGGATGAACCTGAGACCGACGACGGCCAGGTCAAGGATCACGATCGCGGCGATCCCGGCGAGGGCGAAGACGATCGGCCTGAGCCTCGCAGTATCGCCTTGGCAGCTCCGACGGCCGAGTTCGATGAGCAGCCAGGCAAGCACCAGTGCCACCGGGAGGAACACGAGGTCCCCTTGGGCGAACGGCGACGCGCCAGTCATGATCGCCTCTTTGAGCCGTAGAGCGAGATCACCCCCGGCCGCGGTGGCCGTACCGGTTGAGCGACCCGTACGAGTGGAACTACCTATCGCAGCCCACTCGAGGACGGTGTTCAGAACAACCATTGCGCCGGCACCGGCGGCCATCATCACTCCGCGCAGAAGGGCGGTGAGAGGACGGCCAGACACGAGCAGGCGCAGGCCGAGGGCCGCGCCGGTAACGAAGCCGTACACCAAGGCTTCCTGACGCATGGCTGCCGCTGCACCGAACAGGAGGCCGGCACCCAGCGCAGTGGCCAGTCCCCGTTCGTCTCGTGAACTCTCGAGGGCGAGGATCACCGCCCACACCATCAATCCGAGAGCAAGCGAGTGTTCCCAGAAGTCGAGGGCGTAAATCGTTGCAGGGGAGGCGATGCCCACGATCCAAAACGCGAGGGTGCCGTCGCCGCCGAGCTCGCGCGCGAGACGCCACGCGCCAACCGCGGCGAGCAGGGTTCCGAGGATGGGAATGAGGCCCGCCAGATGCACGCCTCCCGCCTGATACAGCGGAAGGGCGAGGTAGATCATCGGCAGGGTCGTGGCGTTGACCCACTTGTCTCCGACGTGGGAGGTGCTCCACATCGGGTAGAGGCTGCCGTCGGGATCCACCGATTCGGCCCAATATCCGAGATCCGGTGAGAGATCGCCACGCCGGTCCATGGCCTCCACCGTCGCGACCTTGCCCCCTACATCCGTGGCGAGAAATCCCCCACCATCGGTGAGTAGGGACAGGGCGACCAACACGAGAAACAGAGCGGCCACCGAGTGACCCAATCTCTCGAACCACGGCCGACCTGGTCCGGCTACGGCTACGCGCTCGTGCATCAGTGTCGCCACCGGGACCTATCGGCATCCGTGCGTCATTGTGGAGCCCTGTCAGCCGCCCCACCGCAGAGCCAGTGCCGTGATCAGCGCATTTCGCGGAGTTCGCGCCGGAGATCCTTGATCTCGTCGCGCAGGCGGGCGGCGTATTCGAACCGAAGATCGACCGCTGCGTCGTGCATGTCGACTTCGAGGGTGCGGATCAGGCGCTCCAGCTCGTCTTCGGGAAGGTCGCTCAGATCATCGGTGGCCCGGCGCCTGTCGGCCAACTCACTCAGCTTCTCGGGCACCGGGGCGCGGTCTGTAGCAGGCCGGATCATCGACAAGATGTCGGTGATCTCCTTGCGGATCGAGGTGGGGTCGATGCCGTGCTCTTCGTTGTAGGCCTGCTGGAGGCCACGACGACGCATCGTCTCGGAGATGGCCCTCTGCATGGAATCGGTCATCTGATCGGCGTACATCACCACCTGGCCCGCCACATTGCGAGCAGCGCGACCGATCATCTGGATGAGGGAGGTCTGGCTGCGCAGGAAACCTTCCTTGTCGGCGTCGAGGATGGCCACCAGCGACACCTCGGGAAGGTCTAGCCCTTCTCTCAGCAGATTGATGCCAACCAACACGTCGAACTCTCCGAGCCTGAGATCACGGAGGATCTCGATGCGTTGGATCGTGTCGACCTCGCTGTGGAGGTATCGCACTTTGGTACCCAACTCGAGCAGGTAATCAGTGAGGTCCTCGGCCATCTTCTTGGTGAGGGTGGTGACCAGCACCCGTTCACTCCGGGTGACCCGGCCCTTGATGAGCTCGTGGAGATCGTCGATCTGGCCCTTGGTGGGCTTGACGATCACCTCCGGATCGATCAGGCCGGTGGGGCGCACGATCTGCTCGACCACCTGAGTGGACACCTCGAGCTCATAGGCGCTGGGCGTGGCCGACAGGAACACGACCTGGTTGAGCCGCTCCATGACCTCCTCGAACTGCAGGGGTCGGTTATCGGCCGCCGACGGCAGCCGGAAGCCATGATCGATGAGGGTGGCCTTACGGCTCCGATCGCCCTCGTACTGACCGTGGAGCTGGGGAACCGCTACGTGGGATTCATCGATCACCATCAGGAAGTCGGCGGGGAAATAGTCGAGCAGTGTGTAGGGCGGCTCGCCGGGGCTGCGACCGTCGATCGGCCCCGAATAGTTCTCGATGCCGTTGCAGAAGCCGACCTCCTGCATCATCTCGAGGTCGTATTCGGTGCGCATGCGCAGGCGCTGGGCCTCGAGCAGTCTGCCGTCGTCCTCGAACTCGGCGAGCCTTTGCTGGAGTTCCACCTCTATACGCTCGATCGCCGCTGCCATCCGCTCCTGGGTGGTGGCGTAGTGGGTGGCAGGGAAGATCACCAGCTCATCGAGCGTGCGGATGCGTTCGCCCGTGAGCGGATCGACCACAGTTATCTGCTCGACATCGTCGCCGAAGAGTTCGATGCGAACCGCGGCTTCGTCGTAGGCCGGATGGACTTCGATGGTGTCGCCGCGAACCCGGAACTTGCCTCTCACGAGGTTCATGTCGTTTCGCTCGTACTGGAGCTCGACGAGACGACGCAGGATCGATCTCTGATCGTGTTCCTCGCCGACCCTCACGACCAGAAGCTGGGTTTCGTATTCCTCGGGTGAGCCGAGGCCGTAGATGGCCGATACCGAGGCCACAACGATCGTGTCGCGCCGGGTGAGCAAGGAGGAAGTGGCGGAGTGGCGGAGCCGATCGATCTCGTCGTTGACCGATGAGTCCTTCTCGATATAGGTGTCGCTCGAGGGCATGTACGCCTCGGGCTGGTAATAGTCGTAGTAGCTGACGAAGTACTCGACACGGTTGTCGGGGAAGAACTCCTTCAGCTCGTTGGCGAGCTGGGCCGCCAGCGACTTGTTGGGCGCGAGCACCAGGGTGGGACGCTGTACCTGTTCGATGGTCCAGGCAATGGTGGCACTCTTACCCGAGCCGGTGATGCCGAGCAGGGTCTGGAAACGATCACCACCCTCGATGCCCTTCGAAAGGCTCTCGATGGCTGCGGGCTGATCACCTGCCGGCTCGAATGTGGCGTCGACTCGGAACCTGGTTTTGGTGGACGGAACGGTTACGGGCGCCATGAGGCCAACCTATCCATCGGGTGTGACACTCCGAAGGGTCTGAATCCACTCCCACGCATTTTCGATCTGAGCCTCGAGCTGCTCCAAGGTGCCGGAGTTGTCGATCACGATGTCGGCAACCGCTCGACGATCTTCCCGCGTGGCCTGATTGGCGATGCGGCCGCGGGCGTCTTCGTCGGTGAATCCCCTATGTGTCACCAGGCGTTCGACCGCCAACTCGGGGTCGACATCGACCACGATGATCCCACTCAAATCCGGGTAACGATCGGCGTTGAGCGTGCCATCGGCACGGACGAGCAGAGGGATGTCGAGGACCACCAGGTCGGAATCGTCGAGATCCTCGCGCCGGCGCTTGATCTCATCGGCGACTGCGGGATGGACGAGACCGTTGATGGCCTTCAGCTCGTCCTCGTCGCCAAACACGATGGAGGCCACCACAGCCCTGCTGAGCAGCCCATCCTCGCCGAGGATCCTCTTGCCCCATCGATCAACCATGGCTTCGAAGACGGGCTCCCCCGGCTCCTGGAGCTCCCTCACGATCCGATCGGCATCTATGAGAACAGCGCCGCGTTGCACCAAGGCGTCGGCCACGGTGGACTTACCCGCTCCTATTCCCCCGGTGAGCCCGATCTCGATCACGCCGGAACGGTACCCGAATCACATGGCTGTGGTGGATGCCCGCTCAGGGCGTGTAGCTACCGCCGCCCGCGGTCACGATCCGGCTCGCCGAGCCATCGACATTACCGCTGACGCCGTCACCGAAGGCAGTCACGCTGGCCAGACAGACGAGCACGATCAGAGACATCAACAACACGTACTCAACCAGGGAGGCACCCCTTTCTCCATGGTCGATGTCTGCGGCGACAAGGTAGCGGTTCACTGGTGGACTCCCTGGGCTCCGGCCTGGCGCTGACAGGCTCATGTAGTTCCTTCGACACGTGTCAGGCACCGCTATATGGACCGTTCGACCCAATCCATGGGTCGTCAATCCCATGGATTGGGCACGATGACCCACGGTCGGGGCCGTTGTCCGGGGACCCAAAACGGCGAATCACCGCCCTCAGGACGGTGATTCAGCAATCAAATCTCAGAACCGACCCAGTATCACTCCAGCGAAACGATGCCCATACGGACGGCCTGCAGCACGGCCTGGGTGCGATCCCTGGCATCGAGCTTCTGGTAGATCGACGCCAGATGGTTCTTCACCGTCTTCTGGCTGATGTACATCTGGTCGGCCACCTCAGAAGTCGAGCAGCCATCAGCGATCGACTGGAGAACTTCCTCCTCGCGCTTGGTGACCACACGCTCTTCACGGGTGGGCGCCCTGTCGAGCTTGCGAACTTCATCGAGCATCGAAGCGGCAAGCTGGGGTGAGAGTGCCGTGTCGCCGTTCGACGCCATGCGCACTGCACCCGCGATCTCTTCGGTCGAGCAGTCCTTCACCAGGTAGCCACAGGCACCGGCCCGGATGGCGTTCGCCAGAACCTCTTGATCAGCGTGCATCGTGAGCATCACGATCTTGGTGCCAGGCACCGACAATCGGACCTGGCGACATGCTTCGACGCCGTCCATCTCCGGCATCGATACATCCATCAAGATCACGTCGGGGGTCAGGCTGCAAGCCATGCTTACTGCCTCGGCGCCATCGCGGGCCTCGCCCACGACGTCGAAGCCGTGCTCCGACATGGAACGGCTGAGTCCTTCCCGGAGCATCCGGTGGTCATCAGCGAGCATCAGGCGAATGGTCATCTCTGCTTGTTTCCTTGAGCTACCGGTGCGCCCGTTTCATGCCGCACTCTGTCTTGCGGGTTGTCTCCAACCCATGGTTCCATCGGTCGGGCACCACGGTTCATTAGGACCTGTGGCCTATTGACCTCACCCCTGGCGGTTTTCCGGTGCAACTCACGCCCTCCTGTTTGATCCGGGGTCGGCAGGAAGGAAGCAGCGGATTACGGTGCCTCTCCCCTCTTCAGAGTGGACTTCGAGCGTTGCGCCGATGCTCGACGCACGCTCTCTCATACCCATCATCCCGTAGCTGTCGATTCGGCCCGCCTTGCCCGCCGGGAATCCCACCCCGTCGTCGGCGATCTCGAGGGCTCCGGCCTCACCGTCACAGCGCCAGCGAACGGCTGCGCCTCGCGCCTTGGCATGACGCTCGACATTTACGAGCGCCTCCTGGGCGATGCGCCACATCTCGCGCTCCTGTAACAGGGGCAGACGCTGGCCGCTGCGGTCGGCGTAGACCCGGATCTCAAGGTCGGTGCGCTCCATCAGCCGGGCCGCGAACTGCTCCAGTACCTCACCGATCTCGATCCCTTCAGACACATCGGTGCGCAAATCGTAGAGAGTGTCACGCACCTCGCCGATCACGCCGCGGAGATCTCCACGGAGCTGGTCGAGAGAAGGCCCGACCTCGTCGCCCTTGCCTTCCTTGCTGACGATGCGGTCGAGTTCGAAAGCGAGGTAGGCCAGGGACTGGCCGATGTTGTCGTGGAGGTCGCGAGCAATTCGTGTGCGCTCCTCGTCGGCGCCCACAGTGCGGAGCCTGCTGAACCAGCGGGCATTGTCGATCGCCAAAGCGACAGGCTCGACGAAACCGTTGAGCAGTTCGATGTCGCGCCTGCCGAATGCGCCCGGCCGGCGGGATTCGACCGCGAGCAAGCCGATGATCGAGCCGCGAGCGGGAAGCACGGAGTAGATACCCGACGATGATGTAGGAGAGATTCCCGGTCCCCGCGGCTGGGAGAGGTCGCCGATCTCTACGATCTTGTTCGACGACATCGCTTCCATCAGGGGTCGCGGCAGTTCTGTGGGGCCGAGGCGGTTCGGGAGAGATGCGCCTTCCCGGCGGATCACCTGCCAGCTTGCGTCGGTGTCGTCGAAGACGAGGACGGCCACTGCGTCGAAGTCGACCAGACCACGAAGGCGGGTGACAGTGGTGTCGAGCACATCGCCCAGATCGAGCGAGGCCGGAAGTGTCTGGGCCACCCGATGCAGCGAGAAAAGCAGGGCGTTGGCATCGCTCAGCCGATCGAGCCGGTCGAGAGCCAGAGAGTGTTGACGGTCGGCTTCGCCGCTGATCCGACGGGCGTAACCGGCCACCACTCCAACGAGTAGCAGCACCGCAGACCATTGCAGCGAGATGCGAAGATCCTGGGTCTCGTATCCGGGCCGGAAAGCGTCGGCCAGGCTTATCGCCGCGCCGGCGCCAATGGCGATTCTCAGGCCAAAACCAAAGCCCCGAG
The DNA here is from genome assembly GCA_964196195.1 of uncultured Gammaproteobacteria bacterium. Classification (GTDB taxonomy): domain Bacteria; phylum Actinomycetota; class Acidimicrobiia; order Acidimicrobiales; family Aldehydirespiratoraceae; genus OFTM10. The sequence goes on along the minus strand of CAXMSE010000105.1, from coordinate 29,914 downwards.
CGAACCCGGCCACCACAATCGCGGTCATCAGCAAGAAGACGAACGGAGACTCCCAGTAGTCGGTGGCCGCGACGGCCACCACGTGGAACGCGATCTCGCCGACCACCTCGAACAGGGAACGCAGGTTTCCGACATAACGAAGCGGGCTCACCGTTCTGACGACGGTGTAGCTCACCACCGCCATGCACCAGAGCACGATCCGCCAGTCTCTTTGCACGAACGCGTTGGCCGACAGGGCCAACGAGACGGCCGTCATTCCCCAACGAATCGCGAGAATGGCCGGAGCAAATGTGGCGACACGGTCGATTCGATCAACCATGCCGGGGCCAGTCGGGTCGTAGCCATCACTGGCACGCCCGAGACGCGCCACCGGCCGCTTCCACGCCCCAAACCGCCGAGACCGTCCGCGCGTGCGGGCGGGGTCGGCAACGGCGTCTTCGGGTGATGCCTCCACAGGACTCTGGGTATCACTCAAGGTATCGATGGCGGTCTACCTCCTGAACACTGCGTTCCCCATCGGCCACCGCTACGCGATCGGGAGGAGTTGGGGCACCGAATGGGGCTATTGACACAGGGGAGAGTCGGCCAGGCACAGCACCGACCAGTCTTCGTCGCTCCACACCTCGACCCAATCACCCGCCGAGGTCGCCAACTCGACCAGGACACGATCGGACTCCCACAACAGGGCGGCGGGCCGGTGGTGATTCAGCACCTCAGCCCATTCGGGCTCACCCCTGAGTAGCGCCACATAGTCGAGCACCAGTTGATGCTCGTGAAGCTCAAAACGATCGTCGATCCATGTGGCCTCGCCGGCGCCGTAACGTAGGTCGAGATAGTTGCCCACAAAGTCCTGATGAACGACGTTCACCTCGTCCGGACCGAGGCCGAGATCCTCCATGGCATCTACCGCCGCCACCGGATAGCGGTCGACGTCGATGTGTGGGCCGCGAATCGCCACCAGCGGGAAGGCGATCACCAACACTACGAGAAGCCCTGCCGCGAGATCGATGGCCGATGACGTCCGCCGGGCATCGATGCCCCTCCATGCCGGCAGGCCACTGGCGAGAGTGGGGAGCAACACGATCGCAGCCACCGGAATGTTCCTGGCGCTGAGCAGGGCCGCAATCGCGAAGATGATGGCGGGTAGAACGAGCTGCCATCCCGCCCGCTTGGCGGCGACCACCAGTCCCATGATCAACAGGAGAAAGGCTCTGGTCCACATGGTCTGGAAGCTGCTCGCCTGCCATTCGGACACGAACTCCAGCGTGTCGCGCTTGCCGAGAAGCTCGAGCGGAAACAACAACATCGCAGGCCCGTAAGGGTTCAGCACACCACCGACCAGCAGGCCCGTGCCGAGCCAGGCGAAGCTCACCTTGTCTCGCGACGCCGGTCGCCTATCGAGTCGTGCACCGAACCACCGAGCGCCGAGAAGCACCAGACCTAGAGGCCAACTGCCATGCACGTTGACCCAGATGATCCCGACCAGCACGAGCCATCGAGTATCCCCGCGGCCCTCTGCCATCACCAGCGTGAGCGCGAGCAGCACAAAAGCGAAGAGCAAGGGACGCTCGGTCCACGCCCTCAGACCGATCAACAGGGTCGGCGCCATGATCAGGACACGATTCTCGAGAGACCCCGCCCGATCGGTGAGCAACCAGGCGAGCCCCGCGATCATCGCTGTGAGCAAGGCCATCAAGAAGCGAAGACCGTGGAAACCGGCGAGGTCGTCGATCACCGCGTAGGTGAGCGACGCCAGCCAGCTCTGTATGACCAGCGGCTCACCCGACGATGTCCACGTGAAGACGTCGTGACGCACAATGCCCGAGTCGAGCATCTCGCGTCCGGTCGCCAGGTGGGTGAGAAAGCTGTTGTCACCGAGCCGCTGAGCTCCGATGCCCACACCGACCAGCACGGCACCCAGCCCCAGCAGCGACGCCAGCGTCGGGCGTCTGGATGTGACCGATTCGACGGACGCATTGGCCGTCATGGATCGACTCAGAAGTTATTGGAAATGCGGATGACGGCAGGCCCGAGCACGATTGTGAACAGGGCCGGGAAGATGCAGAACACCATCGGGATCAACATCTTGACCGGAGCCTTCTGGGCCTTCTCCTGAGCAAGCTGGCGGCGCTTGATGCGCATCTCTTCGGCCTGGGAACGCAGTACCCGACCGATCGACACACCGAAGGTGTCGGCCTGCAGGATGGCGAGAACGAAGCTGCGGACCTCGGCTACCTCTATGCGGTTGTCCATCGCCCTCATCGCATCGGCTCGGGTGGAGCCGGCTCGAACCTCGCCCAGCATTCGGCTGAACTCATCAGCGAGGGGACCCTCCACCGAAAGGACAACGCGCTGGAGTGCCTGCTCGAAGCCGAGACCGGCCTCGACGCTGATCACCAGAAGGTCGATCACGTCGGGTAGACCCCGCAGTACATCGGCCTTGCGTTCGTCGACGGCGCGGTTGAGCCGGGCATCGGGACCCAGGATCAGGACCAGTGCGGACAACAGCGCCACGCCCATCTGGGTCTTTCCGGCGAACCCGATCGGGTTGAGGATGTAGAAGAACCACAAGGACACCGGCACCATCACCACCGTGACCACACGGATGGCCAGGAATCGATCGACGCTGGCTGCCGACGGGCGCCCCGAGAGGACAAACTTGTGGCGGACACCATCGACGTAGCCGACCGGCGTCAGCCGACGGCCGATAGAGGTGAGAAGGCCGAGAACCGGCATCAGGGCCCGTTCGGCCAGCGGGTTCAGCAGCTCCTGATCTCGAACACTGTCGAGCTCATAGTCGTCGAGGGCCCTGAGGGACTCGCGCACCACCGACTTCTCATGCGCCTGCGACGCGACTGCCCAGATGGCCAGCGCAAGGCCACCACCGAACAGATACGCAGCGATTTGGGGATCGAGATCAAACACTATGGCCTCAGATTTCGATTGAGATGATCTTCTTCATCCACGCGAAGCCCGCCAGGGCAGCGAAGACGGACGCGCCGAGCAGGATCTTGCCCAGCGAATCGGTGAACAGGGTGTTGATGTATTCGGGGTTCATGGCCCACATGGCCATGCCGAGCAGGATCGGCAGCACGCCGAGCACAATCGCGCTCATCTTGCCTTCCGCGGTGAGAGCGGCCACATCACGGCGCAGGCGTTCGCGCTCGGTCATCGTCTCGCCCACCGTCAACAGCAGCTCCGACAAGTTGCCACCGACTTCGCGCTGAATCTTCACAGCCATGACGGCCCAGGCGAAGTCGTCGGATTCCATCCGCTCGGCCGACGCGTCCATGGCATCTTCGAGCGGTCGACCCAGCTGTGCTTCGGTGACGATGCGTCTCAGCTCACTACCCATCGGGTCGGCGACCTCTTGGGAAACAGCCTCCACGCCCTGCATGAAGGAGTAGCCGGCCTTGAGGGTCGACGACAAGAGCTGGAGGGTGTCGGGCAGCAGGGCCATGAACTTCTTGGTGCGACGATTGGCCTTGAAACGAACGATCGCAGGAGGCAGGAGCATCCCCATGGCGCCGAAGATCAAGAGCCCTGGAAGGCCGCCGATGAAGACCAAGCCGAACGCCAACGAGGCGAGCACGATGCCCGCATAGGCCGTGAGAGCTTCACCCACTCGCAGTGGCATATCGGCACGCTCGAGCAAGGCCTCCGAGCGTTGCAGAGTGCCTCGGCGGGAGGCGATGCCCTCGCTGATCTCCACCGCTCGCTTCATGAACAGGTTCTTGGCGAAGCCGCCTTTCTCCGCGTCGGCCGCGAGGGCGTTGGCGGAGGGGTCGGCGTAGGCCTGGAGAACGTCGTCGAGACCCGAGCGTTCCTTCTGGAAGAGCATCGCTATCGAGTAGGCGCCAAGGGCGGCTGCGACTGTGCCCAGAATCAGGCCGAGGTTGCGGCCGGTGTCGCCCTCGAGGAATCCCAGACCCGGCAGGGTCGAGGCTCTGGGTGCGGCAATCGGGGCCAGAGCTCGACCCGAGGTCACCGCCCCAACCGAGAAGGTGGCGTTGATAGTGGCCTCATCGACCTGCACGGCGATCGAGGTGCCAGATTCGACCGGGTCACCGGAGAAGGCAACGGCCCACGTGGAGGCGATGACCTGGCTGATCGAGGCTCCATATCCGGCGATCTCATCGAGTTCGGTGGTTTCGGCATAGGCGCCGCCGGGCGTCACGTCGACGAACCGCTTCTCCGCCACCGAAACCGACTCAGCGGCCGAAACGAGGAAGGCCGAAGCATCTGCGCTCAGCACCGCGCCGCGAGATTCCGCCGCGCTCGATACCGATCCGTCGTCGACGTTGGCCGTGAGCACGATCACGTTGGTGGCGCCGGGCACGCTGTCGACGAAGTCGAGAACGCCGCCTCGGACGCTGTCCCAGAGATGGTTGGCGCCGGACGCAGTGACGATGTTCTCCACGATTTCTTGGGTGCGGTCGTGCTCGGTGTTGAGTCCGACCCGCAGGCGAGCTCCACCACCGGTAGTCCACACCGCGATCTGCTCGCTGCTCGGAGCGCGACGCACATAGTCACTGGCCGAGGCGATGAATGAGTCGAGGAATTCCGACGATTCGGCACTGTTGTCGATCACCAGGATTGTCTGGACGTCGAGACTCGACGCGGCCACCGAGATGGGGTTGGACGCCTGAACCGGAAGTCCATCGACCGTGATATCGATCTTTGATGGCGGTTCGGGGGTGCGCACGACCAGGAAGGGTTCCCCGGTGGCATCGACCATCAGGAGCTCGGGTGGTGTCGCCGCGGGGACTTCTTCCTGCGCGAACGCGGCCGGCGCGGCCGTGGCCGCCACCAGCAAGAGAACCGCGACGAAGAGACCAACCAGGCCTCGTCGGCGTGCGGCCGAAGCTGGACCGGTCACTTGGCCACCGCAGGGCCGGGCTGGAAGGTCTCCGGCCCGAGCCTGATGCCCTCAGCGGCCAGCTTCTCAGCGAACTTGGGACGGATACCGGTGGGTTGCATGGTGCCGCGGTATCGCCCATCGTCGTCGACGCCGGCGCTGAAATCGAACATGAAAATGTCTTGAAGGGTGATCACATCGCCCTCCATGCCCTGTACCTCGGTGATGTGAGTGACACGACGACTACCATCTCGCAGGCGGGCGATCTGGATGATGACATCGATCGCCGATGCCATCTGCTCCCGAATCGCACGCACGGGGAGATCGAAGCCGGCCATCAGGGTAAGGGTCTCGAGGCGGCTGAGGGTGTCTCGCGGCGTGTTGGCGTGGACGGTGGTGAGAGACCCGTCGTGGCCGGTGTTCATAGCCTGCAACATGTCGAGGGCCTCACCGGCGCGGCACTCCCCTACGACGATTCGATCAGGACGCATACGCAGACAGTTCTTGACCAGGTCGCGAATGGTGACCTGGCCGCGACCTTCGATGTTGGGGGGCCTGGTCTCCATGCAGAGGACATGGTCCTGGTGGAGCTGGAGCTCCTTGGCATCCTCCACGGTGACGATTCGCTCGTCGGAGGGGATGAACGACGACAGCACATTCAGAGTTGTGGTCTTACCGGTGCCGGTACCACCAGAAACGATGATGTTGAGGCGACCCACCACGCAAGCCTGCAGGAAGCGCGCAGCGTTGGCGTCGAAGGTACCGAAGCGGATCAGGTCGTCTACCTGAAGCGGATCGGCCTTGAACTTACGAATGGTGAGGAAGGGACCGCCGATGGTGAGAGGCGAGATGATCGCGTTCACACGGGAGCCGTCGGGGAGACGAGCGTCACACATGGGTGTCGACTCATCGATTCGACGACCGACCTGGCCCACGATCTTGTCGATGATGCGCCGCAGGTGAGCCTCATCGACGAACGTGACGGGGTCCTTGGTGAGCTTGCCTTCGCGCTCCACATAGACCGAATCGGGTCCGTTGACCATGATTTCGGACACATCGTCGTCGCGCAGCAGGGGGTCGATGGGGCCATACCCGAGGATGTCGTCGGAGACATCCTGGATCAGTTGAGCCTTATCGGATGCCGACAGCGGTGCCCTCTCCTGGGCCAGCGCGGCATGCAACTGCTCGTGGACCTTCTTGCGAAGGTCCTCCTCGGACAGTCGGCTGTCGTAGAGGATCGGGCCCAGCTCTTCGATCAGGCTGTGATGAATCCGCTGGCGAAGCTCGTCGAGGACGGGGTCGCGACGCACTCTCCCACCCGGAGTGGTTCGTGCCGCCTTCGCAGCCGCAGCCAACCCGCCGACGGGGCCTCCGGCGGAGCCTCCGGCCGCGCCGTCAGCTGGAGCGCCAGCTGCTGCAGGGGCCGCGGCAGACGCATCGTCGGCGCCCTGCTGGACCTCATGTAGACGCTTGTAAAGACTCATCGGTACTCCTCAGCCGCCCCGGTCGGGGCCGGCGAAATCATTTGCGTGTGGGCGGAGAGAATTTGTAAGGGCCTATTTCTTGCGGCGGCCCGAAGTAGGCGCGGGGCAAAAGAGGCTGGCGAGTTCCTCGAGCGATTTGGCGACACCTGAGCGCGGCGCACTCTGCACGACAGGCACCCCTCGGTTGACCGATTGGGGCACCACGATGTCGCTCGGAATCAACACGTCGGCGCTCACCTGGAGTGTTCGTTCGACCTCGCTGACGTCGAGCTTCACCTTCGAGTTGGCCCGGTTGAGAATCAGCCTCAACTTCTCCATCGGAGTGTTGAGCAGGCGCAGTGTCTGGAGCCCGATCTTGACGTTCTTGATGTTGGGGATGTCCATACCGGCGACGAGGAGCACGTCGTCGGAGACTTCGATCATCGCCAGCACCACATCGTTGAAGTAGGCCGGTGTGTCGACGATGACATAGGAGCAGAACCGGCGTAGCACCTCGACGATCTGCATCATCTCGGGGGCACCGATCTGGTCGGCAAAGGCCGGCTCGAGCGGGGCGGGGAGAATGAACAGGCCCGAAGATTCGTGCTGAACCAGGAGGCTTTGCATGAGGCTCACGTCGAGGCGGTCGAGAGAACTCACCGCGTCGACGATCGTGTGCTGCGGGGCCAGCTTGAGCATCACGGCGATGTCGCCGAACTGGAGGTCGGCATCGATCAGACAGACCGGCTTGTCGGAACGCTGGGCGAGCGTCACGCCGAGGTTGGTGGCGATGACCGACTTGCCCGCGCCGCCCTTGGTGCTGAACACCGTGATCACGTGAGCGAGTTCGCCGTCGCCTTCGAAGATGGGTTCATCGGCAGCCGGGTTGGCCGGTGCGGAGTTGAGCCCCGCCGCCACCCGGACGACTGCCTCGGTGAGCTGGGTGTCGTCGGCCGGCGCGGCCAAGACGTCCTTGACCCCAGATCGCAAGGCCTGCTGGAGCAGGTTGGTGGTGAGCTCCCCCGCTACGAGGATCGCTCCCAGTTCCCGGTGGGCGTGCAGCACGCGTTCGATCCCGTCCAGAGAACCGTTGATGGCGCAACTCGGCCCGAGCACGATCACCACCGGCTCACCGTTGAGGTAGGGCACGAGGTCTTCGATCTGGGGAAAGCTGGATACATCGGAGTGGAGCTGGAACAGCAGCCGGTTACGGGCGATGTCGTCGGGATCGATCACGACCAAATTGATGGCGGGAAGCCCAGTCGCGGCCCGTGCAGGAGGCGTCGGTGCCTCGGTGACGGGCACCGACGCTTTGCCCCCGGTGCCGTCGCCCGTCGGGGCGTCGGTGCTGGTGTCGTCGGTAAAGAAACTCGACATCTTCTTCACTCCTCCCAGAGCAGTTCGCAGCTGTAGTGGTCTCCGGTGGTGCCTTCGTCGTCGATCACCGTTGCAGTGGCGTCGCCGGCGATGAAGCCTGCGGGGCCGTGCGGCGTGAGACAGTCCGGAATCTCTGCCGGCGTCGGGCCTTCCATCAGGTCGATCGTCAGGGCCCTCTGTGGCTCAGCCTGGTAGTCCTCGGGGAGCAGGGTGAGGTGGATCGATTCGGGATCGAGCGAAGCGAGGAGCTGGGCTGCCTCGTTCGGCACCATGAAGGTGATGGGGCCACCCTGCGGGGTGATGATCGCCTCGCCGGTCTCGCCGGGCTGGAGAGTCTGTCGGGCACCGATCGCCAGGATCTCCACCCTCTGGTAGAAATACCGCGCCGGCTGGGTGAGTGTGCAGTAGGCCTCTTCATCGAGGGCCTGCCGACCGGATGGATCGGGTTCGGGCGTGGTGGCGCCCGCTTCCTCGCCGGGCCGCGCCGCAGTCTCCTCTTCGGCTCCGGTGCCACAACCGAGGTCGTGGGTCACGAGCATGTTGACCTCATCGCCGGGCTGCAGGTAACCACCGACAGCGGCGTTCTGACCGATCTGGAGCGTCACGGCAACCAGCCCTGACGGGATCTGGTCCTTGAAGGATGCCTGGGCGACCGTGGGATCGACGAACAAGCCTCGCACGATGATCTGGTTCTTCGGGATTGCTCCGAGTGCCACCAGACCAGCGATCTCGTCGGTGCCGTCCACAGGAATGAACGTGGCGGGACGTATCTGCAGCGGGATATCGGTGGACTCCATCATTGCCAGCGCTTCTGCTGCGGTGGTCCCCTCGGGGATGTCCTCCGCAGCAATCAGAACCGATACCGGCTGCGCATCAGCATAGACATCGTCTTCGATGCCTCTGACATAATTGAGCAGAGCGATGCCGGCGAAGACGCCAACCGCAATGGCGGCGATCAGAATCATTGTTCGACGAGAACTCACGGGGACCTCGATTTTCGGGGTTAGACCTTCTGCGGTCACCTGTCGGAAGCACCAATCGGTAATTGAGGCTTCTGACCCAGGACCTTGGCCCTGCCGCGCAGGAGATGCGTGGGCGACCTTCCCTTAGTCGGAACGAGACACCAGGTTCTTGACGCCATTTCGCCAGAAATCGTGAGGAAAACGCGAACGACGGGCGCCCCTTGAAAGGGCACCCGCCGAACGGACGACTGAGATGTGGTCGAGAAATGTTGTGGGCCCGTTGGCCCAGACGAGCTATTCCTCTTCAGACGTGGTGACAGTCTCTTCCGAGACTTCCACCTCTTCTTCAACCTCAACTTCTAGGTCTTCTTCTACCTCAACTTCTCCCACCTCTTCTTCTACCTCAACTTCGATTTCTTCTTCTACCTCGACGTATTCATACTCGACGTCTTCGCCCTCGGCCGCCTCATCGGTCGGCTCGCCGGGTCCCTCGCCGTCGGCATAGAACTCTTCCCAGGCGGCCTGGCCTTCAGAGGCCTCATCGCCACCGATGTAGTTGCCTTCGTCGTCGTAGGCGTGATCGCCGAAGTGCTCCTGGTACTCAGCAGCAACGACGCCGCCCTCGGCAGCCTGCTTGATCGACAAGCTGATGCGGCGGCGCTGGAGGTCGAGATCGATGATCTTCACCCAGAGCTCTTCGCCGGGGGTGACCACCTGCTCGGGAAGGTCGACATGGTGCGCCGACATCTCCGAGATGTGAACGAGGCCCTCGATGCCGTCGCCGACCTGCACGAACGAGCCGAAGGGCACGAGCTTGGTGACTCGGCCGTAGACGAGCTCGCCCACACGATGCGATCCGGCGAATTCCTGCCAGGGATCCTGCTGGGTGGCCTTCAACGAGAGGCTGATGCGCTCGCGGTCGAGATCGACCTCGAGCACCTCGACGTCGATCTCGTCGCCGACGGTGACCACCGATGAAGGGTGATCGACGTGCTTCCACGAGAGCTCTGAAACGTGGACGAGTCCGTCCATGCCTCCGAGGTCGACGAATGCGCCGAAGTTGACCACCGACGAAACCACGCCGGTACGGCGTTCGCCCGGCTTGAGGTTGTCGAGGAAGGCACCACGCTGTTCCTTCTGGGTCTCCTCGAGCCAGGCCCGACGCGAGAGCACGACATTGTTGCGGTTCTTGTCGAGCTCGATGATCTTGGCCTCGAGCTCCTTGCCCACGTAGGGCTGGAGGTCGCGGACCCGTCGAAGTTCGACCAGCGATGCCGGCAGGAAACCACGAAGGCCGATATCGACGATGAGGCCGCCCTTAACGACCTCGATCACGGCTCCCTTGACGATGCCGTCGGCTTCCTTGAGCTCCTCGATCTTGCCCCAGGCGCGTTCGTACTGGGCGCGCTTCTTGGAGAGGACGAGGCGGCCCTCCTTGTCTTCCTTGGTGATGACGAGAGCCTCGAGCTTCTCGCCCATCGAGACGACTTCGCTGGGATCAACGTCGTTGCGGATCGACAGCTCGCGGCTGGGGATGACGCCTTCGGACTTATAACCGATATCGAGGAGAACCTCGTCCTGGTCGACTCGGACAACGATGCCCTCGACGAGCTGGCCGTCCTCTACGAGGACCATGGTGGAGGTGTAAGCCTCTTCGATGTCGATGCCACCGAGGTCGGCATCAACGATTTGGCGGGGGGTGTAATTGCCATCTGAATCGAAGGTCCCGAACTGGGACTCCGCTTCGGCAGTGGTCTGATCAGACAATTTGTAACCTTATAGATGAGTAGATCTGACGCACCGGTATCGGACCGGCTCGCCCTGTCAGGAAGACAGCATTGACACGCTATCTGGGTGTGTTCAGATGTGCGCCCGACGCGCTATCACGAGAAACTCCGGTGATTCGATGTCCGGTTCCCCGGTCGACCAGTTGCCGGGCTCAACCGCGTCGAGTGAGACCACCTCGAGTCCGACCTGAGCGCACATGAGCCTGAGCTCACGGGGCGTGAAACACGAGGTCCACAGGTCGGTCTGCACCGCCACACCATGCTCATCACGGATCTCGGTGGTCTCGCGGTGCACCCCTCGATCAGCGTCGAACTCGGCGCCTTCCACCACATGAGCGGCCTGGAGGTAGGCGTTGAAGGCGGTGAACACCACATGGCCATCCGGACGCGTTGCCGCTGCCATCCGTTCGAGAATCTCCAGGTCTGGATCGAGGCCGGTACTCGCGCCGGGACCACCGGCGAGGCCGAAGGCCCCCTGACAGATCGAGATTACGACATCGAAATCGGCATCGAAGCACATGCGCCGGGCATCGACGCGGTCGTAGCTGACGCCCGGCGGGGCCTCCGCCGCAGCCAGATCGATGAAGGCCTGGCTGATGTCGACACCATGAACCTCGAAGCCACGTCGGCCGAGTTCGTTCGCATGGCGTCCCGGCCCGCAGCCCACGTCGAGGATCGCGCACCCGGGTTCGAGCCCGAGCCGTTCGACCAGGGTATCCACCTCCCTGATGGTGCCCTTGGTGAACGAATACCGCAGGTAAGCGGAGCCCATGTGCTCGGCCAACTCTTCGAACCAATGTCCCCCACCCCGTCCTGGTGTAGCGGGGGTTCGGTTTCCGGGCATTGGCTACACCAGTTCGCTCTCAGGCCTTGGCATCGGCCCAGGTTTCGGCCACTTTCAGATCGATCTCCATCGGTACACGGAGATCGAAGGCGCTAGCCATGATCGACACGATGAGCTCGGACGCCACTTCGACCTCGTCGAGTGGCGTCTCCAACAAGATCTCGTCGTGGACTTGCAACACGATGCGGCTGTCGAGTCCTCCGTCCTCGAGGGCCTTGTCGAGTCGGACCAGCGCGACCTTGAAAATATCGGCCGCCAAACCCTGGATTCCGGCGTTCATGGCCTGGCGTTCGCCAGCCTGGCGGATCTGGCGGTTGCCCGAAGCCAACTCGGGTATTTGGCGGCGGCGCCCGAAGAGGGTTTCCGTGTAACCACGTTCGCGCGCCTCTGCCACCGTGCGATCCATGTAGGACTGCACCGCGGGGAAGGCCTCGAAATAGGAATCGAGGATCTCCGCGGCTTCCGACACGGCGATATTGAGCCGCTGGGCCAGGCCGTAGGACTCCATTCCGTAGGCCAGCCCGTAGGACACCATCTTCGCCTTCGACCGCTCCCCCACACCCACGTCAGCAGGCTCGATGCCGAAGACCTTGGCCGCGGTTGCGGTGTGGATGTCGTCGCCGGCCTCGAACGCCCGAATCAGGCCCGGGTCCTCGGCCAGGTGAGCTATGCAGCGCAACTCGATCTGGTCGTAGTCGGCGACGAGAAGGCGATAGCCGTCGGGGGCCACGAAAGCAGTGCGGAACACGCGCCCTCGCTCGGATCGCACAGGAATGTTGTGGAGATTCGGTGCGTCGGAACTGAGCCTGCCTGTACGGGCGACGGTCTGGTTGAACGTGGCCCGTATGCGATCGCCGGGGCCAACCTCGGCGAGCAGGCCTTCTCCATATGTGGACCTCAGCTTCTCGACTTCGCGATACCCGAGGAGGTGTTCGACAATCGGATGCTCGCCGCGCATCTTCTCGAGCGACTGGGCATCGGTGCTGAAACCGGTCTTTGTTTTCTTCTGAGGAGTGAGCCCGAGCTCTTCGAACAGGATCTCGCGCAGCTGCTTGGTGGAGTTGACGTTGAAATCGCGTCCGGCGTCGGCGATCACGGCCGCTCGCATCTCCTCGGTGCTCTGATTGAGCTCGTCGCGTATGCGGGTGAGAACCTCGGGATCCACTCCCACGCCGCGGTGCTCCATTCGAGCCAGTACTCGCACCAGCGGGACCTCGAGGTCGTCGTGGAGATCGACCAGCCCCTGGGAGGTCATCGCTTCTCGCAAGGGGGTCACCAGCCGGTCGACCGCGAGGGCCTGACGGCATGGCTCGATCGCTGGATCGGTACCCTCTCCTCCCTCGAGATCGAGCTGCCCTTCGGGAGCGCCGGAGACGGGCAACTCCATGCCTGTGTAGCGAAGTAGCAGGTCGGAAAGGTCGTAACGGCTGTCGGCGGGGTCGAGGAGATAGGCCGCGAGCCGGGTGTCGACCACCAGCTCGCGCATGTCGACTTCCCGCTCCAGCAAGCGCCTCATCGTGGTCTTGGCACCGTGCATGGCGACGGGCCGGCCCTCCTCGCCGAGAAGGCACCGGAGGCCGTCGACCACAGCGGGGTCGTTGAGAATCGGGCCGGGAATGAAACCAACCTCCGCACCAGCAGCATCGGTTACGAAGGCGAGGCCATCCTCGATCCCGGCGTCGGGTACAGCGAGGGCCAGCACGCCAGAGCCCTCGCCCGCGGCGGTGAGTGCGTCGACCGCTTCTGCGGGCGCTGCAAACACAGATACCTCTGCCTCCAGAACCTCAGCGGGCTTGGAGGCGGCGGCGCCCAGCACAGGAGCAAGCCGATCCCAGAGGGTGCGGAACTCCAGGAAATCGAAGAGCTTCTTCACCGAGTCGGTATCGACCTCACCCTGCACCAACTCATCGAGGGCAAATGGAAGTTCGACATCGCGAACGAGTTCCATCATCTCGATGTTGCTGCGGACCCTGGCCTCGTTGCCTGCGAGGTTTTCGCGCAGCTTCGGGGTGAGATCGTCGAGTGAGGCGTATATGCCGTCGATCCCACCCCTCTCGTTGATCAACTTCGCGGCGGTCTTCTCTCCCACTCCCGGCACGCCGGGGAGATTGTCGGACTTGTCGCCCCTCAGGGCCGCGTACTGCACGTAGTCGACGGGTTTGACGCCGGTTCGTTCGAGGATCCCCGCCTCGTCATAGAGGGCATAGTCGCTCACGCCGCGCTTGTTGTAGAGCACCCTTACCAGGGGGTCCTCCACCAGCTGGTAACTGTCGCGGTCGCCGGTGACGATGATGACGTCGTCGCCGCGGTCGCGGGCTTGGGTGGCCAGGGTGGCGATGATGTCGTCGGCTTCGAAGCCGACGAGATCGAGAGAGGGCATGGCCAAGCCGTCGAGAACCTCGCGGACGAGCCCCATCTGCTGGCGGAGGATGTCGGGTGCCGACTCCCTCTGAGCTTTGTAGGTGGGGGTCATCTTGTGGCGAAAGGTGGGCTCGGGGCGATCGAAGGCCACCGCCACGAGGTCTGGCTCGTGATCCTTCATCAGATTGATGAGCATCGAGGTGAAGCCGAAGACGGCATTGGTGACTTGGCCCGAGGCCGTGGCCATGTCGGTGGGGAGGGCGAAGAACGCTCGATAGGTGAGCGAATTTCCGTCTATGAGCATCACGTTTGCCATTGAGGCCGACCCTAACGCGTGGCGTCAGGGGGCGAGCTTGCCTGAGATCACTTCCTCGGCCACATCGACCATGCGCCGCCGACCCGACATAGCTGCCCTCTGAAGGAAGCGAAACGCGTCGGCTTCCGACAGAGCCCCCTGGTCCATCAGCCGGCCCTTGGCCCGATCGATCGTCTTTCGCTCTTCGAATCGGCCCTCGAGTTCGCCGAGCTTTCCCGCAAGAACCTGAACTTCGCGTCGGCGGGCCAGTGCCAGCTCTAGCGCCGGCACGAGGTCGGCGCGCCCGTACGGCTTGACGAGGTAGGCCATCGCCCCCGCATCGCTGGCTTCGTCTATGAGCTCCCGCTGGCTGAACGCGGTGAGCATCACTACCGCTGCCCGAGCCCTGTCGCGGATCCGTCGAGCCGCTTCGAGGCCGTCGATTCCGGGCATCTTGATATCGAGGAGCACGAGATCGGGGTCGTGTTCGGTCACGAGCTCCACCGCCTCATCGCCGCGGGCGCAATCGCCCACCACGTCGTAGCCCTCGGCTCGAAGCGTCTCGATCAGATCGAGGCGGATGATCGCCTCGTCCTCCGCCACCACCACCCGTGTTTGACCATGACGAGCAGGCTCGTCCTGAATCACGACGAGGCGGACAGACGATCGAGCAGTGCGTCCTGTTCGTCGTCGAGAGCCGCTATCCGCGTGGCAAGCCGGTCGCGATGCGTACGGAGCCGCTCGGCGTGGCGGCTGGCCTTCCGATGCTCTTTTTCGGCCAACGGGGTCTCCGAGACGAGAGCACGGAGCCTGGCATCATCGGCTTCATCGGCAAATTGGATCAGCTGTTCCTCGGTGACCGCCAGGTCGTCGTGCAAGGAGCGGAGCTGCTCGCTCACATTGCGTAGCTTGCGCTCGATCTGGGCACGGGACACCTCGGCAGCCTAGGCCGTGGATTCGGGGTGTCGATACAGGTTCGATTCGGGCACTATGGCTCGGTGCGCCGTGTCTGCCTTGTTGTGATCGTGCTCAGCCAGCTGGCAATCGCCTGCGGTGGTGGATCCAGTTCCGCTGCGTGCGTCGAGCTTCGCGAGGCCGAAGACCAGCAGAGTGGCTTGCATGTGTTGTCCGACGAAGGCCTCGTCTATCTGACCGATCCGCCCACTTCGGGTCCGCATGCTTCGGGGGCGAGCCCGGCTGGCGTGTTCGATTCTCCGCTGCCGGCGCCTGTTCAAGTGCGGATTCTCGAGGGAGCAGGCGTGGTGGTGCAGTACGACGCACGCGCTTCTACGGTCGACATCGATGCGCTCAACGCGATCGCCGACGACATAGTGGTGGTGGCGCCCGCCGTTGCTGAGCTCCCTACCCCGATCGTGGCGACGGCGTGGACCTGGAAGCTCACCTGCAACGACGCCGACGTGGAACGAATTCAGAACTTCGCCGAGGAACGCAGGGTGGATTCACCCGGTTTCGACTGAATGCACCATCAGGCGGCGTCGGAGTCGAGTAGTTCCTCGATGCGGGCGAGGGTGGCTTCCATGTTGGCCGGATGACTTTCGTGATACCGGAGTAGCTCGATTCCTCGGGGCCACAGGGCGGTGGAGTAGTCGAATGTCTCGGTGACTTCGGTGCCGCCCTCGACCGGTTGCAGCTCGAAACGCCACCGGTGCTTGCCGTAGTGCGCCCACGCGATCAGCTTGTTCTCCTCGAATTCCTTCACCACGCTGGCGATCGTGTAAGGCACACCCAGGCGCATCTTCATCTTGAACTTCGATCCCAGCACGAGTCGGTCGGGGCCCTTCGCCACCGATCTGACGGAGCCGGATCCGTCCATACGGACGTGTCCGGCCGGGCTGGCCAACAGGTCGAAGATCGCTTCGGGCGGATGAGGGATGACTCTCGAGACGGAAACCTGTTGATCGGCCATGGGGTCCTCAGGGTCGGAGAGAAACAGAGGTTAGGCAACCGGCGGGAGACATACGAGGAGGTCCGGTCAGGCCTCGATCACCTCGCGGCGAAAGCGGTCGAGAATGCTGTCTCGCTCGTCGACGGCCATTGTGAAGTCGGGCACGATGATCTCATCGACTCCCGCTGCACCGTATTCAGCGACCACCGACCTCAGCTGGCCGGGGGTCCCGACCAGACCGCCTCGATTTCCGAGACCAGCACGGATCTCGGCGCTCTCCGCCTCGGTTTCGGTGATGATCATCAGGCCGACCGCTGATTTCTGGATTTCGGATACATCACGACCCACGTCGCGGCAGTGTCCTTCGAGCACTGCGATCTTCTGGGTCAGGTCTTGAGGGCGGCCCCATACATTCCACTCGTCGGCGAAGCGCGCCACTGTGCGGAGTGTGCGTCGCTCGCCGCCACCGCCGATCATCAACGGCAATGGTTGCTGGAGTGGCTTCGGCTCCATCGGGGCATCGTCGAGTTGGTAGTAGTGACCGTCGAACGTGGTGCGGTCCTGGGAGAACAGCATCCGAAGAACCTCGCAGGCCTCTTCGAGCCGATCCGATCGTTCTTCGGTCGAACCCAGCTCCAAGCCGTAGCGATGATGCTCATTCTCCTGCCAGCCCGCCCCGAGCCCGACCACCAGGCGACCACCCGAGATGTGGTCGACGGTGGCGGCCATGTTGGCCAGCAGCGCCGGATGTCGGTAGGTGTTGCCGCTCACCATGGCCCCGAGGCGCACCCGCGGAACCGCGGCCGCGAGGCTCGCGAGGACGGTCCACGCCTCGAGGATCGGCCCCATCTCGGCGCTGGGGTCGGGGGCATCCTCTGGCCCGTAGCCACCCTCGGGCGGCATGAAATGATCGGGCACCCAGAGACCTTCCCAACCTGTGGTCTCGGCATGCCTCGCCCCGTCGAGCAGTTCCTGCCACGTCTGGCCGGTACCGGCCCAGTATGAAAATCGCACTCGCCAAACGTACCCTTCTCGGATACGAGGGGGTTCAAGGGATGGATCTTGATCTCGACATGATCGACCTCGAGGCTTCGATCGAGTCGCAGGCGGCCCGGCTCGATCGAATCTGTCGCGAGGCAGGTTTCTTTCGGATTCCGCTGACCTGCGTCTCTGAGGACGTGGCCGCCGAGGCCTGGGACCTGGCCGCCGAATTCTTCGCGTCCTCCGAAGCGGCCAAGCGCTCGGTCGAGTTTCCCGAGCCGGGATATCCATACGGATACTCGCCGTTTCGCTTCGAAACTCTTGGAGCATCCTTGGGACAGGTGGGTGAGCCCGACCTCAAGGAGTCGTTTTCGGTGGGGCCTGACACCGGCGGAAGGACCCCAGGCCCGGATGCAGATGAAGCATGGGTGCAGTCACCCAGCCTCTGGCCCGACGTGCCCGCGGGGATCGAGGGGGCGTGGCGACGATACTTTCGCGAACTGTCCGGTGTGGCAGCCCGGCTGATGGAAGCGACGGCGCTTGCGCTCGGAATGCCCACCGATCATTTCGATCTGCTCATCGACCGCCCCATCACGTCGATGCGGGCCATCCACTACCCCCGGCTCGATACCGCACCCGCTCCTGGAGCCCTCCGAGCTGGGGCCCACACCGACTACGGCACGTTCACGATTCTTCGCACCGACGACGTGGCAGGACTCGAGATCCAAGCCCCCGGCGGAACGTGGCTCCCGGTGGCTCCTCGCCCGGACAGCCTCGTGGTCAACCTCGGCGACTCCATTGCCCGCTGGACCAACGATCGCTGGAGATCGACGATCCACCGGGTGACGATCACCGACCCTGCGCCCCGTCATTCCATGGCGTTCTTCCACATGGCCAACTGGGATGCAGCCATCGAAACCCTGCCCACCTGTGTGGGCGTGGGCGAACCGGCGCGCTATGGGCCGGTGAAGGCAGGGCCCTGGCTGATGCAGAAGTTTCAGGCCACCATCGTCGACCACGGCCCCGACGTTGACGACGCCTCTCCCTAGTTGGGTGCGTCTACTGGGCGACTGCGGCGCTAAGTAAGGCGATCAATTCGGGCACCTTCTCCGAAACCGTGTGGCCAC
The DNA here is from genome assembly GCA_964196195.1 of uncultured Gammaproteobacteria bacterium. Classification (GTDB taxonomy): domain Bacteria; phylum Actinomycetota; class Acidimicrobiia; order Acidimicrobiales; family Aldehydirespiratoraceae; genus OFTM10. The sequence continues at coordinate 11,953 of CAXMSE010000105.1, read as the reverse complement.
CCGGATACTCATCCAGCGTCGCATCGATTCCGGCCTCGGAGAGTCGCAGTGCTAGGAGTTCGCCGGCATCGACGTAGGTCACAACCCCGTCTTCGAGTTGATCGAGTCGTTCGAGATCGCGTTGGATCGATCCATCGGAGTCGCGCTGAGCGAGCCATCCAGACTCATCCGAGGGGTCATCGATCCCTCTGGGACTCGTGCCGCTCTCGGCGACCCAGAGGAAGAATTTGGTATCCAGGCCTGCAGGCCAGTGCGTCGCGTCTATCAGTGGCTCGAGTTGGGCTCGCATTGCTTCGACGTCGCTTGCGAAGGCGAGGTCGAAGTTCTGTGAGTGCAACCAGTACTCACCGTCACCGAGCACAGCGCCGGCCAAGGGCTCGGGTGGTGAATCGGCTTCACACCCCGGAATCGGATCTGGGGTCGGTTCCACCGCTGCCGCCAGCGCTATTCCTGCGCCGGCAGAAAACCCGTACACCACCGTGTTGGCTGGACCTCCGCCATATTCACCGGCGCTCTGCTGGGCGACGGCAACCGCACAGTTCGCAGTGCTCTTCCACCCTTCGAAGACGTCGAGTGTGATGGGGAATGGGCCAGGTGGGTTCCAATCGATCCATGAAGGTGCGAATACCACCATTCCCTCTGCGGCCGCAGCCTGGGCCACACTGACGGTGTCCTGTCCGTTCTTCGCGTTCGAGTCGACGCCGTGGAGCGCCACCACGACAGGCCACGGCCCCTCGCCGTCGGGCGTGTAGACGTCCATCAACAGTTCGGAACCGTTGATCGTCATGTAGACCAGATCGGTCGCCTTGGCTCGTCTCGGAGCCGAGATCACTGGGGTCGACTTCTCAACGAAGTCGATCAAGGCAGCCAAACGGTTCAGTAGCGAGTGTGGGACCCCTGGCCGGTTCGTTGTCTCGGAGTTGTACGACGCTCGATCGGTCCTGGCCGAGACCTTCGACGTCGTCTACGACTGGAACCACGGAATGGCCGAAGTGCTCCAAGCGCTCATCGACGCCGGCTTGCGTATCGATCAGGTCGAGGAGTACGACTCACTCGAATGGCCGGCCGGGCCCGTCAATCAACTCGGTGACGACGGGCGCTTACGGTTGGCCGAAGGACGTGAGCGACTTCGGGTCATGTGGTCGGTGCTGGCGACGAAGGTCTAGGCAACCGGCCGACGGTGAGTCATGCGAGTCAGCCGACCACGGCGACGATCACACTTATGACAACGGGCAGTGCGAAGAGCATCAAGAGCCACGCGCCAGCAAAGATGAGCATCTCCTGGCCGACCCCTGGCTTCTCAGGGACATGCCACCAATACAGGGCGCGCCTCGACGGCTCTTGGACCGGACTCCCCCGCCCCTCATGATTGGGGGTCGCACCATCACTGTGGGTCCTGGCACCTATCCTCAGAGGCCTCCTCCGATTTCGCTGCCTTCAGTATGTGGCCCAGATCCGCCGGTTTCAATCATTCACCCTCACCACTCCGCTTCCCCCTGAGAGTCGTCCGAGTTCCCGCGATCAACGACGACGATCGGACCCTGCTCGCGGCAATGGGATCAGCGCTCCGCCGCTACTACGTACTGTTCTTCATCCACATCCCAGCCGCTGGCGGCGATACGCGGATCGGTCACGAGGAGCACCTGGTTGGCGTCGAAGCCTGCCACCTCGACGGGAACCGCCTCGGTGACGGCACACCGCACACGAGACCAGTCGGCATCTCGAACGAGAAGGCGTCGATCATGTGGTTGCCACCCAGACTGATTTCGATTCGGTGTACATGTCGATGACGTCGCGCCCGTTGTCGCGGCCGAATCCGCTGCGCTTGTGCCCGCCGAAGGGCATGGCCGGATCGAACATGTCGAAGGTGTTGACCCACACGACCCCGGTGTCGAGGGCGGCGGCCATGCGGTGGGCGCGGGCGGCGGACTCGGTCCACACCGCGGAGGCGAGACCGTAGGGGGTGTTGTTGGCTCGCTCGATCACCTCCTCCTCGGTGGTGAACGGATGAACCGTCAACACCGGTCCGAAGATTTCCTCTCGGGCAATTCCCATGGAGTCATCGACACCATCGAAGATCGTGGGGGCAAGGAAGAAACCGTCGGCGAGTCGCCCGTCGGTGAGTCGATCGCCGCCACAGCGCAAGGTTGCGCCCTCGCTCACCCCGTGGTCGATCCGGTTGAGAATCGAGTCCATCTGGATTCGGTCGATGATCGGGCCGAGTGTGGTACCCGGGTTGAGTGCATGCCCGACATCGGCGGCAGCCGCCATGCCGATCAGCTCGCTCACGACTCGATCCACGATGTCGACGTGCACGAACAGGCGCGACCCGGCCACGCAACTCTGGCCGGTGTTGCCGAAGGCGGCACCAAAACTCCGGGGGATCGCTATGTCGAGGTCGGCGTCTGGGAACAGAATGTTCGCTCCCTTGTTGCCCAGCTCGAGGCTCACTCGCTTGGTGGTTTCGGCGGCCGAGCGCATGACCGCCTGACCGGCACTGACCGAGCCGGTGAATGCCAGCTTGTCGATCTCGGGATGAGCCGACATCGCCGCTCCGGTCTCTCCTCCGCCCGTCACGATGTTCACGACGCCCGGCGGCAGGTCGGCCTCGGCAAACAACTCGGCCATCCGCAAGGTAACCAACGACGCCTTCTCCGAAGGCTTCAGGATCACGGTGTTCCCGCACGCCAACGCAGGCATGATCTTCTGGGCGGTGTGGATGAGCGGGTAGTTCCAAGGGATGATGGCCCCCACTACGCCGAGCGGCTCGCGGCGAGTGTAGGTGAAGAAGCCCGGGGCAGAGACCGACGGTGTCTCTCCGCCGATCTTCGTCGGCCAGCCCGCGAAGTTGAAGGCCAGCCGAGCGGCGACCCCCGCGTCGATCGCACGGGTCTTGGCGATCGGCTTGCCGTTATCGATCGATTCGATCTCGGCCAGAACCGCCCCATCACGCTCGATCAGGTCGGCGACTCGCCGCAGGTGACGTTCGCGTTCAGGTGGTGTCAGCTTCGACCATGGGCCGTTGAAAGCCGACCGCGCCGCGCTCACGGCTCGATCGATGTCGTGGGCGTCGGCGCATCCGATCGTGCCGAGGGCGCGACCGTCGGAGGGGCTCTGGATCTCGATCGAACTGCCCGACCCGGACTCGGTCATGGCGGCGCCGATGAACATCGGGTGCACCGGCCGTCGGAGGAACTCCTCGACCTCCGGGGTGGGTTCGGTGCCGGCCTCTGTGCTCAACGGAAGACCTCGCCTCGAGACGAGGTGGGGCGGGGAGTCTCGTGACGACCAATCTGCATCCATCCACAATAGCCAGCCGTACCATCACCAGCCCTACCCACTCGAGATCGAGATCGGAACAGAAATTGGGGGAGATCGCCGTGCACCGGCCACCACCCGCCTACGGAGGGCGACCCGAAAGACTGAGTTGAGCCGCATATCCCTGGACCCGGGGGACACGAGCGGGACACCGATACCGAAAGCCGACGAGCGCCACTCAACTCCTGCAGACGTAGCCCCTGGTCAGCGGTGGTGCCCGGGGCGGGACTTGAACCCGCTCGCTGTTTTCAGCAACGGATTTTGAGTCCATCAGACCCCACCATCTGTGGTCACGCTGTGTCGCGTGTTGCCCGGAATCAAGCGGTTTCTGAGCGGCCCCCAGGGTGCCCGTCGCTCTCCGTAGTGCCCTGTCACGGAGCTGGCGTGACATGAACGTGACATGGAACCGGTTCACTGAGTCTCGAGTCGGCCCCCCAACCTCGAGGCCAATATCGGGCTACCCAACGTCGCCGAAACAGTATGCAGCTAGAGCTAGGCCAGGACCGGGCGATTATGAGTGGGGCAATAACGGTCCAAACATGGTCGGCGAGTGCTGTCTGCGCTGGAAAGACGCGGAATCGAGTCCGGCGGGTGATGGGCTGTTATAGCCCGTATCGGCGAAAATGTCGGATGGAATGTTGGATGGATCGGCTGCCTCCCAGCCCACCCGCGAGGTCGTGCCGCCGGCAGCGTTGCGTTGACGGATCGGGGCCCAGCAGCAAGCGTGGGCTGGTGAATCATTCCAGCGTTGTTGAGTCCGATTCGTTTGCCGGCTCCCGGTTCCCACCCGAGGTTATCTTGCTGGCCGTGCGCTGGTACCTCCGCTACGGGCTGCCCTACCGCGACGTCGAAGAACTCCTCGCCGAACGCTGTATCGACGTCGACCACGTCACCATCTACCGGTGGGTACAGCGCTTCACTCCCCTGCTGATCGAGGCGGCGAGGCCGTGTCGTCACGCGGTGGGTGACCGGTGGTCTGTCGACGAGACCTGCGTCAAGGTCAACGGTGTGTGGCACTACGTCTACCGGGCGGTGGATCAGCATGGCCAGGTCATCGACGTGTACATGTCGAAACGACGCAACGTCGCCGCTGCCACGCATTTCTTCGAAGCGGCGTTAGTAGCGCACGGGCGACCCGTTGAGGTGACCACCGATCTGGCCGCACCGCCGCTTCGCGTGATCGATGAACTGATCGCCGACGCGGTTCATGGCACCGAGCAGTACGCAGATAACCGGATCGAGGATGACCACGGGCGCCTCAAGGCGAGGCTGCGGCTGATGCGCGGTCTGCGAACTGATCGGACCGCGTCGATCGTGATCCGCGGTCACGCGTTCGTTCAGAACCTGAAACACGGCCACTACGAACTCGGCGTGGAAGCGGACCGCGAACATCTACGCGCGCGGCCGCTGTCGATGAACTCGCCGAAGTGATCTGACCGAAACCCAGACCCCAAACCGGCCAACCGCGCCCGCCGATCGATCAACGCAACAGAGCCGTTCATACCAGCCGATGGGTGGGTCCGACCAAGATGAGACACTACAGAATCGACAATGTAGTGTCGCCTGCGTGAAGGTTCTCGTCACCGGCGCAACCGGCTACATCGGTGGTCGACTCGTCCCGCGGCTATTGGAGCGAGGCGTCGAAGTGAGGTGCATGTCCCGCGACCCGTCGCTGCTCGCGCTCGACCCGTGGAGATCACAGGTCGAAGTTGTGGCAGCTGATGCCCTCGATCCAGCAAGTCTCGATCAAGCTCTTGAGGGGTGCGACGCCGCCTACTTCCTGATCCATACCATGCAGAGCTCACCCGGAAGCTACGCAGCCGAGGGTCGCCGAACGGCAGCAAATTTCAGCGTCGCTGCCGCCCGTGCCGGGCTGAAACAGATCATTTACCTCGGCGGTCTCGGTTCTGACGACGGAGATCTGTCGGAGCATCTCTTCAGTCGACACGAAGTCGGCCGCATCCTGGCTTCTGGCATCACCCCCGTGGTGGAGTTGCGTGCAGCCGTCATCATCGGATCGGGCTCCACGTCATTCGAGATGATCAGGCATCTGGTGGAGATCCTTCCCCTCATGATGCGGCCGAAGTGGGTCAACACGAGATGTCAGCCCATTGCCGTCCGCAATGTGCTCGAAATCCTGCTGGCGCGGCTCGACGACCTCCAACCCGATCACCGCATCTTCGACATTGGCGGACCGGACGTCCTCACGTACGAGGAGATGATGCAGTCCTATGCGAGCGTGGCCGGGTTGCGCCGCCGCATTGCAATTCCGCTTCCGATCTTCAACCGCCGCGTGTCCACATTCGTGACGGCTCTTCTCACGCCTCTACCCCACGAGGTCACAGGTCCTCTGATCGACAGCCTCACCAATGACGTTGTAGTGTGCCGACAATCACCGCCTGGATTCGAGCCCGCCAGCCTGATGCCGTACCGAGAGGCAGTACACAAGGCGCTGTTCCGAATTTCTCACGCCGATGTCGAAACCAGATGGTCCGATGCGCTCACCGAACCGGCGGCGCCTCTGCCTGGTGACCCGGTGTGGTCGGGCGCAACTCGAGAGGTCGACACTCGAGTCGTTTCGTCCTCTGCCTCGGCTGATGATCTGTTCTGGGCCGCGAGTCGGATCGGTGGCAATGTCGGCTACTACACAATGAATTGGGCGTGGGAGACTCGAGGTCTCATCGACAAACTTCTCGGTGGAGTCGGACTGCGGAGAGGCAGGCGTCATCCCGAGGAATTGCGACCCGGCGAGACGCTTGACTTCTTCCGGGTTGCCGACCTCGATCCGGTCGAGCATCGTTTGTTGTTGCAGGCTGAGATGAAGGTGCCTGGTACGGCCTGGCTTGGGTGGTCGATTGAGGAAGACGGCGAAGGCTCCCGTCTGACGCAAGTCGCCCAGTTCATCCCACGAGGGCTGCTCGGAAGGCTCTACTGGTGGTCGCTATTGCCGATCCATGCCCCGATATTCAATCGGATGGCCCGTCGAATGGCCAGAGCTGCTGAGAACCGCGACAGCGCCGCCCCGATATCTGCGTAGATCTGAGCCGGCGACGGTGTTCTCGACACTTCGGAGCTAGGCCAGGACCAGGCGATTATGAGTCGGCCCGCGGCTTGGATCACGGGCACTTGGCCCCGCGGCTACGAGGCGACCGTTGCCGGGTCGCTCGGCAAGGGGTCGTACTGTTCCTCAACCAGGAACGAGTCGGAGACGGTGTGCAACGGTGGAGCATGGCTCCTTCGATGGCATGGAAGAGGTCTGGGGTTCAATTCCCCATAGCTCCATGGCAAAACCCCAGGTCATAGGCCTGGGGTTTCTTCATTCCTGAAACGAGGTACCAGCGAGTGAGTAACGGGGTGAGTAACGGCAGTGTGCTGTCCCGGTACATGGTGACGGTCATGGTCCCTCCAACGCAGAATGCTCAACAGAGCGAGCACTCCGACCATGACCTGATCTCGAGCCGGGCACCAGGGGAGAAGGTCAACAGCCGGCCACCGGAACGAGCCGTCGGCCGCGACATCGAGGTAGAGCGCGAACCGTTCGCCGTCCTGGCGGACATCTCATGGCTATCCCCGCTCGCTATTGATGCGCGTATGGGCGGTGCTGAGGGTTCCCTGTCGGTGCGTTTTGACGCCGCCGACGGTCTCTTTAGACCGCTGGTTTGCCAGCGAGCCGCCACAGGAAGGTCGCCATCTGCGCCCGGGTCACCGGGTCATCGGGACTGTAGGACGTAGCGGAGGTTCCGGTAGTGATTTTCTGTTCGACCAGCCAGGCCACCGCCTTGGCATAAAACGACCCTGCTACGACGTCGGTGAACGCGGTGTCGAGCGACAAGGGCTCCGGGCTGTCGGAATAGCGCCATAAGAACGTCGCCATCTGAGCCCGGGTGACCGAGTCTGAGGGCGAGAATGTCGTATGAGACGTGCCGGTCGTGATCTTCTCTTCCGATAGCCACGCCACCGCCTTGGCATAGAACGACCCTGCTACGACGTCGGTGAACGCGGTGTCGAGCGACAAGGGCTCGGAGCTGCCGTCATAGCGCCACAAGAACGTCGCCATCTGAGCCCGGGTGACCGAATCATCGGGACTGTAAGACGTAGAGGAGGTTCCGGTCGTAATCTCCTCACACGCCAACCACGTGACCGCGTCCGTGTAGAAGAGACCGACACCGACATCGAAGAACGCCGTCGACGTGCGAACCATCGTGTACTTGGCCCCGCTGGGCTTTTCATGGATGGCGCTGCCATCGGGCTGAAGAGTGATCGTCCGATCGGCAAAGACGCCCCCGGGAACGGCGGGCCCCCCGATGCATTCGGTGCTGACCCAATCGACCATCAACACGTCACCCACCGCCACCGCGTCAGTGTCGGTCACCACCGCCGGGCCGCCCACGCAGGCACCGGCGGTGGACTCGACGATGTGATAAACGCCCCCGCTCACCGGCGTGACGACCCAGGTCATGTCCAAGTCGGTGCGCAACCACATACCCGCGAACTTGTCACCGGCCGCCGATGCCGCCGGAGCCGTGGCAAGCATCACCGCCAATACCGCCGACACCAGAACAGAACTAGCCAACACACGCCGCATCACGCACCCCCCGGTTCGCCAGCAAACCCTCTCACGGACAGCCGCGACTGTCCACTGGGATCGATCTCCCCAAGTCCCGAGCCGGTACGAGCGCCAGCGCGGCATAACCGAACTGTGCGGCCAACGTGCGCGATATCACAAACCCAGAATCGCACCGAGGAGAGGACGTCCACCCGCTCACGATCGGCACATATGGGCGCGCGTCGCCGTCTCACGAAACGAGACGTCACTGATCTCAAGGCGACAGCACTCGAGACGCTCGGCTTCACCGGATACCCCCGGGGGTATAAGCTGGACGCACCGTGGCAGCCGTCGAGAGTCCCACCTATGACCGCGAGAAGGTCAACGTCGCGGTGTACCGCGTCGAGGTGTGGAAAGCGATTCTCGAGTATTTGGAGCTGCAGAAACCGCCGGCGGTGGTGCGCCGTAACGCAGCCTGCTCGGGACAGGGCGTCGGCGCGTTCTTCGCTGAGCTCGGCCAGACCGGCGCGGCCGCTAGACCCAACAGGCCCGCCCGGCGACTTAGCGCAATCGTCGGGCGTTCACCTGAACCCGCCCTTGTGTGCCGTACTGTGCGGTCGCTCGGGCGACACCCGGTGTGATTCTGAGCGGCTGATATCGAGCACTTCGAATGACTCTGGCAGGATCTGGGGTAGAAGCCAGTAACGACAGCACTCGCTCGTTGCCTGATCAGCTACCTCTCAGCGGCACTCAGGCGTCGGGACTTCGCAGCGCACCCCCGCGGGCGAACTCACGCGCGGCGGCCTGCGCACCACTGATCGCATTAGGGCGCGGGGGTCAGTCTGCGTACTTCTCAAGACCGGCTGCGGCCAGCTCCTCTGGGGCCATGGCGAGGCGATAGTGCACCGAGGCGTCGAATGTGAGCATCAGCGGCTCTGTGACGTGGGGGACTTCTGATGCGTTGTCGACGTCGACGACCATCATAAGTCCGCGACCTTCGCCGTTGTCGGTGAAGTAGACGACCTCCGGTTTGATCGCCTCGAGCGTCTCGCCGATCTTCTGCCCGACGGTGCCGTCGCGAACCAAGCTGTTGAATGGACCGGTGGGAAATGCGACCTCGATGATGAACTTCACTGACCTCTCCTCCTGTTTCCATCGGCGTGATGCCGACACGGGAGCGACGCTAGCCCGTCGTTTCGGTCACCGCCTCCGTCACCTGGTCGCACAACCTGATCCGCACCTGGATCACTGAGCCACCACCGAACGCCGCCTCGGGGATGCTCCAGAATGACGCGCTTACGGGCGGCCGCGGATCGGTCCGCGACGCCGGTCTGGTCGCGGCGGCTGATCTTGGCGTCCCGTGGTGGATCGGGGGGCAATGACAGCTTCGGGGGCAGCCGCCGACGGGTTACGCGAAAGTTGTTGTGGCGCGTTTGGCGCCGTGTGGGCTTTATGGGGTGATGATGGACGATTCGGCCAGCGAGAGGTTTGCGGGGTTCTTCGAAACCGCCGAGCCCAAGCTGCGTCGAGCATTGACGAGCGCGTACGGCGCCGACGTCGGCCCGGACGCCACGGCCGAGGCTTTGGCGTGGGGCTGGCAGAACTGGACAAGGGTGGAGGCGATGGACAACCCGGTTGGATACCTCTTCCGGGTGGGCCAGAGCTCGGCCCGCCGGTTGCTGGATCGACGGTCCGTGACGGTCGATTGGGACCCGCCCGTTGTGGGTGGACTCCCCGAGACCGACCCGGCCGTGGAGGTGGCGCTGGTGGGGATGCCCCGACAGCAGCGGGTCGCAGTGGTGTTAGTGCACGGCTACGGCTACCGCCACCGCGAAGCCGCCCAGGTCCTCGGATGCTCGAAGTCGACGGTGGCCAACCATGTGGAGCGAGCGATGGCAAAGCTGCGGAGCGCCCTAGGGGTGAGCGATCATGCATGACCCGATGATCGACCTCCTGCGAGCCCACGCGGAGCATCTCGACGCAGCCACCGAACCGGTCCGCCTGGACGACGTCCGAGTCGCTCCCAAGGTGTCGCTTGACCTCGAACCCGACGACGGACCGCGAACGGCACCGTTCGCCGACCTGCGCACTACATCACAAGACAACGGCGATCAGCCGCCCGAGGAGTTGGAGGACTACATGCAGTCAGTCGAATCACCCACCACCATGATGCGCCGGGCCCTGATCGGGGCCGGAGCGGCCGCAGCCGTGATCCTCGTCGTCGTGCTGGCGTTGAGCTTCACCGGCGACCCGGCAGACGAGACAGAGCTCGACGTCATCAGCGAACCCGACCAGAGCACCGAGCCCGTCGTCGACCCGGCAACGGCGCTGATCGGTACGTGGCTCCCCCGCGACGCCACCGGCGAACATCTGACCTTCCAAGAAGATGACACGTGGTCGTGGAAACAGGGCCTGGGTCTCGACCCTTCCGACGAAGGCGTCTACGAGTTCGAGGACGGCGTGCTGACTCTCACGACGAACGCCGAAAGCCGATTCTGTCCGGACCGGACTGGCATCTACAAGGTGGTCTTCGAGAGCCAAGACGAGACGGTGTGGACCTCGGTCTCCGACGAGTGCAGCGGTCGAATCAAGGAGCTCGTCAGCGAGACAATCCTGCGGTATGTGCCGTGAGAGGTGGTCCGATGATACAGCCCGGGCACCCCTTCCCTTATCGGATATGTCGCCCACATCCTCGCACCGCACACAACGAAGCCTCTTTGTGTCAAGAGGTGGTTTCTGGGGTTCGAGGGGCGCGTTGAAGCTGGCCCCTGGCGTGAGGGGTCTGAAGGGTCGTAGCGTGTTGTTCGGGTTCGGGAGTGACTTGTCCGAAGAGCCGGCCTTTCAGGATGTTGAGCCGGTCACGCTGGACTTCGTAGTCGTGCCTGAGTGTCCTCCCGGGCCCACCCTTTTCAGTCGGCTGACCTTCGGGCGTCGGCGACGAGGTGCCGGTAGACGCGGTCCGAGATCCGCCGCTTCAACGCCCGGACGGCGTCTTTGGATGACTTGCCCTCGGCGATCTTGCGGTCGTAGTAAGCGCGGCCTTCGGTGTCGTAGCGGAGCTGTGAGATCGCGGCGATGTGGATCGCGTGGTTGAGTTTGCGGTTCCCTCTCGGGTTCAACCGATGCCGGACCTTGCCGCCCGACGATGCCTCGATGGGGGCGGTCGCGTTGTAGGTCGCGAAGTGATGCCTGGACTCGAAACGGCCGACATCGCCGGTGAACCCGATGATGATCGCCGCGCAGATCGGTCCGATCCCGACGATCTCGGTGAGCGTCGTGCCCGACGCCGTGACGGCTCGGGCGACTCGTTTCTTCGATGCCTTCAACGCCGTGTCGAGGTGGATGATGTCGTCGACGAGTTCGCGCGCGATCAAGACCCGGCAACGAGTCACCTCGTCACCGACGTTGATCCGGTCGAGGAGCTGGTTGGCCTTGGTAACAGTGATCTCTGAACCGATCCCACCCGCCTCGAGCTCCAACAAGAGTGCATGCAGGCGGGTGCAGTGTTTGTTGCGAAGCCGGGCCATGTCCCGGTGGCGTTTCGCCAACAGCCGCAGAACACAGTCGTGGTCATCGGGGCGGACCTGGGCCAGCCGATCCGAGCGCAGAGCGGCGATCGCGACGGAGCGGGCATCGTTCGGATCGTTCTTCTGCGAACGGCCCGATCCCATCACCCGGACCCTGGACGCGAGCATCGGTGGAACGTCGAACACGATCTCGCCGCCGGCCACAAGCTGCTGGGCAATCAGGTAGCCGAGACCGTTCGCGGACTCGACCGCCCACTGGCGTTTCTCGAACCCTGCCGCCCACGCGCGGAGCCGGTCCGCTTGGACAGCTGAAGCTCGAAGTTTGAACTCGTCGAGCACCTGTTCGTTGTCGTCGATCGCGACCGCGGTATGGGTTGCCTTGTGTGGATCGATTCCGATCATGGTCATTGGTTGCCTCCTTGGCTGGATGGTTGAACCGGGGTGGGCACTCCTGATTTGGGGTCGATGTGCACGCGCCTCTTTCGAGCCACACCACGGCCGAAGAACCGGCCGGCAAGCAGTTCGTTAGAAAGCCAACCCCAAGGGGCGGCAGGCACTTAGA
>CAXMSE010000104.1:0-4298 GCA_964196195.1 uncultured Gammaproteobacteria bacterium | reverse complement strand
TGGGGCACCACCAGAGCCCCGAAACTCCAAAAAGAAGGTAAATCGTGACCCTGTCGAAGAATCACAAGCTGCTCACCGGCACATTGTCGGCGGCGCTGGCTCTGGGCATTGCCCATCCGGTGTCCGCATCGAGCGACGATTCCCCCTCCACTGATCTTGACGACTCCTCGTCGATCGAGGAAGTTAAGTCCCACCCCACCGCCATGGCCGACGCTCCGACCGACCAGATCATCGATCCGGCCGATTCGTTCTCGTCGCCGTTCGATGAGTCTGTTCTCGCCGAGGAGCTCTCTGAGATCGCCGACGGCGGCGATGAGTCCGGTGCTGTCGACGACACTTCACCGTCCACCGACACGTCGGATTCCACCGATACGTCCGACGATGAGTCCACCGACACGCCCGACACCCCGGATACGCCCGACTCTGTCGATTCTGAAGATGATCCCGATTCGGTTGATTCTGAAGATGATCCCGATTCGGTCGATTCGGTCGACGACGCACCGGCAGCCTGATTTCCAAGAGCACGCCGCTTCCGAGCGACCCCGACGTCCCCGCCCTCGAGCTTCTGCTCGGGGCCGGGGCGTCGTCCGTTTTGGGCACCGGGCTGGCGGCCCTCGACGCCACCTGCGATCAGGTCAAGGTGAGCCAGATCCGCTACGTGCCCGGCCGTTCGGTAACCGCCGAGTTCAGGGCCCGGGTCAGCTGGCCCGATGGCACCACCACCGACGACACCCTCGTTGCGGCGGCCGGCTTGAAGATCCCCGGCACCGGTGCGGTGGTCGACGCCGATGGCGTTGAAGTCTCGCTCTGGCGTTATCCCAACGATCCTTTCCTTCCCGGGCTCGCGGTGGGGGCCGACCCTCAGCGGGTGCTGGCCCTCTTGTCTGATCTGGGTGCGCCAGCCGATGAGGTCCGCCTCCGCCGACGGGCTTACCGCGCCGGTCGGCGGGCGGTAATAGAGGCCACCACACCCACTGCTCGCTTGTTTTTGAAGGTGTTGCGTCCCAAGCGCACCCGAAGCGTCTTCGAGGCCCACGATCGCCTGGCTGGTGATCTGCCCGTCCCCCGCAGCCACGGCTGGAACGAGGAGCTCGGGATCGTCACCCTCCAGGCGATCGGTGGCGTACCCCTGCGCACGGTTCTCGAGAAGGGTCAGCGTCGCCTGCCTTCCGCCGACCAGCTCAAGGGACTGCTCGATCTCTTTCCGGCCCCGAGCAGCGATGATCCCGTGGTGAGTAATCCGCTGCACCGGGGCGAGGAGCACGCACGATTTCTCGGCATAGTCGTGCCGGATCTGCAGGCCCGTCTCGATTATCTGGCCGGCCGACTGTCGGCGGTGGCCACCGAAGCCTCCGAATTCATCCACGGCGACTTCCATTCGTCCCAGATCCTGGTGGACGGATCCGACATCGTCGGCCTTGTCGACATCGACACCGCCGGCCGGGGTGAGCGCAGCTCCGACTATGCCGGCCTGCTCGCCCATCTTTCGGTGTTGGGTCTGATGGCGCGGCGTCGCGGCGACATCGACCGCTACGGACGCGAGCTCATCTCGGCGTTCGACCAGATGGTCGATCCGGCCGGGCTCAGGATACGCACCGCAGCCGCGGTGTTGGGGCTCGCCACCGGGCCATTCCGGGTGCAGGAGAAGAACTGGGCCGACAACACCCGGGCGCGTGTGGCGTTGGCCGAGCGGTGGGCGGCTTCAGCTCTCGTCTGACCTCTCGAGCTGGGCTCGGGGGTCGAGAGAAGAGTCAGGTGTTGGGTTCGAACCGGTAGCCCACACCCCACAGGGTGTCGATGGGGCTTTGGTCGGTTCCTTGCATCTTCAGCTTGCCGCGCAACCGGCGAACGTGTTCGGTGACGGTGGCTTCCCCGACCCAGCCGACCTCGGCGGCCCACACGGCCTGGAGAAGTTGGGGCTTGCTCAAGACCTGGCGGGGGTTGCGCACGAAGAAGGCGAGGAGATCGAATTCGCGCGGACGGAGGCTGATCTCGTTTTCGGCGAGGGTGACGCGGCGGCTGGTGAAGTCGACAACGAGGGGTGTTCCTCCCACCGTGCCTTCGAACTTGTCGGCCGCGGTGTCGTTGCTTGCTCTGGTGCGTTCGAGCAGGCGGCGCGCCCTCACCGCGAGCTCCCGCGAGGAGAAGGGTTTGCAGACATAGTCGTCGGCGCCCATCTCGAGGCCGAGTACCCGGTCGGACTCGGCACCGAGCCCGGACAGAAGGATGATCGGAGGACCGTTCTGAGCCTGCACCCGGCGGAGCACCTCGAAGCCCGAGAGGCCTGGAAGTTCAAGGTCGAGGACTATCAGGTCGGGGCTCATCGTGCGGATGGCCTCGATAGCGGCGAGACCGTCGGCGGCCGGCACGGGGTCGAATCCCTCGGCGCGCATGCGGGCGCAAACACCGTCGCGCACAGCCTCGTCGTCGTCGACGACCAGGACTATCGCTTGGGGGTGAGTTTCGTGTAGTTGTGCGGCCGCCATACCAGTTATCTCTCTATCAAACTTTCGCGGACCCACTTGAGTGGATGAACACAGAGAGTAGGGAAAATCACTGAGGGGCCACAATGGTTCATTCGAACTGTCTTCAATTCGCAACACTCTGCGTGGCCTGACACCCGATCCCAACCGCAGGCGTGACAACGTTGTGATTACGAAGTGAAGAATGCTGGCACCATCAACACGATGGAAAATGATCCGATGGATTGGAACTACGCGTAACCGACTCCTCTTCGCTATTGCTGCCGCCCTGCTCATACTGGCCGGCTGCTCAGACGATTCGTCCTCCGATGCCCCCAACACCGGCGACGACTCCACCGACGATTCTGGTGACGACACCTCAGACGAGTCCGATGCCGGCGACGACGCCCCGGACACCGGTGACGACTCGACCGGCGACGCCCCGGACACCGGCGACACCCCCGACGCCGAGGGCATCCCGTCCGATGCCCTCGAGATCGACCCGATAGGTGTGAGCGAGCAGATCACCACGATGATCGAAGACGCTGGAGCCGACGGCGATGTCACCGGCGAGGAGATCGGGGAGATCCTCGAGGTGTCGGGTACACCCGAAGGTCAAGCCACATGTGAGGGCGACCTACTGGCCGAACTGGGCGTCACCGACCCCACCGACCCTGAGCAGCTCGCCGAGGCCGCGCTCAGCATGACCGAGGATCAGCGAATTGCGTTGAGTGTTTGTATGGGCGGTGGCTGAGGGCCAAACCCCCAGCGGTAGCTGTGTCGTGTTCATACGTGCAGCTAATTCCGCAGCTTGACCTCGCTACCGCCAATGGTTCGGTGCACACTGTTGCGCGGGCGGACGTGGTTCCTTTCAGCTTCAGGAGTTCTGCAACCTTGAGCGACGACGCTGAGTTCGAGGCATTCTTTGTCGAGTCCTACGGTGGTTTGCTGCGCACGCTCACGGTGATTATCGGCGATTCCGAGTTGGCCGCCGACGCACTCCAGGATGCCTATCAGAAGGCGTACGTGAGGTGGGGCAAGATCCGCCGCTACGACGCTCCGGCTGCCTGGGTGCGCCATGTGGCGGTCAACCGCTGCCGAGATCTCATCCGCTCCAACGATCGCCGCCTTCGCAACGAAGAGCGGGCCGCGGCACCCGACCATGTCATCGATCCCGAGATGGATGACTCCCTTATCTCCCTGCTCAAGCCGCTGCCCGAACGGCAGCGCACCGCAATGGCGCTCTATTATCTAGAGGAGCTTTCGGTGGAGCAGGTTGCCGACGCCATGGGAATTTCCAGTGGCGCGGTGAAGTACCACCTGAATCAGGGTCGTGAGAAACTACGACCGATTCTCGAAAAGCGAGGCGAACAATGACCACCGATCCGTTCCGGGATGCGTTCGAGCGCATGGCGCCGCGTCCGGTCGATCCCTCCACAGCGCGTGCCGAGCTGGGCGCGCTCACCCCTGGATTCCAAAAGGCCCGGCGCTTTCACCGGGTGCGCCTCGGCGCCGCCACAGCGGTCTTTGCCCTCGGTCTCGCCGCGGGCGGGCCTGCCGTGCTGGCCGCAGTCGGGTCTGATGGCGGTAGCCAGCCCCTCGACTTCGCCAGTCAGGGCGAGTCCGGTCCCGACATCGCCGGTGCGGCCGAGGTCGACTCCGACGGTATCGATGTCGACGAGTCCTTTGATGCTGATGGACTCGATACCCCCGACCATCTCGGAAGCGACGGCTCCCCCGACTCCGGCGGCGTCCAGCCCCTCGAGATTGCCGGTGAAGGCGACTCGAGCACTCCTGACGAGCCGTCTGACTCTTCGGGCGATGAGTCCGACAGCG
>CAXMSE010000103.1:0-47631 GCA_964196195.1 uncultured Gammaproteobacteria bacterium | reverse complement strand
ACCACCGAGATGGCCATGCAACGCTCCCCTGCGGAGCCGTAGGCCGCGGAAACCGCGGAGTCGGCGGCAAGATCGATATCGGCATCGGGGAGCACCACCATGTGGTTCTTGGCGCCACCGAGGGCCTGGATGCGCTTTCCGTGAGCCGTGCCCGTGGTGTAGACGTATTTGGCGATCGGGGTGGAGCCCACGAAACTCGCGGCCTTCACGTCGGGATGCTCGAGTAGTCGGTCGACCGCGACCTTGTCGCCGTTGACGACGTTGAACACCCCGGGCGGGAATCCTGCCTCCTGGAAGAGTTCGGCCAGCAGCATCGGGGCCGAGGGATCACGCTCGGACGGCTTCAGCACGAAGGTGTTGCCGCAGGCAATGGCATTGGGAGCCATCCACAATGGCACCATCACCGGGAAGTTGAACGGGGTGATACCGGTCACCACGCCGAGGGGCCGACGCACCGTGTAGACATCGACCCCGGTGGAGGCATGCTCGTTGAGGGTGCCCTTGAGATGGTCGGCGAGGCCGCAGGCGAACTCGATGTTTTCGATACAGCGGGCCACTTCGCCTGCGGAGTCGCTCAACACCTTGCCGTGTTCGGCGGTGAGGAGGTGACCGACTTCCTCGGCGTTGTCGACCACCAGGTTGCGGAACGCGTGCATCAGCTTGATCCGCCGGGCGACGCTCACCTGGCTCCAACCCGCGAAAGCGGCCTGGGCCGATGCCACCGCCGCATCGACCTCGTCGACGGAGGCGAGCGCGAGTTCCGCGGTCTGTTCGCCGGTGGCCGGATTGAATACCGGCGAGGTGCGGTCCGACGTGCCGTCGATCCTCTCGCCATCGATTAGATGGCCGATTGTGTGCACGAGTGCTCCTGTGGTTCCTGCGGGGGTGGTGCTGAAGCTCGGCGATCGCCGGCTCAGATGAGGTACTGCGACAAGCCGCGGCGCAGGTATTTGCCGTGGCCGGTCGAACCGGTGTAGGTGTCGTTTTCGATGATGGTGCGGCCCCGCGACATCACGGTGTGGACATGGCCGTTGATCTCGATGCCTTCATAGGCCGAGTAGTCCATGTTCATGTGGTGGTTGTCGACGCTGATGCTCCAGGTGTGGTTGGGGTCGTAGAGCACGATGTCGGCGTCGGCCCCTGCCTGGATGGTGCCCTTGCGGGGGTAGAGACCGAACATGCGGGCCGGGGTGGTGGCACACAGTTCGACCCAGCGGGGCAAGGAGATCTCGCCGTTGACCACGCCCTGGTAGAGCAGGTCCATACGATGCTCGACTCCGCCGATGCCATTGGGAATGGCCCGGAAATCGTCGACGCCGAGCTCCTTTTGATCCTTCATGCAGAAGGGGCAGTGGTCGGTGGCGACCACGCTGAGATCGTTGGTGCGCAGCCCCTTCCAGAGATCCTCGTGGTGATGGGCGTGCTTGGTGCGCAGGGGGGTGGAGCAGACATAGCCGGCCCCGTCGAACCCTGGCTTACCCAGATGATCCTCAACATTGAGATAGAGGTATTGGGGGCAGGTCTCAGCGAAGACGTTGGCGCCCTTGTCGCGCGCCATCATCACCTGCTCGAGGGCCTCCGAAGCCGACAGATGCACGATGTAGAGCGGGCAGGCCCCGACCTTGGCCAACTGGATGGCCCGATGGGTGGCCTCACCTTCGAGTTCGGCCCGACGCACGAGTCCGTGGTTGATGGGGGCGGTCTCGCCGCGTTCCACAGCCTGCTCGGCCAACAGATCGATGGCGATGCCGTTTTCGGCATGCATCATGATCAGCGAGCCGTTGCCCGCGGCTTGCTGCATGGCCCTCAGGATCTTGCCGTCGTCGGAATAGAACACTCCCGGATAGGCCATGAAGAGCTTGAAGCTGGTGATGCCCTCCTGGACGAGCGCGTCCATGTCCTTCAGCGACTGGTCGTCGACCCCGCCGATGATCTGGTGGAAGCCGTAGTCGATGGCACAGTTGCCCTCGGCCTTGGCGAACCA
This sequence comes from uncultured Gammaproteobacteria bacterium, assembly GCA_964196195.1. Taxonomy (GTDB): domain Bacteria; phylum Actinomycetota; class Acidimicrobiia; order Acidimicrobiales; family Aldehydirespiratoraceae; genus OFTM10. Next base: position 45,647 of record CAXMSE010000103.1, on the reverse strand, counting down.
TTCGTCGAGACAGGCGCGCACGTTGGCGCCCTCGGTCTGCACCGCGAAATCGACGATGGTGGTGGTGCCACCCCACGCCGCGGCGCGTGTGCCGTTCTCGAAATCGTCGGAGGCGTAGGTGCCGCCGAACGGCAACTCCATGTGGGTATGGCCGTCGATTCCACCGGGGATCACGTAGAGACCGGTGGCATCGATGATCTTCTCGGCGCCGCTCTCGGCGGCGAGAGCGACGTCGGAGCCGGGCTGCAGTACTGCGACGATCTGCTCACCATCGATGAGAACGTCGGCCGGATCGGCACCGGTCGAGGTGATGACCGTTCCGTTCTTGATGATTGTTGTCATGCTGACCTCCTATTGGATCGAGTCGATCGTCTCGACAAGGGCGGCGATGCCTTCGTCGATCTCATCGGCGCTCACGTCGAGCATCGGTGTGATGCGTATGACATTGCCATAGAGCCCGCCCTTGCCTACGAGCAGGCTCCGATCCTTGCATCCTTCGAGGATCGCGTTGGCGCGATCCGGGTCGGGCTCGGTGGTGCCGGGCTGCACCATCTCGATGGCCTGCATCAGGCCCTTGCCCCGAAGCTCAGCGATCCACTCCGTGCGGTCGACTGCAGGCTGGAGGCCTGCGACGAGCCTTCGTCCCATCGTGAGTGCATTGCCCTGCAGGTCGTTGCTCTTCACATAACGCAGGGTGGCGAGGCCGGCCGAGGCCGACAGGGGGTTGCCTCCGAACGTGCTGAAGGAATGGGCGGTGATGGTGTCGGTGATCTCGGCTCGCGCCACGATGCCGGCGAGGGTGATCCCGTTGCCGACTCCCTTGGCGAAGGTGAGCATGTCGGGAACGATGTCGTGGGCCTGATAACCCCAGAAATGTTCACCGGTGCGGCCCCAACCGGTCTGCACCTCGTCGCTCACGAACAAGATGCCGTGGTTGGACAGGACCTTCTGGAGGCTGCCGAAGAAGCCGTCGGGCGGGGTGGCGAACCCGCCGACGCCCTGGATGGGTTCGGCGATGAGACAGGCCACATCGCCGGCGGTCATCATGTCGATCACCTGTTGGAGATCGTCGACGCACGCTTCGGTGAACTCGGCGTCTTCCATGTTGCGAAAGGGGCTCCGCAGTCGGTATGCACCCTGCACAAAATTCACCGAAAGGCCGGACAGGCTGGTGGACGACCACGACGAATGAGACGTGATGGCCTGGGCCGTGAACGAGCGCCCGTGGTAGCTGTTGCGCATGGCCAACACCTGGTTGGATTTGCGATAGCTGGTGGCCAACAAGATGGCGGTGTCGTTGGCCTCACTGCCCGAGGTGGTGAAGAACACCCTGGCGTCGGGAATGCCCGAAGCCGCGGCGATCTCCTCGGCCAGTTCGATCATCGGCTCGGAGAGATAGAGGGTGGACGTGTGCATCACCTTGGCCGCCTGGGCTTGCACCGCCGCCACTACCTCGGGGTTGCTGTGGCCGATCATGGTGGTGAGCACGCCACCGAAGAAATCGAGGTAGCGCTCGCCCTCGAGGTCCCAGATGTAGCCGCCTTCACCACGATCGATGGAGATCGGCTCGGAGTAGAGCGGCTTCACATACGACGGGAGAACGGCTTTGTAGCGCTCGAGGAGTTCTGCGTTGGTGGTCATCAGGCCTCGGTGATGACTCCGTACATGTCGGGCCGGCGATCACGATAGAAGGCCCACTGGCTACGAACCTCGTCGACCATGCTGAGGTCGAGGTCGCGGATGACAAGCTCCTCCTCGGTGTCGGAGGCGGTGCCGTCGACGAACTGGCCCCGCGGGTTGGCGAAGTAGGAAGTGCCGTAGAAGTCGTTGTCACCGAGATCCTCGACGCCGACACGATTGATCGCGCCGACGAAGTACATGTTGGCGGCGGCCGACGCGGTCTGCTCCAGCTGCCACAGGTAGGCGGACAGGCCGCGGCTGGTGGCCGACGGGTTGAACACGATCTGGGCGCCGTTGAGCCCGAAGGCGCGCCAGCCTTCGGGGAAGTGGCGGTCGTAGCAGATGTTGACGGCTACACGCCCGACTGCGGTTTCGAATACGGGATAGCCGAGGTTGCCGGGACGGAAGTAGAACTTCTCCCAGAAGCCCTTGACCTGGGGGATGTGGACCTTGCGGTACTTGCCGAGATAGCTGCCGTCGGCGTCGATCACCGCGGCGGTGTTGTAGAGCACACCAGGCTGTTCTTCTTCGTACATGGGCAGGACCAGCACCATGCCGTACTTCTCGGCGAGCTCCTGGAAGCGCTTGGTGGTGGGACCATCGGGAATGGCCTCGGCGTAGCTGTAGAACTGGGAATCTTGGACCTGGCAGAAATAGGGCCCGTAGAAGAGTTCCTGGAAGCACATGACCTGGGTGCCCGCCGCGGCAGCCTCGGCCAGATACTTCTCGTGAAGCTCGATCATCGACTCCATATCGCCGGTCCACGCTGTCTGTAGAATCGCAGCCTTCACGAGATCGGACATGTGGCCTCCGGGGCTTGGGATCTGTGGGTGCAGCCGGGGTCGCCCCCCTGCGCATGCGACGTTATTTGAACTCACGTGGCCTTTACAAGAGTCTCTTTGTTCTATACAAAGTTTCTCATGGAAGCACTGATCGAGGAGAGGCTGGAGGAGCGTTCGGCCCAGGGCATCGCGGTGGCGATCGGTTCGCTGATCACCGACGGCCGGCTCGGCTCGGGCGACAAGCTGCCCACTGTCAGAAACCTCGCCGCCCATCTGGGTGTCAGTGCCAACACCGTGTCCGACGCCTGGCGGATCCTCCAGGCCCACGGAACAATCACCACCGACCGGCGCCGAGGAACGACGGTGCGGGCCACTCGGGTGGGGCTCGGCGGCCGCTATTGGCAGGTTCCTGTGGAGCCCGGCACCATCGAGCTGGATCTGAGCACGGGCACCCCCGACCGGAGCCTCCTGCCTCCGGTGGGGCCGGTCCTTCACCGTCTCCACACCGATGTGGCCGTCAGCTCATACGTCGACCCGCCGGTGCTCGTCGCTCTGGAGGAGGAGCTTCGTCGGCGATGGCCATTCCACCAGGGCGCCATCACAGTCGTCGATGGCGCTCAGGACGCGCTCGATCGCGTAATCAAGGAGCTCATCAACCTCGGCGACACCGTGATCGTGGAGGATCCGACCTTTCCTCCCATGCTCGACATGCTGGAGCTCGCGGGGGCGCGGATCGTGGGTGTACCCCTCGACGACGAGGGCCCCGATCTCGAATCGATCCGCGCCGCGATGAACGCCGACCCAGTCGCGATCCTCACCCAACCGCGCGCCAACAACCCGACAGGAGTGCACACCTCGGCCGATCGCTCGAAGGCAATCGCCGGGATCGTGACGGGCACACGCACTGTTGTGGTGGAGGACGACCATTCCGCGGGGGCCACCGGCGTGTCGATCCACAGCGTGGGCGAGCACGCCCCCGACCACACCGTTCACATCCACAGCTTCTCGAAATCTCATGGTCCCGACCTTCGCGTCGCCGCTCTCGGCGGGCCCGCCAAGGTGATCGATAACATCGTTCGCCGTCGCCAGCTCGGGCCGTCCTGGACCAGTCGCCTGATCCAGGAGATCCTGCTCATGATGCTCACCGACCCTGCCACCGAGCAGCTGGTGGCCGTTGCCGCCAACACCTATCGGCAGCGTCGAGTCGAGCTCGGCCGACTCCTGGCCCAGCGTGGGGTGGCAGTCGTTCCCGGTGTGGGCCTCAACATGTGGATTCCGGTCGACGACGAGCTCCGCGCCGTCGTCGCTCTGGCCGCCCATGGCATCGGTGTCGCGCCCGGGGCTCCGTTCCGCGTCGACCCCACCGCCGACCAGCACATCCGGGTCAGCATCGGATCCCTCGGCGGCGACCTCGAAAGGGTGGCGAGCACCATCGCCGATGCTTCTCGCGGTCGGGGTCCCGCTATCGCCTCGTGATCGCGTCGGGTAGCCCTGATCGCACTCCTTGCCATCGCCCTGCTGGCCTCGGCATGCAGCGACGACGCCACCGAGTTGCTGATCAACTGCGACACCTCGGTCGACGACGACGTGGCGGTGTTCTACGCCACCTACTTCCACTGCTCCGACATCAGCCTCGACGGCGACATGGTGGTGATCACCGGTGCAAACCTCCCACCCCATCTGTCCTACTACTACGGGGAGGGCCACGAGCAGCACGAGGACTTCGACTACTCCCGCGGCGATGAATACCGCCCCAACCCCAACGAGATCGCCAGCGAGAAGTACACCTTCGACTCGATCGACGGCCACCCCCAGCAGCAGGGCGCCTACCACTATCACGCGGCATCACCGGGCCCTCTCCGGATCCTGATGGAGCTCGAGATGGTCACCACCGATGTGCCGGGCGAAGCCGAGATCGAGCTCTACGGCGTCATGTGCGACGGCACGGTGTTGATGGGCCTCGTTGAGCTCGATGGTTCGGGCGTGGCCGACGAGATCGGTGCCGATCCTCGCGGCCTCAGTCCCGAGGTGCAGTACTACGACAGCTGCCTGGTGTGACCCTGCGTCAGAGATCGCCCCGGGGCACCCACGTGGAGTGGGTTCCGCTGCTGATGCGTTCGGGGAGCCGGATCTTCGCGACCGGCCCGTCGCCAACGTTCGCGGCATCGAACACAAGGGCATCTGACCGGTCGTTGACGACATCGCAGGCGAAGGTCACGAGATAGCCGTCGTCCTCGCCGGTAGAGCTGTCGCGCGGTGCCATCGGCGTCTCGCTCACGAACACCCCTTCCGGTGCTTCCCAGAGTTCCTCTTCGCCGGTGTCGAGGTCGTGCTTGATCAAGCCGTCGAAGGCGAATATCCCGTGGGCACAGCGAGCATTGTACGAATAGCGGTGCCGGCGCCCGTAGTGGCGGCCGTTCACCATTGGGAACTCTGAACAGCGCTCACTCATCGCTTGCTCGGTGGTCTTTCCCGTGACGAGATCGAAGCGCCAACGATGGGCGCGGGCCTCGAGCACGTTCATGTCGAGCGTCTCGAACCCCTTGTGCCCAGAGGTGTGCCGATCAACCCCTCTTGCGGTGGGGTTGTGTTGGAAAAAGCCGTCGAGCACTATCTCGTCGCCGTCCTCATAGGCATTGGTCCAGTGCAGGACGAAGGTGGGATCCGCTTCGAACCACCTGATGTCGTCGGTGGTGCCGTGGCGGGGAATCACCGCGAAACGGCTCGGCAGATCTCTGCGGAAGGTGTTGGAGTACTGCCCGTTGGCAAGGGCCTCGGGGTCCCAGAAGAGAGGGAGGTCGTTGAGGATCGTCCAGTTCTCGGTGAACATCATGTCGTGGGGCAGGCGAGGCCCAGGCAGGGGGATGTCGACATAGGTGACGAGTTCGCCTTCGGCACTCAGCACCCCGTAGTGCATGTAGGGCGCATGAGCGTGATAGTTGAAGAACAGGAGCTCGCCGGTGTGCTCGTCGACACGCGGATGCGCCGAGACTCCTTCCGCCGGGAAGCGACCGCCCCACTCACTGGTGCCGAGCGTTTCAAGGGTGATGGGGTCGAGGCGGTAAAGCTCGCCGCACTGGTAGAAGCTGGCAAGAGCCTCACCGCGGTGCACGATCACATCGGTGCTGGCGTTGTCCTTCATCATCGTGCGTGCGCCCCATCCGTGGTCGGCGATGGCGTCGGAGGGGCGCTCGGTGATACCAGCCCAAAGGCTCTGCTTCGCCTCTTGTTCGGCGAGGAAGGCCTCGGTGCGCACGAAACGGTTGGAGTAGCGGGCCTCGCCGTTCTCGAACGAGATCGAGTGCAACATGCCGTCACCATCGAAGGGGTGGTAGCGCCGAATAGGTTCGAACACCGGGTTCTCGGTGTTTCGGATGTAGATGCCGTTGAGGTCATCGGGGATCGTGCCCTCGACATCGAGGTCCCAGGCGTCGTACTCGGTGTGCTGGGGGCGCCAGACGCCACTGCGATAAGGGTGATCGTCGTCGGAGGGAAGGCCCGGCTCGAAGATCTCGCGAACATCCACCTTCATGTGATTCCTCCTCGGCTCAGTGTCTTGCCACTCTTACCCCCAGAAACTAGGCCGCGCGCGACGAGCTGTGCTCTCCTCGACCAACCGGCACGAGTAGTGCCTGGCACGGTATCTCTGGCATGCTCACACCCGACAGGGGGCCGAGCCGTGACGGATACGAGCATCACGATCCTTGGCGGCCATCAGACCGACTTCGCGGTGAACATCGCCAAGACCGGCCGCGATGTTGCCGACCTCGTTCGTGAGGCGATCACCGCCACCCTCGACGATTCGGGCGTCGGGCCCGGCCAGATCGAGAGCATCCACGTAGGTAACGCCTTCGGGCAGCTCTACAACGGCCAGGGCCATCTCGGCGCAATGCCGGCCACCGTTATCCCCGAGCTGTGGGGCGTGCCGAGCATGCGCCACGAAGCAGCTTGTGCATCAGCTTCAATGGCCGTCCTGTCGGCCATGGCCGAGATCGAAGCAGGCCGCTACGGCTGCGTTCTCGTACTCGGCGTGGAGCAGGAAAAGAACATGCCCGGCGCCCAAGCCGCCGGTATCCAGACAGCAGCCGCGTGGGTGGGTCGCGAAACCGACGGCATCGACTTCTTCTGGCCCTACGCCTTCGACCGGGTCGCCGAGGAATACGACGCCCGTTTCGGTATCGACGATGCCCACCTTCGAGCAATCGGCGAGATCAATCTGCGAAATGCCAAGGACAACCCCAATGCCCAGACCCGCGATTGGAAGTTCACCTCCGACTCCTTCGGCACCGACGACCACGTCAACCCGGTGGTTCACGGCCGGCTCCGTCGCAACGACGTCACCCAAATCACCGACGGTGCCGCCGGGGTGGTTCTGGTGTCTGATCGCTGGCTCGAGTCGAGCGGTCACGCGGCCGCGGGAAGGGCGCGGATCGCGGGTTGGGGCCACAGCACCGTCGGCCTACCGATCGACCAGAAGTTGGAGCGCTCCGCCGACGACGTCTACGTGATGCCGCATGTGCGCCAGGCCATCACCGATGCGTTCGGTCGGGCCGGCATCGGCGGTGTCGACGAACTCGACCTGATCGAGACCCACGACTGCATGACACCATCGGAATACATGGCCATCGACCACTTCGGGATCACCGCGCCGGGTGAGAGCTGGAAGGCGGTGGAGGACGGCTCGCTCGAGCGCGAAGGCAGGATTCCCGTGAACCCGAGCGGCGGCCTCATCGGTGGGGGCCACCCGGTTGGGGCCACGGGTGCCCGAATGCTGCTCGACGCGGCGAAGCAGGTCTCCGCCACTGCGGGTGATTATCAGGTCGACGGTGCCCGGCGTGCCGCCACCCTCAACATCGGGGGGAGCACAGCCACCACAGCATGCTTCGTGGTGGAAGCACTCTGAGGCCTGACGCGCGGAGAGGCCCGACCGCTATTGCAGTCGGGCCTCCGCATCGGGATCCTGATCAGTGATCAGGCGAGGAGCAGCACTCAGTTGTGCTGGTGTCCGTGCTGGATGGCCACCTCACGGATCCGGATCGACTGGAACCGCAACACCTCGATGATGGTGCCGAGACCCAAGGCGATACCTGTGAGGTAGAGGGCCACGCCCATCCGACGCAGGCCAGCGCTCAACACGCCGAGCGACGACGAGTCGATGATGTCAGCAGCGGTGCTCCCGTCATAGGAACCGGCGCCGATGAAGTTCACCACGATGCCGGCGGCCATCACCATCATCCCCATCATCATGAAGCCGAGCATCGCCTTGGCGGTGGGCGGCATGGCGAGGGTCTGCACCGGCGAACCGGCGACGTTCTGGACCTCACCACCGCCCTTGCGGAAGGCTCCGAGGATCCGAGCCACAGCGAAGCTGATCGACGCGAACACGCCGAGGAAGCCGATGAACATGAACGCCGGCACGAGATGGCCGAGGTCCTGGAGGGTGTCGACGTCGCTGCGGGCGGTGCCCGCTTCGACGGCGGCCAGGATGATCCCGACGGTCCAGCCCATCAGCGCCAGGGCAAACATGGGGAGCCACAGCTTGCGGCCCATTCGCTGGGGGGCGTTGTAGCCCGGGGAATCTTCGGTGGTCGTGATTTGGAAGCCATCGGGCCGCTCCGTCTTCGGAACTGTGGCCTTCTTGGCGGTTTGAGTTTGAGTTGCCATGATTCTCTTTCGTGATCTCTTGTCCGGCTCAGTAACCGGTGCGAACGATTGACTTGACACGGCTGAACTGGAAGGCCAGGACATTGCCGATGGTGACGAGGGCCAGAACGATGCCGGCGAGGATCAGCCCGAGGCCGAGCTCACGGAACGGGCCGAGGAAGTTGCCCCAGGTCGAGAAGCTGGCGGGGTCGTCGGACTTGCCGATCATGATCAGATAGCCGACGAACTGGGCGATGCCAACCATCAATCCCATCATCATGAGCCCGACAAATGCCTTGGCAATGGTCGGCATCTTCAGGGTGATCACCGGGATGCCGAGACTCGACTGAACCTCACCGCCGCCTTCGCGAAGGCCAGCCATGATCGTTCCGAGAAGGAAGGCGATCCCCGAAAGGAGCAAGGTTTCTCCGAGGAACTCGACGCCCTGGGTGAAAGCCAGTGCCTCTCGGGCCCCTTCGCTGCCGGGAGTCTTGTCGGCCCACACGAGCGAGCTGATCAGCCCGGTGGTGAGCGCCATCGCCCCCATGGCCAGCATCGGCTTCCACATGAGACGGGCCATCTTGTGAATGGGCAGGAGCTCCGGTGGCTTTTCGCCGACCGTGGCTGCACCCCAGTCGGTGTCTACATCACCGGAAACTACCCGGGGGCCGTCCTCACTGTGGCCGTGCAGTACTCCGACGGCCTCCTTGATGGCATCCACTCGGTGCCAGAGGCGCACGATGATGCCCATCAGAATGATGCCGATGGCAATCTTGATCATTCCGAACGAGAAGATCGAGAGTCCGAACGTCCACGCCAGCGTTTCGGCGTAGGAGTTCTGGGCGTCGATCCCGTCGGCGGCCACAAAGTTCGCTATCACCGATGCGGTGGCGCCCATTAGGCCAACAAAGGCCAGGGCGATACCAACGGTGCGGTATTTCGATGGTTGCGAGCCGTCCACGGCCGGTCCGGGCCGGGAGGCAAGTCGCAGCGCTGCTGTCATAACTTTCTCCTTGTTCTCGGGGGCCCTGGGGCTCCCCTGCTGTTCGGGCACCCAAGCCGGGCCCCCTCGTGTCGATGTCCCCCAACGAGGACCTACGAGTAAGAAAACAGCACTTCAGTCCACCAATTGCCGCTATTGCGACATATGTGGCAATCAATCCCCGTGATGCACGTGGGCGTGGGCGTCGGGCAACAAGGGCATGGCGTGAAGACACCCGTTGCTTAGCCACTGGCGGGTTCCCGCCTCCGCCCTGTCGATCAGCTCATCAGTGTGACTGAAATCGGTGGGAGTCACCGAAATCGGACAGGGAGGGGGCACCAGATTCACCGGCACCGGATAGCTGCGAGACCTGGTCTCGAGCACGAGCCGTTGCTGCACCAGCAATGCCACCGCATGCATCGCCATGCTCACCGCTGTTGTGGGTGGGGCAGGGAGGGCACAGGAGTAGCCGGTGGAGAGCACCCACACCTCGGTGGCGCCCGCATCGATCGCCGTGCTGATCGGCGTGTTGTTGACGACTCCGCCATCGATGAGGAGACGATCACCGATCAGCACCGGCGGAAACACCGCGGGTAGGGCCGAGCTGGCGAGAATGGCATCCACCGCCGGGCCTTCACGGAGAAGAACCTCTCGTCCCGACTGGGCATCCGCGGCCACGACGACGAGGGGTACCGCCGCATCCTCGAGGCGGGCGAAAGTGAGGTGACTCGTGAGTAGGCGGCGCAGCCGGGCATTGGGAACGAGGTTGCTCGCCCGGCCGGTGAACGCCCGCAACCCGTGAAGGGGGCGCATCGGGAACAAATCCGAACGCCGCAGCGACCGCCAGATCTGGTCGAGCTCGCCGGGACCGCCTCCACCGGCCAACCATCCCCCGTTGATCGCCCCGACCGATGTGCCGATGATCAGGTCGGGCCTTACTCCCTCCGCCTCCAGCGCCTTCGCCATCCCCACCTGGATGGCACCGAGGCTGGCACCACCGGACAGGACGAAGGCGACGGTCACTCCTCCTCCTCGACCACCAATGAGAGAAGCCCCGTCGAGTCGGCGAGTTCGATACGGCGATAATGCAACACGATCAGGCCGGCCGCTTCGAGCGACTTGAGCACACGTTGAACGCTGGCCCTGGGCGTACCGAGCATCTCACCGAGTTGGCCGTGGGTTAGCCGAACATCCTCACCGTCGCCGGCTTCACGCAAGAGGATCGAAGCAACCTGTGACTCGAGCCCGCCCGCCAAAAGGTCGACCAAACGGGACTGGAGACCGGCCATTCGTTCCGCGAGCGACACGAACCAACGATGGGCGACGTGGGGCCTCTTCTGGAGCAGCTCCATCAGGGCACCGGATTCGATGGACAGCACGGTGGCGTCGTTGACCGCTCGGGCATCGAAGGGCTCGACATCGCCGAGGAGAGCAGGCACATCGCCGAAGACATCGCCCGGGCGCAGGAGCTGCAGCATCACCCGGCGACCATTCATGGTGCGGGAGAGCTCGATGGTGCCGGAGCGCACCACGTGTACGCGAGCGGCGGGATCACCCCGCTGGAAGACCAATGTTCCCCCGGCGTAGGTGTCTTCACCCATCTCGGCCGCGAGGTCTTCCACGTCGCCCTTGGTGAGCGGGGCCTTCGGCCCGCGGCTCAGACAGCACGCCAACCAGGTGCCGTAGCGAGAGAACTGGGTTCCCAAACGAGTCGTCACGAGCGCCATGACACCAGAAACCCCGACAATTCGCCAGTCCTTCCCACCAGCGACTCAGTCGGGGGGTGATTCCCCCGCGTCGGGGAGATGAATACGCACGCCGCGAGCAGAGCCCGGCTTCACGTTGGTCACATCGACGATCACCTCGGCTCGACGAAGCTCCTCGATGATGCGACCGAGAGCAGCCGCGCCCGAGTAGTCGAGACGACCGACCGCTCCGAGATCGATCACGACATGGTCGATGTCGGGTTGGGCGGCGAGTTCGGAGCGAATGAGTCGCTCGATCTGCGGGATGGAGGCGAACCAGAGCACGCCTTGGGGAGAGACCGTGAGTTTGTCGCCGTCGAGAACGCTCTCGGTGGACACGCTCATCTCTCGGTAGAGATGGGCGGCCAACGCCAGTCCGATCCCGACCAACACCCCACGCTCGACCCTGGGCGCAGAAAGAAGGGTGGCGACGAACGTGCCGATGCCGACGAATGCCTGCAACCTGTTCTGGGTGACCAGATGGTAGAGCTCACCCAGCTTGGCAAGCTTGAACACCGCCCCGACGACTATCGCCCCGAGCACCGCCCTCGGCAATTCCTCCAACAGCGGCGTGAACGGCAGGGCGACGAGGACGAACCCGCCGGTGATCGCACCGGCCCAGGGGCTGGTGGCACCCGCCATGCGATTGAGCGAGCTCCTCGCAAATGAGCCGCCCACCGGGAAAGCGCCCGAGATACCCGAGGCCAGGTTGGCGATTCCCTGGCCGAACATCTCCCGGTTTGCGTTCCAGGTCATCCGCTCCTCGGCGGCAAAACTACGGGCGATCGATGCAGGCTCGGCGAACCCCACCAGGGCGATCACGAACGCGGGGATGGCGAGATCGCCCACCGAGCCCGTCGGGAACTCGAATCCGATCGGTATGAAGCCGCCCCCGAGTTCACCAATGGTCGATCCGTCGTAGCCGAGGCCGATGCTGATGATCACACCGGCTGCGACCGCCAGCAGCACTCCAGGGAAGAAACGGTGGACTCGCCGACCCCCAAAGACCGCCACGAGAGTCAATGCCGAGAACGCGAGCGCCTCCCAGTGCCAGTCACCCGGATTCACGAGCACATGGAACGCGTCTTGCAGGATTCCGTCACCCGCCGGAGCGACATCGAACACCTTCGGGAGCTGGGACGACACGATCAACACGGCCGCTCCGCTGGTGAAGCCCAGCATCACCGGGTCCGAGAGCAGATACGCCACGCCACCGAGGCGAAGCAGGCCGAGGGTCATGCGTATGACCCCCACCATCACCGCGAGTAGGGCCGCCAGCTCGATGTAGTCGGTGGACTGGGGTCGGGCCAAGCTCTCGAGCGCTCCGAAGGTGAGCAGTGCGGTGAGGGCACCCGGGCCGGTCTGGAGGTAGGGAGACGACACGAATGCAGCAGCCAGCAGTGAAGGCAGCGCCGCCGCAAAAAGCCCGTATTGAGCAGGAAGCCCAGCGAGTTCGGCGTAGGCCAGGGATTGGGGGATGACCACGAGAGCCACCGAGACACCGGCGATCAGGTCGCCGGTGCTGGGGGGAGCGAAGCGCATCGACGGCCGAGTCACCTCGCCACTGTACGCGGACCTGGTCTTGGTGGTCCTCCTACGACACGGTGAGCTGGATCACCAGACGCCCGGAACCCTCAAGCTCCACTTCGAACACACCCGGGATGAGCGCCTCGAACCGCAATACCGCGACATCGCCGCCACCGACATCGAGGGTGTGGTCGTAGGCGTGGACGTGGAGTTCATCGAGGATCGCGGACTCGACCCTGATCTCCACCAGGTCGCCGATCGACGCCTCGGTCTCTATCACGTCGCCGACGTCGCCGGATTCGTCGATCACGACATCGATCACGACATCGGCCTCCACCACCTCGCCAGGCACGACGATCTCTGACATGTAGCGGAGGGGAGAACCTTCGACCGCGAGCACCGAATGGTCAGCCGCTGATAGTTCCACCATCAGCTGGTGGGGGCCAGGGGCCACCCCGGTGAGGCGAACGTCGCTCTCGAAGAACATCCCCATGTCGACTCCGTCGACGTAGACGTGGACGTGGCCTTCGTTGGTGCCCACATCGCCGATATCGCCACTGACGATGCTGAACCCGGTGATTCCGATCGATAGCTCGACCACACCACCCTCTTCGGCGACTGCATCGAGGTTGACAGTAGGCACGTCGAACTCGCTCGGCCACTCCGTAGTGACACCAGCTTCGTGGTCGTGTTCCTCGGCGTCGCCTTCTTCCATGTCCATGCCGTCGGACATGGCATCGTCGTCATCCATAGCGGCGTCGTCGACAAGTTCCATCTCGGTGCCGTCATCGGCCGTCGACACCGGATCATCACCACCGCAGCCGGCCGCGATCATCGAAACGACGACCGCGAAGGACGCGGCGGAGAGCTTGCTGGGGAACATGGGGGTGCTCCTGGTTGGGGTAAGTCGGAGAAGTCCGCGTTGGGAGGGCTTACCCAAACTAGATCGGACGATGTCGCGCCGGCGTTAGCGGGACCAAACGCGCTCAGGCGGGGACCATCTCGAGCCAGGCGCCGTAGCCACCCACCAGATCCGACACGTCGGAGAAACCGGCCCGCCGCAGATAGCTGGCTGCCACCGACGACCGGTAACCACCGGCGCAGTAGACCACGGTGGGAGCTTCGGGATCGAGCTCGTTGATGCGGGCGGGGAGCTGGCCGACCGGCACGGTAAGCGCACCCTCGAGGAGTCCGAGGGCCACCTCGCCGGGGTTTCGGATGTCTACCACTTGGAGGCCCTCGACCGACGAGATGCGGTCTTCGAGTTCGGGCACGGTGAGGCGCGAGCCGTGAGCGACCTTGTCGGGATTGTCGACCATGACCTGCAGGGGGTCCTCCAGGAAGCCGAGCACCCGGTCGAAGCCGATGCGGGCGAGCCGATTGCGGGCCTCGGTTTCGCGTCCTGGGTCCACCATGAGAACGATGTCGACGTCGCTGGGAACCACCGATCCGGCGAACTCCGCGTAGCGACCCTCGAGGCCGACATTGATGGCGCCGGCCAGATGACCGGGGGCGAAATGCTCGGGATCTCGCCCATCGATCAGCATCGCGCCGTCGGCGATCAGCTGCTCGACAGCTTCGAGGTGGAGGGCCACCGGGGGAACCTTCTCGTCGAGGAGGGGGCGATCCTTACGATTGAGGATGGCGTCGTAGACAAAATACCCCGGCGCAGGAGGCTGGCCTTCGGTGACGAGGTCGATGAACGACTGCTTGTCCGGAGCCAGCAACGCGTAGTTGGTCTCACGCTGTTCACCCATCGTGGACGATGTCTCGGTGGAGAGGTTCTTCCCACACGCGGAGCCGGCGCCGTGGGCGGGGAACACCCGGGTGTCGTCGGGTAGGGGCATGAGCTTGTTGTGGAGACTCTCGTACAGCTTGTCGGCGAGTTCATCGCGGGTGAACCCGATCGATGCCAGGAGGTCGGGCCGTCCAACGTCGCCGATGAAGAGGGTGTCGCCGGTGAGCACACCCCAGGGGGTCTCGTCGGTGCCGTTTTCGCGCACCACGATGCTTATCGACTCCGGGGTGTGGCCGGGTGTGTGAAGGATCTCGAGTTCGACCTCACCAAGCGAGTAGCGCTCACCATCGGCGAAACCACGCACTTCGAACTCGGCCTCGGCGACCGACGAAACGCCGATCGGTGCGCCGGTTGCGGCCGCGAGCTCGAGATGCCCGGACAGGAAGTCGGCGTGGAAGTGGGTTTCCAGTATCAAGTCGATCTGGAACCCTTCGGCCTCGGCATCGCGGACGTACTCGTCGATGTCTCGTCGAGGATCGACCACCACTGCCCGGCCGGTGGTCTCATCGCCGATCAGGTAGGACGCCTGGGAGAGGCAGTCGAGGTAGTACTGGGTGAACTTCATCGTCGAGCTTTCCTTTCGAAATGATATGTACGGACATTATACCCCTAGGGGTATCGTGTCAACCGTGTGCGGCGAAGGCCAACATCCCTCCGGTGAGGTTGAACACATCACCAAAGCCGGATTTGGTGAGGAACTTGGCTGCAGCGGCACTGCGGGCACCACTCCGACAGAGCAGCACCACCCGGCGGCCGGCGTCGAGCTCATCCAGGCGCTTGCCGAGGTCGCCGAGGGGAATGTTGATCGCAGCGGGCAGTGTGCCCTGGGCCACCTCGTGGGGCTCGCGCACGTCCACTAGTTGGGCGTCGCCCACCATCAGGTCGGCGTAGCCGTTGACGGGATGATCCTGATGCCGACTCATATCGCCGACCCCCCATCCAGACTTTCGAGTACCTCGGAGATATTGCAACCCTTCCCCTGTTGTAGGGAAGCTTGCCGAGAACAGCTGCCCTCGCGCAACTATTGGTCGCCGCGGAGACAACAAGATGCCCATGGTAGAGATACCCCCTGAGGTATGTCGACGATACCCCCCGAGGTATACTCCAGCAATGCAGTTCCCCGAGGAAACGAACACCGACGTGCTCAAGCGCCTTCGACGTCTCGAAGGTCAGATCCGGGGTATCCAGCGGCTCGTGGCCGAGGGTGAGGAATGTCGCGACATCGTCACCCAGTTGGCCGCCGCCAAAGGCGCCCTCGATCGAGTGGGCTTTCGGCTCATGGCCGCGGCCCTCGCCGACCGCGATCCGGAGTCCGACACTGCCGAGCTCGAGAAACTCTTCTTGAAACTGAGCTGACCGCTACAACGCCACGGTCAGATGGCGGTGGGCCTCAGTTGGCCACGAGCACCCGTGGTCCAGTCGGTGACGAAGCGGTAGCGATCACCCCTGATCACCGTGGTGCGCCACTCGACCGGGGTGCCGTCACGATTGCCTTGTCGTTCGAGGAAGAAGGCGGCATCGGTCTCGCCGAGTTCGAGCAGTGCTCGATCCTCGACCGAAGGGAGAATAGGCGTCAACCGCTCCCAGCCCTGGTTGGGAACGGGCGCGCCGATCTCGGCGAGTTCCGCGTAGAGCGCGGTACGACTCCAGTCGACCTCCAAGAGCGGCTTGGCGAGGCTGTGGGGCAGCCAGGCCCTGTCGACCGCCAGCGGCGCCCCTCCCGCCAGGCGAAGCCTCTCGAGAAGCACCAGCTTGGCCGATGCCGAGACGCCGAGGTTCGAGGCCGCAACCGAGTCGGTGACGATCTCGAGCCTGAGGACCTCGCTAGCCTGCTCGACGCCCGCCGATTCCACCGACTCGAACAGGCTGTAGAGAGCACCCAGCGACTGCTCGAATTCCGCCCGGTTCACCACTGTGCCGCGGCCCCGCTCCCGCTTGAGCAGGCCGTTGGCACTCAGCTGGCGGACGGCCTCGCGGACGGTGTGGCGACTGACCTCATAGTGGCCGGTGAGCTGGAGGTCGGTGGGGAAACTCTCGTCGAACTCTCCGGCTTCGAGACGCTTGCGGAGATCGGTCTCGAGTTGGGCCCACAGCGGCATGGGGCTGTCGCGATCGAGGGGCGTGAGTGACATCCGTTCCTCCTCTGACCCACCTGGTTCCCACCCTTCCGACGGAAGGGACCGACGAAGCAGAACCCTTGGCGCTTCGTTACCTGTTTCATCTCCGTTTGTACGTACAATAGTGGAATGTCCTCCACGACGATGGCGACATTCTTCGGGCTGCTCCTCCTGGGAGGCGCCGCCGGCACGGTGGCAGCTTTCTCGGTTCCAAAGCTCCGAGCCCGAATCTCCCCCTCCGCCCACGAGCTAGCAGCACTGGTGGCCGTCGGTGCCACCCTCGGGAGCCTCTACTTCTCAGAGGTGGCCGACTTCCTGCCCTGTGAGTTCTGCTGGTACCAGCGGATCGCCATGTACCCCCTCGCGGTGATCCTCCCGGTCGCAGCAGTGCGCCGGGATCTCAACCCACTGCCTTATGCGCGAATAGTCGCCTCGATCGGCTTGGCGATCTCCATCTATCATGTCCAACTCCAGTGGTTCCCCGAGCAGAGTTCAGCGTGCGAGATAACCAATCCGTGCACGGGTCGCTGGGTCGAGGCCTTCGGCTGGATGACCATCCCCCAGATGGCCGCCATCTCATTCGGGCTCATCATCGCCCTCACCACCCTCTCCATCCGTTCTTTCCCCCAGGAGCAATCGTGAGCAACCGTCCCAACACCGCAAAGCACGGCCGTGCGGCACCGCGTGTCGCCGCCGCCGAGGATTCCCAGAGCCGCAGCATCCTGCAATCACCGGTGTTGTGGGTGGGTGCGATAATCCTGCTCGCCGCCATCGTCGCCATCGCCCTCTCTTCGGGCGGCGACAGCGCCCCCACCTCCGATGTCGAGGAGACCGCGTTCGCGGAGACGATCGGCGACCCACTTCCCCTGTTCGCCAGTCCCAATGACGCCGCCGGACTGGCAGCTCCTCAACTCATCGCCCAGACCCTCGACGGCGATCGCGCTCAGATCCGACCCGACGACGGAGTCGCCCGAGTCATCGTGTTCCTCGCCCACTGGTGTTCCCATTGCCAGGCCGAACTCCCGAGAATCGTCGACTGGATGGCGGCCAACGAAGTTCCCGACGGGGTCGAGATCCTGGCGGTGAGTACCAGCGTCGACACAACGGCCGCCAACTACCCGCCATCCGCGTGGTTCGAACAGGAGGGCTTCACCGGCACCATCCTCGTCGACAACGACGACAGCTCGCTCGCCCAGGGCTACGGCCTCGGGGGCTTCCCGTTCGGCGCTGCGGTGGGCGCCGACGGAACGGTCCTCACCCGCTGGGCCGGGGAGATCTCCTCCGACGAGTTCGGTGCGATAGTCGCCCAGGCCACCGCCACCGTGGGCGACTCGGCCTCCGAAGGTGCGGCCCCCGCCGACGCCCAGAGCCTCGTGACGGTGTCGGCCGACACCGCCGCCGAACTCCACTCCAACCCTCCCGATGATCTGGTCGTGCTCGACGTGCGCACCCAGGATGAATTCGACTCAGGCCACCTCGAGTCCGCAACCATGCTCGACTTCTACCGCGAGGATTTCGCCGACCGGTTGGCCGAGCTCGACCCGGACAAGCCCTACCTCCTCTACTGCAAGTCTGGAAATCGAAGTGGCCAGGCCCTGACTCTGATGCGCAGCCTCGGCTTCACCGACGTCACCGAAATCGATGGCGGGTTCAGCGCCTGGGTCGATGCCGGTCTGCCCACCACCACCTGAGCTCATGGCTTGTCGTCTCTGCCTAGAGCCTCTCGGGCAGAAACTTGTGACCGATCTGGTGATCGACGCGTCATACCGCCAACGCCCCTAATCACCCGGAGCCCAAATGTTTCGTCACCGCTTCCAACGCCTCAGCGCCACCCTGCTGGCAGTCGCAGTCATCGCCTCATCGTGTGGAGGTGATGATTCCGGTGATACCGCCACCGCTGGGGAACTGCTCGACTTCTCTCTGGTGCAGGAGAACGAATTCGCCTTCGAAGGCGATCCCACCAACCCCGATCGAGGGATCTTTCGCGTCCGCACCACCGAGCCCATGATCTGCGCGATCGTGTGGGGCGAGACCGAGGAGTTCGGCCACTTCAACAACAGCCTGGCGATGAACGGCACGGGCATCATCGACCACGATGTGATCCTCCCCGGGGCAGAGGCGGGCAAGACCTACTTCTTCAGGGTTCAGGGCTCCACCGCCGACGGCGAGCAGTACCGATCCGAAACCGGCACCTTCGTGATACCGGAAAGCGAAGATGGGGCCGCCAACGACGACCCGATGACGGAGATGGTCGTGCACGGCGACAATCTCGCCCTCGATGCCACACTCGTCGATACCAGTTCGATCTTCGGCGCAGGCTGGGAGGCCGAAAATGCGCTCGACGATGACCTCACCACCGAATGGGCCACCGCCGGCGATGGCGATGGTGGGTTCATAATGATCGATCTTGGTTCAGTCCGAGAAGTCGTGGGGGTCGAGTTCATCACTCGTTCGATGCTCAACGGCTCGGCCATCACCGAACAGTTCACCATCACCGTCGACGGGGCCGAGACGTTCGGTCCGTTCCCCGCCGGCAATCCGGCCAACCCGGGCTTCGCTGACGCGGTGTTCACCGGCCAAGAAATCCGATTCGATGTCGAGACCTCCACCGGCGGCAACGTCGGGGCGGTCGAGGTTCGGGTGTTCGCGCCCTAGCGCGGCAAGGTCCCCCACAGTCAGGAGACAGCTATGTCGACATCATTGGCGAGGCCGACGATCGGCGCGACCGCACCCGATGTGCATCTCCGCGACCAGGATGGCGACGAGTGGCACCTGGGGAGCCACCAGGGCCACGCGGTCGTGCTCATCTTTCACCGTCACATCCATTGACTCCCCTGCGCCGCACATGCGGTCGCCGTGCGCGATCGCCTCGATGACCTGGGCGACACCACCCACGTGGCCCTGATCACCTTCACCGAGCCTGCCCACCTCGTCGATTACATGGCGGTCAACGAACTCCCCTACAAGATCCTCATCGACGACGACCGCCACACCTACCGGGCATTCGGTCTCGGAAGGGGCTCGGTTCGCCGGGTATGGGGCTTGCGCACGCTGCGCCGTTACGTCGAGATCTTCCGCGAGACGGGACTCGGAGGCCTTCATCGTCCCACCGAGGACACACTTCAGCTAGGGGGCGATTTCGTGATCGGCCCCGACGGCACCCTCGCCTGGGGCTACTGGGGCGAGGGCCCCGACGACCGGCCGAGCGTCGATCAACTCATCGACGCGGTCACTGGGGCCCGGTGAGCTCGGAGGGGGCGATCGGGAGCTCGCGAGACGGATCATCGAGTTGGCCGTGCTTGATGCATCGGCCCGGTTCCAGGTGACTCGATACGCCACATTGAACACCGAGTCGACATGGGTGGTGAAGATGCAGTGAAGCACTGGCTCCAGTGAGCGGCTTTCGGACGCGCTCACGAGGGGGTCGACGGCACGCCGTGGAAACCCTCCCGAACATCGACTGCCTCCGGGCGATCCGCTGCTCCCCCAAGAGATGGCTTTACATAGCTTCATAAAGATATCTTGATGAATTCACCTGGACCAGATAGTCTTCTGCAGCATGCAAGAACTCCTCGAGGCGCTCAGAGCCACCGCCGAATCGACCCGACTACGCATCATGGCCGCCCTCGATCGAACCGAACTGACCGTCGGCGAGCTGTGCCGGGTCCTCGATCAGTCCCAGCCCCGCGTCAGCCGCCACCTCAAACTCCTGTGCGACGCCGGGCTTCTCATCCGCCACGCGGAAGGAACCAGCGCCTTCTATCGCCCGGCAGTCACCGGCACGGGCCAACAGCTGGCCTCTGCAGTACTCGCCCTCGTCGATCAGACCGATCCGATCTTCGAACGCGACGCTCATCGCCTCGCCGTGGTGCGAGCCGAACGGGCCGAGGCCGCAGAGCGCTACTTCGAATCGATTGCCACCAACTGGGACGACATGCGCCAGCTCCATGTGGCCGACAATGCCGTCGAAGCCGCGATGCTCGAAGCCGTAGCCGACCTCGACATCAACGAACTCCTCGACATAGGCACCGGCACCGGCCGTGTCCTGGAGATCTTCGCTCCCTCGATTCGCCGCGGGGTCGGGCTCGACCTCAGCTCCAAGATGCTCAACCTCGCTCGTAGCCGGCTCGACCAGGCCCAACTCCGCCACTGCTCGGTGCAGCACGGAAGCGCCTACGACATCGAGCGCCGGCCGGGATCGGTCGACGCGGCGGTGCTGCACCACGTACTCCACTTCCTCGACGACCCCGCCGAAGCAATCGCCCAGGCCGGACGGACACTTCGCCCGTTCGGTCGTCTGGTCATCGTCGACTTCGGGCCCCACCAGATCGAGTCGCTTCGCACCGAGCTCTCGCACCGCCGCCTCGGTTTCACCACCGAGGAGATCACAGCCTGGTGCGAAGCAGCCGGACTCACCGACCTCAACGTTCGCCACATGAATCCGATCGAAACCCATGGCAACCCGCTCACGGTGTCGATCTGGGTCGCCAGCCAGCAATCCGACGCACCCGCCGTCTACCCCCTCGAGGCCGCATCATGACCATCCAGATCTCCGACCGGGAGACCGCGGCCCGGCTCGCACGCCGCCCCTGGGTCACAACCCCGATCAGGCCCGAGCTCGAAGTCTCGTTCGAGTTCTTCCCTCCGGGGTCGAGCGCCGCCACCAACCAGCTCGATTCATGCATCGCTGAGCTCGCACCCCTGGAACCGAGTTTCGTTTCGGTCACCTACGGAGCCGGCGGCACCACCCAGCACCGCACCGTCAGCACCATCGAGTCGCTGGCCGCCAGCACCGACCTCGAGGTCGCGGGCCATCTCACGTGTGTCGGAAGCACGGCCACAGAAGTCGACACCGTCGTCGATTCCTACGTCGCCGCCGGTGTGCGCCGGATCGTTGCCCTGCGAGGCGACGCGCCTCCCGGAGAGGGAGACGGCACGGTCGATGGCGGCTACCACACCGCGGCCGACCTGGTCGCCGGCCTGCGCCGACGACCAGATGGTGATCAATTCGACATCTCGGTCGCGGCCTACCCCGAGATCCATCCCAAGGCGGCCAGCGCCGCGGCCGACCTCGAGAATCTCGAGCGAAAGTTCGAGGCGGGCGCCGATCGGGCAATCACCCAGTTCTTCTTCGACACCGATGTGTTCGTGCGCTGGTTCGAGACGGTGAGGATGGCGGGAATCACCGCGCCGATCGTGGCCGGGATCATGCCGGTCACCAACTTCACCAAGCTCGTTGGCTTCGCCAAACGCTGTGGCACCGATATTCCATCCTGGATGCACGACCTTTTCGGCGGCCTCGATGATTCGCCCGAGATCCGCCGGATGGTGGCGGCCACGGTAGCCGCCGAACAATGCCGATTGTTGGTGGAGCACGGCGTCCGTCACTTCCACTTCTACACCATGAACCAGCCCGAGCTTTCCGTGGCCGTGTGTCGCATGCTCGGCATCAAGGCTGCCGACGCTGGCACTGAGTCGCTCGCCGGTTGACACCACAGCGGCCGGCGCCCCACGCTGGGTACGGCACCGTAATCGTGCATGATTGTGGGTACTGATCACAGCGGCAGGAGACACGTCCGAAATGAACGTCCTCGATGTAATCATGGCCAAGCGGGACGGCGGAGAACTCACACCCGAGCAGATCGACTGGTTCATCTCCACCTACGCCGCCGGTGGAGAGATAGCCGACGAACAGGCCGCGTCCCTCGCCATGGCGATCTTCCTCAACGGGATGGTGCCCCAGGAACTCTCCCGGTGGACCCATGCCATGATCGACTCGGGGGCCAAACTCGACCTGTCCGACCTGGGGCGCCCGACGGTCGACAAGCACTCCACCGGTGGGGTCGGCGACAAGATCTCGCTCATACTCGTACCCCTGCTCGTAGCCTGTGGCGCTGCGGTGCCCCAGCTCTCGGGTCGAGGGCTAGGCCACACCGGCGGCACCCTCGACAAGATGGAATCGATATCCGGCTGGCGCGCTGATCTCACCCTCGCCGAATTCCGCCACCAACTCGCCACGGTCGGAGGCGTCATCGCCGGCGCCACCGGCGACCTGGCCCCCGCCGACCACAAGCTCTATGCCCTGCGCGACGTGACCGGCACGGTTGAGTCGATCCCCCTGATCGCCAGTTCCATAATGTCGAAGAAAATCGCCGAAGGAACCGCTGCCCTCACACTCGACGTCAAGGCAGGCGACGGCGCCTTCATGTCCGACGTCGAGTCGGCCACCAAGCTGGCCCGCACGATGGTGCGGCTGGGCACCGACCACGGCGTCGCCACATCGGCTCTGGTCACTCGCATGGACGACGTGCTCGGACGGGCGGTCGGCAATGCCATCGAGGTGACGGAGTCCCTCGAGGTGCTCGCCGGGCGCGGCCCGGCCGACGTGATCGAACTCACCGTCGCCCTCGCCGAAGATATGGTGCGTCTCGCCGGCCTCGACGCCGACCCCTACTCTGTCCTTGCGTCCGGAGCGGCCTTGACCATATTCGAGGAAATGGTCGAGGCCCAGGGCGGCGACCTGGGTGCAGGACTCCCGGTTGCCGGGTACAAGAGCCATGTCAAGGCCTCGTCCAGCGGCTTCGTTTCCGCGGTGCGGTCCCGGCCGATCGGCAATGCCGCCTGGCGCCTCGGGGCGGGCCGGGCACGCAAGGAGGATCCGGTGAGCGCCACGGCGGGTGTGATCTGTCTGGTAGCGCCCGGCGACGAAGTCGAGGCCGGTCAACCCGTGCTCGAACTGCACGCCGACTCGCCCGCACGGCTCGAGGAGGTCACACCGATGCTCGACGGGGCGGTACAGATAGGCAGCGAGCCCCGCCCACGGCCACCAATCGTGATCGAACACATCTCCGCCGACTCCCTCTAGCGAGGCTACAAACGCGGCCCATAATGGCCCTTCCTTCAGCAACTGAAAGGTGGTGTACTGGGCACACGGCCACAACGGAGTCGGCCCATGAAGCCCACCGAAAGGCCCGCGCCGGTCGATCTCGGCACGGGCGCCCTCATATCCAGATTGCTTGTTCCGGTGAGCACCGAGACTCGCCATCGCGACCGCGGCCTCGACATCGCTGCTCAACTGGCCGAGGGGTGGGGTCTGCCGATCCACCTCATCTCCGTCGTGGATGGCGATGCTGAGATCATCGACCTGACGGTGGGCGAGAATCTGGCGGTGGTGGTCGAGAGAGCCGCCGCTGCTCACCCGGGCGTGACGATCTCCCACGAGACGATCGTCCACAGCTCAGACCCGGTGTCAGGACTCGCGGCCCAACTCACCCAAACAGATCTGGTGGTGATGACTTCGAGCGGAGCCGGAGCCGATCACAACTCGATGTCGTTCGCCGAGGCCCTGGGCTACGAATGGGCCGGCCCGATCATGATGGTGGGACCCGAAGTGGCTGTGGACGCCCCCCTCGACGGCGACGTGGTGGTGGCTCTCGACCGTTCGGTCTTCGCGGCTCGTGGGCTCCGGGCCGCCGCGGGCCTGGCCAACGCATTGGGTTCGAGCCTGCGCCTCGTACGGGTGCGTCCGGCCAGTCCTCGCCCACAGTCCGACAGACGCCTCAACCGCTCCGGCCTGAGGTCCGAAGCCGCCTACGTGCTCGATCTCACCGAACAACAGGGTTTCCCTTCGCTGGCTTGGGAGGTGTTGACCACCGACGACGCCGTCACAACTCTCACGGAGTTTGCCCGCCGAAACGACGTTGCCGTCCTGGCCCTGGTCACAACCGGGATGTTCACCCTGACGGGCCCAGAGTTCGAGACGGCCTGTGCCTCGCTCGTACAAACCTCCACCCGCCCGGTGCTCGCCTCCCAGCCGACGACCTTCGATCCCGACCTGATCCTCGCCGGCTGGTAGATCAAGCGAGGCGCACGGACTGGTCCGAACATCGAGAAGGTGATGAAATTGGGCCATTCAGTTCGAGGCCTGGGAGGCGAAATGGACAGCGTGACAGTGGCCCGGAGCATGCGCGGCTCGATCGGGATGTTGGCGATGGACTGGCTGATCACCGGCGCCACAGCCGAGAAAGCCGGCGCCAGGGGTCTGGCCGTGGAGGGTTTGGGGGCATACGCACTGGGGCGGCTCGGCGTGCTCGGCGACTGTCCGGTCGATGATGTGGTGGCCGCGGCCTACTTCTGGGAACCCGACCGGATGCGCGAGCTGGTGGTGGCCGGGCGAGCGGTGATGACGCCGACAGAAGGGGCCGCCATCTACTGCGACATCTGCCAAGAATGGGGGGATCAACACCTCGCGGGAATGGACGGAGTCGAGCGCCTGGGCGAAATCCTCGAGAAAGTCGTCGACTCCGCCAGTCCGGCCGGGGCTGCGGTGTTCGCCGGTTGGCGAGCCATGCCGCGCCCCGATGAGCCCGGTGCGGCCCACACATTCCAACTCGCCCAGGTGATGCGAGAGCTGCGATTCGGGCGCCACACCGAAGCGGTGCAAGCAGCAGGCATGAGTCCGCTCGACGCGGTCCTCGCCGGGCCGGCGGGAGAGTGGAACGCCGAAATGTTCGGCTGGCCTCGGCCCTACGCCGACGTATCCCACCTGGCCGATGACCGCGCCGCCATCGAAGCCGCCACCGATCAACTCCATGCTGCCGACCTCGAAGTCCTCACCGACGACGAACGAGCTCAACTGAGAGACCTGGCCAAGGCCGCCCGCGCCTACGTCTCCGGGAAGTGAACCGATGACCGAACATCCATTCGACCTGGCCGAGACCGACCGCCTGCTCACCACCACCCGGGCCGTGAGGAAGAGACTCGACTTCTCGCGTGACGTCGGCGACCAGACCCTCTTTGACTGCATCGACCTTGCCGAACAGGCCCCGAGCGGCGGCAACGACGCGAGCCGTCGTTGGATGATCGTGCGCGATGCCGCCACCAAGGAACGACTCGGCGAGATATACCGAGAAAGCGGCGAGTTCATGGGTCGCGTCGCCGACCGACTCGAAGGCACCGGCCACCCGAAGGAGAAGGTCTACGACTCCAGCGCCTACCTGGTCGACAACTTCGCCAAGGCCCCGGCTCTGGTGATCGTGGCCATCTGGGGAGTTCACGACAGCTCGGGACGCCCTGGCTTGTTCGACTCGGTGATCCAATCAGCCTGGAGCTTCAACCTGGCCCTACGCTCCCGGGGCCTCGGCACCACCTGGACGACCCTTCTCAACGCCAATGTCGAGAGGCTCGCCGAAGTCCTCGCGATCCCCCCCGGCGTCACCACGATCGTCACCTTTCCCGTCGCCCACACCGTTGGCACCGACTTCAGCCCGGTCCGGCGCCGCCCGGCCGAAGAGATCACCTACTTCGACCGGTGGGGCTACACGCGTGTTCGGGCCTCAGAGGATGGATCGACCCGTATCACCGACGGCCAAGGAGTGGTCACCGAGATCGACATCGACGCCCGACCACGCGAGCTGTGGCCGCTGATCAGCGACATCAACATTGCCGCCCGGTTCTCCCACGAGTTCCAGGGCGCCGACTGGACAGGAGATGGCCGAGGGTTCGGTGCCACCTTCACCGGCCACAACAAGGCCGGCGACTTCGAGTGGGAGGTCGAGTGTCATGTCACCGACCTCGAAGAAGGTCGCGTCTTCGAGTGGTCGACCACCGACCCCGCCGACCCCGGCGCCGTGTGGCGGCTCGAGACCTCCGAGCTGGGCCTCAACACGCGGCTCCGGTTCTCCATGCGGATCGGTATCACCAACAACCTCACCGTGACGAAGGTGATGGACGCGCCGTCTCGCGAAGCAGCCATCATCAACGGGCGCCGCAAGCAGGTGAAGGCCAACATGCAGGCCACGATCGAAGGCATCAAGGCTGCCGCCGAAACCGCCGATTGATCAGTCTTCGGGTGGCGCCTCGGCGAGGAGGGCCTTGATCCGTTCGGCCGACCAACCCAACTCGCCCAACACCTCGGCAGTGTCGGCTCCGAGCCGTGGGGCGTGGCGATAGAGAGGCGAGGGTTGTCCATCGAACACGATCGGGTCGCGCACGTAGCGGTAGGCACCCTCGGTGGGGTGTTGCTCCTCGCGCAGTAGCCCCACTGCGTCGAAATGAGGGTCGTGACGCAGCTCCTCGAGCTCCACCACCTCAGAGGCCGGAATGGAATGGGTCTCGCAGTAGTCGAGCCAGTCCTCGCTGCTCTTCTGATTGACGATCTCGTCCATCAGGCTGTAGAGCTCGTCGGCATTTTCGATTCGCGCCGCCGCCGTCGCGAAGCGAGGCTCGTCGCTGAGCTCGGATTGGTCGCCGAACTCCCAGAAGTGATGCCAGTTCTGGGTGCTGTAAGGCAGGATCACTATCCAGCCGTCGGTTGTTCTCCGCGGCCGTCGGTGAGGTGTGCGCACGCGGCCGTAGCTGAAACCACCGAACGGCGGCTCGAAGGTCTGTCCCCCGAGATGTTCAACGAGGTTGAACGCCGCCATGGTCTCGGCCATCGGCACCTCGATCGAGGTGCCTGCTCCAGTGAGAGCTCGACCGTGCAGCGCGGCTGCAACCGCGAACGCTATGTGCATCCCGGTGATCTTGTCGGCGAGGATGCTCGGCACCAGCCGCGGCTCCTCGCCATGCCAGCTGAACATCGAAGCGAGCCCCGACGCCGCCTGCATCACATCGTCGTAGGCCGCCTGGTCTGCCTTGGGCCCATCGCTACCGAACCCGTTGGCGACGCAGTAGATGATGTCGGGCCGCGTAGCTCGCACCGAGTCCTCGTCGAGTCCGAGCCGAGCGAGGGCACCACGACGCACGTTGGTGACGAACACGTCACAGGTGCCGATCAGGTCGTGCATCGCGCGACGGCCTTCCTCGGCCTTCAGGTCGAGCACCACGCAGCGCTTGTTGCGATTGAGATTCAACGCAAACGCACTCATCCCCGGGCTACGCATCGGCTCGTAGTGGCGCATCACATCGCCCTCGGGTGCCTCGATTCGAATCACGTCGGCGCCCATGTCGGCCAGCATTCGGGTGGCCAGTGGCCCCATCACCACGGTGGTGAGATCGGCTACCCGCACCCCCGACAAGGGTCGGCCGGCAAGCTCGTTCACTGTGGAGTGGGACACGAGGGAGAACGGTATCGACCGTGGCCGCCCGACTGCACACCGCGCCAGCACTTGAGCAATCGGCCAGATGAGGGCAACATCACCTCATGATCACCAGCACCATGCAGGACACCCAGCTCACCATCACCCAGCTTTTCCGCCACGGGCGCACCGTCCACGCAGACTCCGAGATCATCACCTACCAGGGTCCGGGTGAGCCGGCGCACACCGCCACTTTCGGCGAGATCGGCGACCGGGTCGACTGCCTGGCGGCGGCGCTCACCGCCCTCGGAGTGGAATCCGGCGATCGGGTCGGCACCTTCATGTGGAACAACCAACGCCACATGGAGGCCTATCTCGCTATCCCCTGCATGGGCGCGGTGCTCCATACGCTCAACATCCGTCTGTTTCCCGACCAGCTCGCCTTTGTGGTGAATCATGCGGCCGATCGAGTGATCATCGTCGACGCGTCGATCGCGCCCCTGCTCGCCCGCGTGCGCGACCAACTCACCACCGTCGAACACATCATCACCTGCGGTGAGGGCGACACATCCGGCCTGGGCGACACTATCGACTACGAGGAATTCCTGGCCGCCGAGTCACCCGGATTCGACTACCCCGACGTGGATGAACGGGCCGCCGCGGCGATGTGTTACACGAGCGGCACCACCGGCAATCCGAAGGGTGTCTCCTACTCCCATCGATCCACCTATCTCCATTCCCTGGCCGTCACCTCCGCCCAGACTCTTGGCCTCAGCGAGAACGAGAGCGTGCTGCTCATCGTCCCCCAGTTCCACGCCAACGCATGGGGAATGCCCTATGCGGCGTGGTGGGTGGGCAGCGACCTGGTGATGCCCCAGCAATTCCTCCAGGCCGGCCCGATCACCGACGTGATCGAAACGACCAGGCCCACCATCTCAGGGGCCGTTCCGTCCGTCTTGTCGGACATCCTCCACAACCGACCTGACGCCGACCTGAGCTCACTCAAGTACATCGTGTGCGGAGGCTCGGCCGTGCCACGGAGTCTCATGGAGGCCTACGACGAGACCTTCGGCGTCGAGGTGATCCAGGCATGGGGAATGACCGAAACCAGTCCCTTGGGCGCGCTCGCGAGAGTCCCGAAGAAGGACCCGGCAGACGATCCCATGAGTTGGCGCAGTCGTACCGGGCGGATCCTTCCCGGTGTCGAGATTCGGATCTGTGACGACGACGGAGCCACACTTCCGTGGGACGACGAAGCCCAGGGAGAGATCGAGATCCGTGGACCCTGGATCACCGGTGCCTACTACCTCGAGCCCACCGAAGAGAAGTTCCACGATGGCTGGCTTCGTACCGGCGACGTCGGTTCGATCAATGCCAAGGGATACATCCAGATCTCAGATCGGGCCAAGGACGTGATCAAGTCCGGGGGCGAATGGATCAGCTCGGTCGACCTCGAAAACACCCTCATGGGTCATCCCGCGGTGCGCGAGGCGGCCGTGGTGGGAGTTCCCGACGACCGCTGGGACGAGCGACCTCTGGCGTGCGTGGTTCTCGGTGAGGATGCCACGGCCACCCCTGCTGAACTCATCGAATACCTGACCGACAAGGTCGCCAAGTGGTGGCTACCCGAGCGGTGGGCGTTCGTCGACGAGATCCCGAAGACATCAGTGGGCAAGTTCTCGAAAAAGGATCTGAGGGCGTCGTATTCCAACGGCGAACTTGACGTCGAGAACGTCTGAAAGCCAACACCATGACAGGCGACGAGTCCTTCGACCTCGAAGCCGCCCGGCACGCCCTGCAGACCGACATGACAATCGACATCATCACCACCGGCGCTCGCAGCGGCCGCGACGGGCCCTTGCTCCCCCGCGACCGGCTGGCCAACCTCCTCGTCAATCCCGAATTCCTCTTCTGTTTCAAGGAGTCCCCCTCAGCTCAGATCACCGATCGTGGAGGTGGAGTTCACCGGCGACTTCGTTGGCCTCAATCACCCTCGAAGGTCCGACGCGTAGTCACCGCCAGGAGTCGACTGGGAGAGGGTAAGTTCCTCGCTGACCGGCCAGTCTGAAGGGACACACGATGAAGTACGCCGACGGACCCACAGTCGAGGTCGATACTCATATCGAAGCTCCGATTGAAACGGTGTGGGAATTGATCAGCGACATCGACATCCCGGTTCAGTTCTCCGGAGAAGTCCAGGGGGTCGAATGGGACGACCCCTCTACACAGCCCGCCGTGGGCTCCCGATTCGCAGGTCACAACCGCCACGATCGGGCGGGTGAGTGGTCAGTCAGCTGCGTGGTCACCGTCTACGACGCACCCCGCAGCTTCGGCTGGGCGGTCGGCGATCCCGCCAACCCGGCTGCCAGTTGGCTTTTGAGCGCCCACCCCTCCGGTGACGGCGTCGCCCTCCGTCAGTGCTGTCGTCTCGGCCCGGGGCCGTCGGGGCTGAGTGCCGTCATCGAAGCCATGCCCGACAAGGAGCTCCAGATCATCGACCGTCGGTTGGCCGAGCACCGCATCAACATGCAAGCCGTTGTCGACGGGATCAAGTCCCTCGCCGAGACCGCTACCTGATGTCTCTCGCCATCGGCATCCAGATGGCGCCGAGCAGCCCCGAAGCGATCGATTTCGTACGAGAGGCAGAGCGACTCGGCGCCGACTCGGTATGGGTACCGGAATTCTGGGGCTACGACGCGCTCACACCTATCGGTGCGCTCGCGATGGTCACCGACCGGATCAGGCTCGGAACCGGGATAGTCCAACTGGGAGCGCGCACCCCGGCGATGCTGGCGATGTCGGCCCTGTCGCTGCAGGCCCTTTCAGGAGGCCGCTTCCACCTCGGGATCGGTACCAGCGGACCCCAGGTAATGGAGGGATGGCACGGGGTCGAGTTCAAGTATCCCATCCAACGCACCCGAGAAACGATCGAGATCGTGCGCAAGGTCGCCTCCGGCGAGCGCCTCGTCCACGACGGCTCCTTCTACCAACTCCCGCTCCCCCAAGGCGAAGGCAAGGCCCTCAGGGCAGCGGTAGCACCCGCTGAAATCCCCATTTACATCGCCTCTCTCGGACCGGCCAATCTTGCCCTCACCGGCGAACTGGCCGACGGCTGGATAGGTAACTCCTTCTTCCCCGAGACGGCTTCGGTGTTCTTCGACGCGATCGGCGCCGGAGCGAGAGGCGCGGGCCGATCGCTCAGCGATATCGATCTCACCGTGTCGGCCGCCTGTGAATTCA
The DNA here is from genome assembly GCA_964196195.1 of uncultured Gammaproteobacteria bacterium. Lineage (GTDB taxonomy): Bacteria > Actinomycetota > Acidimicrobiia > Acidimicrobiales > Aldehydirespiratoraceae > OFTM10. The sequence continues at coordinate 15,115 of CAXMSE010000103.1, read as the reverse complement.
CCGACGATGTCGACGAGGCGGGTCGACGCCATGCGGCCGGATATGCCTTCACCTTCGGCGCGATGGGGTCGAGCTCCACCAACTTCTACAACGAGGCGTTCACGCGTCAGGGGTTCGGCGAGGACGTTGCCGATGTGCAGAGATTGTGGCGCGAAGGGCGCCAAGATGAGGCACGCGAACGGGTACCGATCGAGATCGGGCTAGGCACGAATCTGATCGGCCCGCCCGACGAGATCCGACGCCGGCTCCGCGACTACCACGACTGCGGCGTAAACACCTTGCGAATCAACCCGGTGGGCGACACGCTCGACGAACAGCTCGCCACTCTGGGGCTCCTCCTCGACATCGTCGGCGACGTCAACGACGGGGCGTAACCAGAGCAGATATCGCCCCCTCATGTCGATCGCAGTATGTTGCCCCGTGACTTGCTTGCGCCCTGTGCCAGCGGTCACACTTATGGGGCATCCAATTGGCCAACGTGGGGGAACAGAACTCGATGACCGCTGTGTCCGACGCGTTGGACCCCCACACCGGCGCCGACAGCGAACCACTCCTCGTCGTCGACGACCTCCGCACCCACTTCGAGGTGTCGGACGGCTCGGTGAAGGCGGTCGACGGTGTGTCGTTCTCGCTCGGCCGCGGCCGCACGCTCGGCGTGGTCGGCGAATCGGGCTCGGGCAAGACCGTCCTCGCACGGTCGATCATGGGACTCAACGTGGCCTCCAACGCTCGCAGCACCGGCTCGGTGCTCTACGACGGGCAGGAACTCATCGGCATGCCCCTCAATGACATGAAACATCTCTGGGGCGCGTCGATGGCAATGGTGTTCCAGGATCCGATGACCTCGCTCAATCCGGTGGTGAAGGTCGGACGCCAGCTCACCGAACACATGCGCCATCATCTGGGCCTCAGCAAGGCCGAGGCGAAGGAGAATGCCATCGAACTCCTTCGATCGGTTCGGATTCCAGAAGCGGAGGAACGGTTCGCCAACTACCCCCACCAGCTGTCGGGAGGCATGCGTCAACGAGTGAGCATCGCCATCGCGCTCGCATGCGGTCCGAAGATGTTGTTCGCCGATGAGCCCACCACCGCCCTCGATGTCACGGTCCAGCACCAGATCCTCAACCTGCTCGCCCAACAGCAGAAGGAACGCGGCATGACGATGATCCTCGTCACCCACGACCTCGGGGTGGTGGCCGGTCGAGCCGATGAAATTGCGGTGATGTACGCCGGGAAGGTGGTGGAGAAGGCCCCGACTCGCACCCTGTTCGCGGAGATGCACCACCCCTACACCCAAGCCCTGTTGTGGTCGATCCCCAAGACCAGCAATCCCAAACACACGCGGCTCAGCGCGATCTCCGGCCGACCCCCCGATCTGATCAACCCGCCTTCCGGGTGCAAGTTCTCACCCCGCTGCCCCTACGCCCAGAAGCGCTGCCACGAAGAAGAACCCACCCTCGCCAAGGGAGTCGGCCCGGGCCACACCTTCGCCTGTCACTTCCCGTTGGGAAGTCCGGCCAGCCAGGAAGCATTCGACCGCAATCTCGAGGCGGGCCTCGCCCAGACGCTGGCCGCGGCCGGTCAGATCGGAGCCACCGAAGACGTGGCCGATGAGAGCTGGCGGTAGTGGCCGGCTCCGGAAACGCCCACATGCGGGGCACCAACGACACCCTCCTCCAGGTCGACGAGCTCACCGTCGAGTTTCCCCTGGGTGGCAACCGGGTCGTGCACGCCGTGAGTGGCATCAGCTTCGACATCGCCAAGGGAGAGACCCTGGGCCTGGTGGGCGAGTCGGGTTGCGGAAAATCCACCACCGGGCGGGCGCTTCTCCAGCTGCCGAGCCCGACGAGCGGAAGCGTGGTCCTCAACGGCGAGGACCTCACCGCCCTCAATCCCTCGTCGATGCGTTCGCACCGCACCGACATCCAGATGATCTTCCAGGACCCGATCTCCTCGCTCAATCCTCGCCGCTCCATCGGCGACGTTGTCGCCGAACCACTCCATGTGTGGGGTCCGAAAGACAAGGACCAGCAGTGGGAGCTGGCGGCCAAGATGCTCGAGGCGGTAGGCATCGATCCCGATGCTGCTCGCCACAAGTACCCCCACGAGTTCTCCGGTGGCCAGTGCCAACGCATCTCGATCGCCCGCGCCCTGGTGCTGGAGCCCGAGCTGATCATCTGCGACGAACCCGTCTCGGCGCTCGATGTGTCGGTACAAGCCCAGATTCTCAACCTGCTCGAAGACCTGAAGGAGGAGTACGGGCTCACCCTGGTGTTCATCGCTCACGACCTCGCGGTGGTGAAAAACATCAGCGACCGGGTGGTGGTGATGTATCTGGGCAAGATGTGTGAGATCTCCGAATCCGACGAGCTCTACGCTCATCCTGCTCACCCCTATACCGAGCTTCTCCTCGAGTCGAGCCCAATCCCGGACCCCACCGTCGAGATCGACGACGAGATGATCGCGGGTGGCGAGCTCCCCTCGCCCATCAACCCCCCATCCGGGTGTCGCTTCCGAACGCGCTGCGATCGAGCCGACGAGATCTGCTCGAACGACGAACCAACGATGCGCCGAGTCAGCGACGATCACTATGTCGCCTGCCATCATCCCCTCGTCCCTGTCGAGGAGGTAACCGTCGACATCAGCTAGTGCCGACAGAGCCGCAAAGAATTCCGCCGTCGATCGACCGATCGAGGGCTGCAATAGCGGGGCAAGACAGCCCCATGACCCAGGAGGGAACCATCCCATGAGACAGCGACAGTTGTTCAAACTGCTCGCCTTGTTGTTGGTATTCGCGTTGGGCGCCGCAGCTTGCGGCGGCGACGACGATGATTCCAGCGACGGAGACGACACCACCGCCGGCGACGACACCGGCTCCGATGACGATTCCAGCGACGGAGACGACACCACCGACGAAGGCGACGACCCCGCCGAAGAGACCGACGACGACCCCGCCGAAGAGGGCGATGTCGCCGAAGGCGACGTCGACACCGAGGTGACTGAGGAAGACCCTGCCATCGAGCGTCTCTATGGAGGCGACATCTCGGTGGGCCTCGAGGCCGAGGCCCTGAGTCTTCGACCATGGGACGACACCTGTTCGGCCCCCTGCTACAACATCCTGACAACCTTGTTCGACAAGCTGATCGAACAAGATGCCACCGGCGCCTACCAGGGCTGGCTCGCCGAGTCGATCGCCCCTAACGAGGACTTCAGCGTATGGACGCTGGTTCTCCGCGATGGCGTCACGTTCCATGATGGCTCACCGCTCACCGCTCAGACCATCGCCGACATGTTCCTCGTCCAGCTCACCGGTGCCGCGGGCGGTAGCAACGCTCTCGCGGCAGGCATCACCGATGTGACGGCCACCGGCGATCTCGCCGTCACCTACACCCTGAGTTCTCCAAGTTCGGCCTTCCCCGCCTTCTTGAGTCGGGCCCCCTTGGGCATGGTCTTCGAACCAGGCTCGGCGGCTGCCGACCCCGCCGCGTTCGGCGATGCTCCGATCGGAACCGGTCCGTTCGCCATCGACAAGCGCGACATCGACAACGAGACTGTGGTGGTCCGAAACGACAACTACTGGGCCTCGGACCCCGACGGCAACCAGCTGCCGTTCGTCGACTCGATCACATTCCGCCCAATCCCCGATGAAGGCAACCGTCTCGACGCCCTCCTCTCCGGAACGGTCGACGCGTTCGAGACCTCTCGCCAGAACACGGTTCGTGATGCCCGTGCCAACAGCGACGGCCTCACCCTCTACGAGCATCAGGGAAGTGTTGTCGGCGGAGGCTTCTTCAACACCCTGGTCCCACCATTCGACGACGTGAGAGTTCGGCAGGGGCTCAACCAGCTCAACGATCAGGACACCGTCATCGAGGCCTTGGGCGGCACCGGCATCTCCCTGCCCGGCAGCCAGTTCTTCTCGCCCGACAGTCCCTGGTTCTCCGAGGCCGTGGCGGCGGCCTACCCCCAGTTCGACTTCAACGCCGGGAAGGCGCTGCTACAGGAATACATCGACGACCCGGGTCGTTCCGACGCCAAGACCACCGGCGACAAGGTCGATGTCGAACTGTCGTGTCCACCCGATCCGACCCTCACTGCAGCAATGCAGGTACTCGAACAGGTCTGGTCGGCATCGGAGCTTGTGAACGTCACGCTCACCAGCTTCGACCAGGCCACCCATATCGCGATGGGGCTCTCCGACGCCACCAACGCCCACTGCTGGCGTTTCAGCGACGACAACGACCCGTCCATCACGTTCAACGCCGGGTTCGCACCACCTACCGAGGAGATCGCGGCCGCGGCCGGGCTCCCTGGTGTGGTGTCTGTGGTCAACTGGGCCAACTGGTTCAACGCCGATGCGTTCGCTGCAGTCAACGCCGCCACCCAGACCGACGACTTCGCGGAGCGCAAGGCGCTCTACGAGAAAGTTGGTCTCCTCATGGCTGCCGAAGCACCGGTCTGGTACTCGGGCTACACCGCCACGATGATCGCCACCGAGGATTCCGTCTTCGGTCTCAACTCATGGCACATGCCGAGTGGAGATCTCGGGGCGGGACATCCCAACGCCGAAGGGCGCTGGGCCGAAGTGTGGGTCAACGCCGGTTGAGCTGACTGATCGTCGAATCGAGTCCCCGGATAGGAGCAAGAGACAATGGGCAAGGTGATTCTCCATCGATTGATGCGGCTGTTGGCCACATTGTTCGCGGTGACGTTTCTCACCTTCTCCATGGTCTCGCTCCTGCCCGGGGACCCCGTCGACGTGATCCTCGGACAGGTCGAGCGCACCCCCGAGCTCGAGGAGCGGGTGCGCAGCGATCTCGGCCTCGACCGACCATTCCTGGCGCGCTACGCGAGCTGGCTGGGCGACTCCCTGCAGGGCGACCTCGGTGAGAGCTACATCAACGGCCAGGAGGTCAACCAGCTCATAAAGGATCGGGTTCCGGTCACCGCCCAGCTGGCCTTCATGGCGATCGTGATGGCCGTGGTCGCCGCCGTCCCCATTGGAGTGCTCGGCGCCTACAAGCAGGGGAAGTGGCAAGACACCGTCAGTTCGGCCGCGGTCCAGGTGGCGCTGTCCATTCCCAACTTCATCACCGCCATCTTCTTCGTATGGATCTTCTCGGTGAAGCTCGGGTGGTTACCCAATTCCAACTGGGTCCGCCTCGGCGATGGACTCGTCGAAAACCTCAAGCGGGCGATCATGCCCGCCACCGCGCTCGCCCTCACCCAGATGGCGACCTTCTCGCGCCTTGTACGAGCCGATATGATCGCCACGCTGCAGGAGAATTATGTGCTCGCAGCGCGGGCAAAGGGGTTGAGCAACCGCTACATCCTGATGCGCCATGCTCTGCGGCCCAGCTCGCTGAGCCTCATGACGATCATCGGTATCAACTTCGGTGCTCTTCTCGGCGGCACCGTGATCATCGAGACCCTGTTCGCCATCCCCGGGCTCGGGTTCGGTCTCATCAATGCGATCAGCCGCCGCGACATTCTCGTGATCCAGGGCATCACCGTGTTCGTCGCCACCGTTTATGTGGTGATCAACACCGTGGTCGACCTTCTCTACACCGTCATCGATCCCCGGATCAGGAGGAGCTGACCCATGGACTCCGACAAACCAGACTCCGGATTCTCCTCTGTCCCCGAATTCCCGTCCGACCGCGTCGGCCGGATCTCCACCTCAGTGCAGCCCGACGCGGGCAGCAGGGCCAGGCCGAAGCGGGCCTCTGTCCGTGAGGTCTTCGCAGAGATGCCGCTGCTGGTCAAGATCAGCGCGGTGTGGTTGATCCTGATCGTCTTCGGGGCGATCTACGCCAAGCTGGATGTCGCCGTGTTCGACGGCGCCCTACCGCTGCAGAACCCTGATCTGCAGACAAACGGCTTCAACGTCGATATCGGAGACTTCGGCACGGGTGAACCGATCGAGGGGCCTTCCGGCGAGCATTGGCTCGGCACCGACGCGATCGCCCGAGACACCTTCGCCCGGGTCGTGCATGGCGCCTGGGTCAGTCTCATCGTGGCCACCATCTCCGCCGCATTCGGCATCGTTGTAGGTGGCTTTCTGGGTGCGCTCGTGGGCTACGTGCGGGGGCGGACCGAAACTGTGATCATGTCGATGGTCGACGTGATCCTGGCCTTTCCCGCGCTGGTGCTACTACTCGCACTGGTGTCGATTTTCGAAGTCCGCGACCTGGTGGTCATCTCCCTGGTCATCGGAGTCCTGTCGATCCCCGCCTATACACGCGTGGCGCGCGCCAACAGCTTGGCTATCTCCAACCGCGAGTTCGTCACCGCAGCCCGCGCCATCGGCACCAAACCCAACACAATCCTTTTCCGTGAGATCATCCCCAACGTTTTGCCCACCCTCTTGTCCTACGCGATGGTTGCCTCCGCATTTGTCGTGGTGGTCGAGGGGTCCCTCTCGTTCCTCGGTCTCAGCGTGCAGCTTCCCCAGAGCACGTGGGGAAACATGATCAATCAGGCTCGGCGCGACATCAAGATCGATATCTACCAGGTGTTCTGGCCCTCTCTGGCTCTGTCGTTCACAGTGCTGTCGCTCAATCAGGTCGGCGACTGGTTCCAAAAGCGGGGCGCAGTGCGCGACTCCGCCCTCTAGCCGGACACCCTCTCTCGAAATTTGGGTCGGTGGGATGCAAAACCGGATCAGTGGCGTCAGCTCATCCGAAGGAAGCGTCGCCCGCCTGGGCCGCGCTCGACACCTCGTCGCCGCTGAGGGCGCTCGGGTAGAACTCGTCGAAATCGGCGAATATCTCGTCGAAGGGGAGATCATCGAAACTCCCCCTCTGCTTGACATACTCCATGTGGCGGTTGCCCGCGACATCGAAGGGATGCATGAGTGCGTCGTCGGTGCCGTCGAACTCGAGCACCTTCACCCCGAACCGTTCGCACAGTTCGATGTTGAAGACAGCGCTGAGCTTGTACCACCGCTCACCGAGGAGGATCTCGCTGTAGCCGTGCCAGATGAACATGTCGGTGCCCATCTGCTCACTGAGTTTCTCGCTGGTGAGGTGGTTGCGAACATCAGCAAAACCGAGCCGGGCGGGGATACCCCGGTTGCGGGCCGCAGCGGTGAGCAACACCGACTTCGGGACACACCAGCCCGTATCCATGAGGGCGATCGCGCTGGCCTTGTAGCCTTCGCGTCCTCGTGTCATCCCATAGGGGTCGTAGCGGAGACCGTCGCGCACCGCGTGAAAGAGACGCACTGCCATCTCTCGGTCATCGCTGGCGTCGCCCGCGGCGCGGCTGGCAAAGTCGTCGACCACCGGATGATCGCTGTCGATGAACCAGCTCGGTGCGAGCCAGGCGGGATTGATGTCCATGCCTGAGAGTGTAGGAAATCCGGCGGCGCGTGATGGAATCGAGCCACCCCGCTTGACCTTCCAGTCCACAGCAAGGTCTACAATCGAGCCCGAATCCACGACCGGAGAGTCCCATGTCCACCGTCTTCACAGTCCCGTCGATCAGCTGCGGTCACTGCACCGCCACCATCGAAGAGCGAGTCGGCGCCTTGGACGATGTCGTCTCCGTGTCGGCCGACGTCGACACCAAGCTCGTCACCGTGAGCGGAGGAACTGCCGGCGATGTTGCCGCGGTAATCGAAGCGGCTGGTTACGAGGTCGCTGCCACCGCGTCCAGCGCCTGATGACGGGATCGGTGCGATCTCCGTTGGCGTCAGTGAGAATGATCCAGCAGGCCACCGGTGTCGAGCACCACAAACACCGCGGCGAACAAGAATGCGCCGATGAGGACATTGATGACTGATCGACGACCGGTAGCAGGGTTGTGGATCGCCGGCAGGGTATCGACGGTGGCCACGTAGACGAAGGTGCCGGCGGAAAACATCAGCACGAGAGCGATGAGGCGGTCGCTCGCACCGTCGAGGAGCAGGTACGAGAGCAAGATCGCCACCGGAGTAGCGGCTGCGAAAGCCGCCAAACCTGCTGTGGCCCGCCGCTGATCGTTCGTTTCGTGCAAGGCGAACAAGCCGAGGCTGAATGCGGCGGGCACGCGATGGAGCAGGACGGCCAAGGCCACCAGAGCCGAGAAGGCGGAGTCGCCGGCAACCGCGGCCGATCCGATCGCCAACCCGTCGGCCAGCGCGTGGACCGACAATCCTGCGGCGAGAACCGACGAGGACCGCGGATGATGGACATGACCGTGGCCGTGGCCGGCCTCGTGATCGTGATGCTCCTCATGGACATCGTGGCCGACGCCGAAGCCCTCGAGCAGCAGCATCAGGGCGAACCCCGCGAGCACCGCTGCTCCCAGGATCACGGGGTCGTCGGTGAAAGCATCACCAGGACCTGCCGCCTCGGCCGCGAGATGGAAACCCTCGGGAATCACCACCAGCAGGGCCGACGCCAACAGCAGGCCGGAGCCCACCGCTGTGATGTCGTGGAGCCTGTCCTCGGTGAGGCGGCCGGCGAGGGTGCGCGGTGCGAACCCGCCCGCCAACGACAGGATCAGGATGGCCGCGGCGAGTCCGACGATGGACACGGGTGAACTGGTGTGGCGATCAGCTCTTCGATGCGTCGAAGATGCTGCCGATCGACCGGTCGAGCGCGGCGTCGAACTCGGCCTCGCTCTGCTGGGCGGAGAGGCCCTCGGTGAGAGCACGAGAGAAGCTCGCAATCACGCCGTTCTGACGAGACAGGCGCTCGTTGGACTCATCACGGGGGTAGCCGCCCGACAGGGCCACGACCTTGAGAATCTTCGGATGATCCACGAGATCGCGGTAGAAGTTGTCGTCCTCGGGGAGGGTGAGCTTCAACATCACGGCCTGGTCGTCGCCGAGCTGATCGAGCTGACCGAGAATGGCAGCCTTCAGCAAGACTTCTGCTTCGGCCTTGCTCGGACTATTGATGTCGACCTCGGGCTCGATGATCGGCACGAGCCCTGCCGCGAGGATCTGCTTGCCGATATCAAACTGCTGATCGACAACCGCATCGACTCCGGCCGCGTTGGCTTCCTTGATCACCGAGCGCATCTTGGTGCCGAACACCCCCTTGTCGCGGGCCCTGGCCAGCAGGGCGTCGAGATCGGGCATCGGCTTCATCAGCTGGGCGGCGTCGGCTTCGTCGGCGAGACCATTGTCGACCTTCAAGAAGGGAATGACACGCTTCTCGTTCCACAGGTAGGCGGCCGTTCCCTGGCCGTCGATCTCGCGGTCCATCGTGTTCTCGAAGAGGATGGCACCGAGGATGCGGTCGCCGTTGAAGCTCGGGCTGGTGATGATTCGGCTGCGCATCTCGTGGATCACGCCGTACATCTCGTCGTCACCGTCGTAGGCATCCTCTTCAACTCCGTAGAGCTTCAAGGCCTTGGGCGTACTGCCACCGCTCTGATCGAGGGCGGCGATGAAGCCGGACTCGTTGTTGATCTTGTCGAGCTGGTCTGGGTTCATGACTCGCGGCTCCCGTAGTCGTTCGATTCGCGAGGTCAGGATACGTCACTCACCGCCAGACGGGTCAGCCGGGCCGAGAGCAACCGATCGTGCCAGTCTTGCCCGGTGGACACTCCCAGCCCGACCCGCCAGTGCGCATTCGAAACCGATCGCCTGAGTGTCGGCGAGTGGAGCGCCATGGCCAAGCTGCACGAGCTTGATCTCGAAGGTTTCGTGGCCAGCGCGCTCACCCCCGTGACCACCGAGACGCTGCCTCCGGAATGGCAGGGTGACTTCGACCATGATCGGGCCCGACGGTGGATCAAAGACAGAGACGCGGAGTCGGCGATGCTCCTCACGGTCGAGCGAAGCTCCGCTGACCCTGTCGGCCTCATGATCCTCTTCGAAATGCCACACGAGGGATCACCCGAAATCGAGCTGAGGATCGGCTACATCATCATCGAGCAAGCATGGGGCAAGGGGCTGGCCAGCGAACTGGTGGAGGGGGTCGTGGAGTGGGCCCGTGGACAGGCTGGCATCAGCTCGATCTCGGGCGGCGTGGCTGAAGACAACCCCGCCTCCTCTCGGGCCCTGGTAAAGAACGGATTTCGCCCCGCCCCGGACTCCTCCGGTGGCGAGCAGATGTCGAACTCCAACTACCGTCGGCCCCGACACACTGAGGTGACCGGTTCATGCGCTTTCTCTACATAGATATCGACACCCTGAGGGCCGACCATCTCGGCTGTGCCGGTTATCACCGCAACACGTCACCCAACATCGACGCGATAGCAGCAGATGGCATCCGCTTCGACAATGTCTACGCATCCGACGTGCCGTGCCTGCCTTCACGCACCGCCCTGGCCACCGGGATGTTCGGGATTCGCAATGGAGTGGTCAACCATGGTGGTGTCGCGGCCGACCTGCGCAGCGAGGGGTCCGGGCGGGAGTTCATCGGTGCGGTGGCCGCCAACTCGTGGGCGACGCGCTTCTACGCTTCGGGCTGGCACACCGCCTCGATCTCGAGCTTTCCGTTTCGCCATTCGGCCACGTGGTGGAACCACGGCGTGATGGAGGCGATGAACCTGATGCGGGGCATGGGGGGCGAGCGAGCCGACGAGGTGTTGCCGGGTGCCCTCGACTGGCTGGAGCGAAGGGGGCGGGCCGACCAATGGTTCCTTCATCTGCACCTTTGGGATCCTCACACGCCTTACAACACGCCCAGCCAATACGGGAACCCGTTCGAGGGCGACCCACCACCGGCGTGGCACACCGAGGAAGTCAGGGAGCACAACTGGGGCCTGGCCGGTCCTCATTCGGCCCAGGAACCGTGGGGATTTCATCCCGATGAGTGGGGCGACCCTCCTCCTCGCCAGCCCTGGAACATCGCCTCCATGGACGATGCGAAAGCGGTCTTCGATGGTTACGACGTAGGCGTCCGCTACGCCGATGATGCGGTCGGCACCGTGATGAACAAGCTCGACGAACTCGGCATCCTCGACGACACGGCTGTGCTCGTATCGTCCGACCACGGCGAAGCATTCGGCGAGTTGGGTGTGTATGCCGACCATCAGGCAGCCGACGAGGCCACCTGCCATATTCCGTCGATCCTGCGCTGGCCAGGGCTAACGCCGCGCACCTATTCGGGCCTCCACTACCACCTCGACATCGCCGCCACCGTGGCCGATCTCGCCGACGTCGCGATCCCGACCGAATGGTGGAGCGGCGAGAGCGTGGCCCAGTCTTTGCGCGACGGCGAGGAGTCGGGTCGCGACGCACTCTTCCTCTCCCAGGGGGCTTGGTCGTGCCAGCGAGGGGTGAGGTGGCGCGACCATCTCTACCTCCGTACCTTCCACGACGGCTATCACCCCCACTGGGCCGAGGAGATGCTCTTCGACATCGCCGACGATCCCCACGAACTCAACGACATCGCCTCAGAGGAGCCCCACCTCACCGCCGCGGCCGCCTCGATGCTGGAGGAGTGGACCACCACCCAGCTGGGCCAGGCCCTGGGCGATCAGCGCGACCCGATCGAGGTGGTGCTAGACGAGGGTGGTCCCTATCACGTACGCGGCCATCTACCCGCCTACCTCGATCGCCTGCGCGAAACCGGCCGCGGTCATTGGGCCGACGTGCTGGAGGCAGGCCAGTGACCGAAATCCCCGTGCTCGACATCGGCGGGTTCAGAGCCGACCCGACCAGCGGTGACGGTCGAGCGTTCGTGGAACAGTTGCGAGGGGCGTGCCACGGACCCGGCTTCGCCTATCTCACCGGCCACGGGATCGATCCGGCGCTGGATTCCAACCTTCTCGCCTCAGCCCGATCGTTCTTCGCTCTCCCCGTCGAGGAGCGTGAGGCGCTGGCCATCGTGAACAGCGCCGCTTTCCGTGGGTACACCGTGCTCGGCGACGAGCGGACTGCAGGCGCGGCCGATTGGCGCGACCAGCTCGACGTGGGGCCCGAGCAAGAAGCGCCGCCGACCAGCTCCCGGCCACATTGGCGGCGGCTGAGGGGGCCCAACCAATGGCCGACGAGCATCCCCACCATGCAGCCCACCGTGCTCGGCTGGATGGCCGGTCTGGAATCGCTGGGGCTCGATGCGCTACGCGCCCTCGCGTTGGGGCTCGGACAGACGATCGACCATTTCGACGCCGGCTTCCTGCCGGAGTCGGACGTACACCTGAAGATCATTCGCTACCCCGCCCGTGCCCCGGGCATGGCGGTAGACCAGGGCGTGGGTCGGCATCACGATTCAGGCCTTCTCACCTTCATCCTCCAAGACGAGATCGGTGGTCTGCAGGTCGAGATCGATGGTGAGTTCGTCGATGCTCCACCGCTCGAGGGTGCCTACATCATGAACCTCGGGGAGATGCTGCAACGAGCAACCGACGGCTACCTGAGAGCCACGCCCCACCGGGTTGTGAGCCCGAGCGGTGCCGAGGATCGAATCTCCATCGCCTTCTTCTTCAACCCGCGATTCGAAAAGAGCTTCCAGCCAGTCGAGTTGCCCAGCCGTCTCAAGGAGCAGGCCAGCGGCGGTGACAACACGAACCCCGATGATCCCGTCCACACCCTTTTTGGGGAGAACAACCTGAAGATCAGGCTGCGATCACATCCCGACGTCGCTCAGCGCCACTATTCGGACTTCTTCTCCTAGTAAGAGGCTGAACACCCGGTTAGTATACTGAACATGCGTTCAGCAGACATGACAGCGGAGGCCAGAATCCGCCACGCCGCCCTCGAACGATTCGCCTCCCAGGGCGTGGCGGGTTCGTCGTTGAGGGCGATCGCAGCCGACGCCGATGTCTCACCCGCACTCGTCATCCATCACTTCGGATCAAAGGACGGGCTTCGAGAGACGGTCGACGATTTTGTCGTCGATTTCGTCGCCGAGATACTCGACGGATTCGCCGAACACGGCAACGACGACGACAGCGTCGCGATGTTCACCCGCTTCGCCGAACAGCCCGCCACGATCGACTACATATCGCGATCGATCGTCGAAGGAGGCAGCGCCGGCGAATCCCTCTTCGACCGCCTCCTCGAGCTCACCATCAGCGGGCTCGACGATATGCGAGCCAGCGGTGTCATGCGCCCCGACATCGAAGACCAGCCCATGCTGGCGATCTACCTCTTGGCCGCAGACCTCGGCGTGATGTTCCTTCGCGGACACGCTCAGCGACATCTCGGAATCGACCCCATGAGCCCCGCAGGGCTCGAGCGCTGGGCCCGCACCGGACTCGACCTTCTCGGGTCCGGACTGTTCATCGACTCACCCAACCAAGGATCCCCCTCCGATGCCCCCCACTGAGAACACCCCCCTGGTCTCGCTGCACAACGTCACCCGCACCTACGGCGAAGGAGAAACCGAGATCCGTGCGCTCGATGATGTCGACCTGGGAATCGATCACGGCGAGTTCGTGGTGCTCCTCGGCCCGTCGGGGTCGGGCAAGACCACCCTCCTCAACGTGATTGGAGGCATCGATGCCGCAACGTCGGGCGAGGTGATCGTGGACGGTCAGTCGTTGGCCGGACTCGACGACCGATCTCTCACTGCCTTTCGTCGCGACCACGTCGCCTTCATCTTCCAGTTCTACAACCTCGTGCCCACCCTCACCGCGGTCGAGAACGTGGAACTGATTGCGGCCCTCAAGGGGGGCGACCGCAGCGATGCCGAGCGCACCCTCGGTTCGGTCGGTCTCGCCGACCACCTCGATCGTTTCCCGTCCGCCTTGTCGGGTGGTCAGCAGCAGCGCGTGGCCGTGGCCAGGGCCTTGGCCAAGAACAGCCCCCTGTTGTTGTGCGATGAGCCGACCGGCGCACTCGACCAGGCCGCAGGCAAGCAGGTCCTCGACCTCCTCGACGAACTCAACGGCGAGATGCGCACCATCGTGCTCGTCACCCACGATGAATCGATCACCGAACACGCGAGTCGCGTGATCCGGATGGTCGATGGTCGTATCGTCTCGGACTCAAAGCGATGAGCGCTTCCGTACTCCGCCCCAAGCTCAGACGCGACCTCCGCCAGAAGCGGCGCCAGGTGATCGCCGTCGCCGCCACTGTGCTCATCGGGGTTGGTCTCTTCGTGGTGTCCTGGGACATGTACCGCAACCTTCAGCGGTCGTACGACGAAACCTACGAGCAAACCGCCTTCGCCGACGTCTGGGCCCATGGCGACGATTCGGTCGCGTCGGCAATCGCTTCACTCGACTCCGTCGACACCGTCGAGCAGAGGGTGAGTGCCGACATCTCGATGGATCTCGGCCAGGGTGCGATCATCGGAAGGCTCCAGAGCGTGCCCGGAGCAGGCCAGCCCGAGCTCAACCGACTCATCATCGTCGACGGCAGCTATCTCGACCCGGAGGTCGAAGAGGGCATCCTGCTGGAGTCGAACACCGCCGACAACTTCGGTCTCACCGTGGGCTCCCCCATCGAACTGTTCGGGCCGTCCGGCTGGGTCGAAGGCGAGGTCGTCGGGATCGCCGTCTCGCCGGAATGGCTTTGGATGGCACCCAGTTCAGAAGAACTGCTGGCCGATCCACTGGGCTTCGGTGTGGTGTTCGCGTCGCACGAACTGGCCGAGTCTTTGGCCCCGCCCGGATCGAACCAGGTGGTCGCCACCGTGGCCGACCACGCCGTCGAGGCCGCAGCCGAGGTGGCCTCCGCCGCCTTCGCGTCCGGCGCCACCGATGCCTACGACCGAGCCCACCATCCGAGCGATCAGGCCCTTCAGAGCGACGTGGAAGGTTTCCGCCAGATGGCGGTGCTGTTCCCCGTGCTCTTCCTCGGCGTCGCCGCGCTGGCCACATCGGTGCTGCTCAGCCGCTTGATCCAGAGCCAACGAGCCGAGATTGGCATGCTCCGGGCATTCGGGTTCGGCCAAGGCGAGATCGTCCGCCACTTCGCCACCTATGGCCTCGTTACCGCGATGATCGGCGGCATCCCCGCGGTCGTGCTCGGTGCGCTGGGCGGCTGGTCTGCCACCGGTGCCTACACCTCGTTTCTCTCGATCCCCTTCACCAGCCGCAACCTCAACCCATCGACATGGATCGTCGCCCTTGCGGTGAGCGCTCTCATGGGGCTGGTCGCCGGCTACCTCCCGGCCCGGGCGGCTGCTCGCATCGCTCCCGCCACGGCGATGCGGCCCCTCGGCGACATCGCCATCGGCCACCACAGCTGGCTCGAGAAACTCTTGCCGCGCCGAACTCCCAG
>CAXMSE010000102.1:0-11608 GCA_964196195.1 uncultured Gammaproteobacteria bacterium | reverse complement strand
CAGGACGTGGAGGTCGGCGATGTCTGCATCCATGCCGGCGACAAGGTGTTGATGAATTTCCCGCCCGCCAACCACGACCCTGCACATTTTGAGGACCCCGATGAGTTCATCATCGATCGAGCCCGCAACCGCCATGTCGCGTTTGGCTCGGGAATACACCGCTGTGCCGGCTCCAACCTGGCTCGCTTGGAGATGACCGCTGCTCTGAGGGTGTGGATCGAGCGCATTCCGGATTCTCATGTGAGCGATCGCGAGCCAATGAAGTGGGCCGGCGGCCAGGTGCGCGGGCCTCGCATCATGCCGATGAGCTTCACCGCCGGCACCAAGCGTTAGAGCCTGGTTGCCGTTCGGTGCTGTAGTCAGCGCTGCCGGCGGGCCTTGGCGATGGCGCGCTGGGTTTCGCGGTCGGCGTCGCGCTTTGCGATGTCGTGGCGACGATCGTGCTGCTTGCGGCCTCGCGCCAGCGCCAGCTCCACCTTGGCTCGGCCGTTCTTGAAGTAGATGGCGAGAGGGATCAGGGCGAGCTTCTCGCGATCGACCCGCGAGCTCCAACGTTCGAGCTGGTCGCGGTGGGCGAGAAGTTTCTTGCGCCGGTCGGTGTCGTGGGCGAAGGCTTCCGCGGAATGGGAGTAGGCGGAGATGTGCAGTCCCTGGAGCCACAGTTCGCCGCGGTAGAAGATGGCGTAGGCCTCGGGGAGCTGCACCTTGCTTTCGCGCAACGATTTCACCTCACTGCCCCGCAGCACGATCCCGCACTCGAGGGTGTCGAGGATGTCGTAGTCGCGGCGCGCCCTGCGGTTGGTAGCCACTGCCACCGCTCCCGCTGGGATGTCACGCTTCTTTTGCGACTTGGCCATGGCGGGTCACGGTACCGGGTCGCCGGTAACCTGCGCGTCGTGTTGCGCCTCCCCGCTTCGGTCCACGCCGCAATGGTTTCCCACGCCCTTCATGGCCTCCCCAATGAGGCGTGCGGCCTCTTCGCCGGCCCCTTCGGCGGCGACGATGTGGTGAGGTTCTTCCCTATGCGCAATGCGGCCGAGTCGAGCACCATCTATGAACTTGACGGCCAGGAGATGATGGATGTCGAGCGCACTGCCGACGATTCAGGTGTGGCCGTCATGGGAGTGATGCACTCCCACACCCACTCCACCAACTATCCGTCTCCCACTGATGTCGCCGATGCGGCCCGTTTCGATCCCTTTGGGGCGTGGCGTTTCATCATCGTGTCGCTGAAGCATCCGGAAGCGTCGCTGCGGTGCTTCCGGATCCTTGAGGGCGAGGTCACCGAGGAGTCGGTGGAGCTCGTCTCGGACTGAGAAATGCGACCCGATCGGGAATGAAAGGGTGATGCGCTGATGTTGAGTATCTATAATCCCTAGTGTTCCGATCATAATTATCGGTATTATCACCTTTATGCCGGTCGAGGTCTGAAGAATGACGATTCACAGAGATATTCTCGACATGATCGGCAACACGCCGGTGATCGACGTGAGCGCGCTCAGCCCAAACCCGAGCGTCCGGATCCTCGCCAAGCTCGAGGGCCAGAATCCCGGCGGCTCAGTGAAGGATCGAATAGCGAAGGCGATGGTGCTCGCTGCTGAGGAGGATGGCACGCTTCGGCCCGGCAAAACCATCATCGAACCCTCCTCGGGCAACACCGGCATCGCGCTCGCGATGATCGCCCGGCTCAGGGGTTACCCGATCAAGATCGTGATGCCAGAGAATGTGTCACCCGAACGGCGCCAGATGCTTGAGGTCTACGGGGCGGAGATCATCGACACTCCTGGCTCTGAGGGAAGCAACGGCGCAGTGCGTCATGCTCAGTTCCTCGCCGACCAGCACCCCGAGTGGGCCTTCCTCCACCAGTACGCCAACATGGCCAACCCCCAGGTCCACTACGACACCACCGGCCCCGAGATCCTCCACGATGTGCCCGAGATCACCCATTTCGTGGCCGGTCTGGGCACCAGCGGCACCCTCATGGGCGTGGGCACCTACCTCAAGGAGCAGAAGCCGGAGGTGAAGGTGTTGGCGGTGGAACCGCCTGTCGGCGAGACCGTCGATGGTCTTCGCAATCTCGACGACGGCTACGTACCGCCCATCTATGTGAAGTGGGGTGGCGTCGATCTCCTTGATGGCAAGCGCATCGTGCGAGCGCGCGAATCGATCGAGTACACCCGCAAGCTCAGCCAACTCGGTGTGTTTGCCGGTGTGTCCGCCGGAGCAGCCCTGGCCGGCGCGGCCCGCATCGCCGAGCGCATCGACGAGGGAACGATCGTGGTGATCGTGGCCGACGGGGGATGGAAGTACCTCTCGACCGGAGCCTGGACCGACGACCTCGACGAGGTCAGCGAGCGGGCCAAGGAACTCATCTACTTCTGATGAGCGGGCCTCTATTCGCGAGACGTCAACCGAGGATCGTCACCGACGCCGTGCGGCGGATGGTGGTGATCTCCAGATCGCCGGGGAGCGCGGGTGCTATGACCAGCTCCACATCCAATTCGAGGGTCACGGCGATTTCCGGACGCCCCAGCGGATCGCTCGTGATCGCCACGTCGGTGACCACCGCATCGGGAAGCGGGCCGGCTGCAACAGCCGCTCGTGCGATTGCGACGGCCCGGGGCTGATCGAGACGGATGGTGCCATCAGTTCGTAGCTGCTGGATATCGAGAGAGCCCAACGCATCGTTGGCCGCCGATGCGGCAACAGCCTCCAACTCTCGGCCGCGCACCTGGCTGAGCCCGACGTCGATCACGATCGCTCCGAGCACCACCATGATGAGCATCGCCGCGGGAAACATGAGCAGCACGGTGCCGCGTTCGCTCCGTTCGGTCAGCATGTCGCCTCCCCGGTGATGCCGTCGCGGAATGGGTCGATCAACTCCGTGAACGTGGAGGTGACCGGGGCAAGATCTCCAAATCCGCCGATGAAGGGGATGGCCACCGCGGGAACCTCGTAAGAGACGGTGACCGAGACGCGAGAACACCGGGTATAGCCATCGTGGATCGGTGGCACCGTGACCTGAGCCCGCTGTCCGTCGCGTCCGTAGGCGGCCAATGTCTCCTCCGCTCGTTGGCCCGCTGCGAGGGTGGCAGTGGCGGCATCGGGTGCCTCCACGTAGGCCCGAGCGGCCTCGCGCGCCGCACTCGTGACCGCGAGCTTCGCATCGATGACACCCCAGACGTTGGCGAAGAGCAGGGTGCCAGAGATGAAGATCAGGAAGCCGAACGGAAGCGCCTCCATGCCTCCCACCTGGCCAGCGTCGCCGCGGCAGGTGGTAGGTCCAGGAGTCATCGCAAGGCCTCGACCCGCATCTCGATCGTTCGGTCGAGGTGACCCAAAGAGAGCAGTCCGCTCAGGCGCGCAGGAAGAATCGTGGGGTGGTCGGCCACAACCCTCAGTCGGACGACGTCGGGATCGCCACACGTCCACTCGAGCGCGACGTGGCCGGCCTCGCTGTATTGGCCGAGTGCCTCGGTGAATCTGGATTCGGCCCTGCTCACCGCGGCGCACCTATCGGTGGACGCGTCGAAGCCGGCCACCTCCCGGGCCGCATCGTGGGCTGCCGCGGTGACGATCGAGGTTGCGTAGAGGTTGAACAGGATCTGCACCGCCGCGAACATGAGGAGAAGGAACACGAAAAATCCGGCGCTCGTGCCGACCATGCCTGACCCGCGCTCGGAGGTGGGGCGGGAGTCGGTCACCCTCCGGCGGTGCCGATGCGACCGACTTCCCCTTCGATGTTGGTCTCTGCGTTGCTCCAGATGCGGTCGAATGCGACCCACATTGCGGCACCGATGAAGGCGGTGATGAGTACCGCGATTGCGGTGCTTATCACCCCCTCGCCTCGGTCGCCGACCATGCGGCCGGTGCGGCGGTTGGCCACGCTGACCAGCATCTGGATCTCCATCCAGGTCTGTTCGGTGATGTTCATCGCTTGCTCCCTCATATTGTCTCGGTGAGTTCTTCAGTGGTGGTCATGCGCCGAACAGGGTCAGCGCGTCGAGGAACGGGACACCCATCAACAGGACCCCGGGAATAAGCGCTGCGACAGTGACCGGAATCCAGACCTGTTGATTGCGGCGCTCGATCGACTCGATCAGCTCTCGTTGGGCTTCACGGCGGATCGTGCGCGCCTCTTCTGATATCAGGCGTCCGAGATCGGCTGCCTCGCGATTGAGAGCGAGAACCGACACCAGGCGGTCCAGGTCGGCGACATCGGCCAACTCACCCCACTCGCGAAGCGCGTCCACCTCAGACAGGCCCTGGCGCATTCGCTGCACGACCCGTTTCAGATCGGCTGAGCAGGCTCCGCTCCCGCGGGACGCGACGCGGGTGAGGGCAGCGCCCAGTGACCACCCGGCGGACGTGAGCATTCCCAGTTGCTCGGCGATCACCGGCAACTCGAGAAAGATCCGACGCTGCCAATCGGCCGAGGCGGAAGCCACCTGCTGTTCGAGTAGGAGGAAGGTGAGGATGGGCGCGCCGAGAACCACCAGTATCGCGAGAGGCGCGGCGGCTCCGAGAGCAACAGAAGCGAGAGAGCTGAGGCCGAGTGTCGCCGCCGCCCAACCGATTTGTCGGACCCGAAAGGTGGTCGCGTCGAGAGGGGAGTGGATCCGGCGTAGACGGGTGCCGAGTTCCTCGCTGATCCCGAACAGTCGAGCGAGGCGTTCGCCCACTTGCCGCGACAGGGGGGCGACGACATCGCGAAATGAGGCAACCGAGAGCAAACCCGATCTCAGCGATCGGTTGAGGCCTGGTGCGTAAGGCGTGAGTCGATCCGCCAGCGAAGGTCGTCGGAACCACCTGAGTTCCGACAAAACGAGGCTGAGGCCGACGAACCCGACCAGACCGAGGAGAACGAAGGGGCGACTCATTCGACAAATACCCGTTCGGGTTCGGGCAGGCGCATCACTCGGCCGGCCCAGGCCCAGCAGGCGAT
This sequence comes from uncultured Gammaproteobacteria bacterium, assembly GCA_964196195.1. Classification (GTDB taxonomy): domain Bacteria; phylum Actinomycetota; class Acidimicrobiia; order Acidimicrobiales; family Aldehydirespiratoraceae; genus OFTM10. The sequence goes on along the minus strand of CAXMSE010000102.1, from coordinate 6,663 downwards.
CACGAGGGCGAGGGCGAGCATCACCACGAGCTGGCCGCTGGCCGATCGGTAGGCGGCGCGGCCGTTGCCGATCGACATTCCCGCCAGTGCCATGCCCGCCGGAACCGCGAGCACGAATACACGAGCGAATCGGGCCCCGGCCTGGCGGCTGCGAGAGTCCTTACGGCCCTGGGTGTCCTGGAGGCGGTCTTCCGACAGTGCTTCGAGGCGCCGATCGAGGTCCGTTCCGCCGAGTTCGTGGGCGATCAGCAGGGTCTCACACACCATGTCGGCGCTGCTGTCGGCGAGCCTCTGCTTCAGTACGCGGACGGTGCGCGGAAAGTCGGTGGTGAGGAGCCATTCGCGGTGGGCGGCATCGAAGGCGGGTCGGAGTTCATCGGGTCCCCGGCGTCCGACATCGAAGAGAGCGTGGGGAATCGAGCGGCCCATGGATCCTGTCTGAACGCGGATCTCCTCGATCATGCGAGGCCACGCCTCCTGGGCGCGCTGGATGCGGTTCTGGCGGCGGAGCCGATATGAGGCGACTGGGAATGACGCAGCGAATATGCCGAGCGCTATGGCGGGTAGTGGTCCGCCGAAAGCTGCGTAGGCCACCACAACTCCGAGAATGAAGAGCATCCCCACCACAGCGGTGAACTCACGGCGGTCGACGTCTTCAAGGCCCGCTTGGCGCAGCCACGCGTCGGGATCGAGTCGGGGAGCTGAACGCCCGGCAGATATGGCGGGACCGAAACCGAGTCCTTTCCAGCCGTAGGCGACAGCCGAATACAACCAGAACGCTCCCAGTCCGGCGGCGATCGCTACGACCAGGGCAGTCATGGGCTCACCTCGGGCATCAGCAGCTCGCGAGTGTCGAGCCCCACATCTGCGAAGGCCTGACTGATGCGAGAGGGGATATTGCCGGTCCAGGCGAGCTCAGCTCCGGGCCCTCCTCGCGTGTAGACGTCGGTGGCAGTGAAGTTTGTTCCGTCGGCGCCGCTCGTGTTGTCTTCGACGCACAAGACCGCCCCGACGCGAGGACCGTCGCTCGTGCGGACGCAGTGGACCACCACATCGATGGCCTCGCTCACCAGACTGCTGATAGCCGACATGGGCAGCTCATTGCTGGTGTCGCTCAGCTGGCAGATGAACCTCAGCCGGGTGAGGGCCTGGCGAGCCGAGCCGGCATGGATCGTGGTGAATCCCTTGACGCCGGAGGACAGGGTGAGCAGGAGGGGTAGTGCCTCGCGGTCGCGAACCTCGCCCACTATGGCGATGTCGGGAGCCATGCGTAGGAATCCGGCGACGAGCCGGCGCAGATCGACTTCGGGTCGATCGGCGCGCGATGCGCGGGTCTGCATGCTCGCGACGTTGGGTAGCGGAATGTCTGCCTCGAATACTTCCTCGGCCACCACCACTCTGAGGGCGGGATCGAGCTCGGCCGCACAACAATTGAGCATGGTGGTCTTGCCCGCCCCAGGGGCTCCCGCGAACACGATGGTCTGGCGCGCTTTCACACACGCACGCAGGAAATCGGCCACCGGGGTCGTGAGCATCCCGTGGTCGACGAGTTCGTCGAGGCTGTGGAAGGTGAGGCCGGTGAATTTGCGAATGTTGACCATCAAATGGCCGCCTCGCGCTACATCGCCATGGACGATGTGGAGGCGGGCACCGTCATCCAGCTGGGCGTCTTGGAGGCCCTCGCTCGGGTCGAGCTTGCGGTGGGCGGTGGACGCATCGTCGAGAACCTTGGTGAGGGTTCGCAAGACGTGCTCATCGTCGTGGAAGACCTCATCGTGGTAACCACTAGGCCCGAGGTGACGCTTGACGAAGATCGCATCCGGAGCGTTGATCATCACCTCCCACACGTCGTCGTCGGCCAACAGGGGAGCGAGGGGGCCGTAGCCGACGAGGTTGCGCATGGCTCGTTCGGATACCAGGGCGGGATCCGCGAGGGGATAGGGACGATCGCCGCGGCGGAAGTCGTCGTTCCACAGCCGGATCTCCTCATCGACGAGCGCTTGCAGGGTTTCCTGGGTGCCGACGCTGTCTAGATCTAGTGCGTCATCCTTGGCGCTTTGCTGAACTCGCTGTTCGATCTCGGCCAGGGGGCTGGGGTGGTCGGTGGAGATGGTCATCCGGCCTGCTCCGACCAGGCGCCGAGCGAGCCTGGGACGACGGCCACCGGGTCGGTGTCGATGCTCGGCGAGGGAGGGGAGGTCATGGCATCGAGGCGACGTGTGACCTCATCGTGGACGGGACGCCCGAATCCGCCCGGGAGTCGCACACCGTCGTGGATAGCGGGGTCGATGTCGCGTCGGTCGGCGAGAAAGATGGGGTTGGGAACGTGATCGAGGCCCTCGAAGGAGTCGATCAGCATGGCGAGTGCCTGGCTCGCTTCGGCTCGGCGGTGTGGTGCCCGTGGGGATCGGTTGATCACGGGGATGAATCGAGGACCGTCGACACCGAACTCGCTCAGGCCTCGAATCGTGCGGCTCATCGCGTGCAGCCCCTTCGCTGAGGCCTGCCCGACGACTATCACCAGGTCGGCTCGGCCAATCGTGGTGCGGGCTATGAGGTTGCGATCTTCGACATCGATCGAGCCGGTCTCCGACTCTCCCTCGACATCGGAATCGACATCGGCCACGATGAGCCGGTAGGACCGGAGGAGTCCGTCGACGGCCGCATCCAGCGCGCGCTTTCGGATGGCGGTCCAGTCTCGGTGCCGGCGCAACCCGAGAAGAAGGTGGTATCCCCGCCCCTCCGGTTCGAAGACCATTGATCGGATCTCGTCGATGGGGAGCCGGTTGGCCCGGTGGGCTTCGGCCAGTTCCTGCACGCCGGGGACCACCTCGCGCGCGTCGTGCAACATCGCCAGCTCGCCGTGGAGTGCGAAATCGGCGAGGGCGACGAGTCCTTGATTGCTCGAGTCGTCGCCAATGCTTTGAGCCAGTGCCATCGCCACGGTGGATGTGCCGGTCCCTCCGGCTCCGGTCACCGCGATCATTCGGCCCCGCCAGTGAGGTTCGCATTCGGCCTCCCGCTCGGGGACGTGCTCGGCGATGCGGGCGATCGGTGTTGCATGCTCGTTGAGCACGGCCATGAGATCGGCCCGGCCGAAGTCGCCGGGAAGCAGGCTGTTGACTCCGAGCTCGCTCCAGTCGCGGTCGGTGATCGGCTCGATCACCACCACAGCTGCTCCGGCGGTGCGTGTGCTGTCGACCAGATCGCGATCGAGCCCGCTGACATTTCCACCCACGAGCAGTGCCGAATAGGCTCGGCCGCCGGCAAGGCGGGCCCTCACCTCGTCGGCGGACACGCACTTCACGAAGTCGACGGGAACCGTTGCGGTGGTGGCCCAACGAGCGAGTTCGCTGAACCATCCAGCACGCGGATGGGCGAGTCCGAGCACAACCCATCGATCGGTGCTCATGGAGTTGCCTGATCGCTGGTGAGCACTGCGGGATAGGTGTCGGCGAGCGCCCTGGTGGATCGCACCACCGTGATGTCGGTGGTCTGGGTGACGTGGGCGATTCCCATCACCGTTTCGGCATCGTCGATCGCGAGGGTGAGAGTGCCGTTCCCACTCGAGCCGATCTGGTCGGGTTGGGTGTCGATCGACAGGACGAGGGCGTCCTCGACTGCAACCGTGGTGACGTCGGCGGACGTGCCGAGAATCGTCACCCGATCACCTCTGCGGACCCCGGGGGGCGTTCGGTCGAGGGGTACCGAGAAGGTGATCTCGTGTATGTCGGTGATCACTTCGCCATCGATTGAGTGGGCTGCGATCAGGTCGTCTGCTCTGAGTAGTTCGCCGGCGTGGAGATCGCGTAGCGCGGTGGCTCCCTCGAGTCCGGCTGTGGTGGTGAGCGCCGATGCGATGAGGGTGGGGCTGAGTTCCATGGGTTCGGCGGTGACGGCCCCGAGGCTCACTGCCTCACCGGCCGCTATCGGTGAACTGACCACGAGGTATTCGGTCCTGGGCCCGTCGCCTCCGGAGGTGGCCACCGCGAACGATCCGATAGTGGCGAGGGTGACGAGCAGTGCTCCGACGATGGCTCGCCCGTTGGGGAGACCTCTCCGTGGAGTAATCACCCGGGCGCGCCCGCGTCCTGTATCGGTGGGCTCAGCTGTTGTGATCGCCATTCTCTTCCGTCTCCCTCAGTGTCGACCGTGGGCAAGTTCGCCACTGCCAGCGGTCGTGTGGAGTGAAAGATATCGAAAAACTCTGAAGATAGCTAGGGCCGATTGAAACAACGCTAAATAGGTCGAATAGCCCTCCGATGTCGCAAAGGTCCTTGCTCGGTGTGTGACGATAGTCACCAATGTTGCCACGTTGTGTGAAATTTGTGGGTCGGAATCTACCGAAAGTCATGAAAGTCTGCTAGAACTGGACCTATGGCAGACGAATCCGACGACGAGATCACGTGGTTGAGTACACCTGCGGCCGCGGAGCGGCTCGGCATCACGCCGCGCACCCTCTATCGATTCATCGATGAGGGCCAGCTTCCCGCTTACAAGTTCGGTCGGGTCATCCGGCTGAAGCACACCGATGTCGATTCCTACATCGATTCGTGCCGCGTCGAGCCTGGCTCGATGAGCCATCTCTACCCCGAGACCCAGGGCACCTCCGACTGACGCTACGGGGCCACCCGGCTCCAGGCTTCTGCCACCGATTTGTCGCCGGCGATATTCACGCCGCTCATCGATCGCCCCCACATGTAGAGGAGGAGATCCTCGGCCGGGCCGGCAACGACCGCGGCGGCAGATACTCCTGCGTCGGCCCCCTTGGCCACCTGGAGAACGCCATCTATCGCTCTGAGGCGCCAGCGTTGGGTACCGTCGCTACGGATGAGCAGGACGTCGCCTTCGGGATACTCGATCGGCGAGTTGGTGCTACGGAAGCGCAGTCCCACGTCGATCACCTCGTCGACCCCGTCGGCCGCGATCTCAGGATCGATCGATCCGGGCATGCCCGTTGAGGCCTCGGCATCCCAGCGGTGCACCACTGATTCGTGCACCATCCGCCGGTGGTAGAAGCCTCCGTCCCGCCGATCGGTCCACGACCACACCGACTCGTCGGCACCGATGTCGCCAAGCGCGGCTAGTACCAGCTCGAGAGCCTCTCGGCACCATGCCCAAGGCACTGTGGGATCGGCTGGTTCGTGGTCGGGCCAGCGCTCGGGCTTCGTGGCTCGGACACTGCACCAGTGGGCCACACGGCGGTAGACGCTGGCGGTGTGGATGGCGAGGTCGGTGTTGGTCCACCCCGGACAGGCCGCCACCGACGCATCAGGTGAAGCTTCACAGGCATCGAGCAAGCGACGTCCCTGCGCTTCGATTGCGGCGAGTGCGGTGGCGAGGTCGGGTATCACGCCGGGGACCGTAGCCGTCGGCGATCAATTTGAGGTGTGAGGGTCCTATACGATCGTCCAATGAAGGTGACGCTGCTGTACTTCGATGACTGTCCCAACTGGAAGGTGATGGACGACCACATCCGCACCCTGTAGTCGGAGGATCCAGGCCTCGAGGTAGAGCGGCATCTGGTCGACACAGCTGAGGAAACGGAGATCACGAGATTCCGTGGCTCGCCGAGCGTGCTTGTTGACGGTGTCGACCCCTTTGCCGACCCCGACGCACCAGTCGGACTTTCCTGCCGTGTCCACGACACCCCCGACGGGCTGGCAGGATCACCGACCATCGATCAGCTCCGAGCGGTGGTCAGCCCCCGGTGACGGCAGTCTCGATTAGACCGTAGAGCCGGTCGGCGAGGGCATTGCCGGTCGCCGAGGTGGCCTCGACCACCAGGTAGGCGCCATTACGACGAGACGATGAGCGAAATCCGGTCGGCGTTGAGTCGCCTCAGTGCTCGTGATGGATCACCCCGTCGTCGCGATGCGCCACGATGAGTCCCGCGCCGTCGAGGTCACTTCGGTCTACGAAGGACGGGACGACCGGGGATAGCGGAGAGAATCAACGGCCTCATCGTCGACGAGAGGTACGACCAAGCGAAAGGTCACGACCATGGATCGGTCAATACCGCTGCGGTGTCTCGGTGTCGCCCAGGCCCGCGCGCCCAGATCGTTCGGCTGCGAACCCAAGCGCCAGGAATTAGGTTTCTCTCATGAGTCCACTGTCTGGCGCCAAGGATCATCGTGATCGAACAGTCGACTTTGGGCGCACCGCTGTCGATTACGAGCAGCATCGTCCGGGGTTTCCCGATCGGTTCTTCGATCGACTCTTCGACGAGGGGTGGATCGCGCCGGGCCAGCGTGTTCTCGATCTGGGCACGGGCACCGGCTCACTTGCTCTCGGCTTTGCCTCTCGTGGGCTTGTGGCCACCGGACTCGATATCGCTTCCGAGTTGCTAGCGGTCGCTCGCCAAGGGGCGGCCGATCTTGAACTATCGGCTGAGTTCGTCGAAGGTCGGGCGGAAGACACAGGTCGCGACAATGGCGAGTTCGATCTCGTCAGCGCTGGTCAGTGTTGGTGGTGGTTCGATGCTGAAGCCGTCGTCGGAGAAGTAAGGCGTGTGCTCGCTCCGACCGGCCGGCTACTCATCTGTGACTTCAGCTACCTGCCGGTGCCTGGCAATGTGGCCACCCGCACCGAAGCCCTCGTCCTCGAACACAACCCCGGCTGGCCCAAAGCAGGCTGGACCGGCATCCACCCCGAACAGGTCGA
>CAXMSE010000101.1:0-4746 GCA_964196195.1 uncultured Gammaproteobacteria bacterium | reverse complement strand
GACCACATGAGCCTCCAGCTGTGACAGCTCACCGATACCGGCCTCGAGCTCGGGACGAGACAGCCCCAACACACCCAACCCGGCGAGCTGGTCGTGGGTAGGGGAGAACATGACTCTCACTCTACACGAACACACGTTCGTGCACAACGCCGACGCAAGGAAAAGTTGAGCCCGGTCCCACTACGATCCGGCCATGTCCGAAGACATCGTTCGCGCCTACTTCCGTGCTTGCACCAGAGGTTCGCCCGCCGACATCAGCGCCTGTTTCAGCCCCGATGCGATCGTCTACGACACCAACCACGATCCGGTTCGTGGCTCGGAGACGATCGGGCTGTTCTGGGCGAAGATCCGCGACAAATGGACCGACACGAAATGGACGGTCGACTCATTCGTCGGCGATGGCGACGCTGCCGCGATCGAGTGGTCGATGCAGGGCGTGCGCGACGGCGAGCGGTTCACGGTGCGAGGATCCGAGCACTACGAATTCGCGGCGCGGAAAATCAGCGAGATTCGCCAGTACTGGACTTTCGATGCTGCCGAGCCGGGCAGCGAGCTGAGGGGCTATCCCTACGCCGAATAGTTGGCGCTGGCGAATTCCCAGTTGACCAGGTGCTCGAGGTAGGCGTCGACGTAGGCCGGGCGGGCGTTCTGGAAGTCGAGGTAGTAGGCGTGCTCCCACACATCGATCGTGAGGAGCGCCTTGCCTCCGTGAGCCAAGGGTGTGTCGGCATCGTTGGTCTTGACGATCGCGAGACCGGAGTCGTTTTGCACCAGCCAGGTCCAGCCCGATCCGAAGTTTCCGACCGAGTCGGCCTTGAACTGGGTCTTGAAGGCGTCGATCGACCCGAAGCTCGATTCGATCGCCGCGGCGAGATCACCGCTCGGGTCGCCGCCTCCTCCAGGGGTCATGGAGTTCCAGTAGAACGTGTGGTTCCAGACCTGGGCTGCGTTGTTGAACAGGCCACCGGGGTCGGCGCCGACAATGATGTCCTCGAGCGAGGCATCAGCGAGGTCGGTGCCCTCGATGAGCCCGTTGAGGTTGTTTACGTACGCCGCATGGTGCTTTCCGTAGTGGAAGCTCATTGTGTGAGCACTGATGTGAGGAGCCAGTGCGTCGTCGGCGTAGGGAAGCGGTGGTAGTTCGATGGCCATAAGCCAACACTAGCAGTTGCTAATTCGAAGCCAACCCGTTGATAAGGGCCCCGAGGGTCGCCGGGTCCGATCCCGAGTCGGCCCATAGAACGACCAAGCGGTTCGATAGGTGTGCTACCCACACGGCGATCTCACCGTCGTCGGCGACCAGGTAAATACGTAGCCCGACCCGCGGCGAGAACTGTTCGGTGGCGGTCTCGACGGGCCACTGGGCCGTGGCCGCCTCCAGATAGGCGCTCGAAGGGCCTTGATCGCCGGCCGGCGCCGCGAACAGCCACAAGTCGGCGAGCTGCTCACCGGTGAAGCCGACCCCGCGGGCACCGAAGGGCTGGTCGGCCTCGGCCGTCGCGAAATCGATCCCACTGGCGCTTGCCAATAGAGCCGGCTCGCCGAGTTCGAACCCCGTCACTCCACGGTCGAGTAGGCGGGCCACCTCATCGATACCGGGCTGGTAGTCGCCGTCCGCCAGTAGCTCGCCGGTGAGTATGTCGACCGGAATCGATGCTTCCCAGGGGCTGGCTCCATCGCCGATCGTCCGCTCGGCTCCCGTCTCCACATCGATCGTGGGATCGGGGACCACGTCAGAAGGTGAGTCTGGTCGGCCGACGGTGGGTGATTCGACATCCACCCTGATCGTTGTGGGTGAAGGGGCCGGGAGAGCATTTGGAGTGGGAGCCGGTTCGGGGCGATTGAGGAGGAACCATCCGCCCAGGGCGACGATCAAGAGGACTCCGATTGTCGTACCCATGATCACGAGCCGACGGGTGTCGAGGTCGGTGGCCCAAGCCGACGGGGGCGGCGCCTGCTCAACGGGCTCCACGTACTCGAGCGGGCTCTTGCCGCAGATCGAACAGGTTGGCCCCTGAAGTAGCGCCCGGCAGTGGGGGCAGTTCGCTATGCCTCGAACGGTCACCGCTTCCAGTCGGCGGATCGACGCTCAGCATGAGTGGTGAGATCCCGATGCCATAATCAAGTGTCGTGAAACGTGTAGAGCGCATCCCTGCCCTCGACGGCTTGCGTGGCCTAGCGGTGATTGCCGTCGTCGCCTTCCACGCTTGGCCGCGGACGGTTTCGGGTGGCTGGGTGGGGGTTTCGGTCTTCTTCACGCTCTCGGGCTATTTCATCACTGGCATCATCATCAGGGAGCACCTGGCCGGCGACGCCGCGCCCCTCGACTTCTGGCGGCGTAGGGGCCGACGCCTGCTACCGGCTGCCCTCCTCACCCTTGTCGGTGTGGTGGCGGGTACCGCCATCGTCGATGTCGACTCCCTGGAGGAAGTGACCCGTAACGCCTTCGCGGCACTCATATATGTGCACAACTGGCGAGCCGCGTCGGCCGAAGGCGGCTACGAGGCGATCTTCGATACCACCCTCCAGCCTCTGGCCCACATGTGGAGCCTCTCGATCGAAGAGCAGGTCTACATCCTGTGGCCTCCCCTGCTGCTTCTGTTCGGCGTGCGTCGTGCCCTCCTCGGCGGCCTTGTGGTGGTGGTGATCGGCACGGCGTTCTGGTGGGGTTCGGTCGACTCCTATTTCGCCACGCCCGTGCGGTTCGGGGAAGTACTCACCGGCGCGGCACTCGCGGCGTGGGTGGCCAGTGGGCGCCGGGTGTCGATACCGCGAGTTGCGACGCTGGTGGCTGTGGTGGTGCTCATCTGGTGGAGCGTCACCCTCGAGGAATCGGCTTCGATGGTGTTTCGGGGTGCCCTCCCGGTGATTGCCGTCTGTTCTGCGGTGGTGGTGGCATCGATCGTCGGGGGTGGCCTCACCGGTCCGCTCGAGTGGCGACCGATGGTGTGGTTCGGCACCCGCAGCTACGCGATCTACCTCTTCCACTGGCCCCTGCTGGTGCTGGTCGATGTGCCTCCGGCGGCGGCTCTGGCTCTCACGCTCGTGCTCGCTGAGGCGTCGTACCGGCTGGTTGAAACGCCGATCCGGTCGGGGAAGCTGATCAAGCACCCGTTCACCGCCCTCGGCTCGGCAACGGCGCTGGTGGGCGCCCTCGGCGCGGTCGTGCTCTGGTCGGCACCGAAGCCGGTGGCCGATGAGGCGGTCGCGGCGGCTACAGCTGCGGCTCTCGAGGAGGCATTGGTCGCTCCTTCGTCGACCCAGTCACCACCCACTACGTCCACCACATCGCCGGTCGACACCACGATCACCCCGCTCGATCCCACTACCACCCTCACACCCACCACCACCCTCACACCCACCACTACGGAGCCGGTCGACACGCGGATCCTGCTTCCTGCCAGCCCCACCGTGCTGGTGCTCGGCGACTCCACAGGCATGGCCCTCGAACCGGCTCTGCAGGGTTGGGTCGATCAATTGGGAGGGGTCTTCCTGCCGATGTCGCGTATGGCATGCTCGCCGCTCTTCTCGGCGGGCCTGGTGGCGGTCTGGTCGTCCGATGGGGTGGTCGAGTACGAGCGCTCGTGCCGCGCCGTTCCTGAGCCGGGCACCGATCTCGTGATTGTCGTCGACCACGGTGTGCCCCTGTTCGACCACTACAACCGCCTCGAGGAGCGGTGGACCTCTCTCCTCGAGCCCGACATGCGAGACGCTCTCGACGTCGCGTATGAGCGCCTGGTGGCCGAGGCCGCCGCGGTGGGAGCGAGAGTCGTGTTCTTCACTTCGCCGCAGCCTTTTGTGGGCTGGGATATCGATGAGCACTCGGGCGCCGATCCGGCCCGCCTCGCCGTCTATCGCGAGCTTGTGGAGGGGTTGGCCGAGCGCCACGAAACCGTCGACCTGGTTCATGTCGGGGAGGCGATTGATACCGACGCCGAGCGCTATTCCCGATCCGACGATCTTCACCTCGATCACGACACCGGTGCGGTCAATGTGGTGCTCGATCTGGTGGCGCCGGCGTTTCGGATCGAGGAAGTCTCCTGAGGCCGACCCCTCGGAGTCACTGAAGTGTCGATCCCGTCACCAGCGGGGGGCCGCTGCCGAGATAGAAGATGCCGGGATATCCAGCCGTCTCGAAGCCGAGACTCTGGTTGCGCCTCAGCTCGGAGTCGGTGATGACGAGATGACCGGTGCGGTTGTTGCTCACGAAGAACACGCCGCCACCGCCTTCGGGCGCCACATTGTCTTCGATGACGGTGTCGATCAGGGTGAGGGTGAACGTGTTGCCATCGTTGGCGATCGCCCCACCGTTGCCGCCCCCGGGGGTGCCGGCCGGGTGTGGGTTGGCGCCCCAGCCGGTGGCGGTGTTGTTGGTGAGCAGGCTGTTGATGAAGGTCATCGACACCCCGATGCTACCCATCGCTGCACCGTTAGAGCACGAGTTCCCGAGGCCGTCAGCACCTCCGAATGTCGAGTTGGTCACGTAGACGGGTAGGCCCTGGGATTGGCTGAACACCCTCACCGCGCCTCCGGCGACGTCGGGCCCGGTTGGTGCGCACTGGTTGTCGAAAAATACCGAGTTCACGATCTTGAATCGGCCGCCTCGCACCCATATCGCACCCCCGCCCCCTTCGAGATCAATGCCCTCCGACGTCGAGTTCCCGTCAACGAAGCCGAGGTTTTGAACCGTCAGCCGAGGATGGTCCTGGTCCTGGCAATGAGAGGTCGTCCACACCTGGGCCGGAT
>CAXMSE010000100.1:0-3800 GCA_964196195.1 uncultured Gammaproteobacteria bacterium | reverse complement strand
CACGGTGAGCCTGCGTCAGACAATCATCCCCGACCATCTCCTCGGCCGGGTCAACAGCGTCTATCGCTTTTTCGGCTGGGGAATGATGCCCATCGGGTCGATCCTCGGCGGCATCATCGTCGTGACGGGCGAAACCCTGGTCTCGCGGGAGACGGCATTGCGCCTGCCCTGGCTCATCGCTGCCGGGCTCGAGGTCCTGCTGCTGTTCTTTGCTGCCCCCAAGCTCACCACCCAGCGGATCGAGGCAGCCCGAGCAGGCGCAGCCGCGGACCATACCTAGTTCGCTAACGTTCTCGGCGTGGCGATCGGAGATTCGGTGATCAGGAGAGTTCTTCTCGCTGCGGCCATGGGCGCGGCCGTACTCGCCCCGTCACCCGCCCACGCCGGGATTGTCGATGACGCCGTAGCGGCAACGGCTCACACCCCCGATGAGCTGGTCGCCTCCTTCGACAACGCCGAACTCCCCGGCCTCCCAGGCGAGGGTCCGGCACCTGGCATCACCGGGAACGCCGACCTCGACGCCCGGATCCGTGCGATCGCCGAGGCACGGGGCTACCAACGCCACGCCCAACCCGATCGCGACCTGGTGGTGGTCGACGGATTCCGAGTCCAGCCCGACGCGGCCGCAGCCTGGGAAGCACTACAGGGCGCGGCGCTCGATGCCGGCCACTCGATCAGGATCACGTCCGCATACCGAAGCCCGGCCACCCAGGCCGGCCTGTTCCGCTCCCGGCTGACGAGCACCACCGACGCCGACATCGATCATGTGCTGGCCACCGTCGCCGCTCCCGGCTACTCACGCCATCACACCGGCTACACCATCGACATTCGCACCCCCACCCATTTCCTCCACGACTTCGCCAATTCTGAGGCCTACGCGTGGCTGGCCGCCGACAACTGGGCAGCGGCGAAGTCGTTCGGCTGGCTTCCCAGCTACCCCACCGGTGCCTCTGTCGCCGGCCCCGATCCCGAGCCCTGGGAGTTCGTGTGGGTCGGATCGATCAACATCATCTGCGGCGATTTCGACCCCTCGCCAGAGACACCCTTCTGCGACACCCTGGGCTCCACGTTCGCCTCCGATGTGAGCTGGTTGCTGGCGGCAGGCATCACCACCGGATGTAACACGAACCGCTTCTGCACCAAGGCCAGAATCACACGGGCGCAGGCCGCCACGATGCTGTGGCGAATGGATGGTGAGTCCGCGGCAAGCTCCGACATCCCATTCATTGATGTTCCCGACGACGCCTACTTCACCGAGGCGGTGCGCTGGATGGTGGAACTGGAGATCACCACCGGCACCTCGGCCACCGAATTCTCTCCCCACATCGAGCTCACCCGGGATCAGTTCGTCACCTTCCTCTGGCGCTACGCGGGCGAGCCGCCGCCCACCACGCCTCACGAGTTCGTCGATGTCCCCACCAGCTTCGCCACCGACGCGGTGAGTTGGGCCGCTGAGGCAGGCGTCACCACCGGCACCTCGGCCACCGAGTTCTCCCCCACCGCCACCGCCACCCGAGGCCAGGCCGCGGCCTTCCTGCACCGCTACGACCTGCTCCCCTGAATTTGTCTGCCATCATCGCTAGATGAGCAACGACATCACGCCCGACGACAAGGACTGGACCTGGGTACTCGACTCGGTGTGTCCCGAGTGTGGCTTCGACGTGCGAACAATCGAACCGGGATCAGTGGCCGGACTCATTCGCGACAATGCATCGGCTTGGGAGGCGATCCTGACCGGCGAGACCGAGCCGCTCAGGATGCGGTCCCGACCCGACCAATGGTCGCCGCTCGAGTACGCCGCCCACGTGCGCGACGTCTACGCCCTTTACCTGGAGCGGCTCGATCTGATGCTCACCGAGGACGGCCCTCGCTACGCCAACTGGGACCAGAACGAGACGGCCATCGCGGAGCGGTACAACACCCAGGAGCCGCCAACGGTGAGTGCGGAGCTGGCCACCGCGGGCAATGCCCTCGCGGCTCGGTTCGATGGCGTGACCGGCGACCAGTGGGCCCGCACCGGATACCGCAGCGACGGCGCCGCTTTCACGGTGGAATCCTTCGCTCGATATCTGATCCACGATCCGGTGCACCATCTCTGGGACGTCACCGGCTCCTGATCAGGTCAGGACCGATATCCGGCGAAGCGACGAAGGCGCAGGGAGTTGGTGACGACGAAGAGCGACGACAGCCCATGGCCCCCGCCGCGATCATGGGGTTGAGCACTCCGAATGCAGCGAGCGGAATGGCCGCCCCGTTGTAGGCAAACGCCCAGAAGAGGTTGCCCTTGATCGTGCCGAGAGTGCGCCGCGAGAGAGCGATAGCGTCGGCCACGGCCCTCAGGTCGCCACTCACGATGTGCTCATGACTGAACTCTATGCCTTCCAGTTGAGTGGAAGGTCAAGCGCTTCCTGCTCATCGTTGGCGAGCAACCAGTTCGATCTCCACGCCGGCCCCCAGCGGCAAGGCAGCAACCCCCACCGTCGTCCGGCTGGGGAAGGGCTCGGAGAAGCGATCCTCATAGGCCGAGTTCATGGCGGCGAAGTCGTCCATGTCGGTGAGATAGACGTTGACTTTCACCACATCGGACTCGTCGAGTCCGGCGGAGGCGAGCACACCGAACAGATTGTCGAAGCACTGGCTGGTCTGGGCCGCGATCCCGCCCTCTCTGAGCTCATCGGTATCTGGGTCGAGCGGGGTCTGCCCCGAGAGGTAGACGAACGGATCGGATGCCACGCCGTGGCTGTAGGGGCCGACCGCGGTGGCTGTTTTGCTGGTGAGGGGTTTACGCATCACTGAAGCATTGCAAAACGGCGCTTCGGAAGTCGGATCGGCCGCTGCTTGATCAGGTGTGCTCTTCCTCATCGGACTCGACAGCCTGATCATCGTCGCGCTGGACGACGAGCTGATCATCATCATCGTCGTGGTGTTCGGAGTCGTGATCCGAGTCGTCGTCATCGGAATCGTGATCCGAGGCGTGACCGCCATCACCGGCCAACCAGATGGCCAACGCGTCGAGTTCGCTGTCGCTGATGACCAGGGCGCTGAAAGCAGGCATGCCGGAATCGCCTGAACGCACGACATCCAGAATCTCGTCGATGCTCTCGCCCACGACATCGGGGCCGAGTGGCGTGCCGCTGCCGTCAGCAGCGTGGCACGAAGCGCAGGAGCTGGCATAGACCTCTGGCCCGGTGCGGCCATCCGAGCCTCCGCCGCCACCGCCGTCGGGCGGGATCGCAGGATCAGTCGGAGCAGGAGGAACCGGGTTACCGAGGTTGGCAACGAAATCGGCCAGCTCGGCCAGATCGGCATCACTGATGGCCGCTATCGAGAACCCGGGCATGCCGGAGTCGCCGGATCGAACCACCTTGACGGTCTCGTCGGCCCCCTCACCGACGATGTCGGGCCCCACGGGGGTGCCGGTGCCATCGGCCGCATGGCAGCTGGCACAGGAGGAGGCGTAAACCGCAGCCGGACCAGAAGGCGGGGTCGGCGGGGGCGGGGGCGGCACCGTACCCGTGCTCAGCAAGATGATGTAATCGGCGACGGCCGCTACTTCAGCTGCGAGGAGAGACACCGGGGGCATGCCGGTGCCGGGAATGCCGTTGTTGGTGATGCTCACGAGCTGGGCCGCAGTGAGGCTTGTGGGCACCAGACCGAAACCAGCACCAGAAGCACCGTGACAGCCCGCGCAGCTGGAGGCGAAGACCACAGCGCCGGGCGCCGGCGGGGTCGTAGGCGTAGTCGGCGTGGTTGTCGGGGTCGGCGTAGTTGTCGGGGTCGGCGTAGTTGTCGGGGTCGGC
>CAXMSE010000099.1:0-7017 GCA_964196195.1 uncultured Gammaproteobacteria bacterium | reverse complement strand
TGGGAGCACTGCGTGAAACCCCAACGCCACGCGGACCCCAGGATGTCGCTCACCTTCCGCCACATCGAAGACAATGGTGGCGAGATCATCGGCCGCCGCACCTTCTCCGTGCCAACGACGAACTAACGCATCTCAACGAATCGCCCTCTGAGCCGCCACAACGGCAAGATCAAGCCGAGCCGCCCATATGTGCCGATATAGGGCGGGTCGGAAATGGGCGTGAGCCGGTTCTGTTCGTTCGATCAGCGGACCACAACGAGAAGCGGTAGCGGCTCGGTCGGAGCGAGTCATGCCGGGAACGGAGTCGGTGCCGCCGTGGCTGTGGCTCGAGCGAGCACAGTTCCGTCCTGACCTGTCAGCGTCGCTTCCAGAAAGGCGACGGACCGTCCGAGCCGAGTTGTGGACCCTGTGCCGGAGACGATGCCGACAGGCACTGGCTTGACGAAGCTGATCTGCATCTGGATGAGCGGCATGGCGAGCACCCCGCCTGACTTCACTGCCCCTGCTATTCCGAGACAGGCGTCGAGCATTGTCGCGATCGTTCCGCCTTGCACGAAACCGAACTGGTTCGATGTCTCCTCGGGAAGCTCGAACCTCAGCTCAGCTCGACCGGCCGCGTGCTCGACCTCGACGATCTCGAAATCGAGTCCCGGCGAGAGATCAGTAGGAAACAGTCCCCGCATGCGGTCGAGGAGCTGAGCGTCGTTCTCGATGGGTTCCATCGACGGACTCTAGTGAGCGCGAGGGGTCGCACCGAGCGCCCCCGCCCATATGTGCCGATATGTGCTCGCTTGCGTGAGCGGACCCGCCGGTAGTCGCTCGCGGCGTTGGGGGCCAAGACTTCACGGTTGTGAGGCTCAGAACGTGCTCGTGATGCCGGGGGGTAACAGAGGGTCTAGGCTCGCGTCGTCGACCCGCGAGAAGAAAGGATCGTGAGTGAAGTTTCCTTCGCGACGCGCCACTCCGTTGACCGGTGCAGCGTCGATCGTCCTGCACTTCGTCGGGTTCGCTCTGATCGGCCAAGTTGGTGAGACGGCATCTCCGTCCCCAGATCGGGTAGTGGACCTGTTGGAGGGCGGTCCGGTCCAGATTCTGATAGGCGCCTACATCTCGTTGGTGTCCGTTGCACTCCTCGTCTGGTTCACGGCAACGTTGCGGAGCAGGCTCGTGGTGGCCGAAGGTGGCACGGGGCAGTTCTCCGCTGCGGCCTTGGCGGGTGGAGTTGTTGCTGGGGCTTCGCTGGCCATAGGTTTCGCCGCGATCGGGCAGGCGGCACTTCGCGCTGAGGACGAAGCCATCGATCCCCAGATCGCGACAGTTCTCTACGACCTCTATCGCGCCATGTTGAGCGGACCTGTCCCGATCGGGTTTGCGGTGCTCATCGGCGCGACGGCGGTTGTGTCCTTTCGAAGCGAACTGTTTCCTTCTTGGCTTGCGTGGGCCAGCGTCGTTGTCGCCATCGGATGTGTCTCGCCACTTCTCTTCATCTTCGCGTTCGCCGCGCTTGTCTGGGTGTTTGTGGTCAGCATCTGGCTGGCCGTCGGCGATCCTGCCCCGTTGGACGCAGTGATCCAAGACGGCCAACGAAGCGACGAAGACATACCGGATAGCTGACGAACAGTGTGATCGCGGTTCGCTGGGTCGGGGACGCCCCAGAACAACCGCCCGGCGTCAGGAACATCACCCGCCCCTCATCCGGCAATCCCAGTCCTCGCCAGCACCACGATCAGCCACAGTGAGTGAGAGCGCGTGATGTGCCGTTATCGCGCGGGTTCCACATCAGATCAGACGTCGAGATTCCACCACGACCGGGGATGGACCGAGGATTGCGCAACCCTTCCTCCAACCGAGTGCGATGGGCCGCCGCCGGGCCGATGGTCGATCTCGGCTCATGAAAGGTGATCGGTGTCACCCGCGAGGCCCGCCAGGAACGTCTGTCTCTATAGAAAGCCTGATCTTCGGGCAGAGGGAGACACTCATGAGATACCAGTTGCGCACACTAAGATGGCTCGCGATCGTACCAGCGGCGCCGGGACTGTACGGCGTCCTCATGGGGCTGCTATGGACCTCGCTGGCTGTGTTCTTCTGGGGCATCGGCCTGCTACTAGTGGCGCTTGTGATCTGGCGGGGCTTCGCAGGAGAGTGGCCTCTGATATCTGGCGGACGTCCTCAAAGCCTCGATCCTTCGGCACACTAGACCGCCCATAACCGGCAATATGCGCTGGTCGACCCGAGGATGAAACGCCCCCGACCTTCCGCTGGCCACGCCTGTCGTTCGGCGTGGGAGCACTGTGTACCGAAGATGGTCTCCGCGCCGCCGCGAATGAGCATCAGCTTTCGCCATGTGCCCGACGACGGAGTCTGGCCCTACGAGTCGGTTCGAGCCTGAGGCCGGGTCAGGGGGAGATCCTCAGAGCCAATGAATATCGCCTCGCCCTCGAGCAGAAGGGTGTCGCCATGATGAAATGTTCCCCGCGCGAACGTCTTTCGTCCTTCCACCCGCTCGATCCAGGCCTGCATGCGTATCGATGCCTGAAGTGGCGCCGGAGCGCGATAGCGGATGGAAAGGGTGCCGGTGAATCCGCCCACGTCGTTCACCACACACACCGCACCCAGCAACTCGTCGAACATGCCGGCGAGCACTCCGCCGTGAACTCCCGCGGGGGGACCGTTGTAGGCATCGCTGAAGCTCACTTCCCCTTCGAGCACGGCCCAGGGATCACCTTCGACTATCTCCAGCCTCGCAGGTGGTGCCAGGGGGTTGAGCAGGCCGACATAAGGACTGTAGGGAAACACTCCCGAGAGTCCCAGCTCTCGCAGCCGGGCCTTACGATCCACGGTTGCATCGGCCCGGGTGAGCAGCTCATGGAGGTCGAGGGTGGCCTGCATCCGCACCCCATCCACTATGTGGGGACGGAGACCGTCGGTGATGGCCTGCACGGCCTCGGTGGAACTGCTGAGAGCGAGATCGTCGAGATCAGAGGTCCTCACCACCTCGATGAGGTCTCGCAGGGCGCTCACGAGGCTCTCGGGCGAGTCGGGCATCGCTCGACGGTAGGCCACCGCGATCCAGCCGGACGAATCGCCCACCGGTCGCCTCACCGCTGCGTCCGACGCTACGGTGCGGCGGTGGCTCCTTCGCTCGACGACCTCGACTCCGCCCTTCGCAGCGATATCCGTCGGCTGGGCAATCAGCTCGGCGACGCCCTCATCCGCCAGCAAGGTCCCGACCTCCTCGAACGGGTCGAACAGGTGCGTGTTCTCGCAAGAGAACTCCGCCAGGGCGACGACGCCCACCTGCAGCTGACCGAGCTGCTCGCCGATGTCGACGTGGTGGATGCGATCCAGCTGGTCCGGGCCTTCACCACCTACTTCCATCTGGCCAACACCGCCGAACAGGTTCACCGAATCGACGACCTCACCGAAACCGGAGCGGCGCGAGGCAACCGCTTCGGCGAGACGGTCGCTCGCCTCATTGATCAGGGATTCACTCCCGAGGAGGTGAACGACGCCGCGAACCAGTCCGAGCTCAGGCCGGTGTTCACCGCTCACCCCACCGAGGCATCTCGTCGCTCGATACTCGACAAGCTCGCGGAGATCGCCCTTCTGATCGAGCAGCGACAACACGCCCAAAACGACGAGGGACTCCAACACCGGATCGACCGCCGCGTCGACGAGTTGATCGATGCGATCTGGCAGACCGATGAACTGAGGCGAGCCCAACCCGACCCCGTCGACGAGGCCCGATCGATTCTCTACTTCCTCACCGAGGTGATTGTGGGCGGGGTCCCCGAACTCCTCGATGACATCGATGCCGTGCTTCGGTCGATCGGTGGTGAGCTCGACAACACATCGCCTCCGATCCGGTTCGGCACCTGGGTGGGGGGTGATCGCGACGGCAACCCCAACGTCACGCCGTCCACCACCTTGGCGGTGCTCGATTTCCAACGCAGCCGTGCGCTGCGGCTCTTGATCACCGAGGTCGAGCAGCTCTCCTCTGAGCTCAGCGTCAGCACCGCGGTTCGCTCTGTCTCCGACGAACTCACTGCCAAGCTGGCCGAGGATCGTGAGAACTTCCCTTCGGTCATCAGCCGCTTCGGTACCCTCAGCGAGGGCGAGCCCTACCGCCTACGGATAGCGGTGATCCACCAGCGCCTACTCGAAACCGCCCAGATACCGTCCGGTTCTCGCGCCTACGCCTCCCCCGACGACCTCGAAGCAGATCTGGCGATGCTCACCGCCTCACTGGAGGAGAACCGAGGAGGGTCGCTAGCTCACGGCCGGCTCGCGAGGGTGCGGCGGATCGTGGCGATGGTCGGGTTTCATCTCGCCGTGCTCGACATCCGGGAGCACACGGCTCGCCATCATGAGGCCCTGGAGTCCCTCTTTGCACCTCTCGGGATCGACTACCCGTCATTGTCAAGGGCTGAACGGATCGTCCTGCTCACCGACGAGCTCAGTAGCCCTCGCCCTCTGGCGCCCCCCACCCGTGCGGCCGACAACCCCTCGCTCGAACTTCTCGATCTCCTGCGCCGACGGATGGACGCCCACGGCGACCAGATCGTGGAGAGCTACATCATCTCGATGACCCAGGGTGTCGACGATGTACTCGCGCCGGCCGTCCTCGCCCGCGATGTCGGTCTGATCGATCTGAGCACCGACACTGCCCGCCTCGGGTTCGTGCCCCTGTTCGAGACGATCGAGGACCTCCGATCGATCGGCC
The DNA here is from genome assembly GCA_964196195.1 of uncultured Gammaproteobacteria bacterium. Lineage (GTDB taxonomy): Bacteria > Actinomycetota > Acidimicrobiia > Acidimicrobiales > Aldehydirespiratoraceae > OFTM10. The sequence goes on along the minus strand of CAXMSE010000099.1, from coordinate 2,294 downwards.
CCGTCCTACGCGAGTTGCTGACGACGGTGCCCTACCGGCGCCTCGTCGAGCTCAGGGGCGATAAGCAGGAGGTGATGGTCGGCTACTCCGACTCGAACAAGGACGGAGGAATCACCACCTCCCAGTGGGAGATCCACAAAGCACTACGCACGATTGCCGACATCGCAGCCGAGACCGGGGTTCGAATCACCGTTTTCCACGGCCGGGGCGGCACCATCGGTCGGGGCGGCGGGCCCACTCATGCTTCGATCCTCGGTCAGCCTCCGGGGGCTGTGAGCGGATCGGTGAAGCTGACCGAACAGGGAGAGGTGATCGCCGATAAGTACGGCCTTCCCCAGATAGCCCAGCGAAACCTCGACCTGGCCGTCGCCGCGGTCCTAGAGGCCTCGCTCGCGCACCGCTCCCCCCGTAACGATCCGGTCACCAGCGCCCGCTGGGACGCCACCATGGACTCGATGTCCGATGCGGCCTACGGCGCCTACCGCACCTTCCTCGAGTCGCCGGGGCTCGTCGAGTACTTCCAGACCTCCACCCCAGTCGAGGAACTGGCGGCCATGAACATCGGTTCGCGCCCTGCGCGCCGCGCGGGCAGCGACGGCGGGCTCGAAGACCTCCGGGCCATTCCTTGGGTTTTCGGCTGGACGCAGTCACGCCAGATAATCCCTGGCTGGTTCGGGGTCGGTTCGGGACTGGCGGCAATCCGGGAATCGGGCCGGGCCGAGGATCTCGCCGAGATGTACGAGCACTGGCAGTTCTTCCGTACCTTCGTCTCCAACGTGGAGATGACACTTTCCAAGACCGACCTGGCGATCTCGCGGCACTATGTCACGACGCTCGTGCGCCCCGACCTCCACCACCTTTTCGAGCGAATTGTGGAGGAACACCGGCTCACCCTCGATGAGATCGCGATTCTCACCGGCGTTCAGCTGCTCGACGACCTCCCGATCCTGCGGCGAACTCTCGCAGTGCGAGACGCTTACCTAGACCCGATCAATGTGCTCCAGGTCGACTTGTTGGCCCGCAGCAGATCCGGCGCTGAAGATCCGGTCGAGGAGGCTCGCCTGCGTCGCGCCCTGCTCTTGACCATCAATGGTGTCGCCGCCGGCCTTCGTAACACCGGCTGAGCGGCTACCCAAAGAACCCGCTCGACCTACATCACGAGGTGCTCGCGGCCGATGGGTACGCGAGACCCAGAGGAGAGCTCCGTGCGTAGTCGCATCGAGATCGTGATGATCCGCGCCGTGGATGCGCAGAGCGGCGATGTTGTCAACAAGCGCGGCCCCGAGAAGACTGGTTGGATCGAGGTCTCCAAGTTGGAACCCCTTCCCGACGGAAGCTTCGTGGTGCACGACGAGACCGACAAGGACAGTTTCTCGGCCAGGGGATACGACCTTGTGTGGCTCCAGGTAGTCCACGGGCTTCGTCACAACAGCCACTTGGCCATGCCCGACTGAGCCTCGGTATTGTCTGGTAGCCGACACTTGCCCCGCAGGTGTCTTTCACAACAGTGAGGACGCTCCCATGGCCTATCCCGCAACAGTCACCCTCGAAGCACCGGAAAAGGTGGACAACTGGCGTCCCCTGGTCCAATGGCTGCTGGCCATCCCCCACCTCATCCTGGCCCAGGTTCTGGAAACCGTCGGTCAGGTGATCGGGCTGATCTCCTGGTTCGCGATCGTGTTCACCGGCAAGCTGCCCGAAGGCCTGGCCACCCTGCAATGCATGGTCCTGCGCTACACCACCCGTGCCTATGCCTACGCCGGGTTCCTACATACCGAGTATCCGCCGTTCGACTTCAGTACGACGGCGGCAGATCCCGGTGGCCAGCCGCTCCGCATCGATTTCGAACCGGATCTTGGTGATCGCAACCGGCTTACGGTCGGCCTGCGGATCTTCTGGGTGATACCGGCCATGCTCTTCGCAATGGTCATCTGGATCGCAGCGTTCGTGCTCTGGTTCGTGGCCTGGTTCGCGGTGCTGTTCACCGGGCGTTGGCCCCAGGGGATCCGCGACTTCGTCATGGGCGCTCTGAGAGTGGGCATCAGGCTGAACGCCTACTTCTGGATGCTCACCGACGAGTATCCGGCATTCTCGACCGACTGATCGGGCCGGCCGCGAACGGCCGACCCGCCAGGATCACAGTTCGAGTCGGTTCAGGGCGTCTTCGATGCCCTTGTGGAACGTGGGATAGGCGTAGATCATCGAACGAAGTGTCGAGATCGGGACCTTGGCGTGGACGGCGAGGGAGAGAAGACCGAGAACCTCGCCGCCCACGGGACCCATCGAAGTGGCGC
>CAXMSE010000098.1:0-27599 GCA_964196195.1 uncultured Gammaproteobacteria bacterium | reverse complement strand
CCGCCGTCCCGACCATAAAGTTCCCGGTCAGAGGATTTTGGCCAGATAGCTAATGTCTCGATACTTGCCGACCTAGCTTTTCCGACGTACCTTTTGGGAGAGAAGCTACGTAGAGGCGGCGGGAACGTCCGAGCATGATCGTCGACGCCCTGCCCGCGATCTATGACGGCTCCCACTCTGACGAGGAAGCTCGTACGTGTCCCGACTGGGCAACGCTGCACCCCGGCAAGGGGCCTCCCCCCGACGGATGGGTGAACCTCTAGATGGAGCTGCGAAGAACCCATGACTGACTACCCGGATCTTCGGCTCTACATCGACGGGTCTTGGCGGACGTCGCCGGATGATCTCCCGATCGTCAACCCCGTGAACGAGCAGGTCATCGGCCGCCTTCCGTGCGCCGGCCAACAGGATCTCGACGACGCCCTAGAGGCCGCAGCGAAGGGGTCCACGATCTGGAGCCGGACGGCCCCCAAGGATCGGGCCGAGATCATGCTCACGGCGGCCGGCATCATGCGCCAACGCCAGGACGAGATCGCGCACGCGATTACCCTGGAGCACGGAAAGCCCTTCAAACAAGCGCAGGCGGAGATCATCCGCGGATGTGAATTCTTCGAATGGGACGCCGGTGAGGCGGTTCGTACCTACGGCCGCGTCATCCCGAGCGGACCGGGCGTCAGCCACACCGTCCACCACCAGCCGATCGGCCCGGTGGCCGCCTTCTCACCGTGGAACTTCCCGATGAGCCAACCGTCGCGCAAGGTTGCGGGCGCGCTGGCCTCGGGCTGCTCCATCATCTTGAAGGCGGCCGAAGAGACACCGGCCGGCGCAATGCACATCGCGAGAGCGTTCCACGATGCTGGGCTCCCCGCTGGTGTGCTGAACCTGGTCTTCGGAGTCCCCGCAGAGATCTCTGGGCATCTCATCCCCCACGACACGATCAGACTGGTTGCGTTTACCGGCTCGACGGCAGTCGGGCGGCGGCTCACGGTTCTGGCGTCCGAACACATGACGCCGGTGCTGATGGAGCTCGGCGGTCACGCGCCGGTGATCGTCTGTGAGGACACCGACGTCGGCGCCGCCGCTATCACCTCAGCAATGCGGAAGATGCGCAACGCCGGCCAGGTCTGCACGTCGCCGACCCGTTTCTTCGTACGCGACAGCATCTTCGAGGAGTTCCTCGATGCCTTCACCGAGCGTGCAGCAGCCACGGTGGTCGGCGACGGAATGAACCCCGCCGTCGAGATGGGTCCACTCGCCAATGATCGTCGCGTCGCAGCCTTGACGGAGTTGGTTGCAGACGCGTGCGACAAGGGGGCCGACGTCACAACGGGCGGCACCAGGATCGACAGGGCCGGCTACTTCTTCCAGCCCACCGTGCTCGCCAACGTTCCCGACGATGCCACCGTGATGAGCGAAGAGCCCTTTGGGCCGCTCGCCGTGGTCAACCCGGTGGGCTCTCTCGACGAGGCCATCGAACGGGCCAACTCGGTGCCTTTTGGCCTTGCCGCCTACGGTTTCACCAATCGTGCGGACTATGTCGATCAGATGGTCGAGCGTGTCGAGGCCGGAAATCTGTCGATCAACACCCTCGAGGCATCCCTGCCCGAGACTCCCTTTGGCGGGGTCAAGTCCAGTGGATACGGCCGGGAGGGAGGAGCCGAGGGGTTGCACAACTACATGGTCGTCAAGAACGTCTCCCATAGCATCACTCTTGCCTGAAAAGGATTACCCGACTATGTCACTTAGCAATACATCATGAAATATACTAGAACTGAGGCAAAAGCATACGCGCGAGCCAACATGAAGGGGATCTGGGCGGCCGCTCTCATGCCGTTCACCGAGGACCTGGAGTTGGACGAAGACGGCTTTCGCGAGAATGTCCATCACTGGACCCGCGACCTCGGCATCGAAGGGCTGTTCATCTCCGGGAAGCAGGGTGAGTTCTCCTCGATGACCCTGGAGGAGCGGAAGCGAAGCTTCGAACTCGCGATCGAGGCCGTGAACGGACACGCCCAAACCATCATGTCGTGCTCTGACCAGAACATGGATGTCGTGATCGACCTCACTCGGCACGCCCAGAGGGCCGGTGCAGACTACGTCGTCGTACATGCACCCATGCTGCACTTCGCCCGGGAGCACGACGAGACGGTCCACCGCTACTACGAGACGATCTCGAAGAGCGTCGACATCGGCATCGCCTTGTGGAGTCATCCAGACAGCGGCTACCTGCTGTCGCCCGAGCTCTGCAACCGGCTGGCCGATCTGGACAACGTCGTGGCCATGAAATACAGCGTCCCGCGCCCAATGTACTCCGAGCTCACGGCCCTGGCCTCGGACCGAATCCAGGTGAGCACCGCGTCCGAAGAGGAATGGCTCGACAACATCCTCGAACTCGAGTGGCAGCTCTATTTGTGTTCGTCCCCGCCCTTCCTCTTGCAGACGGCCAAGGACCGGCGGATGCACGACTATACGCAAGCGGCGTTTGCCGGGAGAGCCGACGAAGCGCGCCGCATCAGTGAGAGCCTCGGCCCGGTGCGTGATGCGCTGAAGCGGACACGGCCGGCCGAGAAGCCACACGCACATCAGAAGTACTGGCAGGAGCTGCTGGGGCAGGTAGGCGGTCGTGTCCGCGCTCCGCTCCTGGAGTTGACAGATGTCGAGAAGGCGGCCACACGCGAAGCATTCGAGGGGTGTGGGCTACAGGTCTGATCGAGGGGTCCTCGGCTGATCGAAAGAGGGTAGCGAGATGGAACACGCCAGGCCACGGCTGGCATTCATCGGCTGGGGTGCGATAGCGCGTGCGACGGTCCGGCTGCTCGGCGACGCTCCAGTGGAGATCGTGGCCGTGGCGATACGAGATGCCATAAGACCCCGCCCGGACCTCCCGCCCCGTGCGCGTCTGATCACGACACCCCAGGAACTCGCGGGGACCGGGGCGGAGCTGGTGATCGAGGCTGCCGGTCGAGACAGCGTCGCCCAATGGGGTTACGCCGCGCTCGAATCGGGGGCCGACCTCATCGTGTCGTCGGTCTCGGCCTTTGCCGACGCCGACCTGCTCGATTCCCTCCAGGCCCTCGCCCTGGAGAACGACGCGCAGATCCATGTTCCGCCCGGCGCCCTCGGCGGCGTGGATGCTCTTGCCGCAGCGCGCGCCTCGGGGCTCGACCGCGTCGAGCACCGGATCATCAAGCCTCCACATGCGTGGCTCGACACCGTGGCCGAGACCCTGTGCGATCTCGGGACACTCTCGGGTCCCGAGGCGTTCTTCTCCGGCACCGCGGCCGAGGCAGCATCACAGTTCCCCAAGAACGCCAACGTGGCCATGACGACGGCACTGGCCGGGGTGGGGCCCGCAAAGACGCTGGTCACCTTGATCGCCGACCCGGACGCGGAGGTCAACCGACACGAGATCACGGCCAGCGGTGGCTTCGGTGAGTTCTCGATGACCATGAACAACAATGCTCTCGAGGAGAACCCGAAGTCTTCGGCCATGGTGGCGCTCAGTCTCGTTCGCGCCATCCGGAACCGCATCAGTCCTCTCGTGATCTGAAGCTGGGCGAAGCGGCCCACTCCAGCCCGACACCACCCTCTCGTAGAAGCCTCCGATCAGTGGAGGAGGTCACCCTCTGCATAGGAACGTTCGACTCGAAGGCACCCTCTTCCGATTCCCGCGATCGATACCCCCCGGTTACCCACAATCGGCACCGGTTCCCCTCAACCAGCCGGTATCGGGTCAGGCTCTACCTCGTCGCTCACGTTGTGAGCTGATACCGGGCGGGGCATGAGGCGCTACTCTCCACTAGACACGCGAACCGAGATGCCGATTTCGTCACCATCCACATGCCGCTGATTGCCGAACCTGATGGCCTGATGGGTGCCCCCATGTTTGCTGCAATACCCCTCGGAGTGCGGATAATCAACACCGCACGAGGAGAAATCATCAACGAATCACGCCCGTTCAAAGCGCTTCGGTCCGGCCAAGTCACAGCCTCGGGCCTCGACGTATTCGCCCACGAACCAGTCACCGCTGCACCGGGTAAGAACCCAGCCCGCGAGGCCAAGTGACTACACGCCCGCACCCGAACGATGAGACGCTGTGGCCGACTGACGTTCGCCACGACTGGAGCGTCGAAGAAGTCGAGACTCTCCTCGCGGCTCCGTTCCATGATCTGCTGGCCGACGCGAACAGTGTTCATCGCGAACGCTTCGACCCCCATGTTGTGGAAGCAGCGATGCTGCTGTCGGTGAAGACCGGGGCGTGTCCCGAGGACTGCGCCTACTGCCCTCAATCCTCGGCGTGGAACACCGACCTCGACGCTGAGCGCCTGATGGCAATCGATGAGATCGTCGCAGCCGCCCGCAACGCCAAGGCAGCCTCGGCGACACGGTTCTGCATGGGAGCAGCATGGCGCTCACCAACTGACCGACAAGTCGACCAAGTCGCCCAGGCCGTCGCCGAGGTCAAGGCACTGGGCATGGAGACATGCGTGACATTGGGAATGCTGAGCGCCGACCAAGCCGTCGCCCTCGAACAAGCCGGTCTCGACTTCTACAACCACAACCTCGACACGTCACCTGAGTTCTACGGCGAGATCATCACCACCCGCACTTACCAAGACCGTCTCGAAACCCTCGCCAACGTACGGACAACGTCGGTGAAGCTGTGCTGTGGCGGCATCGTCGGCATGGGCGAAACTCGACAAGACCGCGCCGCTCTCCTCACCCAGTTGGCGTCACTCGATCCCCACCCCGAGAGCGTCCCCATCAATGTCTTGGTCCAAGTGCCCGGCACTCCCCTATTCGGAACCGCGCCCATCGACCCCCTCGAACTGGTGCGCACCATCGCAACGTCACGACTCATGATGCCCGCATCGGTGATTCGTCTCTCTGCCGGCCGGGCCGACATGACCGACGAACTACAAGCGCTCTGCATGCACGCCGGCGCCAGCAGCATCTTCTTAGGAGACAAGCTCCTCACCACCGCCAACCCTGGCCCCCAACACGACCACAACCTCCTGGATCGACTCGACACCCGGCTAGCACCGCCATCGACGTTCGTCGACGACACGGCACCCGAGAGGTAACAAGCTCACAGCGCTGGTCCCGGTACCTACGGGGAATACCCACGGGAATCGAGTGGTTTTGGCGATGACCACCTGAACGTGTCGCGCCAGTTCCACCGATCGATGGAGAACCCCGTGCCGAAGACCCGAGAGGTCATTTCGAAAGCAGGCCCCGACGACGTCCGTGAACGAGTACGTGAGGGCTACACGAAGGTGGCCGAGGGCGACTCGCTCGGCGTGACCGACACGCTCGCGCAGGCCCTGGCCTTCGGCTACGACGGCGAGAGCCTGGCCGGTGCGCCAACGGCTGCCAATCTCGGTCTCGGTTGTGGCGACCCAGCCGGCAGCGCCGGTCTCCGGCCCGGCGAGGTGGTGCTCGACATCGGCTGTGGCGCAGGCCTCGATGTGTTCATCGCCAGCAAGACAGTGGGATCCTCGGGCCACGTCATCGGGGTCGACATGACCAGAGCCCTGGTCGAGCAGGCCGAGGCAACCGCGAAACGCGACGGCTATACCAATGTCGAGTTTCGCCTCGGGACCATGGAGGCTCTTCCCGTCGCAGAAGACAGCATCGACGTGATCGTCTCGAACTGTGCGATCAACCTCTCTCCGGAGAAGGGTCTCGTATTCGCCGAAGCGATGCGGGTTCTCCGGCCCGGCGGTCGGATCCAGCTCTCCGACCTGGTGGTCGAAAAGGAGTTACCCGAGGTTGTCCGTGCCAGCGTCGAGGCATATGTCGGGTGTGTGGGCGGCGCCATCTCGGTAGAGGATTACACCGCGCTGGTCGACGGAGCCGGCTTCGCCGACGTTGCCGTCACCACGAGCTTTGCGCTCGGTGACATCGTCGCCCCTGACGATCCCCGTGTTCTCGAAGTGATCGCCGATTCTGGCGGCTCCTTCACCGAGGCCGAGATCGCTGATGCGCTCGATCACATCAAGGGTGTGACCGTGAGTGCCAGAGTGCCCGCCGAGTCGAGCTACACCGATCTGTTGTCCTACGTGGTCTCGAACGCGGTGGCCGGCGAGATCATGGCAGTCGAGAACTACAGCGACATGGTCGCCTTGTTCGACGACATCGACTCCAAGCTCGAGGCCGTCAACCAGGCCCGCGAGGAGGGGCGCCACATTCGCCAGCTTGCATCCCTCGGTGCCCGCGTCGGCTTCGACGTGAAGCAGCGGATCATCGAGCCCGAGTGGCGAGCGATCAGGGCGACGTTTCGTGAGGCCGTCGCCAATGACGATCTCCCTGCCTGCCTGATCATCCAGGACCTGATGACCGAAACGATCGCGATCGTGTTGTACCAAGCCCTATCGGGACAGTTGGGAGTGGAGACCGACGACCTCACTTCCCATGTCGCCGCCACCATCCTCGAGGACGAACTCGAACACCTCAGCATCGGAGTGGCCCGGCTCCGCGAGCTTCGAGCGGAGAATCCCCAGGCCATCGACGAAGCGCTGGCTTGGGCCCACCCGAGGGTCATGCCTCAGCTGTTCTCACTCATGAACACGAGCTGCGAATCCCTGTGCGACGAATTATCTCTCGAATGCGCAGCGTTGGACCCCGGAGCGATGAACGCCGACCTCGGGTTCATTCGAGCCCGCGCCGCAATGCAGTACATCGAGGCGATCGATGCCGTCGGATTCGCCGAGGCAGTCACCAGACCGCTGATCGCCCACCTCGCGTCACTCGAACACGACGACCCCTCGAGCCGAATCAGCGTCGAAGGCGCCGGCTCCTGTTGTTGAGATGAATCCCCCAGAATCGGTGCTTGTCACCGGGGCGACCGGCACGCTCGGCAGCCTGATCACCGCAGCCCTGTTAGAGACAACCGACCTCGCCGTGGTGGCCCCCGTCCGCGGCCATCACGCCTCCGACGCGGTGGCCCAGACCGTGGCACACCACCTCAGCCACGGGTCGATCCCGAACGAGTCGCAATGGCGCCCACGATTGCATCAGGTTGCGCTACCCGATGGCGCCGACGATCCGACCCGAGACGATCCTCTCCACCAACTCGACGAGCTGGCAAGGACATTGGGCGTGACCGAGGTCGTCCACGCCGCCGGTTGTCTGAGCTATTTCGACGAACCCCTGCTGAGGGCGGTGAATATCGAGCTGACCCAGCGTTTCGTTCATGCAGCAAGCCGCTGGGGAGTGAAAAGGTTCACCCACGTATCCACCGCGTTCTCCAGCGGCTTCGCCGAGGGCCCGATCGCGGAGGAGCTCCACGACGACCCGACTCACGATCCGACGAGCTACACCGAATCCAAGCGCGAGGGCGAGTACATCGTTGCCAACAGCGGACTGCCCTATCTGATCCTGCGGCCTTCGGTGGTGATCGGCCATAGCGGCGACGGGCGCTACCGCGGACCCCAGTACGGCTTCTACCAACTCTTGTCGGGGGTGGAACGTTTCCTGCTCACCGAATGGCACCCCGAAGTGCACTATGTGGCCCCTGCGGGTGGGACCGCGCCATTCCTGCACCAAGACGCCCTTCAGACCGGTTTCCTGGCTGCCCGCGAACACCTGCCTGACGGCTCGATAGTTCACCTCACATCCAGAACTGGTCCAAGCTTTCGCGACGTCGTCGAGACCATGATCCATCGCTATGTGCGGCCCGATATCGCCAACCTCTACGACCACCTGACCGATATTCCGATGAAGGAGATCCCCGCGAATCAGCAGGCTTTTCTGCGCCTCGCCGCCATCAATATCGAGATCTCCAGTCGGCCCTGGCAGTTCGACACCACCACGCTCGACGGACTCGTCGACTCAGGTGCCGGCTTCGTGGACGCGACTCTGGAGTCGGTCATCCGCTGCCAGGATGCCTACCTCGATGGATCGCCTCACATGCGTCGATACCGCGACACCTACGCCCACCGGTTCCCCATGGCGTCGATTGTGAAGTACAAGCACTCGTGAATTCGCCGGAATGGGGGCGTGAACGTTCCGGGGCGGCCAGTTCGTTCAGACCCGGTCATCGGGTCTGACGACGCTGGAGTCTGTCTGCGCCGGCGTCGATCCCAGGGATCTGAGGCTGGATGTGTCGGCCGCCTTCGGCGACCAGTTCGTGAACAATCTCTTCGACCTCGGTCCAATCTGTGGCCCGGGGCGCGGCGAGGTGACGGTTGTAGGGCTGGTCGAATGTGATCACCGTGTTTCCTATGGCTCTGAGTGCCTCGACGTTGTGGGGGGCATCGTCGATATAGCAATCGGCCTCAACCTCGGGCTTGGCGCCGAGAAAGCAGATATCCCGATACGGGATCTGGTGGGCGTCGAGCCAGGTAACAGTGTCGCCGATCGCGGTGGCGTGGCCCCAGTTGGTATAGAGGCGATGGGTGATTATTCGGATCCATATCCCCGCATCGGAGAGCCGCCACAAGGCATCGGCCGAACCCTCGACCATCGGGAGGGTGGCGAGGATTCGCCTCTCGTTCACCGCGATCCGGTGGAATTCGTTGAAGTCGCCGGGGCCGAAGCCCCATTCGTCGAAATCCCAGCTGCGTTCCAGGGGAAGCGTCTCGGCGTCGACCCCACGAATCTCCGCCACCACATCGCGAAACCCGCGCGTGTAGTCGGCAACAACTCCGTCGAGATCAACACCAAAAACAAAGGGCGCGTTCATGCCCAGAGGCTGCCACACTGACCGCGTGACGCGCATGAGGCTAGGCATAGATCTCGACGGAGTGGTAGCTGACTTCAACCAGGGGTGGGTCTCGCGCTACAACCGCGACTTCCACGCGGCGATCTCGGTGGACGACATCGTCGAGTGGGACGCGCCGATCGACCTCACCCACTTCAGCGACATGGGCGAGTTCTGGAACTGGGCTCGTACCTGTGGCGAGGGCAAGAGCATCTTTCGGCCGCTCCTGCCCTACGAAGGCGCCATCGAAGCTCTGATCGAGTTGGACCGCGCCGGCCACCACATCGTGGTCCTCACCACCAAGCCCGATTTCGCGATCCACGACACCTACGAGTGGTTGGCCGAACACCGGATGCCCACCACCGAAGTCCATATCGTCGACGACAAGACCACCGTCGAGTGCGACCTCTACGTCGACGATGCCGATCACAATCTCGAGGCTCTCGTCGCATCTCATCCGTCCACAACCGTCTGCCGATTTGTCCGACCGTGGAACAGATCACACCCCGGGGCCGTCGACGTAGAGAGCTGGCACGAAATCAGTCGGCTAATTGCGACACGATCCACGAAGAGTGGTTAGGGTTTCCGAAAGACAAAATCCCCTGGAGGGAAATTTCATGAAACTAAGGCGACTACTGGCAATACTGTTGGCGTTCGCGTTGTTGGCCGCAGCCTGCGGCGACGACGACGACACCACCGCAGGCGACGACGCCGCGGACGACACTGCAGATGAGCCGGCCGACGAACCGGCCGACGAACCGGCCGATGAGCCCGCAGACGAGCCAGCCGATGAGCCGGCCGATGAGCCCGCCGACGAACCGGCCGATGAGCCCGCCCTGCCCGAAGGCTGGCCCGAGTCTCTCGTGTTCGGTTTCGTGCCCAGCCAGGAGCAAGAGCAGCTCCTCGACGATGTCCAGCCCTTCATCGATGTGTTGGAGGAGGCTCTCGGCATCGAAGTCGAGGGCACCGTCACCACCGACTACACCGGCCTGGTCACAGCCATGGGCAACGGCACCGCCGACCTCGGCGCCTTTGGCCCGTTCGGCTACACGCTTGGTGCCGACACGTTCGGCAACATCGAGGCCCTGATCCAATCAATCCGTTTCGGGTCGGCCACCTATCACGGCCAGTGGTTCACCAATGATGCGACTATCTGCACCGAGCCGCCCGTCACCGGAACCGCCCTCGAGAACCAAGACGGCGAGATCGTCCAGGTCTCGGCGCTCGACGCGGTCGCCCTTCAGGTTGGCGTCTTCTTCGGAGACGACGGTAAGGCACTCGGAGAGGTCACCGACGAAGACGACGCGGTCGGAGCCGGCGTAGAAATCTCCGCCGGTTCTTCCTGCATCGGTGATCTCGAATCGGTCGCCGGCAGGAGCATCGCGTTCACAACCGAGAGCTCCACTTCGGGCTACCTCTTCCCGGCCCTCGACCTCACCAACCTCGGCATCGATCCAGCCACCGACGTCACGCCCATCTTCAGCGGCGGCCACGATGCCGCAGTGATCGCGGTCTACAACGGCGACGCCGACATCGGCCTCTCCTTCGATGATGCTCGTCGCACGATCCGTGGCGAGTCCACCGACGTGGGCGACAAGGTCATCGTGTTCTCGATCACCGATGAGATCCCCAACGACGTGGTCGCCATTCGCAGCGACTTCCCCGACACCCTCAAGGATGCGATCTACGACGCCGTGGAAGCCTTCCTCGCAACCGAGGAAGGCGAGCTGATCTTCGACGAGATCTACGGCTGGACCGATATCCGCCGGGCCGTAGAGGCCGACTTCGACGTCGTCCGCGCCGCAGCCACAGCACTCGGCATCACCGAGCCTCCAGGCTGATAGTCGAACAACTGGCAATCGACACCGACCAACCACGATGATTCGCTTCGAAAACGTCTCAGTCACCTACCGAGGCGGCGTGAAGGCGCTACGCGATATCGATCTAACGATCGAGGACGGCGAGTTCGTCGTGGTGGTCGGGCTGTCGGGTGCCGGCAAGTCGACTCTTCTCAGAGCTCTCAACGGTCTTGTGCCGGCCTCCGAAGGTTCCATCACCATGGATGGAACCGAGGTGGTCGGCGCATCCGCCGCCGAACTCAGAGCAGTGCGCTCCAAGATCGGCATGATCTTCCAGACCTTCAATCTGGTCAACCGCACATCGGTACTCAACAATGTGCTGATGGGCCGTCTATCCGCTGTGCCCGCGTGGCGATCCACCCTCGGCCTGTGGCCCGCCGCCGACCGTGAGGTGGCAATGCAGGCCCTCGAGAGGGTCAGCATCGTCGACAAGGCCTACGTGCGGGCGTCCGACCTGTCCGGTGGGCAGCAGCAGCGCGTAGGTATAGCTCGAGCGCTCGCTCAGGAGCCGAGCGTGATGCTCGCCGATGAGCCGGTCGCTGCCCTGGATCCGGTCACCAGCCGCCAAGTGATGGGCGATCTGAGGCGGATCAATCAGGACCTCGGCATCACTACCCTCATTAATCTCCATTTCCTCGACCTGGCTCGAGAGTACGGTCGCCGGCTCATAGGCCTGCGCGACGGATACCTGGTCTTCGATGGAGACGTTGCCGACGTCACCGACGACACCTTCACCGAAATCTACGGAAGGCCGATTTCGCACGAGGACCTACTCGCCGAAGCCGCCGTGGCCGGCACCGACCCGCCCACCGACCCGGACTCCGAGTAATGAGCGTGGCGGCCGCGGTGGATAGACCCACGCGACCCCGACCCCGAATTCGCAGCTTTGTGGTGGCCGCCGGGCTGATCGCGTTCACGATCTTCGCGGGGCGCAAGGTGGGGTTCACTATCTCCACAGTCGTGAACCTCGGCAATCTGCCCGACAACCCATTCCAAGACACCATCTGGGACAAGGGCAAGATCTGGTCCCTGTTCTGGCCGATCCCCTGGGACTGGGTCTTCAACCGGCGAAACGTCATCGATCCCCTGCTGGAGACATTCCAGATCGCCATCATCTCCTCCCTCATCGGGTGCAGCTTGGCGCTCCCGATCTCCTTCGCCATGTCTCGGCTCACTTCTCCGAACTGGCCGATCTATGTCGTGAGCAAGGTCGCGATGAACGTGATCCGTGCCGTGCCCGATCTGTTCTGGGCCAAGCTGTTGGTGGTTGCCATCGGCATCGGTGCCTTCGCCGGCGCATGGGCTTTGTCGATCTTCTCGCTCGCGGTGATGGTGAAGCTCTTCAGCGAGACCATCGACGGTGCCGACCCCCGACCCCTCGAGGCCGCCAAGGCCGCCGGCGGCCGCCACATTCCAGCGGTGCGCACAGGGGTTCTTCCCACCGTGTTTCCTGCCTATGTGGCCTATGCGTTGTATGTTTTCGAGTTGAACATACGGGCCTCGCTGGTGATCGGGCTGGTCGGTGCTGGGGGCATCGGCAGGGTGATCGAGACCCAGCGCCAGGTCTTCCAGTTCGACAGGGTGCTCGGCATTCTCATCCTGATCTTCGTCGTCGTCATCATCATCGAGCAGATCTCGGTGGCCATCCGCAAGCGGTTGGTGTGATGTGACTACGCCGACGACCGACCAAACCCATCCCCCGGATCGAGCTGAGCGCCCCACACCCCCATCGGGGACGATCCCGCGTCGAATCGCTCTTCTCGTCTTGCTCATCGTCGCGGTGACCTGGTCGATCAGCGGACTCGACATCTCGATGGAACGGCTCACCTCAGCCCCCGGAGATGCTTGGAAGATCTTCCGGTTCATGTTCCCCCCAGACTTCTCCGGGGAGATCGAGCGCGGCGTGATCGGCAAGGTGTTCGAGTCTGTCTACATTGCCTGGATCGGCACGATCATCGCGGCCACGATTTCGCTGCCGCTTGCCTTTCTTGCGGCTACCAATGTCGCTCCGATGTGGATCAGGGTGCCGGTTCGGCAATTGTTCAACGCCATCCGCGCCGTACCCGAACTAATCGTCGCCGTCGTACTGCTCGCAGTCACCGGTCTCGGACCGTGGGCTGGCGCACTCGCCATCGGCCTGCATTCGGTCGGCACCCTCGGCAAGTTGTCTACCGAGACCATCGAATCGGCGGATACCGGACCCATCGAAGCAGTGGAGGCGTGCGGGGGTCGCTGGATTTCCGGGATGCGGTGGGGGGTTCTGCCCCAGGTCCTTCCGGTCGTGGTCTCCTACTGGTTGTTCCGTTTCGAGATCAATATCCGCGCCTCCGCGGTGCTCGGCATGATCGGGGCCGGCGGGGTCGGCTCGGAACTGGTCCAGCAACTCAACTTCCGCAACTTCGACGCAGTCGGCGCCGTGTTGATATTCACCGTGGTGGTGGTGCTCATCATCGACACGATCTCATCGGCCGTGCGGCGACGGATCATCCTGGGCGGTGGCCGCAAGACCGACGACGGCTCGCGTGATGCCGAAGCCCTCAACGATCTGACCGGTATCCAGATTCGTTGATCTCGGGGTTTGGGGTCGTTTGGCCAGGATCCCTGATGCCAGAATGGGCTATGACAGATCTGACCCTCGACTCCTTCGTGCACCTCGAGCAGGGCGTCTGGAGGGCCCTGTGCGATGGGGACCCGGATGCCGACTCCCGACTACTTTCGTCGGATTTCCTCGGCGTCTACCCGAGCGGCTTCTCGGACCGGTCAGACCATGCCGGCCAGCTGAGCAATGGACCTACTGCCGCCGAATACACCCTCTCGGAGGCCGTGCTCCGCGTGATCACAAATGATCACGTCCTCTTGTCGTACCGCGCCGACTGGCGGCGGCTTCAAGGCGGCAGGGTCGGCGAGTCCGAAACAATGTATGTGAGCTCGCTGTGGTCGAGGTCGGGCACGGACTGGCTGAACGTCTTCAGCCAGGACACCCCGGCGGCGCCGTCGACAAGCGTTCAGAACACCGTGTAGCCGCCGTCGACCACGAGCTCCTGGCCAGTGTGGTAGGTCAACGCAGGGTCGGCGAGGAAAGCGCCGATGGCGCCGAACTCGCTCGGATCGGCCCAACGCCGAACCGGGGTACGGCGAATCGTTGCGTCTCGAAATCGATCGTTTTCGTATGCGTACGAAGCAAGGTCGGTGATCGTCCAACCCGGTAGGAGCGAGTTGGCTCGAATCCCATAGCGGGCCAGGCCCACAGCCAGCGAACGGGTAAGACCGTTGAGCGCGGTCTTCGAGGCGCCGTAAGCATCGTTGCCCGCCGCGCCGTGGATGGCGGAGATGGACGACACCGCCACCAGGCTCCCACCTTCACCCTGGGCCACCAGACGGCGGGCGGCCTCTCTCAGGGTGAGAAAGACCCCGTCGAGGTTGACGGCCATCACCTCGCGCCACTCGTCGAGCTCGAGCTCGACGAAGGGCTTGCTCACTCCCCCATGGCCGGCGTTGGCGAACAGGCCGTCGATGCGACCGAAGCCGGCAATGGTGCGGTCCATGGTCTCGATCACTTCGGCCTCGTCGCTCACATCGCACACAAAGGCCCGGGCCGCCGCGCCGGAAGCGAGAAGATGATCGACAGCTTTGGCGTTCTTGTCGCCATTTCGACCCCAGAGAGCGACCGAACCGCCGGCCGCGGTTATCCCCTCGGCTAGAGCGAGCCCGATGCCACCATTGCCCCCGGTGACCACGAATACCTTGCCCTCGAGCTTGGGGCTTGTGCCGAGCGGCTTGTAAACCGCCGGACTGTCTTTCGCCGCTTCCTCCGGTGACATCGCTGAGTCCTTTCATGGATCGCTACGAGTTCGAGTAAGTACTTCAGCGTTCGCCAAAAGAAGCCATACGTCAACCCCGGCGCTGGAGTTCGATGAGTCCGCGGCCCGACAGCTGGTTGTCGAGCGCCCGCCGCCCACACCCCGCGAGGATGATCGCAGCAACCGGCCCGGTGACCTCCGGGCCGGTGCCGTAGTGCCAGTCGATGTCGCTGGCGATCAGTTGAAGACCTTCTACCCTGGCCCCGCCTCCGATGGGTCTACCGCTGCCCACCAGCCCATCGGCCATCCATCGGAGACGACCAGGATCCGACGGCACCGGACGAGCAAGTGGGACCGCGATGTCGTGATGGTGCACAAAGGCATCGATGGCTTGGTCGACCCGCTTGATCGATGGTGGGACCCTCGCCGAATTGGCGGCATCGCTCCAGATGGCGAGAATCTCGGCCACAGGCCGGGAGCCCTCGGAAGGCACGTGGGACTCCATGAAACGCTCGAAGCTGCCCCGCGCCCGCACCAGCCCCAACAGGGCGACGGGAATGCTCATGGTGGCACCCAGATGGGCATGGGCCGCGACGTCTCGGATCCTCCAACCGTCGCACAGCGAAGCGACGTTCCAATCGTCGTCGGCCAGGCCCGTGAGCATCGTGTAGAAGGCCGCCCGCTCGGCGATCAGCGCCGCCTGCTCGTCGATCATCTCTGATTGTGGTTCCACATGGACCTGGATGATCGCGTCGGAACACGGCGAGTGCAACGTGGCGAACTAGCTTCGGGCGATGACCGAGGAAGGAGGCACCGCACCCGCCCGATTCGAGTCGCTACGCATTCCTGAATTCAAACGCCTCTGGTGGGGTGGAGTATTCGTCTTCCTCGCGATGCAGACCCAGCAGATCGCACGCAGCTGGTTGGCCTTCGAGCTCACCGGCACCAACACTGCCCTCGGCGGGGTGCTCATCGGTTTTGGCATTGCCGGGCTCATTGCCATCCCCGTCGGTGGCGTGCTGGCCGACCGGTTCAACAAGCGCACCATTCTCATAGTCACCCAACTCGTCAACACCGTCACCGCATTCACGCTTGCCATAACCATCGAGACCGGTGTTATCGCCTACTGGATGCTGGTGGCTGCATCGGTGGTGGGCGGGTCGAGTATCTCAATCCTCGCCCCGGCCCGGATCGCGATGACCGCCGATCTCGTCGACCGCGACCTTCTCACCAACGCGATCATTCTCGGCACGATGAGCACCCAGGCCAGCCGGGTGGTCGGCCCGGCGGTGGCCGGCGTGATGATCGGGATCAGCGCCGTCGGGGTAGACGGTGTCTACTACCTCTCGGCCGCACTTTCGGCGGTGTCGGTAGTACTCACGCTCACCCTTCCTCTGGGAGCGCCCACCCGAGCACCAACCCGTTCTCCGATCAACGATCTTCGCGATGGGTTCAGCTACGTACGAGCCAGACCCGAGCTCGTTCGCCTCCTCACCATGTCGCTGCTGGTCATCATGTTCGGATTCGGGCACGTGGTCTTCCTGCCTGCGGTGGTATCGGACCTGTTCGACCGTGGACCCGTGTTCCTCGGCTACCTCACCGCGGCGGCGGCAATCGGCGCTGTGATCACCGCTGTCGCACTCGCCAGCACCGACCGGAGACGTCTCACTCTCCTCCAGGGTCGTGCGGGGGTGGCCATCGGCATCTTCGTGATCGTCTTCGCGATCATGCCAAACTTCTGGGCTGCCTCGATCGTTATGTTCGGCCTGGGTGCCTCGATGTCGGCATTCCAGTCGCTCAACGGGTCGCTCGTGCTCTCGATCGCCGACATGGAGTACCACGGTCGAGTCCAGTCGCTGATCATGTTCAGCTACAGCGCCTTCGGACTCGCGGCGCTTCCGTTCGGCATCATCGCCGATGCGGCCGGGCTTCGTGAGACGATGGTCGGGATGGGTGTGGCGGTGCTGGCCGCCAGCCTGCTCGGAGCCGTCTGGCGACGCCGTATCACCCAAACCAAGATCCCCGCATTGTGAGAGGAGCGCCGTGACCGACCACGCCGACAACCCCATCGTCCGACTCTGGCATGCCGCCTGGCTCGTTCGTGACCCCGACACCCTCGCTACCCTCGTCGCCGACCCGTACGTGCGCCACGGGCGCGAGGGCACCACCCGCATGGCTCCAACCGAGTTCGCGGCCCAGGTGGTGAAGTCGCTGGGTCATCTCAAGGGAACCGAACTATCCGTCGACGACCTCGCCACGGTCGGCGACATGGTCTACGGACGGGTCCGGATGAAGGGCATCGACCTGGGCACCGGCAATCCGGTGACAATCAGCTGGTTGGGTCATTTCCGCATCGAAAACGGAGTGGTCGCCGAGTCCTGGATGCTGCACCAGACCGACCTCGACTGGGAATGACCGAGACCGATCTAGTCGTCGTCGTAATCGCATCACTCCTCGGATCATTCGTCAAGAGCGTGACCGGGATGGGGTACCCGCAGGTCGCCATCCCTCTCCTCAGCTTCTTCATCGGTGTCGAGGCGGCGGTGGCGGTGATCGCTCTGCCGAACGTAGTGGCCAACACCATGCTCAACTTGCACGTCCGGCACGCTCGTCATGAGACTCGTGACCTCCCCGTGCTGGCTCTCACGTCGACAGCGGGAGCGGTGCTCGGCACCGTCCTGCTCGTGTCTGTGCCCGCCCGACCACTTCTCATCGTCCTTGCCGCCACGATCACTGCGTACCTGTTGCAGTACCTACGCCGCCCGGAGCTTCGCCTCGCGCCGGCCACCACGCGTCGGTGGGCGCCGCTGGCCGGAACAACCGCGGGAATCATGCAGGGATCGATGGGCATCTCGGGGCCCGTCGTGGCCATGTGGTTCCACGGCTACCGCCTCGGGAAGGACGCATACGTCTTCTCCATCACCCTGCTCTTCCTGCTCGCAGGAGTGGCCCAGCTCGCCGTACTGGCCCTCGGAGGCAAGCTCGACCGTGACCGTCTCGGCGCGTCGGCTCTGGCGCTCATGGCCACCGTGACGGTGATCCCGATCGGTACCCGCCTACGTTCCCGACTCGACGGGCAGCTTTTCGAGCGGGTGGTATTGGGTCTGCTGGCCGTTTCGGCGGTATCGCTGTTCATACGAGCGATGGGTTGACCGGCGCTCCCGGCAGAGTCGTGGGTCGGGTCGCCGACTCGACTAGAACGGAGCCGTGAAGCTGCCATTCCTAGTCGTCCCGGGTCGCCCACCGCGGACTGATCCCTGGTACCGCGTCCGTGTCGGACTCGCTGTGCTGGCTCTGATCATGGCGGTGGGAGTGATCGGTTACCGGCTGCTCGGTCTGGGCACGTTCGATGCCATCTATCAGACAGCCATCACTGTGACGACGGTGGGCTTCAGCGAGGTCGGCCCCGCCGACGAGATCGATCAGTCGTATCGCACCTTCACCCTGCTGCTCGTGTTCTTTGGCGTGAGCGGGGCTCTCTACACACTCGGGGTGATGGTCGAGGCTTTTGTAGAAGGCTCGATCAACCATGGATTCCAAGTTCGGAAGGAACAACGAATGATCGATCACATGAGCGGTCACATGATCATCACCGGCGCAGGCCGGGTGGGACGAGCGATCAGCCACTATGTGGCTCGCCATGGTGCCGAGGTCGTCATCATCGATCGGGCCGAGGACCTCGATGTGAATCATCTCGTCGTCACCGGCGAGGCCACCGACGACGAGACCCTGCGCCGGGCCGGAATCGAGCGAGCCAGCACCCTGATCGCGGCTCTCGACTCCGACGCCGACAATGTGTATGTCACCTTGTCGGCCCGCGCCCTCAACCCAAACCTGTTCATCGTGGCCCGCACCAACCGACAGTCGAACGAGGCAAAGTTCTATCAAGCCGGTGCCGACCGGGTGGTCAACCCCCATGAGATCGGCGGCTCTCGTATGGGGGCGTTGGCAATGCACCCCACGCTGGCGGAGTTTCTCGACGAGATCCTTCACGACGAGTCGCACAACGTACGTGTCGGTGAGGTTGCCATCCCTGATGGTGCGACAGTTCTGGGAAAGCCGGTCGGCGAGGTGATGGCGAGCGAGGCCAGCCCACCCCTCCTGCTGGCCATCCGCCACGACGACCACGGCTATGTGCCCGATCCCGACCCCGCCACCGTGCTCGCCAATGGCGACGTACTGGTCGTATTGGGCGGCACCGACAAGATCGAACGGCTTCGCGGCACAGTCGAGAGCTAGCCGGATCCGGGTTCGGTAGGGGCTGATTCAGGCCTCTCTTCAACCCGCGTTGCGTTTAGTAAAAGTTTAAGTAGCCATGGGGACCTTGGTCCCTGAGCGACCTTCTCCGGTAGGCGCATCATCTATTCATGCCCCCAATTCAGCACTACTGGCGCCGCTTTCTGCCCATTCTTCTGCTGGTCTCGGCGATGCTCGCCACCACGTTCGTCAACACCGCCGCAGCGCAGGACTCGGTGGTCGTGAGAGTAACCACCGCGCTCGATCCGTCGCTCGTGACGATCGAGGCCGGCACCAGTGTCACCTGGACGAATGCCGGCAACGACGAACACGAGATCCGCAGCGAGACAGGGCCAGTGAGGTTCGAAACCGACCGTCTGGAGCCCGGCGACTCCTCAACCATCACTTTCACCGTGGCGGGTACCTATACCTACTCCGACCACCGCAACCCCGACAATCACGAGTACCAGGGAACTGTGGTGGTCACTGAGCCCGCCTCCCCCGGTGGTGGTGACGGAGGCACGCCGCCCACAGTCGAATCGCCGGCCCCGAGTGCCCCACCGGCGGCTACCGAGGCCACCGTCAGGATGGCGGGGAAGGTATTCCGGCCCGGATCTGTCACCGTCAGCGTGGGTGCCACCGTCACTTTCCTCAACGACGACGACCGGGCTCACACCGCAACCGCCAACGACTTCCGTTGGGACAGCGGCATCTTCGACACTGGGCAGAACTACCAGAAGACCTTTTCCACAGCCGGCACTTACAGCTATTTCTGCGTCATCCACCCCGACATGACGGGGACGATCTTGGTGTCCGACGGCGGTGACGTACCGGCTCCCGCCGCGCCATCTCCTGCCCCTGCAACCCCACCGCCTGCCCCCTCAACTACTGCTGCCCCAGCCGGGCCGACCTCACAGGATGTCGAGATAGTCGACTTCGACTTCTCGCCACTGCAGATCAGCATCGCCGAAGGCGGGAGCGTGTCCTGGCGAAACATCGGCGCCGCTCCCCACACCGTCACCGCCGATAGCGGAGCGTTCGACTCAGGCTTCATGTTCACCAACGACACCTACACGACATCGTTTCCGACGGCGGGCAGCTACAGCTATTACTGCACCCTTCACCCCCTCATGCGGGCCACGGTGACCGTGGGATCGGGCGGATCGGGCGCAGGCCCGGCCGCGCCGACCACGCCAGCCGCGCCCGCGACCCCATCGGCGCCCATGAGGGGGATCAGCGTCGTCATGCTCGACAACAGTTTCGCCCCCGCATCGACAACCGTGACAGCGGGCTCAACCGTCCGTTGGGCCAACAATGGCAGCGTTCTCCACACGGTCACCGCGGGCGACGGTTCATTCGACAGCGGATTCGTCGAGCCGGGCGAGACCTACGCCAGGCAGTTCCCGACTCCGGGTACGTTCGGCTATGTCTGCGTGATCCATCCCGGCATGAACGGCACGGTTCTGGTGACCGACAGCGCGGGTTCAGCCCCCCCAGAGGAAGCCATTCCCGCCGACACGATTGCGCCGGACGCCACCGATGCGGGCACCGCCGCCGACGGCGCCTCGGCCGACTCCTTCCGGATCGATGTGGTCGACCTGGACTACGAACCCCGCGATCTCACGATACCGGTCGGAACCGAGGTGCTCTGGGTCAACACCGGCCTGGCGCCACATACGGTCACCGCGGAGGACGGCGGCATCGACAGCGGGATATTCATGCCGGGCGAGAGCTTCTCCCATCTCTTCGACGAGGAGGGTGTCTTCGATTACTACTGCACCCTCCACCCGGGTATGGAAGGAAGCGTCACGATCACCCAGGGGGCGGAGGTCTCCTTCTCGGATTCCGCGGTCGCCGAGGGCCCGGCAACGCCGGTGATCAGCGCCCATGCCGACCCGGTCATCGCACTCGGGTCGGCCCAGGCAGCCGGCTCCACCAATGGCTTGGCGATTGCCGTTGGGGTGGGTGCTCTCCTGACCGCCATGGGCTTGGGTTACCTGGCTCTCATGGATTGGATGAAGCTGCCGCTCTGGCGACGCTGAGGGACCGTCATCCCCCGCGAACAGGGCTCGAATGCATCCCTCGATCGCTGGCACCGGCACCTAGCTGTCGTGGATAAGGGCACCTATCTTGTGCGCGTCTCAGCCGCGGGCTTCGGCGATCATCTCCATGATTCCCGGCGGCAGGAAGGTCTCGGCCGGGGTCGACTCCGCCTCGGCCAGGTCTGCCATGGTCTGCACGACCTCGTCGGGGTCGAGTTGGTCGGT
This sequence comes from uncultured Gammaproteobacteria bacterium, assembly GCA_964196195.1. Lineage (GTDB taxonomy): Bacteria > Actinomycetota > Acidimicrobiia > Acidimicrobiales > Aldehydirespiratoraceae > OFTM10. The sequence goes on along the minus strand of CAXMSE010000098.1, from coordinate 6,733 downwards.
GAGAATGACGGCCCGGATGAACTCCTCGGCTTGCGCCGCCGGAGTGTCGTCGGGGGCGATGTAGGCCGCGATGCCGTTGACCATGGTGTCGTTGAATCCGGTGTTGTAGGGCCCGGGGTTGATCTTGGTGACGTCGATGCCGTAGGGCGCCAGCTCGTCTCGGAGGGCGCCGGAGAATGCTTCGACCGCGTGCTTGGTCATGGCGTAGGGGGCTGTCATGGGGCCGGAGAGTGCCCCGGCGATCGACGACATGTTGATGATTCGGCCTGCCCCCTTGGCCTTCATGCCGGGGATGGCGGCCTGGCTCATTGCGACCATCCCGAAGACGTTCACCTCGAAGCCGGCCTTGAGCCGTTCGAGGGGCACGTTGGTGAGCGGTGCCATCACTCCCAACCCGGCATTGTTGATGAGTACGTCGGGATCGACGTCGGAGACTTTCGCGACATCGCCGGGATTGGTGACATCGAGCTTCATCGCCTCGAGCTCCGGGTGTTCCGCCCTGAGCGCGTCGGCCTGTTCTGTGGTTTCGGTGGTGGCGACTACGCGGTGTCCGCGTGATGCCAACTCGACCGCAGCTCCCTTGCCGAAGCCCGAGCCTGCGCCTGTGATGAGGATTGTGCTTGCCATGGCGGCAGAGTAGCCGCCGCTCGCCGCCGCTTCAGTCAGGCTTCAGCGGCACGGTCCTGGGCGACCGCGTCGAATGCTTCGTACTCGTCGCCGGTATCGACCAGGTCTTCGAACTGGATGACGTCCATCTCTTCGAAGCGCTCGCGTAGCCAACCCTTCTGCCCTTCGGAGACACCGGCATCGAGCAGGCCGAGCTTCTTGCAGTTGGGCACGATCTTCGAGAAGAGCAGCTGCTGGAACAAGATCCGGCCCGGATCCTGGCGAATGATCGGAATCAACGGCTTCACATCTATGTCCATCCGCTGCCACACCTCCTGTTGGAGGAAACGATCCCGCATCCGTACCGCGGCCTCGAAGGCGAACTCCTGGCGATCGCGGATCTCCGCCGTGCTGAGGTGCTGGTAGTACTCCTGGAGGGTGAGCACTCCGAAGGCGACGTGGCGGGCCTCGTCGCTCATCACATACCGGAGCAGCTGCTTGAGTAGTGGTTCGGGTGTGGTTTGGTACATCATGCCGAAGGCAGCCAGCGCCAGCCCCTCGACCATGATCTGCATGCCGAGGTAGGTCATGTCCCAACGGCTGTCTTCGATGATGTCGTCGAGCAGCATCCGGAGATGGGCGTTGATCGGGTAGTGACCCGTGAGCTTCGTGTCGAGATATTTGGCGAACACCTCGACATGTCGAGCTTCATCCACGACCTGGGTTGCGGCGTAGTATTTGGCGTCGATCCACGGCACGGTCTCGACGATCTTCGCGGTGCAGACCAAAGCACCCTGCTCGCCATGCATGAACTGGCTGAGGAGATGGTTCTGCATCTCGATCCCGAGTTCGAGGTATTCCTTGTCGCCCCAGTTCTCGAGCGGAGTGCCCGAGACATCGAATGGCGGCACGAGATCGGTGGCACCGGGATTGAACACCTCGTTCTGTGCACGGACCGTCTTCTCGATGTCTACGTCGAGCTCCCACGGAAGATCGGTCTGACCGTTCCACTGGGAGGTCTTCGCCTTCTCGTAGAGACGGTTGAGCGCCGGGCGTTCGCCCTGCTCGTAGTTCCAGGTGAAGATTGCCTCGGCGTTGTCCTCGACTGCGTGGACCAGGTCGGTCTCGTCGAGCGTGGTGACCGACAGGATCGCTTCGGGGTCGTCCAGTTCGACCCGACCCAGGATCTCCTCGTTGGATCGCATCTTCTGGCGGATGTCGGCGACAGTCATCGGGGTTCCTCAGCTCTTCAGTGCGCAGTGACCCGACACCTTACGAGCCTCGAAGCGGCCATCGTCGCCACTTGTGTCGTTGTCCGGTGGTGTTGGGATACCTATCTCACCCTGGTGTCGATCCACACCAACCGATGGTCCGAAGTCGGGAACGGGAACGTACCCACGAGAGGAAACAAGGGATCGGTGCTCAGCGGCCAGAAGACACCGGAATCGGTGATCTTCATGCTCTTGTGGGGCAGCACGTAGTCGGCGCGCAGATTGCCCGGTGCCGAATCACTGAAATCGGCGGTGTCGAATGCCGGATCGCTGATGTGGGATGTATTGATTCCGCCCTGCAGCCCGGATTGCTCGGTGGCACCGGCACTCGAGGGTGTGTCCTTGTCGTTCACCATCGGGTTGTCGAGCAGCTGCTGGATCGCGCCCGGGATGCTGTCGCCATCGTAGGGATCGGAATTCTGATCGCCCGCGATCACGAACGTCTCGCCTCTCGCGAGCCCACCGCTACCTCCGTTGTCGTCGTAGATGTACGACGCTGCACCGCCACCTCTGATGTAGTCGGCCCAGAACCGAATCTCGTCGTGGTTCCTGGTGCCATTGCGATCCTCAGCGCCATCGAAGACCGGCGGGGTCGGATGACTGGTGAGGAAATGCACTGTTTCTCCTCCGACCACCAGGGGCAGGTCCCAGTGGCTCTTTGACGACAGTCGGAAGACATCGAGCTCATCGGGGGAGTACCAGGGCGTGCCCGGCGGATCCTCGGGCAGGAGCGCTCCCGGCATGTCCTTCCAGAGGAAATTCTGGAAAGTGCGGACCTCGCTCATGTCGATCGGAAACATCGAGTACACGACCATTCCGAACTGCCCTGGAAAGAACCCGAAGCCGAAGGAGTCGTTCGGAGCGAAATCGCCCGCGGCACCACTGTTGTCGAGATCGAAGCCAGAGAAGATCCCCGTGTTCGAAGGCGCGGTGTAGCGGAACGGGTACTCGATGGGATCTGCGCCACCCTGAGAGACCGACAGGTAGTTGGTCTGGAACATCGCCGCCGCCGTTCCGCTCGCATCGAAGTCGAACTCGTTGACGAGCAGGACGTTCGGTCGGGAGTGCTGGATGATCTCGGCGATCGCTGCGGGCTGAGGGCTTCCCGGTACGGACAGTTCCGCCACCAGATCGCCTGCACCGGATCTGTTCAACGAAGCGTTGTAGGTGGCGAATCGGACGTCCTTGACCGCCTTCGTCGCGTGCTTCCAAGCATCCTTGTAGCGCTCGATTGCCTTCTCGTGCTTCCCAGCTGCCAGATCGGCGGCAGCCTTGGACATCTCCGACAGGGCCTTGTCGATCTCGCGCTGTTCGCCGTCGACGGCGATTGCGATGTCGATGGCACTCTGGGCCAGGGCTTCGTCGATGCCGATCAGGGTGGCAATGACAGCTTGGGTGGTGGTCGAGGCAGGTCCCTTCACCTTGCCCAGTTCCTCCACGGCCTTCTTCTCCCGGTCGAAGACCTTCTTCCCTTCCGCGGTGAGGTGACCGTCGTCGGCCCAGTACTCCGGGTCGAGGCTGTCCTCGATGGCGTCGATGGCCTTGCCGATGGCCTTGTCGCTCTTCGAGTCGCCGGTGGGCAACAGGGCGCCCAGGTCCACGATCGTGTTCAGCATCGATTGCATCGGGGTGGCTGCCAACTCGAGTCCGACAAGCACCGGATCGTGGTCAGACGAGCGGAACTCGTCGGGGTTGTACAAACCCGCTTGATTGAAGTTGTTGTAGTCGAGTCCGGACGGTTCGTCGGCATTGACATGCCAGAACCCGGCCCCGGTCACCTGCGACACGAGCGACGCGCTCGACAAGCCGTGGTCGAGATAGCCGGACTGGCTGAAGAAGTTGAACGAGTACGCCCCTGCGCCCACGCCGGTGCCCACAAACGTTTCGAGGAGGTCGGTGTAGCCGGCCGCCTCGATAGTGGTGACGGGATCCTCCATTGCGTAGGCGTTGAGGTCGCCGACGATCAGGAAATCGGTGTCTCCGCTACCGGTCGGGTCGGTCGCCAGGTAGTCGACGATCGCCTGGGCCGCCACTGTTCTCGTGACGTTGCAGTTGCCCTGCCCGTCACCGACGTCGGGGTCGCCGATGGAGTTGCAGTTCGATCCCTTCGACTTCAGGTGGTTGACAGCCACGGTGAACACCGCACCGCTCGCGTTCTCCCTGAACGTCTGCACCACCATCGGCCGATTGCGATCGTCGTCGAACGTCGGAATGTCGCTGCTGTCGAGCACCTCGAAGCTGCCGATCGGCGTCACCGCTGCGGGCTGGTAGATGACCGCCTGGCGGATGGCATCGGTGCCGATGGCACCGGTGGCGATGAAGTCGTAGGTGCCGGGCGCGGTGGCGGCGTTGAGCCCGGCCACCAGATCAGCGGTGGGTACGTCGCCCGGGTGGTTCTCTATCTCCATCAGTCCGACTACGTCGGCATCGAGCTTGCTGATCGCGGTTACCAGCTTGTCGCGCTGGCGGGTGAACTCTGACGCCGTGTCTGCACCGCGGCAACCTTGGTTGCCCAGCGGCCCGCATATCGAACCCGCACCGTCGATCGTGGTGAAGTAGTTCAACACGTTGTAGGCCGCCACCTGGATCGTGCCGCCAACGGTGGGCACTGCGGGGCGGGTGTTGACTCGAGTGAAGTCGACCGCAGCCGTGGGGTGAACTTCGTAGAGGCCGAACCCATAGCTCATGACTCCGGTGAGACCCGTCACCGAATCCCCTGTCCGGAGCGTGTTACCAGCGCCCAGGTAAGGGGGCAGTGGCAAGGGGTTCTGTGCGGTGCTGCCGTCTTCGAGCTGGATCCGGCTGCGATTGTTGAGGTCCTGGAGTGCGTTGGCCGCCGCACCCGGGGCGACGACGTTGGTCGGGTTGTCCTGAGCACCGCCCACTGACAGGTCCACTTCACCGAAACGGGCCTGAGTGAAGTTGCCCGATGCGAGGAGCGTCTGGTGGAAGTTCACAGCCATGCCCTCGGTGGCCTCAAAATCGTCGATGCTGCCCACTGGCAGCGTGACCGTCGAGGCAGATGCGGTGTCCGTGACGCCGCAGTCGATGACCGCCTCCACGTTGTTCATCTCGGTGAGGCCATTGAACTCGGCAACCGCCCCTCTAACCCTCACGACGTCGCCCACATCGAGCGCCACGGCGTTGGCCGAATCGAAGACGAAGATGCCCTCAGATGTGAGAGCATCGGCGTCGGCGTCGGCGTCCTCTTCCTGCACGTTGAAGCCGTTCAGCCCGGTGCCGCCTTGGAAGTCGCCGACCACAACACCTTCGATCTCACGGATGCTGCCAACGTCGCCGCTGGCCATGCCGGCGCCCTGGATGTCGTGGATGAACGTCGCCGGGTCGGTGCACACACCGACCGGATCGATCGCCACGCTGATCGCGGAGTTGACCGCGCCGGGCGTGTTTTCCGCCTCACCGATGGCGGGCGAGCCCACCAATCCGGCCAGGCCGAAGCCGTCGAAGTCGTTGCGCATCCAGTCCGCCGCGGTATCGGTGTCGGTGCCGTTGGGGATACGCGAGGCACCGCCCGGACCAAACGGGCTGCCGTCGAAGAAGGCCGCGAGCACGCTCGATGAATAGCTGATGTCGGATGCACCGCCATCGGTCGTGGCGATGTCGTCGACGATTCTTGTCCACGGCGCGGAGTCGAACGTACCGTCGTCGTCGGCGTCGAGGTCGTTGCCGACGCTCCCGGTGAACCCCTCGACCAGGAGGATCGTCACCGTCCCGTTCTCCATGTCCTCAGGGTCGACCCAGTATCCACTGGCGCTGGTGGTGCCGACCGGCAGAGCAGCATCGATCGAGCCCCTCGAGATCGAGGCGCCATCACCCTCGATCTCGAGGACGGTGTAGGCGGAGTAATCGGTTGACGAGTCGCCCAACACCTCGACGAAGGCGCCGCTGTCGGCGCCGGTGTGGTTGACCACAAACTCGTTGATCATCGGATCGCTCGGACCGGTCACCACCCCGAACGTCTGGCCGGTATTCACCGCGCCGAAGGTGTTCGATTGGGCTGCGCTCCAAGAGAAGTCACCACCCCCCGTGCCGCTGCCACCGAGCTGCAGCGAGTGACCGATCAGTGTGGTGCCCGGCTCGGAGACACCTATGTCGGTGCTGCTAACGCCATTGGCTGTTCCACCTACAGCGGTGAAGCTCCCCTCATAGCTGAGAAACTCGACCAGCGCGCTCGCGGCGTCGACCAATGCCAAGCCGTCGGGCGAACCGTTCTGGAGGCCGTTACTCGGGAGGTCGTACGACACGGTGCCGAATCCGGCTTGCTGATCAGGGATCGTGAATCCACTCAGATCGACGGTGTTGTAGACCGCGCCACCGTTGCCGTTGTAGAGCACCACGGACCAACCAGCGAGGTTGGTGCCGGCCGGTCCCGCTATCTCGAAGCCCTCGCCGATGTCACCGCCGGCGTTGTCGTAGTGGATCTCGTTGATGAAGACCGGTGGTCCCGCGGCCATCGCGTTGCCTGGCATCGATGCCAGGACCCCTGCGATCAACGCCACGACCAACATCGAACGCAGTCCGACGACCGCGTTCCTTCTCGAGAATCCAAGCACTGTTCTACCCCCGCCAATTGAGCGAATCGATTTGACTGCAGAACGTAGTGGCCGAACTCGGTCGCGTCGAGCCATTGCACTGCACACGGCGATTATGCCGACAGTCGCCGCTCACTCAGAGCGCAAATGCGCCCCTGCCTATCAGCCCCAGATTCGCTCGGCGCGGCGGGCCTTCCATGCCTCGACGAGGGCAACGCAACCGCCGACGAAACAGGTGAGGGAGGCACCGGCGAGCGTGAGGTCGTTGGTGAGTTCGGCCAGCGGCTTGTCGTGGGCGGCGAG
>CAXMSE010000097.1:0-15080 GCA_964196195.1 uncultured Gammaproteobacteria bacterium | reverse complement strand
CCTACCTCGAACTCCTCGATCGCCTCGGCGGCGGTGTCCCACTCGTCTCTCGCCTCTTCGAGAGAGTCGGTGAGCGTATCGGCGAGCTCGTCGAGTTCGCCCATCTTCTCTTCGAGCCGGTTCTTCGCGGTATCGAGCCGGTTGCGAGAGTTGGCGCTCGTCCGGCGCTTGGAGGAGGCACGCCGTACGCCGCCGAGAATACTGCGAGCATTCTTCTTTCCGCCGAAGAGGCCGCCGATCACGTCGACCGCGCCGCTGAGGATCTCGTTGCGCTTGCGATCGCTGGTGTCGCTCTCGAGTTCTCGCACTCGATCCTCGGCCTTGGCGATCGCGTCGCGCACGCGGTCTTCCTTCTTGACCAGCACCTGGCGGAGTTCATCGGCTTCTTCGTCGAGCTTGTCGTCTGCGGCGCGTCGGCAGCGTTCTTCGAAGGCGTCGCGCTCCTCATCCACTCGGGAGAAGAGCTTGAGGTCGGGGTTGCGCAACAAGGTGAGGTTCTCGCTGCGATACAGATGATCCTTGAGGGCTCGCTGGGCGTTGTTGAAAAACGTTTTGGTGTGGATCTTGGCGTCGGGCAGCACAAAGATGCCGCTTTCGGGAGCGCTGCGGCGTAGGTCGCGATCGTCGTAGTCGACCTGGATGAAGTCGGCGCCGTCGACGTCGGTGCCGAGGGAGGAAACAACCGCTTCCCACTCCGATTCGTGGCGGAGATCCCCCTTGGTGTCGTCGAAAAGTAGCTTGACCCGCGCCGCGAGTCCGGCCACGAGGCGCTGGCCTCCTGGCTCGGCCCCGACCGACTCTGCCCACGAAGCGCCAGGATCGAGGAAGGCGACTTCGACACCGTCGGCCACCTCGGGAGCCACGGCAGTTTCGTCGTCTGCAAGCACCGACACGGCCGAGGTCTCCGGCGCCTGGGTCGGCACCACCGACTGGGCGGAGCCATCAGGAGCGACTTCAGGAGCTGCTCGTTGGGCGTCCATCAGGGTGGAGATCTGGTCGCGGGTGAGCGGGCCGGGCAGGTATGACATCGCCCACCTGGTACCGAATGTGGTGGGCTTGGCGCCCCGGGTGGTGTGGAGGAGGAACTTTCGTTTCCCGAGGCCTCCGATCGTGTCGCCGATGGCGTCGATGTCGGCATCGCCTCCGGCCGACCGCATGCCCTCGAGAAGGCGGGCCTTGTCGCGCTCGGTCTGGAGCCTGCCGATCATCCAGGTGCCCGCGTTACTTATCGCCTTGTAGTCGAGGTCGACGGGGTTCTGGGTGGACAGCACCATGCCCACGCCGAAGGCTCGAGCCTGCTTGAGAATCGTGAGGATCGGTCGCTTGGCGGGTGGGGCCGCGGTGGGGGGCACGAAGCCGAACACCTCGTCCATGTAGACCAGGGCCCTCAGGTCGGTGCTCCCGGGCTGGCTACGCATCCAGGTGACCAGCTTCGACAGCAACAAGGTAACCACGAACTGGCGCTCGGAATCAGACAGGTGGGCGATCGACACGATTGCGGCCCGAGGTCGGCCATCAGGGGTTTCGAGCATCGAAGCGATGTCGAGGGGGACGCCCTTACCCCATGCGGCGAACGCGGGTGAGGCCAGAAGACCGTTGAGCCTCATGGCAAGGGCAGTGCGATCGGAGGGCGGGAAGAAGGTGTCGATCTCGATTACCCCGAGCTTGCGCATCGGCGGGCTCTGAACCTGGGCTAGCAACTTGGCAAGATCGAGATCGATGCCTGCCGACCACGAGGCGTGCACCAGATTGGCGAGCAGCACATGCTCTCGACCCGACAGCGGATCTGAGTCGATATCGACGAGACCGAGCAGACCCTGGACAAGCCCGTCAACCTCTTCTCTGAGAGTCTCTTCGTCGGGCTCTCCTTTCGGTGCGCTCAGATCACCGACCACATTGAGAGGGACTCCGGCGCTGGAGCCAGGCGTGTAGATGGTCATCTCCGACCTGGCCCGTAGGGCGGCGATGCGGTCCTTGCCGATCCCCGAGTCGGCCAGGCCGCCCTCCCAGAGTTGGGCCGTGGACGTCGCAAGTTCATCTGCGGTGATGCCGTCGCGTTCGGCTTGGCCCTCGTTTATCCAGGGTCGGAAATCGCCGGGCGCGAGGTCGGGGAACGAGAGCAGGAGATTGCCCATATCGCCCTTGGGGTCGATCACCAGCGTGGGGATTCCCTGGAGCAGGGCCTCCTCCAGAAGGCACATGCCGAGGCCGGTCTTACCCGAACCGGTCATGCCCACGATCACGCCATGGGTGGTGAGATCGGAGGCCTCGTAGATGATCCGATCGTCACCAACCGGATCGCCCGTGGTGGGGTCGACGACCGGTCCGAGAAAAAAATGACCGGCGTCGACATCGACGGTGGTGTTGTCCATCGGCGGGAGCTAGCCGATCAGATGCGCTCGATGATCATCGCCATGCCCTGGCCGCCACCGACACACATTGTCTCCAACCCGACCGTGCCGCCGGAGTCTTCGAGGCCGTTGAGAAGGGTGGTCATGATGCGCGAGCCGGTCATGCCAAAGGGATGGCCGAGGGCGATGGCTCCACCGTTGGGGTTGAGCTTGTTGGGGTCGATACCGAGCACGTCGGCGGAGCCGACCACCTGGACCGCGAATGCCTCGTTGATTTCGACCTGGTCGATGTCGTCGATGGTCATTCCCGCTCGTGTCATGGCTTGGCGGCTGGCATCGATCGGGCCGAGGCCCATGATCTCGGGGTTGAGGGCCGAGACACCTGTAGACACAATGCGGGCCAGGGGGGCGAGGCCGAGTGACTTGGCTCTGGTGTCGCTCATGACGACCACTGCCGCGGCGCCGTCGTTGAGCGGGCAGGCGTTGCCGGCGGTGACGGTGCCGTCGGGACGGAACACGGGGTTGAGCTGGGACACCTTCTCGTAAGTGGTGCCGGCGCGGATGCCGTCGTCCTCAGACACGACGGTGCCATCGGGGAGGGTGTAGGGCGTGATCTCCCGATCGAAGAGACCCCGTGCCTTGGCGGCTTCGGCCCGGTTTTGGGAGGAGACGCCCCACTCGTCCTGGCGTTGGCGGCTGATCCCGGTCTGCTGGACGACGTTTTCCGCGGTCTGGCCCATTGCGATGTAGACGTCGGGTAGACCGGCAGGCGGCATCCACACGTCGGCGCCGCCTGCGGCACGGGTCTTGGTGCGGGACTCGGCGTCGCCGAACTTCTCGTTGTGGGGGCCGGTGTCGGCCGCCCCGTTGGCGTAGCGGCTGACCGTCTCTACCCCACCGGCGACGAAGCAGTCGCCCTCACCGGCCTTGATGGCGTGGGCGGCCATCCGGATCGTCTGCAGCGACGACGAGCAGTAGCGATTGACGGTGACCCCGGGAAGGTCGAGGCCCTGCATGGCAGAGATGACGCGGGCGATGTTGTAGCCGCCCTCGCCTCCGGGCTGACCGATTCCCCACATGACGTCTTCGACCTGGTAGGGGTCGAGGTCGATCTTGCCCATCACATCGCTCAGGATGAAGGCCGACAGGTCGTCGGGGCGGGCCTCAGTGAGTGAGCCCTTGTTGGCTCGTCCGATCGGGGTACGAGATGCAGCGACGATGACAGCTTCGGCCATGGTTCCTCCTTGAGCTGGACACCGAACCATAACGCCTCAGAAGATCAGCCCCCCAGCCGACGGTCGCCGTGCTTACCAACTCTTCGGCTTCCTGGCTCTCGAGGCCTCACGGGTAGGCTCGCCCACCATGGGCATGAACGCGCCGCTCGACGGTCTTCGAGTGATCGAGGGGTCTGCATTCGTGGCTGCTCCCTCTGGAGGTATGACGCTCGCCCAGCTCGGAGCCGATGTGATCCGGTTCGATCAGATCGGTGGCGGCCTCGACTTTCGTCGGTGGCCTCTCACTGCGGATGGGGAGTCGATCTACTGGGCCGGGCTCAACAAGGGCAAACGATCGATCGCGGTGGATCTCAGGTCGGATCGGGCTCGAGAGCTCCTGGCCGGGCTCATTGCCGGGGCCGGCACCTTCCTCACCAACTTTCCCGCCCGGGGGTGGATGGGGCACGAATTGTTATCGGCCGCCCGACCCGATCTCGTGATGTTGGCGATCACCGGCAACCGCGATGGGTCGACCGCTCTCGACTACACCGTCAACTGTGCCATGGGTTATCCGTCCGCAACCGGCCCGGTAGGTTCCGATGAGCCCATCAATCATGTTCTGCCGGCGTGGGATCTGATCTGCGGCCAGACCGCGGCCCTGGGGATCCTCGCCGCGGATCGACATCGGCTCATCACCGGCGAGGGGGCCTCGATGACCCTTGCCCTGTCGGATGTGGCCCTGGCGGCTGTGAGCGCACTGGGCCATGTTGCGGAGGCCCAGATCAACGGGGCGGAGCGGCCGCGGTTCGGAAATGATCTCTACGGCGCCTATGGGGCCGAGTTCACCTGTGCCGACGGTGTTCGGATCTATGCCGTGGGTATCAGCCCGAAGCAGTGGTCGAGCCTGCTCGAGGCCACTGCTACCGACGAGGCGGTTACGGCGCTGGCAGAGGAGCGGGGCTGTGACTTTCGCGATGAGGGTCAGCGATTCGAGGCACGGGCGGAGATTTCGGCCCTGATAGCCCCGTGGGTGGCGGGTCGCCCGTTCGAAATGGTCGAATCGAGGTTCGATGCTCTCGGTGTTTGCTGGGGGCGCTACCAGACCTTCGGTGAAATGGTGGCCGGGGATCCTCGGTGCTCCACCGAGAGTGAGCTCTTTCGCGAGGTGGAACAGCCGGGAATCGGCAGCTACCTCACCCCTGGATCTCCGCTCGCTTTCGGAGGTGCTCTACCCATGGAGCCTGGGCCTGCCCCCCGTCTCGGCCAACACACCGAGGAAATATTGGCCGACGTGCTTGGTCTGACCGCCATCGAGATCGGCTCGCTCCACGACAGCGGTGTCGTTTCCTGTATCTAAGACGTGAACCATGAAAGGTCTATTCCATGAGCTACGTGACCCACCTCGAATCTGCCATCGACGGCACCAATCTCGCTCACGATGAGCTCCAGACGCTCCATGAAGGACGCCCCCTGTGGGTGCGTTACGACCTGGAGGCAGTCGCGGCGGCTATGACCAAGGAAGCGGTAGCGGCGCGGGAGCCGACCATGTGGCGATACCGGGAACTACTGCCCGTCGACGACGACACGAAGATCGCGTCGCTGGGAGAGGGCATGACCCCCCTGTTGCGGTGTGAGCGACTCGGGGCCGCACTCGGTCTCAACGATCTGTGGGTGAAGGATGAATCACAGCTCCCGACTGGCTCGTTCAAGAGTCGTGGGCTCGCGATGGCGGTCAGCCGCGCCAACGAGTTGGGGGTGAAGAGTGTGGCGATCCCCACCGCCGGCAACGCCGGTGGCGCGATGGCCGCGTATGCCGCCCGGGTCGGGCTCGATGCCTATGTCTTCATGCCCGCCGACACGCCCATCGTCAACCAATACGAGGCCGCCTACTACGGCGCTCAGGCCTTCCTCGTTGATGGCTTGATCACCGATTGTGGAGCGATAGTTCGAGACGGCACCCCCCATATGGGCTGGTTCGATGTATCCACGCTCAAGGAGCCGTACCGCATCGAGGGCAAGAAAACAATGGGATTGGAGCTGGCGGAGCAGTCCGACTGGTCGCTGCCCGACGTCATCTTGTATCCCACTGGTGGCGGCACTGGCCTGATCGGCATGTGGAAGGCCTTCGCCGAGCTGGGTGAGATGGGGTGGCTGGCCGACGAGCGCCGTCCTCGGATGGTGTCGTGTCAGTCCGATGGTTGTGCTCCGATCAGCACAGCCTGGAGCAAGGGCGAACGGTTCGCCGAACCCTTCCCTGACGCGGCAACCGCGGCGAGTGGGCTGAGAGTACCTGCGGCAGTCGGAGATTTCATGATCCTCGATGCGGTGAACGAATCAGGCGGCCAGGCCCGAGACTGCCCTGAAGAATCCCTGCTGGCGTGGGCCCGTCGCGCCTCAGCGCTGGAGGGCATCGCCTTCGCCCCCGAGACCGGTGCCTGCATCGGGGTGCTCGAGCTGCTGGTGGCCGAGAAGGCGATCGACCCCGACGAGAGGGTCGTGATCTTCAATACGGGAGCCGCCCAGAAGTATGTGGAGGTGATGGGCACCGAGCCATTGTCGACCCTTCCCGATCCGGTCGACTGGGCTGTTCTTTCCGCCTCGACTGGTTGAGACGCGCGGAAGGGCGTCCCCGCGGGGACGCCCTTCCGCGTTTTCTCCGAGCTAGAAGATCTCAGTCCTCGAAGATGTCGTCGAGGACTTCCTCGCTGGTGCTCGAGCGATTCACAAGGCTCGAGGATGCGCGGACCCGTGATGGCGGAGGTGCTGGACTAGGCCTTGCGGTGGTAGCTGAATCGGTGGCCGCGATGGGAGGGACGGTGTACGTTTCGACCGCTCCGGGTGGTGGCGCGAGGTTCGCTCTTCACTGGGCGGCGATGATCGACTAACGTGGATTGATTGGGCATTCGCAAATCAGTTGGTTCGAATTCGAGCCATCTGATTTCGAGATATCCCCTAGCGCGAAGAACTATCGCCGTTCGCGGGACATTCAGCCTACTTTTTCCTAGATTCGGCATAGCCGATCGGGGAGTCCGGCGCCACATCGGGAGATGTGGAAGAGGTCCCCAGAAACATGAGATTCAAACGATGCTCGAAGCGATCGATACCGAACTGATCACGGGGCCGACGGGTGCCACTGGATGGATGCGAACAGCGCCATGTGAAGGTCACAGCGACCTCTTCTTCGCCCCCTTCGCCGAGCGTCCCGAGGCCAGGGTTCGACGCGAGGCCGACGCCACGGTGATCTGCGACAACTGCAACTCACTTGGCGACTGCCGCGTTTACGCGCGGTCAAATCGTGAGCTCGGCTTCTGGGGTGGTGAGTCGGAGTCCGAACGCGCTGATGCGGGCTTCCCTCCAACCACACCGATCATCGGTCGCAAGCGGGTCGCCGAGGAGCGGGCCCGCAACGCGATGGCCACCGCCTCCTGACCTCGCGATGATGGGTCGGTGATCGACCGCGAGGGGTCTGTCCGCTCGGTCGATGTAAACAGGTTTCCGTATCGCCAAGAATCTCGTGGCCGTGGCCACTGGCCTCGTGCCTGGCTAATGGGCTAAGGAAAGAGCGCCCGGCACCGCGGTGAGAGTGAGGGGGGTGGAAACCACCGGCTCTCCGTCCCCCCAGAGCTCGAGATCGTCGCCTTCGATGCTGACCTCGGCTCCTCGCATGGTGTGGACCTTCGGGTGGTCGAGGTGGCGGCCGTCGAAGACGAGTCGGAAGAACCTCAGGAGTTCGATCCGCCCTATGTCGGCCACGACCGTGACGTCGAGCAGGCCGTCGGTGGGGTCGGCATTGGGTGATATCTGCATGCCGCCACCGAAGAGGGCCGTGTTGCCAACCGCGATCAGAGCAGCATCGAACTCATGGGGTCGGCCGTCGACGGTGAGCGCCACGTGGCGGTGGCGCAGGGCTGGAAGTTCGCGCAGGGTGGCCATCGTGTAGCGCGACGGGCCGCGGGGAAAGGCCATCCTGTTGGCCCTCTCGTTGACGTCGGCGGAGAACCCGGCCATCGCCACTGACGCAATCCAGCGATGGCCGACACGAATGGCATCGAGTGGGGTGGGCTCGGCCAGTGCGAGGCGAGCCGCGTCGGCTGGATCTTTGGGGAGGCCGAGGGCGAAGGCGAAGTCGTTGCCGGTGCCGACCGGTATCACCCCCAGAACCACGCCGGTCTGGGCGACGGCCTGGAGGGCCATGTGAACGAGGCCATCGCCCCCCACCACCACCAGGCGGGTGGCTCCGTCGGCCACGACGCGCTGTGCCGCTTCAGACGACGTGACCGCGTCGGGTCCGGTGATGTCGATGAGATCAGCGCCTTCGGCTCTCAGCGCCGAGATTGCTCCGGCCGCCGCGGCTGTCGCCCTTCCCCGACCTGCATCGGGGCTGACGAGCAGGTGGACGGTGCTCACGGCTGCTGGTCGACCAGACCGGGCCGGTCGTCGAGCAGGTGGGTGATGAGAGTGATTCCCGCCGAGCCCACCGCCGAGGCAAGCGCGACGACGAGCCACGCGCTCGTTCCCGGTAAGTCGAGTTGGAAGTAATCGCGGGTGGAGGGAAGGGCCATGTTGAGGGTGTAGAGCGCGGCCATGGAGGCGGCAAGTCCGAGCTTCCACGGCTTGAGGGGGCGACTGATGAGGATGAGAATCGTCAGCCCCATCAACAAGAGGGTGGCCGTGGCCGCGGTGCGAGCCTCGTCGAGGGTCACCCCATCCATTCGGCGGACGACCTCGTAGAGCACGTAGGTCACTGATCCGGCCACTGCGCCCGCGGGTAACGAGAAGCGGAGTACCCGGGAGAGAAAGCCGGGCCGCACCAGGGCATCGTTGGGAGCTAGGGCTAGGAAGAACCCCGGGACTCCGATTGAAAAGGTGCCGATCATGGTGAGCTGGCGCGGCAGGAAGGGAAACGGGGCCCCGGCGATACCCACCAGCGCGGTGAGCAGCACCGCGTAGGCGGCCTTGGTGATGAAGAGGTTGGCCACCCGTTCGATGTTGTTGATGACCTTCCGGCCCTCGGCGAGCACACGCGGGAGCGTGCCGAACTGGTTGTCGAGGAGCACCAACTGGGCGACGGCTCGGGTGGCCGAGGATCCGGCTCCCATGGCGATGCCCATGTCGGCATCCTTGAGGGCGAGCACGTCGTTGACGCCGTCGCCGGTCATGGCCACGGTGCGGCCCCGGCTCTGGAGGGCGTGGACCATGGACCGCTTCTGGTGAGGGGTCACTCGGCCGAACACGGTGGTTTCGATCACGATGTCGGCCAGCTCCTCGCTGTCGTCGGGAAGGTCTCTTGCATCGAAGCCGGCGCCGGCGGAGCTGATCCCCGCGCGCCGAGCCACCGCGGCGACGGTGGCGGGGTTGTCGCCGGAGATCACCTTCAGGTCGACCCCCTGATCGTGGAAGTATCCGAAGATCTCCTTGGCGTCGTGGCGCACCGTGTCTTCGAGCAAGACCATCGCCACCGGGGTGCGAGAGGGGCTGAGCGCTTCGCCTTGCCATGGTCCGTCGGCTCGTGTCACCAGCAGAACCCGGGTGCCCGCCGCCGCGGCTTCGTCGGCGGCGGCGCGCTCCTCATCGTCGTCGTCGTCGAACAAGATGTCGGGGGCACCGAGATAGAAGGTGCCGCGGTCGACAAATTCGGTGGCGGCCCATTTGCGGGCCGAGGAGAACGGCAGGCTCTCGCCCACCAACCAACCGTCCGGCGCCTGATGCGAAGAGATGATCGCGAGCAGGGTGGCATTGGGGGCCGGATCGGCGGCGCCCAACGCCCCGAGGACTTCGGCGGCCTCTGCGTCGCTCGTATCACCGAGGGCCACCACTTGCCCGAGGGAGATCTCACCCGTGGTGATCGTGCCTGTCTTGTCGAGGCAGAGAGTATCGACCCTTGCGAGCAGCTCGACCGATGCCAACTCCTTGGCGAGAGCCTTGCGGCGGGCCAGCGCAATTACGCCAGTGATGAAGCTGAGGCTGGTGAGCAGCACGAGGCCATCGGGGACCATGGCCACGGCCGCTGCGACAGTGGCCTGGAGGGCATCCTGCCACCGGTCCTGGGTGTCGAGCTGGCGAAGAAGGAGCATGATCGAAGCGGGCGGGATGATGAAGGTGAGCCAGCGCAACACAACATTGACTCCGCTCCTCAACTCGCTGCCCGCGAGTTCGAAGCGCCGGGCCTCCTCGGCGAGTTTGGCGGCATAGCTGTCGGCTCCGATACGGGTGGCCCGATAGAGGCCGGAGCCGGCTGAGACGAACGATCCCGACAGCACCTCGGATCCGGGCTCTTTCTCCACCGGGTCGCTCTCACCGGTGAGCAGCGACTCGTCGATCTCGAGGCCGACGGCGTGGACGATCTCCCCATCGACCACAACCTGATCGCCGGGCGCAAGCTCGAGCAGGTCGTCGGACACCACTCCGCTCACGCCGATCTCGACGGGGTTTCCGTCGCGCCTCACCCGCGCCTTGGGCGCCGACAAGACCGCCAGCGCGCTGAGGGTGCGCCGCGCCTGTACCTCTTGGGCGATCCCGATCACGCTGTTGGAAACGACCACCCCGGCAAAAAGCGCGTCGGCGGGGAACCCGGCCACGAGGATGAGCACGAACAGGGTGCTGATGATCGCGTTGACTGGGGTGAGCACGTTCGCGCGCACGATCTGGGGGAATGTGCGCACGGGCGCATCGGGGACGTTGTTGACCCTCCCGTCGGCGACTCGCTCATCGACCTCCGCGGCGGAGAGCCCAGTGTGGAGATCGGCCACCTAGACCGCTCCGCTGTCGAGGTAGTGGTAGCCGTCCTCAAACATCTCCAGGCGATGCCGTGGACCTTCGAGGTCCACGTTGCCGGACTCGAAACTAACGTCGCCCTGCCACATCACCACGAGTCCACGTTCGGTCTTCGAGGCCCGGGTTGCGTGGTGCCGCGGCGGCCGGGCGTCAAGCTCGGCGAGAGCGGTGTCGACGGTGTCGAAGGTGCTGATCGTGTGGAGGGTGACCCAAGTGGGGGGCACGAGTTCGATCTCGCCTTGGTGATGGCGCTGGAGGCAATTGGCCGGTGTCATCCATTCCATGTCGACAATCTCGCCATCATCGATCTGGACCTGTTCGGTACCGGCGCGGGCGGCGAAGAACCAGGTTGCGAATCGTTTCGGGGCGATGCTCGGCGGAATCCAGTGGGCCATCAGAACGAGTGCGTCGGGGTCGACGACCAGGTTGGCCTCCTCGCGTGCTTCTCGAACGGCGGCCACTCGCGCCGCGCTGACGTCGTCTTTGACTCCGGCCCAGTCCTCATCATCGATACGGCCGCCGGGGAACACCCACATTCCTCCGAAGGCGATATTGGAATTCTTGCGCAGCATGAGGGTTTGGAGGCCTTCGTCGGTGTCGCGCAGAACCACCACGGTGGCCGCGGGGAGTGCCGGCACCTCGCCCGATTCGCGGGCGTAGCGAACCCACTCGTCGAATCGGATGCGATCTGCCGCGGCTCGGTCTCGGGAAGTCACGTCGGCGACCCTACCGCCCATCCTCAATTCGAGTCATGACGTGGCTGACGGAGAAATGAGTGGCGACCGTTAGGTCGCCCCGGCCGACCAGTGAACGGAACAACGCCAACTCTCCGTCGGCGATGGCGCGATCGTGAGATGGATGCCCAAGCAAGGAGTTGCCACGCTCGTGGAGGCGGGGAGCTTCGACCGAGCATCTGGGTCACGGTCATCGAAACACGATCCACGAGATCGAGGAACAGTTCGTTCCCTGATAGGCGGGAAGCTTGAGTAGGTCGGCGTCGTGCAACAGCATCGATTCGTCGACCAGTTGCTTGCGGTAGCCGTCGAGTCGTCGGCCCTTGGTTCTAGTGTCGACCGATACCTCGAATACGCGTTTAGTCCTCAGCCCGGGAGCGCCTCGGCGCGGCTGGGATCGGACCGCCCAACCGAGCGCCTACGTGCCGTACTGCGTGGGTTCGGCCAGCGCCCGGCGCAGTGAATATCGAGCGGGTTTCATCCCGCTCAACGCACCACACTTCGCTGGCTATCGGGCGGCTCCCCGCAGGTGCGATTGCTGCGTGGAGGGGCGGGTCAGGTGTGACGTAAGTATCAACCCAAGTGTGCCGGAAAGTCCTTTAATGGGTGTTGGGAGGTGGTCATGATGGCTGCGCGGTCCGTGCTCGTTCTTGCTTCCTTGGTGTTGGTGGGTGCTTCGGCCTGCTCGGATGGCACGTCTCCGGACGATGGTGACAGTGCGACATCCAGAACGGAGGCGACGGTGCCATCGTCGGTTGCCGCGCCTGATCCTGTGAGTGTGGCGGAGTTGTTCGATCTGCCCGCCGACTATGAAGATGTCGCTCGCCTGTACTGCGCGGCGTGGCCGGAGATCGGCGAGCTGGTCGTGGACGACGCAATCTACGCTCGTGTCCCTGAGGATGGCTGGGTGATGCCAGACTGGGTTGGAAGCCAATCACTTCCCGACGAGGTCCCACAGGGCCGCGCCGATGTCGTAGCCGCCGTCGCTGAAACCGAGATTTCAGAGGTCCGCTGCGGTGATCCGGCCCTGGTGTTTGGCGATTGGATCGCGCTGCCCGTGTCGACGTCAAGCCTCGACGGTCCCGGCGAGGTCGGGATGTGGGTCTTTCGGATCGTCGATGGCAAGGTGCAATGGCATCTCGCATATGGGAACCCGGCAGCGGATACCGCTCGCGATGAGGCGGAGCCGAACCAAGTGCTCCAGGCGGAGGCCCGAGAGTTCTGCGGCGTGTTGGAGGGGGCTGGGTTCGAGCGCGACGCCGACGAGTTTCTTGCCGCAATGACGGGTGACCCGGCAGTCGCAAACATTCCTGAAGGACTCTTTTGGACGGGGACCGATGCGGTCCGCAAGATGGTCCCTGCGTGGACGCCGAGCGATGTCATCTGGTGCGGTGACGAGATCATCACGAACGGCGAGTGGTCAGCCGAAGCAGTGAGATCCGACAATCCGTCGTTCGGCCTCACGATCGTGGGAATCGTGGTACACCGCCACCAGGATGGGAACATCCACCGAAAGTTCAACCACTTCACCCGTGCACGCGGCTCGCTCCCATTCGGACTCCCGATCGAGGACTGATTGGAGTCACCGAAGCGCCGTCACGACGGTTGACCCCGCACCCGGTATCGGCCCAAGTGTGGTGCCCGATATTCACAGCGCAAAATTGCCCTCGAACCCGATCAAGATCCGGTGCAATATCGAGCGCCGCTCTCCAGAGTGTGAGGTCTCGTCAGGTCTCAATCGCAGCAGGCAGCGCGAGTCGGTATTCAGATCAACTGGATCGGGCAGGCTGCTCCGTTGAGGCCGTCGACTGCTGCTTTGAGTTTTCCGCGGAAGACGCCGCCGGTTGTGATGGTCAGATCGACGGGAAGCTTGAGCAGGTCGGCGTCGTACAACAGCATTGATTCGTCGACAAGCTGCCTGCGGTAGCCATCGAGCCTCTGGCCCTTGGTTCTAGTGTCAACTGACACCTCGAACATTGGTTAACCCCTCATCCACCGCGGGACCGAGGCTGCAGTCGGCAGCCGGACTACGCAGTGCCGCACTCGCAAGTGTTCTCCTATAGTCGTCACCAGTGTCCTCCCATAGAGCGGAACGATTCGAGGAGTTCACCGATCCCGTGGACGGCACACGCTGGCGAATCGACGTGGCCTTCACTGATTCGAATTGGCAATGCCTGTGGGGCAACGGATGCCAGGGCGTTCTCGATGTGCCGGCGCCCGAACTGGCGCAAGGATGCTGCAGCGAGGGCGCTCACCTTCTCGGCGAGGACGAGGCGATGCTGATCGAAGCGCTTGGCCTCACGCTCGATCCAGCTCGATTCGAGAATTACGCCGAGGCAGCGGCAAATGGCGTCCTCCGGGACGCGCCGACCAACCTCGACGGTGGCAAAGCCACCCGGGTCGTCAACGAAGCATGCATCTTCCACAATCGTCCCGGCTTCAGTGGGGGCGAAGGATGCGCGCTGTATCTGGCGGCGCTTGACGAGGACGAGTCGCCTCTGGACTGGCGTCCCACCATCTGTTGGCAGGTGCCGATCCGCGTTGACGAGGATCAGGATGGCACGAAGACGCTGCGACGATGGCGGCGGACTGACTGGGGAGAGCGTGCGGACGAGCTCGCATGGTGCTGCACCGAGCGTTCCCATCCCGAGGGCCTTCCCTCAGCGTTCGTTGGCGAGGTACCAGTAGCGGTCAGCTTGCGTTCTGAGATCCGCGGCATCGTCGGCGTTGAAATCGCACAGGCGCTCCATGATCGGACAATTCCCGAGACCCGCTGATGTAGAAGCGGTTGTCGGCAAGCTCGGGGCGGAGTGTGACGTTCACCCCGCGACGGCGAAGCCAACAACTCTGGGCTAGACAACCAACGTGATCGAACTGACCGACATCGCCTCGACCCTCAGCAGCACGCCGAGAGTCCTTCAACACCTCTTGCAGCCCATCGATCCAGAGCTACTCGCAGCGCGCCCAGAACCAGGCGAGTGGTGTGTACTTGAGGTCATAGCGCACCTCATCGCAACCGACAGCGACGCTTTTCGGCAACGCATCGCATCCATCGTCGCCGGCGAGCCTGATATCGCCGCATTCGATCCCTGGGCCGCGATCAACGCGCGGAATTTCGCGGCCGTCGATCTCGATCATCTGCTAGCCGAACTCAGCGCTGAGCGGGACGCGTCGGCGACCTTTCTCGATTCATTGAGCCCGTCGGATCTGAACAAGACCGCCAACTACGGGGAACATGGCGTTTTTGCTGCCGGCGACTTCGTGCATGAGTGGCCGTTCCACGATCAGGACCACCTCCAGCAGATTCTCGACATCCTCAAACAGAGCTACCTGCCCCACATGACAGAAACCATGCGCACAGCTCTGGTCGTCACTCCCGACTGACGAACTGGCACCGGTACGCAGCGCTCGACCCTGTCACTGAGGTCCGGTATTGGTCGGGGCGGCGCAAGGCCACACATGTTCGCGAGCAGCAATGCGACTCCTCGCGGTCGGGATCAGGCGGAGTTGTGTGGGTAGCGCGGTGCCCGTGGTGTCGCTCAGCCGTGCTGTGTCAAGCCGTGTACTTCAGATCAATTGGATCGGGCAGGCCGCACCGTTGAGGCCATCCACCGCAGCTTTGAGTTTCCGCCGAAGACGCCGCCGGTAATGATGGTGAGAGTCACGGGCAGTTTCAGCAGGTCGGCGTCGTACAACAGCATTGATTTGTCGACGAGTTGCCTGCGGTAGCTGTCGAGCCTCCGGCCCTTGGTTCTGGTGTTAACTGACACCTCGAACATTGAGGGCGGGTTGCGCGGGTGGCGGCGGTCGCGATTATCGGGTGCCTGATACGCGGCGATCGGGGACGCTGCATCACTGCGCTTGGGGCGATTGCGGCCTGGTCTTGGCCGGGCGGGCGATCTCTTTGGGGGACGGAGCCGTCAAACTGCCGGTGGGTGGTTTGTCCGGTGGAGGGGTACCCCTGCCCGGTGGTTCGTCGTCGTGTGAGAGCTCGTTGGGGCGCCTGC
>CAXMSE010000096.1:0-11586 GCA_964196195.1 uncultured Gammaproteobacteria bacterium | reverse complement strand
GTCCTGGGTGACGATGCTCTCCAGCGTCTCGGAGAACCACTCGCCCGGGTTGTTGGCAACCACGACGGCGGTGACCGACGGGGTCGCATCTCGGGCAGCGGGCGTCGACTCCTCAGAGGTCTCGATGCCCGATGTCAGGTCGACATCGTCGGCGCGCGAAGGATTCTCGTCGGTGGCGGCCACGATCGACGGAGGCTACATCTCCCGAGCCACGATCCCGGCCACACCCAAGGGAACAAGATGTTTGAAGACCCAGCGGTGCGGTCGTAGAGTCGGCGCCGATGCTTACCCACCCGCCGCGTCTCGACCCCCGCTAGACGATGCGGGCCTTGATCACAGGGGCCGACGATTTCGTCGGACTTCACCTCAGCGAGCACCTCGCGGCCGAAGGCGACGAAGTAGTCGCCTCCGTCACCGACATCACCGACCGAAGCGCGCTCATCGCCGCGTTCTCCTCAGCCAAACCCGAAGTCGTCTACCACCTCGCGGCTCAGGCCGACGTCGGTGGGTCCTGGGAAAGCCCGCTCGAGACCCTTCGGGTCAATGTCGAAGGCACCCTCAACACCCTCGATGCTGCCCGTCTCGCGGGAGCCCGTCGAGTCCTCGCCGTCACCAGCGCCGACATCTACGGCCGGGTGGAAGCCGCCGACCTCCCTCTCACCGAAAGCCAGCCGATCCGCCCGGTCAGTCCCTACGCGGCCAGCAAGGGAGCGGCCGACATGCTCTGCCTCCAAGCTACCCTCGGCCACGGGCTCGATGTGGTGCGCGCCCGCTCGTTCAATCATCTCGGCCCGGGGCAATCCGATCGATTCGTGGCCTCCGCGATCGCTTGTCGAATCGTTGCCAACGAGCGCTCCGGTGAGTCGGACGTTCGCGTTGGCAACCTTGATGCCCGCCGCGACTTCACCGACGTGCGCGATGTGGTTGCTGCGTACCGACTCCTCATGATCCATGGGGCTGCGGGTGAGGCCTACCACGTCTGCAGTGGGGTCGACCGCTCGGTGGATGAGCTGGCTCGTATCCTCATCGACCAAGCAACGGTCAGCATACGGCTCGTACCCGACCCCGATCTTCTTCGTCCGGTGGATCTGCGGGTGCTGCGAGGCGACAATACCAAGATACGAAAGTGCACGGGCTGGAGCCCCGAGATCCCAATCGAGACAACCCTGCGCGATCTGCTCGAGTCCTGGCGAACCGGGCATGCGCCTTCGCCTTCCTTCCAATCCCCCTAAACAATCGAGGACTCTCGTGACAAAGCGCGCACTAGTTACCGGCATCACCGGCCAGGACGGTTCATATCTCGCCGAGTTCCTTCTTGAGCACGACTACGAGGTGATCGGTATGGTGCGGCGCTCCAGCACGGTCAACTTCGAACGCATTTCGCACATCCAGGACCAGGTCCAGTTTGCGTCCGGCGACCTTTTGGATGAGATCTCCATGATTGAATTGCTGCGGACGTATAGACCCGCGGAGGTCTACAATCTCGCAGCCCAGTCATTTGTCCAGACCTCATTCGGCCAGCCCGTCCTGACCGGTGAGACCACTGCACTCGGGGTCACGCGGCTTCTCGACGCCATCCGCTTGGTCGATCCCGAGATCCGCTTCTACCAGGCGAGTTCGTCGGAGATGTTCGGCAAGGTCCACGAGGTCCCCCAGCGCGAATCCACCCCGTTTCACCCGCGTAGCCCCTATGGCGTGGCCAAGGTCTACGGACACTGGATCACCGTCAACTACCGCGAGTCCTACGGCCTGCACGGCACCTCGGGCATCTTGTTCAATCACGAGAGCCCCCGCCGTGGGCTCGAGTTCGTGACCCGCAAGATCAGCCACACCGTCGCCCAGATAAAGCTCGGCCGGGCCGATGAACTCAGGCTCGGCAACCTCGATGCCAAGCGCGACTGGGGATTCGCCGGCGACTATGTCGACGCGATGTGGCGCATGCTCCAACAAGACGAACCAGACGACTTCGTGATCTGCACCGGCGACACGCATTCCGTGCGCGAGTTCTGCGAGGTTGCCTTCGGCCATGTCGACCTCGACTGGGAGGAATACGTCACCATCGACGAAGCATTCATGCGTCCGGCAGAAGTCGATCTCCTCGTCGGTGATGCCGGCAAGGCCGAGCGGGAGCTCGGCTGGAAGGCAACAACGACATTCGAAGAACTCGTGCACACGATGGTGGAAGCCGACCTCGAACTGCTCGAGGGACGCCTACGGGGCCTCGCCTGACATGCACACTGTGCTCGCCGGTGGTGTCGGTGCAGCCCGCTATCTACGAGGCGCACTCGAGGCCTTCGACAACTCGACAGTCTCAGCGGTGGTCAATGTCGGTGACGATCTCGTCCTCCATGGCTTGTACGTCAGCCCCGACCTCGACACCTGCACCTACACGCTCGCCGGCGCCATCGACCCGCAACGGGGCTGGGGACTGGTCGATGAGACATGGCAGGCCATGGGCGAACTCGGCCGCTATGGCGGCGACAACTGGTTCAGCCTGGGCGACCGTGATCTCGGCACTCACCTGTATCGCACCTCCCGGCTCGGGGCGGGGGCCACGCTCACCGAAGTAACCGCTGAGATCAGTGCGGCATGGGGCCTGGAGTGCTCCTTGCTTCCGGTCACCGACGATCGGGTATCCACCCGGGTGACCATCGAAGGCGGCAGCGAAATCGAGTTCCAGGAGTATTTTGTACGTCTCGCCCACAATGTTGCCGTCGAGTCGGTGAGCTTCCACGGCGCCGACGAGGCGACCGCCACGGGGGCGGCCTCGAGCGCCATCACCGATGCCGACTGCCTGGTGATCGCACCATCGAATCCGATCGTCTCGATCGACCCGCTCCTCGCCATACCAGGTGTCCGCGAGGCCGTAGCGGGTCGACGATCCCGCAACGTCGCGGTCTCGCCCATCGTGGGCGGCGCTGCTCTGAAGGGCCCCGCCGATCGCATGCTCCGCGAACTCGGCGGGGAATCTTCGGTCGTCGGTGTGGCTCGCCTCTACCGTGAGCTAGCCGCCACACTGGTCATCGACGAGGTCGACGCCGCTCTCGCCGTCGAGGTTGAAAAGGCAGGGATGAAAGCAGTGGTGATGCCCACGATCATGAGCGAACCCGGGGTCGCCGCCGCGCTGGCAACCAGATGTCACGAGATCGGACTCGAGGGATGAGCAGCATCGAAGTGATACCGATCACCGGAATCGGAGAGGTACGACCCGGCGACGACCTGGCCGAACTGATCGCATCGTCGGAGACGGAAGTGCGCGACGGCGACTGCCTCGTCGTCACCCAGAAGGTGGTTTCGAAGGCCGAGGGGCGCCTCGTCGATGTGGATCCCGACGACCCGCTGTCGCACAAACCACTGGTCGAACGCGAGTCGGTACGCGTCTTGCGCCGCCGGGGAGACCTAATCATCAGCGAAACCGAACACGGTTTCGTCTGCGCCAACGCCGGAATCGATCTCTCCAACGTCGAGCGAGGACAGGCGGCTCTACTCCCCGTCGACAGCGACCGCTCCGCTCGCGGTATTCGCGATCGGCTGCGCGCCCGTCACGGAATCGATGTCGCCGTGGTGGTCAGCGACACGTTCGGGCGGCCGTGGAGGAGGGGTGTCACCGACGTTGCCATCGGTTGCGCCGGCATCGGAGCGATCGCCGATCTGAGGGGGACCACCGACGCACTGGGCCGGGAGCTGATGGTCACCGAAGTGGCGATCGTCGACGAGATCGCCGGCGCTGCCGACCTGGTCATGGGCAAGGCCAAGGGAATCGCGGTGGCCATCGTGCGGGGGCTCGAAGCGGACTGGTTCGGAAGAGGAAGCGTGGCCGACGAGATCGTCAGAGCACCGGCGGACGACCTTTTTCGCTGATCAGGTCGCGAAACCGTCTGGGTTCTTGCGTTGCCAGTTCCAGTGGTCGCGCATCATCGCCGCGAGATCACGCCTGGTTTCCCAGCCGAGCAGGTCGTGGGCAAGGGCTGGATCGGCATAGATCTTCTCGATGTCGCCGGGGCGACGCTCCACGATCTCGTGAGGAATCGGAGATCCGACCGCCTCGCCCGCCGCCTTCACGACGTCGAGAACCGTGCTGCCCACACCGGTGCCGAGATTGAGCGCGGTGCAGCCGCCGAGTGAGCCGAGGGCGGCGAGAGCCGCGACGTGGCCCTCGGCCAGATCCACAACATGGATGTAGTCGCGGATCGCGGTGCCGTCGGGAGTGTCGTAGTCGTCGCCGAACACCTTCAATTTCTGGAGCCGACCGACTGCCACCTGCATGACGTAGGGCACGAGATTGTTGGGTATCCCGTTTGGATCCTCACCGATTGTGCCGCTCTCATGGGCCCCGACTGGGTTGAAGTACCGCAGCAGGACCACATCGAGATCGGAGGCCGCCGCCACGTCGCGGAGGATCTGCTCGCTCATGTACTTGGTCCAGCCGTAGGGGCTCTCCGCTCCCGTGGGCGCCGCTTCGGTGACTGGGATCGTGTCGGGCTGACCGTAGACGGTGCACGACGAGGAGAACACGAGCTTGCTCACACCGTGCTCGGCCATGACTTCGAGGAGGCCGATCGTGGATCCGAGATTGTTGCGGTAGTAGTCGAGCGGCTTGTCGACCGACTCACCCACTGCCTTGTGGGCGGCGAAGTGGATCACCTCATCGATGTGGTGTTGTTGGAAGAGTCGGCGCACAGCGTCGGAATCGAGCAGGTCGGCTTCGACGAAGGCGAGGTCGGGGGACGTGAGGGCACGGACCGCTTCGATTGCCTTCGGTGAGCTGTTGACGAAGTTGTCGATGATGACGACCTCGTATCCCGCGTCGTGCAGAGCGACGGCAGTGTGACTGCCGATGTAGCCCGCACCTCCGGTAACGAGTACGGCCATCTCAGCTGCTCTCGGGGACTCGGGCCCCCACAAGCGACGAGCGCGCTTCGACGTGCTCGTCGTCGCCGACCATGGTCATGTCGGTGACCCTCGCGCCCTCGCCGATGACGGCACGAGGGCCGACCACGGAGTCGGTCACCACGGCATCCTCGCCGATCAGGGCGCCTCGACAGACGACCGACCCGCTCACGACGGCGCCACTCGCGATGGCAGCGTCGGCCATCACAACCGACCGGTCGACGCGAGCTGCCGAATCGATAAGGGCCTCTTTGGAGATCCCGTCGACAGCACGCCCTCTCACACCGTCGATCAGGTCGAGTTGGACCTGCAGGTAGGTGTCGGGGGTTCCGGCGTCGACCCAGTAGGCCTCCGATTGCACAGCCCACAGGCCACCGTCGACGACGATCGAAGGGAACGTCTCTCGCTCGATCGACACCCTGCGACCGGGTTCGATGCGCTCGAGGACCGCCGGCTCGAGAACATAGGTGCCGGCGTTGATCCAGTTGGTGGGGGCCTCACCGCGGGGAGGTTTCTCGACGAACCCCAACACTCGGCCGTCGGCGTCGGTGGGGACGACACCGTAACGCGATGGATCATCGACACGGGTGAGAGCGATCGTGGCTTCCGCTCCGAGCTCGAAGTGTCTCCGCCAGACCTCACCCACGTCGAGGTCGGTGAAAACATCGCCGTTGACCACAATGAAGGTTTCCTCGATACCCACTGCATCGGCCGCGAAACGAACCGCTCCCGCGGTGTCGAGAGGCTCCGGCTCTACGGCGTAGCGGAGCGCCACTCCGACACACTCCCCGCAGGGATAGGCGTCGCGAAAGACGTCCTCTTTGTATCCGAGCGAGAGAACGACCTCATCCACGCCATGACGCGCCAGCGCGCCCACAACGTGCTCCAGCATCGGGCGATCGACGACCGGAAGCATCTGCTTGGGTGCCGTGAGCGTGAGGGGTTGCAGTCTCGTACCGAAACCACCGACCAGTACGACCGCCTTCATCTAGCCTCCTCAGAGGACCATCGAACGGTGACTCACCCGTCGTCGGTGTCGGAGTCTGTGCCGGTCTCGAGGGGGACGGTGCCGCTGGAGACCAGATCAGAGCCGGTACTCGTGTCGAGCTGGGCGAGCGACGTCGCGGCCGGAGGCGGGGGATCCTCGCCCGCCGGAACCAGGGCGATCGAGAAGGCTTCACGATCTTGCAGGAACTGAATCGACTCGAAGTCGCGGTCGTAGACGGCGACGAGTTCGAGCTCGGGATCCACCTGATAGCGGGCCACCTTGATCACTCCGACCTCATCGCCGCAACCCGTCGAGACCTCGATGTCGGCAAAGTCCGGGCCGCTGATCGTGTCCTCGGTGATCGCGCCACCCATGGCTTCGAGGAACACGCCCAGCTGGGCGTCTTCACCGGAGGAAGAGCTGTTGAAGGGATGGATGTGGATCAACCCGTCCTGGTGGCTGTGGATGCCATCGGGGTCGCTCACACTCTGGAACTCGGCGACTTCCGAGCCACAGTTGTAGATCGTGTAGGCGGCATGCCAGTGGTCGTCTCCGGCGACGGGTGCAACCAGGCCATCGCGGGTGGTGCGGGCCACGACGACGAGACCAATTCCCAGAATCACCACAAGTGCGATCACGAGCGGGAATCCGAGTTCGCGTGATTCGCTGGCACCGCGCGAGGAAGCCGCCGCCTTGGCCGCGCGTTGGACTTTTTTGGAAGAGCTTGCTTTACCCACGGCAGGCAACGCTAGCGGCCACAACCCCCTCTACCGCGCTCAGGGGGCGGGATTCAACGTCGGGACAACTCCTCGAACAGTTCGACGTAGGCACTAGCAACGCCCACCGGCGACACCCACGTCTGCACGAAGCTGCGACCCCTCTCCCCCATCGCCGCCCTTGCATCGGGATCATCGATCAGCTCGAGCACCGCGGCCACGAACGCAGCCGAGTCCTCGGGCCCGACCGAAACACCGCAGCGGTTCTGGCTGATCACGGTTTCGACCTCAGTGCCACGATCGATCGAAGCGAGGACCGGCCGGCCGGCGGCGAGTATCGAGTAGAGCTTCGACGGGACCGACGAGCGGGCCAGTCCTCGACGCAGAGCGATGACGTGTATGTCGCCGGCGGCAAGGACATCGGGGAGTCGCGCCGGCGGCTGAAAGTCGATGAAGTGAAGATTCGGCAGGTGTTCGGCGAGACCCTCCAGCCGGGGCCTCTCCGATCCTCCTCCGTTGATGACGAACGCGACGTCGTCACGATCGCGTAACGCCTCCGCCGCATCGATCATGAGATCGAGGGGCTGCGAGAAGCCGATATTGCCGGCGTACATCACCACGGCGCGCTCGCCGAGGTCGTGATCGTGGCGATAGGAGTTGATCCTCGGCCCGGGTTGGATCCGTTCGGTATCCACGAAGTTGGGGATCACCCTCACGTCGGTACGCCCCCGCCGAGGCTTCTTCTTGTCGACACCGATCTTGGCGGCGACGTTCTCTCGAAGATCATCGGACAAGACGGTGACAGCGTCGGCGCGCCGGTAGATGAAGCGCTCCAGCAGTTGGAGCAGCTTGACCACCCGCTTGCCCGAGATCGCTCCCACCTCCACTGCGACATCAGGGAAAATGTCCTGGACGTTGAACACGAACGGAGCGCGCCTGATTCGAGCCGAAAACCAACCCGCGAGCCCCAGGGTGAGCGGCGGCGACATCGCGAGCACCACATCGGGTCGCCGCCGTTGCAGCACCGCGGCGACCGAGGCGAGCGCGGTGAACCCAGCGAACGCCAGAGCGCGGGCCGGAATGTTGCGCTTGTCGGTAGGGAATGGGTGAACCCGCGTGATCGTGCCCCACGGCTCCGTTTCTCTGCGGACCAGGCGGCCACCCCACCCCTCCTCCACCGCGTGCTCGGTGTACCAGGGAAGCGATGTGATGATGTCGAGCTCGTGCCCGGCGTCGATCAAGCGATGGGAGATCTCGGTCATCACCACCCCGGTGGGGGCCGCGTCGGGCTCAAAATGTGGACAGATGATTTGGACCCGCACGCAGTCAGCTTCCCCTACGCCACCGCATCGCGCCAAGCGGCGGTGAGCGCCTCGACGGCAGCTCCAGCGGAGTAGGTGGCCGCTCGGGCCACACCGGACACCGCCAGCTCGGCGCGGCGCTCATCGTCGCTCAGGAGGGCGCTCAGCGCATCTGCCCATGCTTCGGAGTCGTGAGCCGCCACGAGCACTCCCGACCCACCCATCACCTCGGGGAGGGCGGTGATGTCGGCTGCGACCACCGGTGTGCCCCGATGCATCGCCTCGAGCACAGGCAGGCCGAAACCCTCATAACTCGACGGGAAGGCCATCACGTCTGCCCTGGCCGTGAGCTCGGCCAGCGTGGGTGCCGCCACCCTTCCGAAGTGTCGGATGAACCGGCCTTCCGGGTCGAGCCGGTGAGCGTGGGCGATGACCTCGTGGTGGATGCGTCCGGGTCCTCCGGTGAGAACCAGCAGGGCCTCGGGGTGTTCCCGGATCACCCGCTCCATTGCGGCCAGCAACACGACGTGGTTCTTGTGAGGATGGGTGACCGCCGGGTAGAGCACCAGGGGGCGATCTCCGATCTCGGCCACTTCGGGAGCCACCGGGCCGGAGACGCGTCTGGGATCCGACGTGGATGACACCACCCTCACCCGGGCGGGGTCTGCTCCGAGTCGCTCGACCACACGATCGGCCACCCATTGCGAGGGGGTACATATCATGGCAGCCGCCGCGACCGTGCGAGGCAGTGCCAGCCCCAGGTAGCGCCGCTTCACCGGCGAGAAGTTCTCGGGTAGATCAAGGGACTGAACATCGTGGATGGTGACAACCGCCGGAGCCGAACGCCTCGCCGGTACCCGCCCGCCGAAATGGTGCACCAGCGCTGCGCCGCGGGTGCTGCGAGGTAGCCAGCTGGATTCCACGGCCAGGCGGTAGACCCGGTTGTGGGCAGGGCCGGAGAAGGCGAGCCGATTCCCGGCCCCGAGCGCGGGATGAGCAGCGAACAAGCTGGTCGACCCGGCGACCGAAAGCTCGATGTCGTCGCTTTCGGAGGCCGCTAGCGCGTCGATCAGACGGATGCTGTACTCCTCGCTGCCACCGACGGCACCAGGAAGGACAAATGAGAGGTTGGCCACGACCCGCATCAACCCGTGGCCTCGTCGTAGACAGCGGTAGTTAGTGCGGCAGTGCGCTGCCAGGTGAACCGGGCCGCCCTGTCGAGGGCTGCCGCGCCCAGCCGATCGCGCCGGTCGACGTCGGTAGTCAACGAACTGATGGCCGCCGCCAACTCATCGACATCGGTGGGATCGATGAGTACGCCGGCTTCACCGGCCACCTCTTCGGTAGATGTGCCCCGACTGGTGATCACCGCGGTGCCCTGCCCCATCGCCTCCAGGACGGGCATTCCGAAGCCCTCGAGAAGACTCGGGTAGACGAAGGCCGTGGCCATGTCGTACAGCACCGCGAGGTCGTCGCCATGGACTTGGCCGATGTGGCGAGCCCCGTCGTTCTCTTCGATCAGGGTGTCGATCGTGGGTCCCCACCCCTTCGGCCCCACCAGAATCAGGGGTACGTCGGTTCCCGATGATCGATGGGCGGCGAGCAGTGCCGGGAGGTTCTTGCGCGGCTCAGCCGTGCCGACCCAAAGCAGGAACTCGTCGGGAAGTCGGTGGCTCCGGCTCACCCTTGCTCGGGCAGCTTCATCGATCACCGCCGGCTTGACCCCCCAGGGCACGACGCGAACCCGCGACTCATCAAGGCCGTTGGCTCGGCAGTCGGCCGCCGTCGCCTCGGATGGAACGATCACGAGATCCGCTTCGGCCCGGGTCAGCTCGAAGGCCCGCGTCATGAAGCTGACCCCTCTGCGGCTGAAATGTTCGGGGCGATGCAAGAAGGCCAGGTCGTGGATGGTGACAACGAGGGAAGCTCCTGAACCAGGGGGCACGACCCCACCGGTGGCGTGGATCACGTCGACCTCGCCGACCCAGTGTCGGAGCGGTGGTCGACGGGCGCGGTGCCACGCCTCGTAGAGGCCGAGCCTCGGGAGGGGGATCTGGTGCACTTCTACGCCTGGGCGGAAACCGGCCGGGGCGGGTTGGCGGTGGCGCGCCGACACACCGACCACATCCCAATCCCCGTCGGCGGCGATCGCGTCGAGGGTGCGGATCGTGGAGATCGCCGTACCGCCCGGGACACGATGCCAGCACTGTTCGACGACGGCAGCAACACGACCAGGCACGGGCCGAAGTCTGTCACGAGCAGCTACGATCTCCTCCCAATGTCGACTCCATTCGAGCGCCAGCGGTTCTTGCTCACCGGCGGCACCGGGTTCCTCGGTGGCGCGGTGCAGGGCGCCCTTCGCAGCCGCGGGGCCACCGACATCGTCGCCCCCTCGAGTTCGCAGGTCGATTTTTGTAACCGCGCCGCAACCGAAGCGATGATCGCCAACAGCAGGCCCGACATCATCATCCATCTCGCCGCGAGGGTCGGTGGGATCGGGGCCAATATGGCCGCCCCCGCCGATCTCTACCTCGAGAACCTGCTCCTCGGCACCAATGTGATCGAGGCCGCCCGCATGGCCGACGTGGCAAAGACGGTGGTGGTCGGCACGATCTGCTCCTACCCCAAGCACACACCTGTTCCCTTCGAGGAAAGTTCGCTGTGGAAGGGTTATCCCGAGGAGACCAACGCTCCCTATGGCATCGCCAAACTCGCCCATCTGGTGCATCTCCAAGCCAACCGCACCCAGTACGGCCAGCGGGGCGCCTACCTGATGCCCACCAACCTCTACGGCCCGGGCGACAAGTTCCACCCCGACGTCTCCCACGTGATCCCCGCCCTGATCCGTAAATGTGTGTTGGCCAGGGAGCACGGAGCCGACGAGATCGAGGTGTGGGGCACGGGCGGAGCGAGCCGGGAGTTCTTGTATGTCGACGATGCCGCCGAAGGCATCGTCAGAGCGGCCGAGCATTGGGACGGCCCCGAACCGGTAAACCTCGGCGCCGACCGTGAGCTCCTAATAAGGGAACTGGTGGAGATCGTTGCCGAGGTCACCCGTTTCGAAGGCCAAATCCGTTGGGACCAGAGCAAGCCCGACGGCCAACCTCGACGCTCCGTCAATGCCAGCCGGGCCAGGGAACTCTTCGGGTTCAGCGCCACCACAGACTTTCGTGAGGGCCTGGCAAGGACAGTCGACTGGTATGAGGCCAATCGAGAGCTGGCTGAATCCCGCCTCTCCTAGATCGCCAGAGAGGTGGAGAAGTGCTCCACCGTGCGCTCGACCCCCTCGCGGAGTTGCACCTCCGGCTCCCACCCGAGGATCTCTCGGGCGCGGCTGATATCGGGACAGCGCTGGGTGGGGTCGTCGATAGGCAAGGGGCACGTCACGATCTCAGAAGAAGAATCCGCCACATCGATGACGACATCTGCGAGCTCTCTCACCGTGAACTCGTGGGGGTTGCCGATGTTGACCGGGTCGGATTCGTCGGAGTCGAGAAGGGCCATGAGACCGCGTATCTCATCGTCGACGAAGCAGAAGCTCCGGGTCTGGGTGCCGGTGCCGTAGATCGTGAGCGGCTCGCCCTGCAAGGCCTGAACGATGAAGTTCGAGACGACCCGACCGTCGCTGGGCCGCATCCGAGGGCCGTAGGTGTTGAAGATGCGAGCGATTCGCGTGTCGAGGCCGTGATAG
>CAXMSE010000095.1:0-9675 GCA_964196195.1 uncultured Gammaproteobacteria bacterium | reverse complement strand
CCCGAGGAATCTTCGCTGTTCTCGGACTGGGCCGGTGTCGATGCAGCGGCGTCCGATCCGTCATCCGACTCAGAAGCCGACACTGACGAGCCCGG
This sequence comes from uncultured Gammaproteobacteria bacterium, assembly GCA_964196195.1. Lineage (GTDB taxonomy): Bacteria > Actinomycetota > Acidimicrobiia > Acidimicrobiales > Aldehydirespiratoraceae > OFTM10. The sequence continues at coordinate 9,580 of CAXMSE010000095.1, read as the reverse complement.
GTCCTCTGAGTTGGCGCCGCCTCCTGAGCTCGCCCACCACGCCGCTACAACGATGAGTACCAGTAACCCTCCGCCCACGCCGAACGCGATCCGCGATATGGGCAGGGAGGAGAGAAAGCCTGATCCGCCACCTCTTGCCGCGTGGGACGGCGGGGCGACACTGCCCCAGCTGTCGAACTCGTCGTCGGGAATCGCGTTGCGACGAGACTCTTCGAGTGCATCGCTGGTCATGTCCGGGTTGAACAGCTCCAGTATGGCCTCGTTGGAGATGCCGGCCCCTAAGGGGAGCTCGGTCTCGGAGAGGTCTGGAACATGGTGATGTTTGTCAGGGTAGAACCTCCACTGCTGACCCTCACCCTCCCCCTCCACCGGTTCGGGGACGAAGTTAAGACTGTCCGGTGAAGAGGAATCGCTTCGGGACTCACCGATGCCAACAGGATCCGGGGGCGGGTCCGGGGCCGGAGGTGGGGCCGGGTCGAGAGGCGGCTGCACCATCTGTGGCGCGGCCGCAGTGGTCGACGCGGCGACCGTCGTGTCGTCGCTCGTCGCGGTGATTAGCTCCTTGGACAGGTGAAGCTTCCCGTCTCGAACCGACGCCCCCGCGAACTGAGAGGGTTTCGGTTCCGCCCCCAGATCTGCATTGAGGTTGGCGATCCACTTATCTGCTGCATCTCCGGGAACGGGGATGTTCGATGTGTCGGCGACAAGCTTGCCGCCCACGATCGCTACACGGACAGTGATGTTGACGTATTCGCCCCCCAGGCGGAGCGTGATCGACCCATCTGTCGCCTCTTCGAAATCGAGGTCGAGGGCGGGCATGCCCGGAAGCCAGCCGATTTCTCCCGGCTCAATGACGACCGAGTCTTTGTGGCACCGGACGAAGGCGCGCAAGTCTCCAGGGGTACCGTCCGGCAAATAGGTGAGGGGCTTTCGTTGACCTTCGGGCATGACGATGCGACCTCCTCGATGGCGGGTGACTGAGTCCGCCCCGATGACTGACCCTACTTCTTGGCTACCTGCAGGAGCTTCGACGTCGCCTGGCCTGCCGGGTCGACCGCCAACGGGGGCGCTGATGATGTGACCACGCCATCCGTTACGTGCTGGCCGTGCCCCGATCTCGCTAGTTTGTCGGGGGGCGATGAGGCGAGGATGACACCTGCTCGAGCCGCAGTTCGACGCCGGTTTCGCGACCGGACTCAGAAAGCGGCGGGCGGTTGGACCGGTCCGACTCCCACACCCAGGCTTCGATCTCATCTAGCCATTCTCCGTAGGCCAGCGCTTCGTTGATCCGCTTCAGGATGAACCGGGCCGCGTCGGGAGTCGTCACCGAGACATCGATCAAGCGCTCGCTGGTAATGCGTTTCGGCGAATCGGCCACCTCGGGGGCGAGCTCCAAAGCCAGCTCGACTGCCGCGTCGGCAAGAGCCCGGAGGTCCTGAGCGACGGCGCGTTCCGCTGCCTTCCGTTCGCGTCGACGAGCCTTCTTCCGCTCGGATTTCGACAACGCCGGAGACTCGTCCATACGGTGAACGCTAGCTTCACCAACCCGTTCACCTGCTTCATGATGCCTGGAGCCGACCGATATTCTCAGCGGTTCTCGCAGTGAACTCGCAGAAGGACTCGTCACCGAACAAGGCAACGTGGACGAGCGCTGTGTGCAACCAGTAGAAGAAGCGACGTTGCTCATGGCCGGGCCTCAAGGTCTGATGATCGGTGTAAGCGGCGAAAAACGCCGGCCGCGGAGAGTCGAATACCTCCAGGTACGCCAGCTCGAACTCCACATCGGCGAACTGGAGATCTGGGTCGAGTAGGGCAGCAAGCCGCCATCGTCCACCCTCGAGCCGCACGATCACGTTGCCTTCCCAGACGTCGCCATGGACAAGGGTCGGGTTGCCGGAGTCGCGGAGCGCCGGTCGAGCGGCCACGATGGCTTCGTCGACGCGTGCGAGCACGTCGGGCGCCAGTCTCTCCCCCACCGCGGGATGGGCTCGCGCGTCAACGAGGCGCGCCACGAAGAGGTCGGCCCAGTCCCCCGATCCCTCATCGGTATCGATACGGCCCCATCTGGCGCCCTTGTGGTGGTGTAGCTCGCCGAGCAGTGCGGCGAGCTGAGCTTCGATGTCGGTGCGTTGGGCCGCGTCGAGATCAACACTGTTGAGACAAACGCCCTCAATGTGTTCGACGAGCAAGAAGGCATGGGGGATGAGGCGAGCGGAGCTGTCGTGCAGATAGACGGCCGGAACCGGGCAGCCTGTCTGGGTGTGGAGGTATTCGAGTGCACGAGCTTCCGCGACGAACGGGTCTCCGTCGGCTCCGTGGACCTTGACGACCGCGCGATGAGGTTGCCGGTCGAATTTCAGCTGGAAGACAGAGTTCACCAACCCACCCTCGAGCGGCAGGATCTCTGAGCAAACCACCGGAACAGCCAGCCAGGCTTCGAGAACAACCTCCGCCTGGGAGATCGTCAACTCCAGATCTGGCTGGGGTTCGATCACAAGGCGCGACGAGCGGCGAACAGCTCCCACACGCCGGGGATTCCCTTGAGGTCGTGCGGCCCCTTCGGTTCGAACTCGATCGGGGCGCCGATGGTCAGGCCCGGCACGGTCGAGGACACCCAGACCTCGCCGGTGCCCGCAGCCCCCATGACCCTGGAGGCCAGGTTCACGCCGATACCGCCGATGTCGTCACCTCGGCGCTCGACTTCGCCGGTGTGAATGCCGGCACGGATCTGCAGACCGAGCACCCCCACTTGATCGATGATCTGATGGGCGGCATCGATCGCGGTCGCGGGGCCGTCGAACGTGGCGAGGATTCCGTCACCGGTCATCTTCACGACGCGGCCTCGCGCGTCTTGGATTGTTCGGAGGCACAAACGGTCGTGGTCGTCGAGCAGTTCGGCCCACCGCGAGTCGCCTTCGGCCGCCGCTCGCTCGGTCGAACCAACGATGTCGGTAAACAACACGGTCGCCAGGAAGCGCTCAGCCGATGCGCCGGCGATGGTGTCGCCGGGCAGGAAATGCTCGATGGCGTCGCAAAACAGATCCATGTCCTCTGGTCGAGCGCTCGCATGGAACGCTGCTTCGATCTCGACCAGCTCAGCGTTGGGAAGCAGCGAAGCGAACTCCCGCCCGTGTTCCACGGGGATCACGTGGTCGTGGGTGCAATGGATCACCAGCGACGGTGCCGAAACGAGCGGCAACACGGGCCGAACGTCGAGAACCTTGAACAGCCCGACGAGCGCCGCCATGCTTCGTGGCGAGCCCATCGCCCGTTCCATGCGGCCGAGGAGCGCGGGGTCCGACATTCCCTGAGCCCAATTCCGCTCCATCAGCCGGCCCGTGCCCCAGAATCGCTCGAAGTAGCCGGCCCCGTCGCCCGCCTCTGGGTAGTAGGCCCACGAGGCGATGATGACGAGCTTGCTCACCCGCTCCGGGAACGTCGCCGCGAACGCGGCCGCGATCGCTCCTCCCTCCGACACCCCTACCAGCACTGCCGACTCGATGCCGGCGGTGTCCATCACCGCTCGGATGTCTTCCATACGATTCTCGAGCGAACCCGACCCGAGCGAGCGGTCCGAGAGGCCGGCACCACGCTTGTCGAACCACAGCAACCGACTGTGCGCAGACAGTCGCCGCAGTGTGTGCGCCCAGCCCGGTATGTCCCAAAACAGTTCGACATGCGACGCGGTTCCGGTGACCCAGACGATGACCTGATCGCCTTCACCGAAGAATTGGTAAGCAATCGACAGCCCATCCGACGTCGTCGCGTACTCGGTCGTCGGCGTCAGCATCGCGACAGTCCATCACACTTCCGCGCGAACCCGCCGAGTGCCAAGAGGATCAGATGCAGCAGAACCGTTGCGTCGTCACGGCCGACGATCTCAGTGCCTGGACCTCTTGGAACGGTGACGGCGTGTGGGGCGACTCGCCTCGCGGACGGCGTCAACCGCGACAGAGCACACCCCACAGCGCAGAATGCGGGCCGGGGGGTCGACCTCCACCTCCATGCTGATTGTCATGATCCGGGTCAGGTGCCGGTCGCGGACGACGGCGTGATCGACACACACGCCGGCGCCGCAGTCGTGGCACACCCCGATGGCAGGGGTCGAATGGTCTTTCGATGCACAATCCAAACAGTTCATCATGGCCTCCTCATGGCCGCGCGGCCGCTGTTGTGTGCCCCAACGCATCCAGCTCAGATCGAGGGGTGTCGTCCTGATCGGGGAACCATCCTTTGGTGCGGTTGGAGAACGACACGAGCGACAACATCACGGGCACCTCGATCAACACTCCGACCACGGTCGCCAGCGCCGCTCCCGATCCGAGCCCGTAGAGGCTGATTGCCACCGCCACCGCTAGTTCAAAGAAGTTCGAGGTGCCGATCATCGCGGCGGGAGCAGCCACGTCGAACGGCAGCTTGATAGCTCGGGCCGCCCCGTACCCGATCGCGAAGATCCCGTAACTCTGAATGAGCAGAGGCACTGCAATCATCAAGACCCTCGCCGGCTGATCCACGATCGTCTCGGCCTGGAACCCGAACAACAGCACAACGGTCAGCAACAACCCGATCACCGACGTCGCCTTCAACCGGCCCGCGAGGGATTCAACGGCATCGGGGCCGCTGCGGCGAAGCAGCGACGAACGAGTGAGCAATCCAGCACCGAGTGGGACCACAACGAAGATCGCAACCGACGCGATGAGCGTTCCCCACGGCACCGTCAGCCCGGTGACACCTAGCAGCAGGCCCGCTATCGGCGCGTACGCGAAGACCAGAATCAGGTCGTTGACCGAGACCTGGGCGAGGGTGTAGTTCGGGTTGCCGTTGGTGAGTTGGCTCCACACGAACACCATCGCGGTGCAAGGTGCGACCCCCAACAAGATCATCCCCGCTATGTACTCCTCGGCCTCCGCCGCCGGCACCAGATCGGCAAACACGAACCGGAAGAAGACAAACGCCAGCCCGGCCATCGTGAACGGCTTCACCAGCCAGTTGATCGTCAACGTCAGAGCCAGCCCCTTGGGACGGCGCGCGACCTCACCCAGGCAATCAGGCTCGACCTTGAGCATCATCGGGTAGATCATCAACCAGATCAACACCGCCACCACCAGGTTGACCTGGGCGACCTCCATCCCGGCGACCTCTTCGAAGACATCCGGTGCGACCAGACCGAGCCCGACACCAGCCAGGATCGCGCCGCTAACCCAGACCGTCAGGAAACGCTCGAACAAGCCCACGACGCACTCGCCTCCCCCTCGGTTGCGCCGCTCGAACCCGCCTGATCGGCGGTGAGCGAAGTTGACAGGCGATCCAGCACCAACGGAGCGAGTGAGTAGTCGATCCAACGGCCCCTTCGTTCGCCTGTGATCAGGCCGGCGTCTCGCAGCGTCTTGAGGTGATGCGACAGCAAGGACGGCGAAACCGACGCGACATCAGCCAACGCGCAAGCACACTGGGGCCCACGGCGGAGCTCATTCACGATCGCCAGCCGAACCGGGTCGCCCAACGCCCGACACAGTTCAATCACCGTTGAATCATCCATACCAGCAGGATGCACCCCTCATGCGACGAACAGCAGGGCAGAAGGTCCCGAAACGCCGGCGACGAGCTCGAGGTTAGCCCGACTGATCTCGCCGGCCGCCTCGGAATTCCTGTCAGCTCCGTGTATCGAGAGATCGAACGAGCCCAGTCCGCGGGCCTCGTCACCAGCCACAAGGTCGGCAACCCCCGACTTGTGCGAGCCACCACCTGCCGCAGCCTCCAACTCCAGGACAGCCATCATCGAGTCCGTTCAAGATATCGGTCGTTGCCGGCCGTGGAAGCAGCCGAGTAGTCGTTGAGGCCCACTAGCCGACCCACCAGACGGTGTGCCCAACAGCCCTCGCCGGCTTGAGCCATCTAGCTCATGGCGGAGCAACGCTCCCGGTCGTACTCTCGCGGTAGGCGAGACCTCTGGTTCTCTCAGGGGTCTTGTCTTGGGCTGCGGCGCTGTGCCACTGGCCGCAGCCGCTCATTCGGCAGAGTGTGGAGATTTTCATGTCCACATGCTTCATTTTGCTAAACGCGACGGTCCTCGACGAGCGGCGGTTCGACACGTTGGAACAAGCGCTCGCCGGTGTGGATGACATGGTCGGCGAGCACGACCACTGGTCGATTGGGGAAAGCTCCGGCAACGACGGCTGCGGCCGCCGCGTCGGGTACGGCCGAGGACCCATCCAGGTCGGCCTCTCTTTTTACTAGCGGTTCGACACCCTTCACATCGACCGCACCCCCGGCCGCGGCACCACTGTGACCATCACCCTGCCCCTTGCCACGAGCGGCGCCTGAGCCCTCGACCTCCGTTAGCCGTTTTCTGCTGGCGAACAATCATTGGTATTGGTAAACGGTTCTGACTGGCGGTCGGACGACAGAGCATAGGATGTGAGCCCATGGCACAACGTATGGCCCTCTACCTCCAGGACAAGCACGACATCCGCTACGAGATCGAGATCGCCAAGTACGCGGAGGAGAAGGGGTTCTCCGAGATCTGGCAGGCCGACACCCGCAACCCGGCGGTGATCGCCGCCACCTGGAGCACGATGTGGGAGCCGATCGGCGCAAGCCGCTCACCGCCATGCGAGAGAACATCGAGGCCATCCGCCGGCTCTTCACGATGGAGGAGGTCACTTACGAGGGTGAGTTCGTCCACCTCGACCGAGTGCGTCGATGCCGGGGTGACCTGCCCGATCCTCTATCCCCTCATGCCCGACATCAAGCCAGTGGTGGATGCGTTCACCGACTGGACCCCCTGACCACCACCAGAGACCCTCACCCATGATCTTCACCCACGCCACCATCCTCACCATGAACGCGGGCCGCGAGATCATCGCGGACGGTGCCATCGTCACCAAGGAGAACCGCATCGAGGCGGTGGGCAAGACCGCCGACCTCGTCGCCGCCCATCCGGGTGAGGACACCACCGATCTGGCCGGTCACATAGTGATGCCCGGCCTCATCGACACCCACGTACACACCGCCCAGTGCATGCTGCGGGGCATCTCGGAGTGCGGGGCAGTGGGCGAGTTCTCCAATTGGCTCTTCGGCCGAATTTTCCCGCTCCAGGGCTCCTACACCGAGGACGACGCCCGGGCCAGCGCATCGCTATGTGTGCTCGAGATGCTGAAGTCGGGCACCACCGGCTTCATCGAGTGCCTGTTGGCCGAGCACTACGGCATCGACAGCATCGCCGAGATGTGCATCGACTCCGGCATCCGGGCCGCTCTCGGGAAGGTCGCGATGGACGTGAGCCCCGAGACCCGCGACGAACTCGGCTGGCACCACGGCATGTGGCAGACCCGGGAGTCGTCGATCGAGGGAACCCTCGCGGCCCACGACAAGTGGGAAGGAGCCGGCAATGGGCGGCTCCAGATCTGGTTCGGCTGCCGCTCCGCGGAGCCGGCCAACAATCCCACCCTCTTCGACGAGGTCTCGGCCCTGGCCCGAGAACGCGACATGGGCCTCACCATCCATCTCGCCGAACTGCCCCACGACAACGACTACGCCCGCGAACACGGCTATCGAAGCCATGTCGAATTCGCCCAGGGCCACGGGCTCCTCGGACCACGCAGCGTCCTCGCCCACTGCACCATCGCCGACGACGAAGACATCGCCATCCTCGCCGAGACCGCCACATCGGTGTCGCATAACGCCGGCAACAATGCCGCGGCCGCCTGGGGCCCCGCTCGGGTCACCGACATGCTGGACGCCGGCGTCAACGTCACGATCGGGTGCGATGGTGCACCCAGCAACGCCAACATGGACATCCTGCGCGACCTTCGCATCGCCTGCCACACCGCCCGTCAGCGGGCCGGCGACCGTGCCGCGCTCAGGTCTGAGGCGGTACTGGAGATGGCCACCCTCAACGGTGCCCGCGCCCTCGGGCTCGAGGATGAGATCGGCTCTCTCGAGGCAGGCAAGAAGGCCGACTTCATCTCCATCAACACCGATGCGCCACATCTTCAGCCGGTGTGGAACCCGGTGGCCACCGCCGTCTTCGCCGCTCAGGGCGGCGATGTCGACACAGTGGTGATCGATGGCCGACTGATCATGCGCGGCCGTCAGGTTCTCACCATGGACGAGGGCGCGATCCTCGAAGATGTCCAAGGACGTTTCCACGACGTCGCCCGTCGGGCCGGGGTCGAGGGTCTCGCTCCCGCTTGGCCCGTCGTGTGATGGCTCCGGCCGGTGGAGTACCCACCCTCTTCATCACCAGTCGCCCTCCGGTCCATCAACAACTCGCCCTGGAAGCCGCTCCGTCCGAACTCGACATCACGATGCTGGCTTCGCCGACACCCGACGAGATCGTCGAGACGATCGCTGCCATCGGCCCTCACTTCCTGGTGTCGGAGCGCACCGGCGAGATCAGCCGACCGATGATCGAAGCGGCTACCGACCTACGGCTGATCCAACGCCTCGGCTCCCAGGTCCACGACATCGATCTCGAAGCCGCCACCGAAGCGGGCGTGCCCTTGTGCAACTGGCCACTCCCCCAGCTCGCGATGGTGGCCGAACACGTGATGATGCAGATCCTCACCCTCGTGAAACGATCCCGGGCCGCCTCTATCGTCGTCGGCGAGGCGAGCGATCGTTGGGGCGTCCCCCAGCGCTGCGACGACAACACCTTCGCGATCAACTGGTCCGGCTTCAGCGGCGTGCGCCAGATCCGCGACGCCACGGTCGGCATCATCGGTTTCGGGGAGATCGGCACCAGTCTCGCCGGCCTGCTCCGACCCTTCGACTGCACCGTCCTCTACAACCGCCGCACCCCGCTGCCGGGCTCCGCCGAGCACGACCTCGGGGTGCAGTACGCCACGGTCGATGAGATCCAGCAACGCAGCGACATCATTGTCCTGCTGCTCCCCCACTCCCCTGAGACCGAAGGAAGCATCGACCGCTCGTTCGTCGAGCGCATGAAGCCGGGTTCGCTCCTCGTCAGCTCAGGAGCGAGCACCCTTCTCGACGAGGAGGCGGTGGCCAGGGGCTACCGCTCCGGCCATCTGGCGGGGGTCGCCACCGATGGCTTCCGGTGGGAACCGGTCCGGCCCGAGGATCCCTTCGTCGAACTCATCGCCGACCCCCGCGCCAACGTCACCCTCACGCCCCACTCGGCCCAGGCCGATCTCGTCCTCGACGTCGAAAATCGCCGCCGCGAGTTCACCAACCTGCGAGCAATGCTCGACGGCGAGCCGCTCCAGCACGTCATCGCGCCCGCCACAGTTCGACCCTGAACTCCCTCCTCACCGGCGATGCCATCGTGACTCGAGACACGCCGCAAACCCATCCCGAACCTCGACGACGATTACCTCGACCACTACAACACCCACCGGCCGCACCGCTCACTCACCCAGCGACGACAGAGTTTCGGAACGCACACGGGCTGCTTGAACCGGCTCAGTGCCAATCTCCCTGGTCCGCGGGCAAAACGATCGCTTCGATCCAGTCCTCATTGTGGAGACAGGCATTGAGGGCGCGATGGTTGCCGTCGAACGCGTAGCCGTTCCCGGACTTGCTTTGGAGGACAAGGACAGCTTTGGCGGGACGTTTT
>CAXMSE010000094.1:0-28473 GCA_964196195.1 uncultured Gammaproteobacteria bacterium | reverse complement strand
AGAGCCCGGCTACCGGCACAAGCACACTCCCAAGAACGGCCCCGCGCTCGCCGGCTACGGCGCGATCACGATGAAGAACGCACTCGCGAACTCGATGAGCACTCTGCCCGAACAGCTGCGTCGATCACTCACCTGGGATCGAGGAAAGGAACTCTCCGCCCACGCCCAGTTCACCGTCGAGACCGATATCCCAGTGTTCTTCGCTGATCCCCAGTCGCCACCTACGCTCTCTCCAACAAGCTGGTGTTGCAACGACTGGTTGAACCTGGTCAGTACACGTCGCTTGAGTTCGGGCGTCGTTGCCGCCACGCCGGCATCGAACTCTCGATGGGATCCGTTGGCGACTACTACGACAACTCGATGGCCGAATCATGGTTCGCGACGCTCGAGTGCGAGCTCTTCGCCAACAAACGATTCCGCAACCGAACCGAAGCCCGATACGAAATCATGCGCTTCATCGACTGGTACAACCACCGCCGGCGACACACCTCACTCGACAACACCGCACCCGTCCGATACGAAGAACAACACCTACAAGCGGCTCACGCCGCATAACCCGCAGGTGTCAACCGGAGCGGGTCAGCTTCACACCTCCAGCTAGCTCTGGCTGGTGCACGATCCCGAATAGCCGCGGGGCCACCTCGGCTCCATCCTCGTTCATCATGTCCCCAAGGTCTTCTGTCCTCGGCTGGGCATTCCTCGACCAAACAGACGGACGTAGCGGCCGACTTCCGAGCCGGTGTGACCATTTCGTGACCAATTGGCCAGAACCAAGAGCTTCGCAGGCCGCTGACCTGCAACTTCGTGGTGCGGACGGGGGGACTCGAACCCCCACACCCTTTCGGGTACCAGGACCTAAACCTGGCGCGTATGCCAATTCCGCCACGTCCGCGGGCGTGGTGCCAGGCTAGCGATCTTGGGCGGTACCCTTCGCACCTATGACCTCGCCTTCGCAGCCTCTGCCTCCGCAGCTCAACTCCACCGCAATGGTCGGAAACCCCCAAGCCGACATTTACTACCGCTTGCTTCAGGATCGCATCGTCGTGCTCGGCACCGATGTGAACGACGAGATTGCCAACTACATCACGGCCCAGCTACTCTTTCTCGAGGGTCAGGACAAGGAAAAGCCGATCTGGCTCTACATCAACTCGCCGGGTGGTTCTGTCACCGCGGGTATGGCGATCTACGACACGATGCAGTTCGTCGAGCCCGAGGTGGGCACCATCTGTATGGGGCTGGGAGCTTCGATGGGCCAGTTCCTGTTGTGCGCCGGTGCCCCCGGAAAGCGCTATGCCCTGCCTCACGCTCGAATCATGATGCATCAGCCCTTGGGTGGGGTTCAGGGCCAGGCCACCGATATCGCCATCCAGGCCGAGCAGATGGCCTACACCAAGAAGCTCCTGCAGGAGCGCATCGCTCAGCACACCGGCCAGACCTACGAACAGATCGAGGCCGATTCCGACCGTGATCGCTGGTTCACCGCCGAGGAAGCCAAGGCTTACGGCATCATCGATCACGTGATCGTCCGCCGCGGAGAAATGATCTGAACCGACGCCCGTCGGGTCGGTTCAGGCTTCGCCGCGACCGACGAGATCGTTGTATTCCTCGATCGTGAGCCCGGGGCCCGCGGTTTTGGCTCGCTGCTGATCGTCGGGTGGAAGAAAGGGCCTGATGTCGCTCACCTGCTTCCACGCGGGCAGGGGTGCATCGCCGTCGGCATCGGGAACATACGGCGAGGGCGCAACCCGGTCGTGCTTCACGATGTAGCGCCCGCAGTTGATGAACGATTCGGTGATGCTTGCCCTCACCAAGACCTGGGCACCGGGGAACTTCTCGAGCAGGGGATCGTCGGCGCTCACCGTGGCGTTGGCGTGGATGCGCACGCGGTGGGGGGTCTCGAAGTCGATGAAGAGGAAGAAGAATTCACGGCTGGTGATGAACGAGATCGCGGCTCTGGAATCGCTCCTGGAAGTAGAGATGGTGCTCGTCGTAGAAGCTCACGTGCGGGCGGCTTCGGCCAGTTCCTTGAGCTCCGCCACGCCAGCGGCGCGGTCGTCGTAGTTGAAAAGGGCTGATCCGCTCACGAACACGTTGGCTCCTGCCGCTGCTACCTCTCCAATGGTGGTGGCGGACACGCCACCATCGATCTCGATGTCGATGCCGTAGCCGCTGGAGTCGACCATGGCCGCTATCTCGGCGATCTTGTCGGTGAGGGGGATATAGCTCTGTGCGCCGAACCCGGGATTGACGGTCATCACCAGGATCTGGTCGGTCTGGTCGAGAACGTGGGCAACGGTGTTGGCCGGGGTGTGAGGATTGAGCACCACCCCCGACCGCGCTCCCAATGCTCGAATGTTGGCAAGCGAGCGGTGCAGATGGGTGCATGCCTCGGCGTGAACCATCACCGTCGAGCAGCCCGCATCCACATACAGGGGAGCAAAGTCGTCGGGCTTCACCACCATGAGGTGGGCTTCGAAGGGGATCTCCACGTGGCTGCGGAGAGCGGCGACGATGTCGGGGCCCATCGTGATGTTGGGCACGAAGACACCATCCATGACGTCCCAGTGGATGCGATCGGCGCCGGCTCTTTCGAGGGCGACGCACTCCTCACCGAGGCGGGCGAAATCGGCGGGCAGAACGGAGGGAGCGATCTCGACTGGTCGTGTCACGCTCGCGACCCTAATCGCGGCGGGCGCCGATACCGTTCCCTCGTGGAACTGCGCGTGACCGCCACGGCGCGGGATGGGGCGGGCGTCGCTCGGGCCGACGATGGCCGTGTGATTTTCGTCGAGGGAGCCCTACCGGGCGAGACCGTCACCGTGGAAATCACCCGTGTCGACAAGCGCTGGTCGCGTGGTCGGGTGGTCACCGTTCAGGAGCCATCACCCGATCGCATACCGGTGCCCTGCGCCCACCAGCTCGAAGGCTGTGGCGGTTGCGACCTTCTCCATGTCGCCCCATCGGCAGCGATGCGAATGAAACAGTCGATGGTCGTCGACCAGCTGACGAGGGCCGGGGTCGAGGCACCCGTGCCGTCCACCCGCGCCCTCGAGAACGATCACGGGCGCACCACCGTGCGGGCTGCTGTGGTGTCGGGGCGAGCCGGTTATCGGCTACGGGCCTCCCACGACGTGATCGTGCCCGACAGTTGTGAGGCAGTCGACCCTCGGGTCGAGGAACTTCTCGTCGATGGCAACTTCGGCGAGGCAGACGAGGTGACGATCCGCGTCGGAAGTCGTACCGGTGAGCGCATGGCACTGATCGGGGGGAGCGATTTCGGGGTCGAACTCCCCGACGATGTACTGGTCATCAGCGACGCCGACCTCAACAGTGGTCGTCGGGCGTGGATCCATGAGGAAGCCGGAGGGCGTCGTTGGCGGGTGTCGGCCCGCTCGTTCTTCCAGAATCGCCCGGCTGGTGTGGACGCCCTCGTGGAGGAGGTCACCGCCATGGTCGACGAACTCGGCGGGGATGGCCCGTTCGTCGACGCCTATGCGGGCATCGGGGTGTTTGGTGGCACGGTCGGTGCGAGCCGTCGCATCCACGCGATAGAGCGGGGCCGCGATTCGATCGCCGATGCCCGCGTCAACCTGGCGGGAGCCGACGTGAAGGTGATTCGATCCGACGTCGCCCGTTGGAGCGCGTCTCCGGCCGCTGTCGTGGTGGCCGATCCTGCCCGCGAGGGATTGGGCAAGGCCGCGGTCGACGCCCTGGTGCGAGCCGAGCCCCAGCTGTTCGTGTTGGTCAGCTGCGAACCCGGCTCGTTTGCCCGCGATGTGAAGCTTCTCGGCGAGGCCGGAATGCGTCTCGATCGCTACACCGTGATCGACATGTTCCCCGGCACCTCACACGTCGAGACGGTGGCCGCCTTCACTGCCTGACCCCGGTCGGGTCTGCCCGATCGGAGCTGAATCCCTTCCTGGCCTCGGTTGCGGCGGCGAGACCCACCACCGCGGCAGCGAGCGGGTCGGCCCACCACCAGCCGAGGGTGGTATTGAGCACCAGGGCGGCGAGGATTCCGGTGGCGAGGCAGCCGTCGAGGAAGGTCATGGACGCCTCGGCCTGGAAGGGTTCGTTCCCTAGGCGGGTACCGACGCGGCGCTTCAGGCGAGCGAGGGCGAACATCACCAGCGCAGTGACGGATAGATAGGCGATGGCCAAGGGCGACGAGTCGGGTTCGGTTCCGAGCCACAGGATGCGTGCGCTGGCCACCAGCAGGAAGGTGGCGAGAAGGCCGAACGCAAGGCCCAGGAGCCGCTGGGCCATCATGTCTCGTGAAGTGTGGGGGTCGTCGTCGGTATCACCCATGTGCCACAACACGACAAGGGAGGCGAACACTTCGATCAGGGAATCGAGGCCGAACGCGATCAGGGCGAGTGATCGGGCGGCCAGGCCGAGGGTGATGGTGACGAACACCTCGATGGAGTTCCACGAGATTGTGGCCCACTGGAGTCGTCGCCCTAGAACATGATCAGACACTTGGGTGAATCTATGAGGCTCGATGGCAGATGACGCTGAGGATCAACCGGTGGCGTCATCCACCGAGTTGAACCTGCTTGCGAGTTCCCGTGAGACATCGCCGTAGTCCTCGTGAAGTTCGAGGATGCGGTGGGCCAGATGACGATAGGGCTCGACGTACATGTCGTGCATCGGAGCGACGGTGGCCGCAAACTGGCGGCGGACGTCCTTGGGTTCGCGGCCCCTTTCCGCCACATCACGACGGATCCGGCGTTCGAGGCGGACGTCTTCGGGCACGTCGATGAAGACCGCCAAGTCGAGGAGGCTCACGATGCCCGGGAAGCTGAGCAGAAGGATGCCTTCTACGATCACCAGACCGCTTGGTTCGACGCGGGTGGATTCCTTCGTTCGCGTGTGGGTGGAGAAGTCGTAGATCGGAACTTCGATCGCCGACCCCGCTCGGAGTCGGTCGACGTCTCGGGCGAAGAGTTCGTGGTCGAGAGAGTCGGGATGGTCGTAGTTGACGAGGGAACGATCGGCCGGCGAGAGGTGGCCCTGATCGCGGTAGTAGGAGTCGAAGGCGATGACCGACGCGCCATCGGGGCCCAGCTCCTGCATGAGCCGACGGGTGAGCGTGGTCTTCCCCGCGCCCGAACCGCCGCTGATTCCACAGGTCTGTGCCACGGGATGGGATCGTACCCCGAGCAGGGGGATTGATCGAAAGCGAACCCGATCCGAGCACCCCGATCCAAACATGGGAGTATCTCGGCCCGAGGAGGTACCCATGGCACGCACGCCGGCCCGGCGCTCAGATATCGCGCCGTTCTATGTGATGGAGGTGATGCGGGCGGCAGAGCAACGTGAGCGCGCACCCAGGGGTGTGATCGCAGCCGCCCACGAGGGGCTCGACCGCGACGTTCTCGGCTACACCACCGCCACCGGCCTCATGGCGTTGCGTCGCCGCGTCGCCACCCACTACCGAGACTGGTATGGCGTGGACGTCGACCCGGAGTCGGTCATGTTGACCGTCGGTGCTTCGGGGGCCTTCGTGGCGGCCTTTCTTGCCGCCTTCGATGCCGGCGATCGTGTTGCCGTTCCATCCCCGGGCTATCCGTGTTACCGAAATTCTCTCACCGCTCTCGGTGTGGAGGTGGTCGATGTTCCCACCACGATGGAGACCCGCTTCCAGCCCACCGTCGAGATGCTCGAGCAGGTGGGGCCGGTCGATGGGCTGGTACTCGGGGCTCACCGTCCAATCCCACCGGCACGATGCTCGACCACTCGCGAATGGAGGAAGTGACGGAGTGGTGTCGGGCCAACGAAGCGTGGTTCGTATCCGACGAGATCTACCACGGCATCACCTATGGCGAGGCGGCTCCCAGCGCGTTGCAGTACGACCGGGACGCCATCGTGGTCAACAGTTTCTCAAAGTACTTCTCGATGACCGGTTGGCGCCTCGGATGGATAGTGGCGCCCGCTGTGCTTCAGGATGCGCTCACCCGCATCGGTCAGAACGTCACGATCGCTGCGCCGACGCTCTCCCAGATCGGCGCGATCGCAGCCTTCGATTGCCACGAGGAGCTGGCCGACAACATCGCCCGCTACGGCGAGAACCGTGAGGTGGTACTCGCCGGGCTCAGGGCCGCAGGCATTGATCGCCTCGCGCCGGCTGACGGGGCGTTCTACGTGTGGGCCTGCGTCGACCATCTCACCGACGACAGCCAGGCGCTCTGTGCGCAATGGCTCGACGCACTCTCGATCGCGGCAACGCCGGGGATCGACTTCGATCCGAGTGAGGGCCACCGGTTCGTGCGCTTCTCGTTCGCGGGCCCGACCTCCGATTGCGTCGAGGCGATGCACCGCCTCGACGAATGGGTGAAGGGTTGATGGTGAGCTAGCCGCCGAGGCGAACGCGCGCGGAGGCGGCGCGATCGAGCAGGAGTTGGGGAACGGTGACGCCATTGATCACCACGCCGTCGCTTCCACCGACCTGCTCGGCGGGGGCGGAGGCCGGTGCGTTGGTCGCTTCCTCGGCGGCGTTCTCGGCCTCGATCGTCTCCCGCTCACGAAGCACGAGGAAGTTGTCGTAGTCCTTGGCCCGAACCAGCGAATCATGGTCGACGTGGCCCGCCGCGGTGCCGTCGGCGAAGCGCACCCAGTAGCGCTTCCAGGTCATCCCGTTGGCTACGGCAACCTTGCCCTTCGAGCCCGAGGGATAGCCTGCGATGTCGTCGACGAGCCGGACTTTTTCGCCTCGCTTGTAGGACTGGCCCTGGAGTTCTGAGGTGGTCGTCACGGGTGCAAACCGTAGCGGGTCCTGTCGGGTATCGGCGACATGGATACCGCGGCTGAAGGAGGAGCAGCGGGGCCGACGCCAGGGTGCCGGGTAGCATCGTCGGGAGGCTCTCGGAGGTCGGAAATGACGTTTACGGCCGACTCTGGCCACCCCCACAGTCACGAACACGGTCCTAGCACCACCGGTGCTCTCGGGCTCGCCGCAGGTGCCAACACGGTGCTGCTGGTGGTTCAGGTGGTGGGCGCGCTCGCGTTCGGGTCACTTGCCCTTCTCGCTGACTCGGTGCACCAGGCCAGCGATGTCGTGTCACTGGTGATGGCTGTGGGGATCGCAGCCCTTGTGGTCCGGCCGGCCACCGGCCGCTACAGCTTCGGCTTTCGGCGCGCCGATGCCCTTGGCGGACTGGCCCACGCCGTGCTCCTCCTTGCTGGGGCGGTGCTGGTGACCGTGGAAGCAATCAATCGTCTTTCGGGCGATCACGACATCGATGGCGGGGGAGTTGTGGTGATCGCGGTCGCCGGTCTCGTCGTGAACGGGGCAAGCGCACGGTGGCTGCACGGAGCCCATGGCGGTTCCCTCAACGTCGAAGGGGCGGTGCTGCATCTCGTGGCTGATGCTCTGGGGTCGCTCGTCGTGCTCATCGGAGGGATCGCGGTACTGCTCACCGATGAGGGTTGGATCGACTCGGTTGCCTCCTTGGCGGTCGTCGCTCTGATTGTGTGGTCGGCGGTCCGTTTGGCCCGAGTGTCGCTTCGGGTTCTTCTCGATGGGGTGCCGGTGGGGGTCGACCCGGATGAACTTCGGGAGTTGTTGCTCTCGGACCCTCTGGTGACCGATGCCCATCACATGCATGTACGCACTCTCGATGGCGCGACGCTCAGCCTCACCGCTCATGTGCAGGTCGACACCGATCAGCTTCATGACGCCCAGTTGGTAATGCGCCGGCTCACCGCTGTGCTCGCCGAGCACGGCATCGGACATGTAACCATCCAGGCCGAGTGCCACCCCTGCGAAGACCCAGACTGCTGAGGACTCATTCGGCCTCTCCTGTGGGTGTGTAATCCGCCGCTTGGTGCTGTACCGCTTGTGAACGC
Organism: uncultured Gammaproteobacteria bacterium; assembly: GCA_964196195.1. Taxonomy (GTDB): domain Bacteria; phylum Actinomycetota; class Acidimicrobiia; order Acidimicrobiales; family Aldehydirespiratoraceae; genus OFTM10. Next base: position 20,625 of record CAXMSE010000094.1, on the reverse strand, counting down.
TCGCTAACATGTCGTCATGAGCGAACTGAGTGTGGAAGAGGTGCGGGCCGAGGTCGACGCCTGGCTCGATGCCAACTGGAGCGAAGAGCTGACCGTGGGAGAGTGGTGGGACCTACTCGGTCCGAGCGGCTACGCCCATCCGATCCTTCCCGAGAATGCTTTTGGCAAGGGCTGGAATCGTGCCCAAGCCGCGACGGTCATGGCGACCATGGCCGACCGCAAGGTGATGGGCCCACCCACTGGGCTGGGCCGAATGCTGGCCGCTCCCACCATCGCTACCCACGGTACCCAGGAGCAGATCGACGAGTTCCTTCCCTCGATCCTCGACGGAAGCGTCGGCTGGTGCCAGCTCTTCTCTGAGCCGGGTGCCGGCTCGGACCTCGCTGGACTCGCCACCAAGGCCGAGAAGGACGGCGAAGAGTGGATAATCACCGGTCAGAAGGTGTGGACGTCGGGCGGCCAGATCGCCGATATGGGAATGCTCATCGCCCGTACCGATCCCAACGCGCCGAAACACAAGGGCATCACCTGGTTCGCCTTCGATATGGACCAGCCCGGCGTCACCGTGCGCCCTCTGGTGGAGATGACCGGCTCGGCTATGTTCAACGAGGTGTTCCTCGACGAGGCTCGTGTTTCCGACGCCAACATCATCGGCGAGCTCAATCACGGGTGGGCGGCGGCCAACACCACCTTGATGTTCGAACGGGCGTCACTCGGCTCCGCCGGGAAGAGCCCGGCCAGCGCTTCTGGATCAGGGAAGGTTTCCGCCCGGGGTCGCAATGTCAGCGATTTCACCCAGCGAGAGGGCGGGGAGCGTGGCATTCCGCCGATCGGGCCCGGCCTGTGGAAGTTCTACGCCGATGCCGCGGTCAAGAACGGCCGCATCACCGATCCGGTGCTCCGCCAGGATCTGGTCCGCCTCTGGTCCAAGATCGAGGTCAACCGGCTCTCGACCCTGAGGGGCAGGGACCCCAAGCAACGCACTGGCGCCGAACCCAACATCGGCAAGCTCGTCATGAGCGATCTGTTCCGCTCCTTCAGGGAGGTCGGCAACAGTGTGATCGGTGCCGACGGCATGCTCACAGGCGCGGACGACAAGTCCACGGGAGGCTCCCTGGCCACCACCACGATGTTTTCTCCCGGTCCCTCCATCTACGGCGGCACCGATGAGATCCAGCGCAACATCATCGGCGAGCGAGTCCTCGGCCTCCCCCGTGAACCAGGTCCCGGCAAGGACACACCCTTCAAGGATCTGCCCAAGAACTGATCACTCCTGTGCAGGGTCGGCGCTTGGCCTCGGGGCTCGCGGTATCGCCCGGTAGGGGTGTGGGCCATCTGCATGTCGATGTCGACGATGCGCTCGACGATGTGGATGAGGGCCTACCGGTGGTGCTGGCTCTGCACACGTCGTCGCCCGGGGATGTGGCGGCGATGGTGAAGTCTGCCGGCGTGATCACCCTTGTTGGTGGCCACGACAGCCACGCCGCGGTGGTCACGAGGGCCTCGGCGATTCCTGCCGTCCTGTCGGTCGAGGGCATGGCTATCGCCGACGACCACGTCCTGTTGGGTGATACGAGGGTCGATGTCGGCGAGCTGATCGAAGTTGACGGCACAACGGGAACTGTCGGTCTCGCTGGCGGGACCGACGGAGGCGAGTAATCCGAGGGTGCAGGCACCCTTACCAGCGGACACCTCCCGCCTCACTCGCTCGGCGAAGTGCTCAGGCTCGCTACCGGTATCCAGCTGGCTTTCGTAGAGATGGCCGATCCGGTCCGAGCAGTCCGGATGAAGGCCTACATGCGCGACCAGTTCGAGTTTCTCGGGATTGCCGCCGGTCCCCGAAAGACGAGCTGTGGGCAGGTGCTTCGCGCTGCAGGGCAGCCGGCGTCGGCTGAGGAACTGCATGAGTTTGCTCGGCGCTGCTACCAGCTCACACCGCGAGAGTTTCACTACGCCGCGGTGGGGGTTCTGCGTCGGAAACAGATCCTGCTCACGCCGGAGTCGCTGCCTCTCGTTCACGAGTTAATCATCACTCATAGCTGGTGGGACACCGTCGACGAGATCGCCGGCCATCTTCTCGGCAGCATCGTCGAACGCCATCCCGAGTCCGTGGTGGTGATGGACGAATGGATCAGGTCCGACAATCTGTGGGTCGCTCGGGCTGCGATCCTGCACCAGCTCCGCTTCAAGGAACACACCGACGAGGAGCGGCTGTTCGCCTACTGCGATGCCCGCGCCCACGAACACGACTTCTTCTATCGCAAGGCGATCGGCTGGGCGTTGCGCCAATACGGCCGCACCGCCCCCGACGCCGTGCGCCGCTACTGCTCGGAGAAGTCAGGCCGGCTGTCTCCCCTGTCCATCAAGGAGGCGACCAAGCACCTCTGAACCCAGGAGCGCTCAACCCTGGCCGGAGACGCCTTCTGGTTTTCCATGGCGAAGTTGGTTTCGAACGCGGCGCCCACCGATGCCGCGGGAGAATCGGATGTGAGCATGACTAACAGTGTGCGCAGGCCGTCAGCCCTGTTCGGACCGACCGGCTATGTCACCAGCTGCCGCCTCCGCCACCACCACCGCCCCCTCCTGCACCTCCGCTGAAGCCGCCACCACCCGACGAACTCGGAGCGGTGGACGCCGCGCTGGAGGCCGTGGCGATGTGGCTTCCCAGGGTGACGAAGGCGAGGTCGCGCCCAAAATTCGAACGCAGCGAGGGATCGTTGCGCGCTGCGGTGTCGACCGCCTCGAACCAGTTGTCGGCCTCGTCGAGGGCGACGGCCCACGCCGTGTAGTGGCGTAACACGCCTTTCTCGGCTGCCTCGTTGACGTGGCGGGCCTCTGAGTTGTGAAGGAAACGACGAAACGACTCCACCCTGAGCCAATAGGCGGAGCCCATCTCGGTACGCACGAGCAACTCGAAGGAGTGAACGACCACGGCCGCTCCAACACCGGCAATGGCCGCACCGATGATGATCGTGGCCTCTCCTCCGCCATCTCGACTCGCGCCGACCACCCCGAACGCGAGGACCGCCAACCCGACGAGGAACGTGACGATGCCGGCCACGCGAGCAAGCGTGCGCCGACGGCGGCCCGAGCTGTCCCAGTGGGGAGATCCGTTGAGCCAGTCGTCGAGGTCGGATTTGAGCCGCGACCAGCCTTCGGTGAACCCCTTGTCGTAACTTCCGAGCTCGATTTCCTGGCGATCACCGAACATGGCGTCGAGGATTGGGTGCACGGTCGGATGCGGTGGTGCATCTCCACGATGTAGGACAGGCTTCGTCTGGCCGCTGATCGATATCTCATCCCTGATCGCAGATTCGAGCAACCAGGCCGAGAGGTGGTGATCCCTCACCCTTTCGTCGATGACGAGCCCTCCTTCCACCGCGCTCATATCTCGCGGCGGTTCGAACTCGATGGTGGCCAGTTCGGCCAGGGAACGTTCGTCGATGCGCTCTGACGGCATCTCGTCGTCGATCTCTCCCCATGCGGCATCAGCCGCGCCTCCGCTCCACACCCGCTCTCGGCCGGCCCGGCGCACCACGATGATGGTGGGGATGGAGATTGCGAGGGCGGCGATCAGGGCGAGGAGGAAGGGCGCCACGATGCCCGATCCCGGGTCGGTAGCGGCTCCGGTGGGCGCGAGCAGCACGACTGCAGCGTGGTCGGCTGGGCCAAGTCGCCCCGACACAGTGAGTGCGTCGCCTGGATCGATGTGATCTCGTTCGACTGTCCACCATGGCTCGAGAGACGAACCGACGATGTTGCAAGCTCTCTCGTCCCAGGCCGTGCCCATCGCACATCTCGGGGAGTCGAGTTCTGCGCTGACCACCAGCTTCAACTCGAAGTTATTGATCGGCACCGTCCACTCGTCGCCAACCGCGTTGTATGAAAGGACACCGCCCTGAACGACGGCATCGGAAGCGAGCGTGTAGTCGATGCGGTAGCGGTGTCTGCCGTTGATGGTTCGAGCAGCATCACCGATCTTTATCGTGGTGGTGCCATAGCTGGTGCTGATCTCGGCATGATCGGGGGCGGTTGGCGACTCGACGCTGATCGAACCCTGCACCACGTCGGGGATCGTTCGATAGATGCCATGGCGGCTCTGGATGCCGAAGTCGTAGTCGATTACCTCGCTGACACGGAGACCGGAGTCGGTGAGCTCCGCGCTCACCCAGTAGGCGCCGATCCGTTCGGTGTCGGCCGCCAGCGAGGTGGTGGCCGCGCCCACGCCGATCAGCACTGCGCCAACAACGGTGAGGAGCACGGCAAACCGACGACGACGGGTGATGGGCATGACCTGACGCTAGATGGTGAAGCAACGCCGATCGAGGAGAGCAGCTAGCGTCGTGATCCCTTATGACTCCCTTCCCCGCCGACTTCGCCCGCGCTCTGCCCAAAGCCGAACTCCATGTCCACCTCGAGGGTTCGGTTGATCCCGCCACCATGCTCAGCCTGGCGAAGCGTCACGGAGCGGAGGCGCCCGCCAGCGACGTCGAAGGCATCCGTGAGTGGCTCCGTTTCGACGGCTTTCCGATGTTTCTCGCTCGCTATTTCTTCGTGTGCGGGCTGCTCCGTGACGGCGACGATTTCGCGCGTATCGCCGAGGACTATCTCCATACCGCCCATCGCCAGGGGGCGGTCCACGTGGAGTTCCATGTGTCGTCGAGCTACCACATCATCGAACGCGAAGCGGACTGGTCAGAAGTGCTCGGAGGTATCGTGGCGGGCTGCGAACGGGCCGAGGCCGACCTCGGCATCTCGTCGCTGCTGCTCCCCGATCTATCTCCCCATCTGGGAGCCGATGCCGCTCACCGGGCGCTCGATGTGGTTCTGGCCCAAACTCACCCGCGGGTGGCGGGGATTGGTCTGGGAGGTCCGGCCGACAACTGGCAGACCGAGGATTTCGGATCGGCGTTCGAGCGGGCTCGTGATGCGGGACTGCACACCGTCAGCCACGCTGGAGAACACGGGCCGGCATGGGAGGTGCGCCATGCGATCGAGGAGTTCGGAGCGGAACGCATCCAACACGGCATCGGTGCGGTCGGCGACCCTGAGGTGCTCGCCATGCTCGTGGAAAAGGGGATCGCTTGTGATGTCTGCCCCGGTAGCAATGTTGCTCTTGTCGCGGTTGAATCGTTGGAGGATCATCCCCTCGCGGCGATGCTCGATGCGGGCGTCACCGTCACCCTCGGCTCCGACGATCCACCCATGTTCAGCACCGATCTTCTCACCGAATACAAACATGCATGGAACCTCGCCGCGCTCGACGAGGACGGGCTGGCCGAACTGGCGACGAACTCCCTGGTCGAGAGTTTTGCTCCCGTCGACCGAGTGGAGCAGTGGCTTTCCTGATCCGCGATTTTGTGCCTGACGATCAGCCCGACGTCGCCGGCCTGATCCAGGAAGGGATGCGTCAGCGATGGGGGTCTCGGTTCGATCCGAGCGCGAATCCCGACAGCGATGATCTGTGGGCCAGCTATGTCGATGCGGGTGGCGAGCTTCTGGTGGGCGAGTTGGATGGAGCGATCGTCGCCACTGGGACTCTGATCGGCTGGGGACCTGAGGATGGTCGCGTCCTGCGTATGTCGGTTGCGCAAGCACATCAGGGGGTCGGTCTGGGTCGAGAGCTCCTTGCCGAACTCGTGACTCGGGCGGCTCGCCGTGGCATGGGGGTCCTCCACGTGTCGACCGACGTCCCCTGGGCCGACGCGGTGGCGTTCTATGAATCGTGTGGCTTTCTACGCGTGGGCGAGAGCGATGGCGACATCCACCTGGAGCACCTGCTCTGAGAATCCAGACGCCGGGTCTGTCGATCGGCCAGACTGCTGCGATGGATCATCTCACCACCGAACAGCTGGAGGCCGGGCTCGAGCTCATCAGGCAGTCGCCGACCGACGACGGTCGACTCGAAATGATCGTGCAGCGGCCCACCGAGGGTGAGCGGGTCGTGCTCGACATCGGTGAACTCAATACCGAGGAAGGACTCGCGGGCGACAGCTGGAATGTGAGGGGATCTCGCCGCACCGATGACGGCACCTCACACCCGGATATGCAGATCAACATCATGAACAGCCGGGTGCTGGCCTTGGTGGCTCAACGACCCGACCGGATGCATCTGGCGGGGGATCAACTGGTTGTCGACCTCGATCTCAGTGCTATCAACCTGCCCGCATGGACCAGGCTGGCGATCGGCGACGCGGTGATCGACATGAGTGGCGACTATCACCCCAACGGCGAGGGGGCCATCATTGAGATCACGGACCAGCCGCACTCGGGCTGCGGCAAGTTCACCCGGCGCTTCGGCCTGGAGGCACACCGTTTCGTAAACAGCGAGCTTGGGAAGGAACTGAGGCTTCGTGGCGTGAACGCCCGTGTGTTGGTGCCCGGAACGATTCGTCAGGGTGATGTGATCCGCAAGATCTGAATCGGTTGGGATGACTCGCCAACCACTCAGAGACACGCTCTCCGCCCTTGCCTCAGGTGGCGTCAGACCGCAGCTTCAGAGCCCACGTTGATCGGTGGACCCGTCCCGCAATGACGTGCGCTCGCTCTGAGCAGTCGGTGGCGATGCTTCCACAACTACCGGGTGGAGGACGCTCACTCCGCGATCGCCAGGACACAGACGCAGGTAGCGCAGATGGGTCTGCTGCAGACCCGATTCGAGTACCGCGGACCCGCTTGATCTCAACTCATCGTCTTGTGAACGGGATAGACCGTCGGCGGGACGGGCACGACGCCGTGTGCCTCGAAGATCGAGGCGAGCATCTGGCCCATGCGCTGGAAGGCTTCAGCGCTCTCCCAGACATCGAAAGCAAACCAGCCGTCGCCATCGGGCATTCCGACGTGGATCACCCGTTCGGCGACCAGGTCGGGGTCCGCTGCCTCGGCCGCCTCGAAGTCTTCGATGAGCCGGTCGTACTGCGCTTGGGTCAGCTCCGGGAACCGGAATTCTGCGGCAATTCTGGGCATGGCAAGCCTCCTTTGTTCCCGATCCGCGCTGCCAGAGCGCAGTCAGTCACGATCAGCGCGAGAAGCTATCAGGTCTGCACCCATCGTGAGTCACGCCGGACGGCACCCCGCAGGGCTGGCTATCCGGGATGAATTGCTGCGAGTCTCTCATGCAGGAGCGCTTCACTCGTCGGCTTTCGCCACGCACCTACAGGGTCGGTGGGCTGCATTGTACGCGTGACACATGGTCGATTTCGATGCCGCAGCATTTGCTTTGTCGTGCGACACCCCAGGATCTAGGCAGCGGTGTACTCGTCGTCAGCCTTCCGTACGGATGCGTACGACACCCTGATCGGTGGTTGCGTAGACCGAGCCGTCCGGTGCGACATCGAGAGAGTGAACCTCGTTGACGGGCAGGCCGTCGGCCACCCCGTATCTCGTCCAGCTCTCGCCGTCGTAGGAGAAGATTCCATGGAGAGATGACGACGCCCACACTGTGCCGTTGGGGTGCACGGCGAGATCGCTGATCTCGGCGAAGGGAACCTCGATGCTCGTCGACGACGCACCGTCATATCGGACGATGTAGCTGAGCTGGTCCGACACGCCGAGCCGATAGATGGTGTCATTGGTCCCCACCACAAACCAGACCGCTCCGTCGGGTGCGGTCGTCAGGGAACCGATCGATCCTCTGGGTCCTTCGAAGTCGACGATCTCGAATGTGTCCTGCGAGACTCGGGCGAGTTCCTCTCCGGTTTCGGTTGCGGCGTTCATCCAGACCACCCCGTCGGACCCAACCGCGATCCCGCTCACCATCTCGGTGCCATCGATGGTTCGCCAGGCTCCTTCTGTGTAGGCAACGAGACCGCCCGTGTTCGCGAATCCAAAGTCCACAGCCCAGATCGTGCCGTCGGGAGCGGCCGCGATCCATGGGGAACCGATCTCCATCTCTGTGAAGCCGTCGCCCATCAATCGGCGCAACGGCTGATCGGGGCTGGCGACCCAGATAACGCCTTCACCATCAACGGTCATGTCCATGAACGACACGCCCACCGCCACCTCGTCTGCGATCATCTCCCAGTGATTGTCGGTGAGTTCGAAGACTCCGCAGGGTCCCCCGACGAGGGGCGTACCGGTCGATGCGAAAGCCAGTCGCCAAGCACACCCGTCGGCGATGCCCTGTCCACTTCCGTAGACGGTGAGCATCGGCTGTTCCACAGCGTCGAACTCACGGTCGAGCGGTGGAGCGTCGGGGTCGAGGAACAAGGCTGCCGCGACAGCCGAGGAGGTGACAAGTACCGCAACAACGGCCGCGGCCAGTGTGGCGCGGCGACGGTAGTTGGGTTTTGTCGCCGGGACGGAGCGATCCGTTCGCTTCGATTCGAGGGAGGTCCACAGGCGCTCAGAGCGATCCGGAAGCGCTTCGGGGTCAGGAAGCGGGTTGACGCGTTCGAGAAGGTCCGCGATTTCATGATCAGTCCACATGTTGGCTCCTTTGGAGTCGAATAGGTGACGGGTTCTCGGCCTGTCCGGTTTGACCGAGTGCCGCTTTGAGACGGTTGACGGCCCGGTATCGCCGGACGTGAACGGTTTCTGTTGAACAGCCGAGAATACGACCGATGTCCTTATGCGGCAGTTGCTCCCAGTAGGTGAGGAGTAGCACCTCCCGATGCTTCCAGGGCAACGTCTCCAAGGCCCGCAGCATCTGCTCCTCCTGGACCGACAGGATCGCTTCGGTGGCCGGGCCTCGGACCGGGTAGATCGGTTCAGCCTCGATCTTGTGTCTCAATTTGGTGAAGCGGGTCAGTCCCCGGCGGTGATTCGCGAGGACCTTGCGAGCAACGCCATAGAGCCAAGGCAATGCGCCATCGCCCTCCGGCACGTCGTCAAGCCTTCGCCACGCCACCAGGAACACGTCGTCGGTCGCACTGAGAACTTCGGTCTCATCAGGGACCCGACGGGTGAAATAGGCCGTCACCGAACGGTGATGGCGGTCAAACAAGTCTCGGAACCGGATCTCATCCACGGTGTGATCCACTGCTCGCCTCCTCAGCTTTCCACCCCTGTTCTTGTCCGGAATCGACACTTCCGTACCGTTTTGCTCAAAAGAGCGAATCTCGATCTCGCGGTGCGGCAGCTACAGGGCGGTGGAGTCCGACTAGCCAGGGTCGACCAGACGGGCGGGGAAGCCGCCCTTGGCGATGGGTCCCCACTGTGCGATCGAGAGGCGGATCAGAGACTTGCCCTGGCGCACCATGGCAGCGCGGTATTCGTTCCAGTCGTCGTGCTCCCCGGTGATGTTGCGGAAGTACTCGACCAGTCCGTCGATGGAGTCCGGGATGTCGATAACGGTCGCGGTGCCGTTGCACTGCACCCACTCTCCGTTGAACTCGTCAGACATCACCACCATCGAAGTCCGCGGATCTCGTCGCAGGTTGCGGGCCTTGGCCCGTTCGGGGTAGGTCGCCACCAGGATGTCTCCGTTATCGCCGAGGCCCATCGTGACCAACGACGCCTGAGGCCACTCATCCCTTCGTCGGGTGAGGAGAATGCCCTGATGGCGCGAACCGACGAACTCGTCGAGTTCCGCACGATCGACGTGGCGGCTGGTCGCGATCTGCACCACAACAACTCCTTCGCATCCGACTTCTCGCTCCCACCGCGAGTAGAGAGGTTAGTCGGTCACGGGGATAGCTCGGCCTCATTGGCGTCCTCACTCCCGCCGCAGCACTGGTCAGGTAGAAACCAGAAGCTGCCGGGGGGGTGCCTTGGGTGTCTGGAGGTCTTCGATGGAGCGGTCGGCGCGGTTCAGCCCGGCGGTCGGGCGTGGGAGCCACTGACAGAAACGAAGACTCGTGTCTGATCGGTGGATGACTACGCTGCACCTGTGACTACGACAGCGACATATGGTGAGCGAATGATCGAGATCACCGATCAGCCCCATGCCGGCTGCGCGAAGATTGCCCAGCGTTTCGGTCTCGAGGCTCATCGCTTCGTCAACTCCGAGCTCGGTAAGGACCTGGAGTTACGAGGAATCAACGCGCGGGTGGTCACGCCGGGAACGATCCGGCGGCGCGACACGATTAGCAAGCTCTAGACGCCACTCGCCGAACCAGATGGAACCGACCCATCGCAGCGGTGCGCTTTTGGTGTTGGGGGCGGGAGTCGTCTTCAGCTTCGGCTCGCTCATCTTTCGCGCCACCGACGACATTGGTGCCTGGCAGTACCTGACGCTTCGCGGTTACGGCGCGTTGGCTGTGATTCTGCCGGTCCTCGTGTTACAGCGAAGGGGGGAGGTTGCGGTGGTGCTTCGGAGGACACGACCGGTCCATGTGGTGGCGGGCGTGCTTCTCGGATCAATGATGTGCGCATTCATCGTGGCCCTCACCCACACCGACACCGCCTTCGTGTTGCTCTTCCAGGGTGCTGCTCCGATAAGCGCAGCCGCCTTCAGTTGGCTCCTGCTCCGGGAACGGATTTCGCGGGTGGCGATGCTCGCCACCCTGGGGGTGTTGGTCGGGGTGGCCACCATGGCAGGAGGTGGACTCGACGCAGGGCTGGGTTGGCCGATTCTCGTCGTGGTCTATCTGCCGCTTGCCCTCGGTCTCTACACGGTGCTCATTCGTTCGGATCCGGCAATCGACCCCCTTGTGCCCGTGGTTATCGCCGGTATGACCGCCGGCAGTGCCGGACTTGTGGTTTCGCTGGCCGGGAGTGGGTTTCACGCCTCCTTGCACGACTCCCTGCTCGGGCTGTTCGCGGGAGCGGCCCTCATTGCGTTGCCCCTGCCGTTCTACACGGTCGCCCAACGCGTCGTGCCCGCGCCCGAAGCCGTGTTGCTGCTCATGTCGGAGATTGTGCTGGCGCCGATCTGGGTCTGGTTGGCCTTCGACGAGCGTCCCACCACGGTCACCCTGGTCGGGGGATCAATCATGTTGATCTCGGTCGTCTGGCTCACCGGTAAGACGGTGCGACCCGAGGAGGTTGTCAGCACCAGTCGCGGATGAGCCATTGGGCCCACAGGAATAGATCGAATGGCTCAAATGGGCGTGGTAGGGCATCGATACGACGACCGGTGGGACCGTTTGGAGCGACCGCGCTGGAGCGCTGGTGAGATACCAACCATGAGATCGCCATTGGCGAAAGACCGAAACGATCGCAGTCGTGGAGCGGTGATCGTCCTGTCAAGCGATGCAGCTATCGTGTTGCCGCTGCTACTGGCCCTTCTCGGGGGGTTTATCGACTTTGCCTGGGTGTTCAACGACCTCCAGACCACGCGTCAGGAAGCACGGGAGATCACCCGGCAGGCAGTGGTGGGCGTCACGAGCGCGACGAGCACAGCTGCAGCTATGGGGCCAGCGCGGTCAACGACGTCACTGCCGGCCTGGTCTGCGAAGTCAAGGACCGAATCGGTGCCGACGCAGTGGTGAAGCTCAGCTTTCCCGACACGTCGGGCTACGAGTTGGGCAACGCCATGCGGGTGTGTGTACAGCTGCCCTACGAATCGCTCACGGGAATGTACGCCTCCCTGCTCGACGATGGTGCGGCCAAGGTGAAGGTCGAGTCACGAATAGAGATCGAGTCTCTCGTGGAGATCCAGGCTTTCAGCGAGCCGAGCCTTCCGGGCCTGTCGTGGGGGTTCTGCTCATGAGAAGTGGCGATGATCGTGGCAGCGTGATCGTGATTACCGCGGCGAGCCTGGTGGTCCTGCTCGGGTTCGCCGCGTTGGTGGTGGATCTGGGTGACTCTCGCCAGCGGGCGCGAGAGAATCAGTCGTGAGCGACATGGCTTCGCTCGCGGCTGCTACCGACCTGTCGAGCAATGCCGCCGATGCCGGAGCAGTCACCACCGCTCACGCGACGGCAGTGGCCAACGCCGAGAGCAACCTTGGCGTGGCGCTCAACTCGACAGCGTGTCGAAGTGCCGCCCCACCAGCAGATACACGTCAATGTCTGTCCCCAGTCTCGCGGATTCTTCGCGCCGGCGGTCGGTGCCACGCCCTCAGACGTGTGCCGGGCCGCCACGGCGATGCTCGATGAGACGATCGTGATCGTGGCGGCCGTTCTCGCCCTCGACCCATCGGGGCCTGAAGCGTTCCATCTCGAAGGCGCGGCCCAGGTGGTGGGTGTGTGGGGAAGCCTGGTTGCCAACTCGTCGAGCAGCACCTCCTTCCACATGAAGGACGCCACCTCTGCCACCGCGACCGGTCCCTCGGCATGCATCTGCGCTGTAGGCACCAGTAGTATCAACGGGAGCGCAACAGCTTTCCCCTTGCAGCCAGCGATTCGAGCGTCGTGAACGACCCTTGGGCCACTCTCGTCGAACCGAGCGGACTCGGATCCGGAAGCTACGACCCGGCGAGCAAGACGTTCACACCGGGTAGGTTCGGCTCTGTGCAGGTCGACAAGCCGGGCACCTACACGTTCGAGTCCGGGATATACGAATTCGACGCCATGTTCAAGATCGAAGGATCCGGTGTCAACATTGTGGCCGAGAACGTTCTCTGGTTTTTCGGCCCCGGGGGTAGCGCCAACTGGGGATCAGGTACCTACCACATACGGATCAGCAGCCGGCCATCGAGTGAGTACTACGGAGGCAACAACGGCTCCTTCCCGCGGTGGCTTTATTCCAGTCGCGCTCCAACACAGACGCCTTCAACATCGGCGACGACATACGGGTCGGTGTGGTGAACGGTGGATCGTGCACCGTTACCTCGTCGGCAGGGATCAGCGGTGGTGTCTACCTCCCGACTGCGGAGCTTCGAGTGCGGGGCAACACCTCGTCTGGTCTCTGCACCGATGGGGCTCCCGTGGTGGCCCATCGGTGCAGATCCAGGAGACCGGCTTCGTGCAGGGTGCCACCGGTGGATCGTCGGGAACCCCCGTCAGGGCCACCTTTCTGGCCGAGTGAGGGCCGATGCTCAGCTGCTGCAGCTGAGCATCGAACAACCGGGGCGGGAGCGGGCCCAGTCGGGCCGTTTCTCGGCAAAACGTTCGCGGCCGGGCTGCTGGTCGTAGGGGGTGCGGAGTACGTCGAGGAGTTCGTTGACTTGAGCAGGATCGCCCTTCTCGGCATCGTCGATTGCGAGCTGGGCCAGATAGTTGCGTAGGACGAACCTCGGATTGACCGAGTTCATCGCGTCGCGTCGCGCTCCATCGGCGCCTCCTTCGGTGGCGATACGCGTGGAGTAGTCGCGCAACCAGGCGAGCGTGGCGGATCGGACGTCGCCGCTGAGTCGATCGGGCTCGTAGTAGGCGCCGAGCAGGGGAGCGAGAAGTTCCTCGTCTGAAACTCGACCAGACCCGTCGCTCACGGGAACGTCGGCCAGCCCCCTGAAGAACAGGGTCATGTCGGTCTCCACCTCGGGCAGGAGTTCGAGGAGCCGTTCGATGAGTGCCGGGTCGCGGGAGTCGTCGAAGGCTCTGATACCCAGTTTGGCGCCCATCATCAGGGACCAGTGCTGGTTGAAAGTGGCCACATACTGTTCGATCGCGTCCTGAAGAGGATCCACTTCGCCGACGAGAGGATGGATCGCGGTGGCCAGTTGGGTGATGTTCCATTGCCCAATTTGGGGCTGAGCGCCGTAGCGGTAACGCTTGAACTGGCGATCGGTGGTGTTGGGGGTCCAGCCCGGGTCGTAGTCCTCGAGCCAGCCGTAAGGGCCGTAGTCGATGGTGAGCCCATGGATCGACATGTTGTCGGTGTTCATCACCCCGTGGACGAATCCGACTCGCTGCCACTCCACGATCATCGAAGCGGTTCGTCGAGCCACTTCGGCCACCCACGCTGCGTAGACCTCCGGGGATGGTTCGCCGAGTTCGGGGAAATGGGTGAGGATCGTGTGGTCGGCGAGGCGTCGCAAGGTGGCGGTGTCGTCGCGGGACCGGAAGATCTCGAAGTTGCCGAACCGGATGAATGAGGGGGCCACTCGGCACACCACCGCGCCCGGCTCGAGCCCGGGATGTCCGTCGTAGAACATGTCTCGCATCACCTGATCCCCGGTGGTGATGAGGCTTAGGGCACGAGTGGTGGGTACGCCGAGATGGTGCATTGCCTCGCTGCACAGAAACTCGCGTACCGAGCTGCGCAGCACCGCGAGGCCATCTGCTCCTCGCGAATAGGGGGTGGGTCCCGAACCTTTCAGCTGGAGGGTGAGTCGGGCTCCGGCCGGGTCGGTGACCTCGCCGAGGGTGATCGCCCTACCGTCGCCCAGCTGCCCGGCCCAGTTGCCGAACTGGTGGCCGCCGTAGCACGCAGCGTGGGGATCCATCGCGGGGATGGTGGCATTGCCCGAGAACACCTGCTCGAACTGCTCGCTTTCGACCACCGCGGATGAGATTCCGAGCATCTCCGCCACCTCTGCGGAGTGGGCTATCAGGCGCGGAGAGGAGGTGGGCGTGGGGGTCACCCTGCTGTAGGCGGCCTCGATCACCTGCCTGGGTCCGCCGCCCACTGAGGGGTCGGCGGGGAGATCGGCAGTGAACCGATTGTCGAAGCTGAGATCCTCGAGCGTCGCGGTCATCGGGACAGGCTACGTGATTCCCGTTGGGCCTCCGTGATCTACATAATTGTGAAGTGGGGCACAAGGTCCCTATTAACACAACAGATAGACAACGACGATCTATCTGTGAAGGTTTGTAAAACACTGTTAGCGAGAGCAGTGGTGGGATTGCTTCTCGGAATCGGCGCTGTGATCATCGGACTGCGGCTCGGTCCCCCGGCGATGATCTTGTATCTGGCCGTGGTGGTTCCGGCCGCGTCCATCAACGCGCTGCGTCGATCGCTGCATGGCTCGGCCGACACCTTCGAGGAGGTTCCGCCTCGGCGCCGGGTGCTTCGCACCCTGGCCTTGGGAGGAGCGGCTGCGGCGCTGCCGGGAGTGTCGCTGATCGCACCCAGCAAGGCCTCGGCCGAGGTCGAGCCTGCCCGCGGACCGAGCGGTCGGATCCGACAGTGGGGCATGGTCATCGACCTGCGCCGGTGCGATGCCTGCCAGAGCCAGGGCACACCACCCCAGTGCACCCTGGCCTGCATCGAGGGGCACAAGGTCCCGCCCCCAATGGAGTGGATCGAGGTGTTCGAAGCCGAGGTGGCCGGCGGCGGCACCCAGTTCCTACCGATGCCGTGTCAGCAGTGTCAGAACCCACCTTGCGTCAACGTCTGTCCCGTCACCGCCACCTACTCCACCCCCGAGGGCCCGGTTCTCATCGACCAGAACCGCTGCATCGGCTGTCGGATGTGCATGGCGGCTTGCCCGTACGATCGCCGCTTCTTCAACTGGGGTGACCCGCCGGTACCGCCCGAGGCAGCCCTCGCCAACTACGACCCCGAACACCAGGTTGGCGCGCCGAAGGGCACCGTCATGAAATGCGACTTCTGCCCCGACATGGCGCGCGCTGGGTCCCTCCCGATGTGTGTTTCCGCCTGCCCCAACAACGCGATCTATTACGGCGACCTCGAGGAAGACATCGCCACCAACGGCGTGGAGATGATCTCGGTCAGCGACTTCATCGCCGAGAACAACTCATATCGATTGAAGGAAGAACTCGGGACGGACCCCCGCGTTCATTACATCCCCGGCCACGGTGAACTGGTCGGGCGCGACAGGGAATCCGAAGGCCGTCTCCCCACGGTGTGGCCGTGGGCCGAACGAGCTGAGGGCTCCGTGAACTGGGGCAGATGATGGAAGGCGTCGAAACCACCGACGCGACATGGGCGGATGTTGATTTCAGAGACGAGGAGGCCTTGTCGAACCTCTCGTGGGAAGACCGACTCGACGCAAGGTGCCTAGCTCCCGCGCACGCGGGCGGCAGGCGTTACCGGGCGTTCGTGGTGGTGCTCGTGGCTCTTGTGGCCTGGGGGTTCGTCGCCTTCGTCTACCAGCTTCGCGATGGCCTCTATGTGACCGGCATGAGAGACCGGATCTCGTGGGGGCTCTACATAGCCGCACTGATCTTCTTCATGGGAATCAGCATGGCCGGTACGTTTATCTCCGCCATCCTTCGCGCCGCCAGCGCCGCTTGGCGAACGCCGATAACGCGGATCGCCGAGGCGGTGACGGTTGCTGCGCTGGTCTCGGGTGCCCTTTTCATCATCGTCGACATGGGCCGCCCCGATCGCCTCTACAACTTCTATTTCTACGGCAACTGGCAGTCCCCGATGATGTGGGACATGATCGCCATCACCATCTATCTGGCGGCGAGCGTCACCTTCCTGCTCGTGCCGATGGTGCCCGATCTCGCCTACTTCCGTGATCACCTCGACGGGCGGGTAGCCCGCTGGCGGATCCTGGTCTACGACAGCCTGGCTCTCGGGTGGGAAGGCAACGAACGCCAGCATCGTGAGCTCAGCAAGGCGATCGGCGTGTTGATGATCGTGATCATCCCGGTGGCGGCGTCGGTTCACACCATGTTGGCCTGGATTTTTGCCACCACCAGCAGGGTGAGCTGGGACAGCACCATCTTCGGCCTGTTCTTTGTTGCCGGTGCCATGTATTCGGGCATAGCCACCGTGATCATCCTTCTCGCGGTGATCCGTCGCGTCTACCACCTCGAGGAGTACATCACCGACCGACACTTCAAGAACCTCGCCTACCTGATGGCGGCCGGCGCGGTGGTCATGCTCTACGGCAACGCCTCGGAGTACATCCCCAAGGGGTTCAAGATGAACGAGGAGGAAGCGGTCGCTTTCCGCCAGCTCTTCGTCGACGACTTCGCCCCCTTCTTCTGGTTCTATTTCATCGGCGGCCTGATCCTCCCCTTGCTGATCATCGCCTTCAAGCCCACGCGAGTGGTGAGCGGCCTTGTGGTTGCCTCCCTCCTGGCCAACGTCGGCATGTTCATAGAGCGCTATTTCATCGTGGTGGCCGGTCTCAGGGTCCCCCTCCTCGAGTATGAGCCCTCGAACTACTCGCCCACATGGGTGGAGTGGTCGGTGTTCGTTTCCGGGTGTGCCGGGTTCGTCCTTCTGCTCACCCTGTTCACCCGGTTCTTCCCGATCCTCGCGATCTGGGAAATGAAGGAAGAACACGCGGAGGAAGAGAAGCAGCGCTCCCTCCTTGCGGTCGGTGTGGGGGGCGAGTCATGAGAAACACGCTTCGAGCCACTGTTTCAGGCCTCGCCTGCGTCGCCCTGATGTGGGCCGGCGCGGGATCGGTGGCCGCAGCTGAGATCGAAGCCGATGTGGTCGAGTCGGCTGACATCGGCGAGCTGATCGACATCGAGGTCGTGGTCCACGACGACGCAGGCGAGCCCTTGCCGACCGTGCTGGTCGAGCTCTCGGTGCAAGCCACGATCATGGGCGAGAGTGGCATCGTCGTCGTCGACACCGCCCTCACCGATGAGGATGGGATCGCCACGCTGGACTACCTCGAGCGGGCGCCGGCCGACACCACCCAGGTGCTCGGGATCACCGCCTTCACCGCCGATGGTCCGGTAGTTTTCGAGGCCGAAATCGCGGTGCTTCCGGGTCCCCAACTTCACGAATCGGACAGCCACGTCGACCTCCCCGTTTTCAATGTGGCCTGGTTGTTCGTGGTGTTGGGGATCGTGTGGGCGATCCTGTTGTACGCGGAATGGCGCATGTTGAAGTTGGGGAGGGCGGCTGAGCACGCCCGACCGCTGGCCAAGCTTGCGCCCTACGTGATGGTCGGCTTCGTGATCTTCACCGCAGCGGGAATGGCTCTCGTCCTGCTCAACCGGCCCCAGTCTCACGCAAACTTCGAACCCGGCGAGGCGTTCGACAGGGCCCCGGGGGCGGTCGTTGGTGAGCAACACGACTATGCCGGCCTCGGTCTCGACCAGATCGACGGGCCCCAGTCCGAACTCGATGGTGAGTCTCTCTACGAACTCGCCAACTGCTCGGGATGTCACGGCATCCGAGGCGAGGGTGCCGTGGTGGCCGGCGCCCTGGAGGGATTGATACTCACCGAACGGGATGCCTTCATCGACGAGGTGCGCCGGGGCCCCGACAGCCTGCCTGGTTACCCCAAATCGCAGATCGACGACGAAGCTCTCGTCGAGATGATCAAGTACCTGGAGGGACAGGAATGATGTCTGGTCGCGCCCTGGTGCGCAGTCTCGGACTGGCTCTCCCGGTCGTCGCTGCTGCCGTGGTGCTCGGCTTCACGGGAGTAGCGCTGGCTAGCGGCAACGGCATAGCCGGCTACTCGGGAAACCCGACCATCAACGGTGGTGCGACCTGTGCGAGCTGCCACAGCGGTGGTGCTGTTCCGGCGGTATCGATATCGGGACCGACAAGCGTCGACGTGGGAAGCACCAACACATACACGATCACAGTGTCGGGCGGTCAGCAGGTCGGCGGAGGCTTCGGCGTTTCGGCCGATCGCGGCACTCTCGTCGCCACCAGCGCTGACACCAGGTTGTTGAGCGGTGAGGTGGTCCAAAGTAATACCAAGGCTGTCAATGGCGCCGGCTCGGTGAGCTGGAGCTTCAACTGGACCGCTCCCGCCAGTCCGGGTGCTGCCACCCTCTACGGTGCCGGCAATTCCGTCGACGGTGCTGGCACCGGCGGCGATGGCGTGGCTACCACCAGCGTCGGCATCACCGTCAACCCCTTGACCAATGTCGCCCCCACCGCAGTTACTAACGGGCCGTTCACCGGGGCTGTGCTCGAGGGCATCGTGTTCGATGGCAGCGGGTCATTCGATCCCGACGGAACCATCGCATCGTATGTGTGGACCTTTGGAGACGGCGCCAGCGTGGGCCGCAGCGGGGGGTTCCAGCACAGCTACTCCAACGCCGGCACCTACACCGTCACCCTCACCGTCATCGACAATGCCGGGGCATCGCATGTGGCCACGACGTCGGCGACGATCTCGTCGGGGACGCCGCCCCCGACGACGGTTCCACCCTCCACCACCACGACAAGCACAACAATCCCTACAACTACAACTACAACAGCCGCACCGACCACCACAACAGCACCGGGCCCGATCAACGGCAACGTGCTCTACGGCCAGTTCTGTGCGGGCTGCCATGGGTCATCGGGCCAGGGCGGAGCAGGCCCCTCGGTCCAGGTGTCCAACGCATCGACCCCGGCCATAGCGGGCTTGATCGCCAACGGTGTAGGCACCATGCCAGGGTTCGCCGGTGCGATGTCGGCACCCCAGATCGACGCCGTCGCCGCCGTTACCAAGGCGATGCAATCGCCGACTGCCACCACGACCACCCGGGCGGTCTCGCCTCCCGGGTCGATCAACGCGGGAGCCCTCTACGGTCAATTCTGTGCGGAGTGCCATGGGTCATCGGGCCAGGGCGGATCGGGGCCCTCGGTCCAGGTCTCAATTGCATCGACCTCAGCCATAGCGTCGGTGATTCGCTCCGGAGTTGCTTTGATGCCTGGGTTCGCGGCGACACTCTCGGGGCCCGAGATCGATGCGGTTGCGTCGCTCACCCGTGGTATGCAGTCCGCCACCGCGACCACCACCACCACCGTTCCCCTCGACGAGAACTCCACAGGTGCTGAGATCTATACCGCCAGCTGTGCTGGCTGTCACGGTGCCAGTGGAACTGGCACGATAAACGGTCCTGGCCTTGTCGTCAGCCCGCTGCCGACTCCTGTAGTGGCTCTCATCACCGCTGACGGTGCCGGCACGATGCCCGGGTTCGCCCAAGAGTTGACGCCTCAGCAGATCCAGCTGGTCTCCGCTCACGTTTCGGCCGATCTCGGCACTCTCGTCGCCACCAGCGCTGACACAGAGACCGCAGTGCCCGAGGATCCAGCCGAAGCGCTCTACCTCATCAACTGTGGGGCGTGTCACGGCGCTGTCGGGGAGGGTGGCAGCGACGGCCCCCTCGATCGAGTATTCGACGATGCCGAGTTGGTGGGACTGATCGCCGACGGCCCGAGCACGATGCCGGGTTTCTCCGAGATCCTCACCGATGCGGAGATCGACTTGATCGCCGGCCACGTTCAGACCTTCGCTGCTCCTCTCACCCCCGCGGCAGATGCGGTGCCCGACCTCGCTCCCGCCGGCCCTACAGCGGCGAGCGAACTTCTGGCGGAACGGCTCGGGCGACTCAGCCCCGCCGGGGTCATCGATAATCGAGATGGATTCCCCGCTTGGATCGCCATTGTGCTAGTGATGATGGCGGGCAGTGCCGCCTTGGCGTGGATTCTTCTGGAACGGATTCCATCTCAAGCCAGCGGTAGAGAAAACGAAGGGACCAAATGATGAACGTTCGGCGTTTCGCAGCAGCTACGTTGACCTTCACCCTCCTTGTTTGGATGGGTGTCGGCAGCGCAGCATCCGGTCTGTCGCTCTCCGCTGGGGCCGCCCCCACTGCGGTTGACGACACCTACGCGACGCCTGTCGGACAGAGCCTCACGGTGCCGGCTCCTGGTGTGCTGGGCAACGACAGCGATCCCGAACTCGAGCCGCTGGAGGCGCGGATGAACGTGGGCGCGCCCAACGGCGCGTTCACCCTGTTCTTCGACGGAGGGTTCGACTACACGCCGGTCGCAGGGTTCAGCGGGATTGTCACGTTCACCTACAGCGCCTGGGACGGAACCACGCTGTCCGCAGCGGCCACCGTCACGATCGATGTGGGCGGCACACCGACCACCCCGCCGACCCCGACAACTACGCCGACCCCGACAACTACGCCGACCCCGACAACTACGCCGACCCCGACAACCACGCCGACCCCGACAACCACGCCG
>CAXMSE010000093.1:0-27696 GCA_964196195.1 uncultured Gammaproteobacteria bacterium | reverse complement strand
GTGTACGCCACCTGCTGTGGGAGCATCATGTCAACCGCCCAATCATCCCCTGTTTCGAGCCCAGACGATCCACCTCAGCAAGCTGAGCTGGTCTACATAAGCACCTGGTTCGATCCCCTGATCGACCGCCTGGGCCACGATCCTCGGTCTGGTTACGTCGAGAAGTTCTGGCTCAGCGTCCTTGGGCCCAGCACCGTCTGGCTCCTGCGCCACTGTGCCGATGTGCTCGAGCGTCAACCAGAGGGAGCCGAGATCGATCTCGCCATCGCGGCCCGTCGCCTTGGCCTCGGCCACAAGGGGGGCCGCAACAGCCCGATGGCCCGCTCGATTCTCAGGGCGTGTCGCTTCGGAGCCGCCCGGGCCTCAGGGAGTGGATGCCTCGAGGTTCGCCGCCGCCTGGCGCCTCTCAATCGGGGCCAGATCGAGAGGCTTCCAGCCGACCTACAGCGCCAACATCAGCAGTACGTCGACGCACCGCTGTCCAGCTCCGATACGAACACCCAGGAGCGGGCCCGGCGATTGGCCCTCGGGCTCGTGGAGTGCGGCGACCCCATCGACGCGGCCGAGATGCAGCTCGATAGGTGGTGTTTCACACCGGTGGTCGCAGCTGAGGCGGTGAACTGGGCGTGGGACCTGCACACTCGGCGGGCCGGAATCGGCCCTGAGGCGGCCTGAGGCCCTCAAACAGGCGGAAAACGGGTATGAGTCATCAGTCCCTGAAAATTAGGCCAAAAGATGCATAAGGAACAGGCCTGGTGTTGCCGAAGGAATGGAGACGGTTCACCGCCGGAGTGGTGGTGAAGACAACAACCAGGGAGTCCACCCAACATGACCACCGCTTACCAGTTCCTTTCCGCTTGGATCACCAGTCGCATCGACGACGAGCGTGGCGCCAGCCTCGTTGAGTACGCCCTTCTCGTGGCACTCATCGCTGTTGTGTGCATCGCCGCTGTCACCGCTCTTGGTGAGTCCGCTTCCAGCAAGTTCTCCGAGGTCGACTCGGCGATCGGCTGATCAAGCCAACATCTGAACGAATGGCGGCCCTTCGGGGCCGCCATTCGACGTTTTGGCCCAGCTCGCGTTATGCGGGCTTGGCGAAATTCTCGGCCAGTTCGACCAGGAGACGTACTCCGAAGCCGGTGCCGCCCTTGGTGATCTCGGCCTCGTCGGTGTCGCTCCAGGCCGGCCCGGCGATATCGATGTGAGCCCAGGCAAGCCCTTCGGTCACGAATTCGCTCAGGATCAGGCCCGCAGTGAGCGCGCCACCGTGAGCTGTACCGATGTTCTTCATGTCGGCGACCGATGATTCGAACTGCTTCTTGTAGTCGTCGGGTAGGGGCAGATGCCAGACCCTCTCACCCGTCGACGCACTGGCCTTCTCGATCTGGCGGATCCAAGCGTCGTTGTTTCCCATGAGGCCGGCGATCTTGCCGCCGAGCGCCACCATGCAGGCACCGGTGAGCGTGGCGAGGTCGACGATCGCATCAGGCTTCGCTTCACTCGCCAGAGACAAGGCGTCGGCGAGCACGAGGCGCCCCTCCGCGTCGGTGTTGAGCACCTCGATGGTCTTGCCGTTGCGGATCTTCAAGACGTCGCCGGGACGGGTGGCGTCGCCACCCAACATGTTGTCGGTCATCGGCACGAAAGCCCGCACCTTCGCCGTCACACCGAGTTCGGACAGCACCGACATCGCTCCGATGACCGCTGCTGCACCCCCCATGTCGCACTTCATGGTCATCATGCCCTGGCCGGTTTTTATCGAAAGGCCGCCGGCATCGAAGGTGATGCCCTTACCGACGAATGCGATGGTGCCGGTGGACTTTGCCTTCGGCGTGTAGGTGAGCTCGACGAGGCGAGCGGGGTGGGTGGAGCCGCGGTTGACCCCGAGAAGTCCGCCCAGTTTTCCCTGCTTGATGGCCGCAGCGTCCCAGACCTTCGCGGTGAGGCCCGACTTCTTCGCCATGGCCGCGGCCCGGCGGGCGAAGACCGGCGGCGTGAGTGTGCCTCCCGGTTCGTTGACGAAGTCGCGTGCCAGACGTTGGCCGGCTGAGATCACTGCACCCCTGTCGAGGGCCTGCTGGTTGCGGACCCCTGAGCCACCGGCGACATCGACTCGAGTGAGCTTGATGGGTTTGGCGTCGGACTTGTAGGTGGCGAAGCTGTAAGTGGCGAGGCTGATCCCCTCCACGAGTGCCTGGCGGGCTGCGGCCGGGTCGATCTCGACTCCGGCGGGCAGCTCCACCCCTATGCGGGAGTGGCGGCTGAAACCGCGACCAATCGCGGCGCCGGCACGACGAACCACATCACCATCGACGTCGGCGGCCGCACCAACCCCTACGAGGGCCCCCACCTTGGTGCCATCGGGCCAGGTGTGGGTCTCTCCGGGCTTGCCTTCGAAACCGGCATTGGCCAGTTGCTCCGCCGACACGCCGTCGATTCCATCGGTCACCGAATCGGTGGTGACAATGCGGATCACCGCCTTGGCCGGCTTGGGCACCGAGCGGGCGGCGTGGAACGTGGTCGTCATTGGGGCTCCTCTTGAATTTGTTTCAGATATCAGTCGGCTTTGGCGGGGAGCGAGGTGCCCTCTCGCCAACGAGCCAATGTCCACAACAGGTCGGACAAGCGATTGAGATAGGTGATGACATGGGAATCGGCCGCCGCGACGGCGAGAGCATTTCGTTCGGCTCGCCGCGCCACCGTGCGGGCCACATCGAGCTGGGCCGCGCCGAGCTCACCGCCCGGCACCACGAACTCCGAAGGTGGCTCGAACCTTGCCGCGACCTCATCGATGAGGCCTTCGAGAGCAACGACCATTTCGCTGGTGACCAGAGACGCTCCGGGCTTGAGCTTGCGACGATTCGGGGCAGCAGTGGCGAGCTCGGCCATCAGCACGTAGAGGTCGCGAGCGATCGTGATGAGGATCTCATCGAGTCGGGGGTCGCCACCGGCACAGAGGGCGCGGGCCAGCCCGATCGAGGCCTGAGCCTCATCCACATCTCCGTAGGCCACGGGTGCGGGATCGTCCTTACGGACACGCCCGCCATAGAGCAGGCCGGTGGTTCCGTCATCGCCGGTGCCCGTGTAGATGACAGGGCGGCGAGGCGCGTCGGCGTCGGACATGCGGGCACTGTACACAGCCACTCGTCTCGGAATAGTCACCTTCCACCCGGGGTGGGCAGTTCTTGTTCGATGGTGAGGGTGTCGGCGAAGAGGTCGCCGTGTTCCGTGGCCCGTTCGAGCACGTCGGCGGCTTCGAAAACGAGTGGCTCGCCATCGGCACCGTCGCTCACCTCGCTCCAAAGGAGCGGGGTCGACACTGTCGGCCTGTCCCTGGCCCGAAGGGAGTAGGCGGCAATCGTCGTCTTGTGGCGCGAGTTCTGGCTCCAATCGATCAGAACTTTGCCCTTGCGAAGCTTCTTGGCCATGTTCGACACGACGAGGTTCGCCAACTTCTTCTCGAGTAGCTGGGCCACGGCAAGGGCGAAGTCGGAGCAGTGATCGTGCCCATGGGGTGAGTTCAACGGCACATAGAGCTGCAGCCCCTTGCTGCCCGAGGTCTTGGGATACGAGGCCAACCCGACGGCATCAAGTACCTCCCGGATCTCGAGCGCAACCTCGCAGCACTCCACGATCGTGGCGGGCTCACCGGGATCGAGATCAAAGACGAGCATTGAGGGCGAGTCCAAGTCGCCGCAACGCGACATGGGTGAGTGGATCTCGAGGGCGGCGAGGTTTGCGGTCCAGGCCAGAGCGGCAACCGAGTCGAGGCGGCAGTACTCGATGCCGCCACGACGGTCGCCAGGACCGAGGCAGGTGCCCACCCACCCAGGTCGGTGCGACGGACAGCGCTTCTCGAAGAACCCGTCGGATGTCACCCCATCGGGCCAACGCCTGAGGGTGACTCCCCGGTCGGCAACGTGGGGCAGCATCACCTCGGCGATGCGCACGTAGTAATCGATCACCTGGGCCTTGGTGAACCCGACCAGGGGGAACAGCACCTTCTCCAGATTGCTGACCGCCAGCCGACGCCCGTCAACCTCGACATGAACCCGTTCTGACTCAGCCATGCGTGGAGAGCACGAGGGCGCCCCCTGAACTGGCGGAGGGCATTGGGCTGGAGATGGGGCTGGGGTTGGTCACGCCGTCTTGCGGGTGGCCTTGGCCGATTTCTTGGCGGCCTTCTTCGCTGCCTTTTTGGCCCCCTTGGCCGCCGCGGTGCTGCGGCCCGACGCAGGATGACGGCCTCGCGCCTTCTTGGCCGCGCTCACCGACGCCTCCAGCGCAGCCATGAGATCGATGACCTTGTCTGAAGAGGGTGCCGGGGCGGGCACGACATCATCACCAGTTTCGCCCGCTGCCTTGCGCTCGATGAGTTCGAGAACCGCATCGCGGTAGGAATCACGATGCCTCGCCGGTTCGAAGGTGGCATCGAGCGTGGCGATCAACTGCTCGGCCATCGCCTGCTCCTTGGTATCGATCGAGATGTCGTCGAGCAGGTCGAACCCGCCTATCTCGGTGTGGTCGACCACCTCGTCGGCGTACACCATGGTGGACAACAACAGGCGTCCGTCCTTGGGACGAACCGCAGCCAGGTACTGCTTCGATCGCATGACGAAATGGCAGATGCCGACCTTGCCCGCCTCCTCCATCGCGCTGGCCAACAGCTTGTAGGGCTTGGCGGTCTGCTCATCGGGCACGAGGTGGTAGGCGGAGTCGTAGAAGATCGGGTCGATATCGGCGAGGTCGACGAATTCGTCGATGTCGATGGTTCGCACTGCGTCGGGATCGAGGCCGGCGATCTCCTCGTCGGTGATGGTGACAACGTCGCCCGACGGCAGTTCGTATCCCTTCACGATGCGTTCGTAGGGCACCTCCTCACCATCGACCGCGGAAACTCGTTTCTGCTTGACGCGAGACCCGGTAGCCGAGTCGATCTGGTTGAACCTCACGGTCTTGCGACTGACCGCGCTGTAGAGACGCACTGGGATATTCACCAGTCCGAAACTGATTGATCCACTCCAAATCGCCCTCGGCATCTAGCCAGTCTGACAGGTCAGACGCTGCGACCGGTGAAGGCAGCCAGCTTGTCGATTGGCGGCGCATCGTCGGTGCAGGGCTGTTCGACATCGAAGGCATCGCCGTTTCGCGAGTCTGGTTGGATCACCATCTCCCAGGTCTGGCGGCTGAATGCTACGAGATCATCGCTGGGAGCGATGGACTGATCGGTGGCTCGGGCCAGATCCCATCCGTGGGTAAGGAGGTCGGCCACCCCGACCGAGAGCACCATTGCTCCCGGTACTTCCCCGAAAGGTGTTTGGCGAAGAGCCTCGAGGTTCTCTCCGGTGGCCGCAGCAGTAATTGCGTCCTTGCCATCGTTCCAACCGTTGAGGGGACCTTGGGGCAGGTGATCAACTCCTTCGGCAGGCATGGTCGACATGTCCGCCGTGGTCATGGCGGCCACCGCCTTGGAGGTGTTGACCATGTGGTTGACCAGATCGTGCACGGTCCACTGCTTGCACGGAGTTGTCATCTCACGGTGCTCGGGGGTCAGGCCGGCGACGAGCCCGCTGACGAGCCCCGTCGCTTCGGTGAGAGCATCTGTAACTTCCATCTGAATTCTCCTGGCGAACTGGCGAACCTGCAGTCTCGACCACGAGATTCCCGTTTTCAACCAGAGTCAGGGAGAGAGCAAGACCCGGGCCACCAGGTCCTGGCCGAACCCGGTGAGGATTGCCAGGTACATGAGGCCGGTGGCCGCCATCACCGCGGAGTAGGCACGCTCCTTGAGCGCAGCGCGGGTGACCACAACCAGGACCGCCGTCGTGGCCGTAGATGCAACCCAGAACCAGCCGAGAAGCCCGTTGTAGGCGTCGTCGATCGTGCCGTTGAGAACCGACACCATCCCGGTGGGCCACAACATCGCGATCGTTTCGGGGACCCAGAGGATCCCGGTCCAGCGGACGAGTTCGAGCAGGGGTCCGCGAGCCAGGCCTGGCTGCACCAGATACCAATGACCCAACAACATCGCGTCGGTGAGAACGCCGAGGAACAGGGCGCTCGTGACACCGCGGAAGATCGATAGCGCCACAGGGTCGCCGGCATCGACCGATGCGATCAGTACCGCCAGGAGTCCCACAGCTGCCGCGATCAGGTCGAGCGCCGGTGGGAACTCGGCCACAGACCTGTCAAATACCTGCTCATCGCGGTCGATCCCGGTCATGGTTGCGACGCGGTCGGAACGGCGCTCGACCACGTCACGCTGACCCGCCACCCCGGCTGCCTTGCGGACTATCGAGACGGCGAGCGCAACCGTTCCCACTGCCACGAACCCGATCGTGGCCAACTCGCGCGACCAGGTCGGCTCGGTTACGAAGGCAGCCACGAGCGAGCCACCGGCCATGAGCAGGAAGACGAGCCGTTGGAGCCAGCCATATCCGAGGCCGACCTCTCGGCGACGGGTGGTGACCCACAGGAAGAACCATCCACCCGCAGCCCATTGGAGGAGCACGGTGGCCCCATCGAGACGGATCATCGTTCGCCGATCAGGGCGCGATGAGCGCTAGGTGATGGTCGACGGTGTTGAGTGAGTCGGGGCCTTCCGCGGTGGCCACCACGATGTCCTCGAGCCTCATCCCCCACCGACCCGGGACATAGATACCGGGCTCGATCGAGAAGGCATTGCCGGCCACCAGTTCCTGCTCGTTGCCCTCGACGATGTAGGGATCCTCGTGCTCCTCGACGCCGATGCCATGACCGGTGCGGTGGACAAAATAGGAGCCGAACCCCGCGGCCGCGATCTTCTCTCGACCAACCCTGTCGACATCTTGGGCGGGGGTGCCCACCTGGGCGGCCCGCACCGATGCTGCCTGGGCCTCATGAAGGACCGCGTAGGCCTCCAGAAACTCCCTGTCGGGCTTGTCGCCGGTCCAAACACAACGCGTGATGTCGGAGCAGTAGCCAACGCCATCGGATCCGACCATCGCGCCACCGAAGTCACAAAGCACGCCCTCGCCGGCCTGGATCACACGGCTCCCCGCGTGGTGATGGGGGCTCGAGGCGTTCTCCCCGGCCGCGACGATCGCGAAGTTGACCCGGTCGTGGCCCTCTTCGAGGATCTGGCGCGAGAGTTCGGCCGACACTTCTGCTTCGGTGCGCCCGACGAGTTCGATCTCTCCACCCTGGAGCCGTGCCGCGATCCTGTCGACCGCAGCGCTCGCGGCGCGGAGTCGCTCGATCTCGTCGGCGTCCTTGACGGAACGGATCGGGCCGGTGACCGTGCTGGCCCGCCGAAATCCCGTGCCAGGCAGCGCGGTGGTGAGGTCGACGAGAAAGCCGGCCCACATGTGGTCGCCCACCGCTGCCGTGGATGCCGACCCGGTCAGGTCGGCGATGATCGCGATCGGATCGTCGGTCTCGCCCCAACCATGGACCGAAAAAACATCGGGCCGCTCCACCACGCGGGGCACCTCCAGCTCGGGGATGACGAGCGTGGCATCGGCATCGCGAGGCACGATCAACATCGTGATCCGCTCGAGTGGCATCGCCTCGTAGCCGCAGAAGTAGGGAAGGTCGCTGCCCGCCGAGAGAAGGAGGACGTCGACGCCCGACTCCGTCATGGCGGCGCGGGCGCGATCGAGGCGTGTGCTGAACATGACGGTGAGGTTAGGGGGTCGAGGGCCTTGGCCCTAGAGTCGCGTCGATGGAACCGCAAACCGACCGTGAATGGGGGTTTCGCACCCGAGCTCTCCACGCCGGAGCGCGCCCCGATCCCACCACGGGAGCACGGGTCACCCCGATCTTCCAAACCACGAGCTATGTGTTCGAGGACACCAGCGATGCCGCCGATCTGTTCGCGCTGCAGAAGTACGGGATGGTCTACACCCGGCTGGGCAATCCCACGGTGTCCGCCTTCGAGGAGCGGATGGCCAGCCTTGAAGGCGGCATCGGCGCGGTCGCGGCCTCGTCGGGCCACTCGGCAGAGTTTCTCGCCATCACCGCTCTCGCCGGAGCCGGCGACCACATCGTGTCGAGCAGCCATCTCTACGGCGGAACGATCACGATGTTCTCCAACACACTGGCCAACTTCGGCATCGAGACCACCTTCGTCGACCCCACCGATCCGGCGGCATTCGCCGCCGCGATCACCCCAAACACGAAAGTCATGTTCACCGAGACCATCGGCAACCCATCCGGTGCCATCGCCGACATCGAGGCCCTCGCCGACGTTGCCCACGCCCACGGCCTCCCCCTCGCCATCGACTCCACCTTCGCCACCCCTGCTCTGTGTCGGCCGATCGAATGGGGCGCCGACATCGTGATCCATTCAGCCACCAAGTTCATCGGTGGCCACGGCACGTCGCTCGGTGGTGTCGTCGTCGAGGCCGGCAAGTTCGACTGGGGGTCGGGACGTTTCCCGAAGTTCACCGAGCCAGTGCCCAGCTACAACGACCTGCGCTGGTGGGACAACTTCGGTGAATACGCATATTGCACCAAGCTCCGCGCCGAGCAGCTACGCGATGTCGGCGCCGCGATGGCGCCCCTCAACGCCTTCCTGTTTCTCCAGGGACTCGAGACGCTCGACTACCGGATGGTCGGCCATGTGGCCAACGCCGAGGCGGTCGCCCAATGGCTCGACTCCGATCCCCGGGTGGCATGGGTTCACTACGCGGGACTGCCCGACTCCCCCCACCGGGAGTTGGCAGCCAAGTATCTACCCGCCGGTGCCGGCGCCATCTTCACCTTCGGCCTCGGCGGAGGTCGCGAGACCGGTTCTCGGTTCATCGAAAATCTGCAGATGATCAGCCACCTGGCCAACGTCGGCGATGCCAAGACCCTCGTGTTGCATCCGGCGTCCACCACCCACTCCCAACTGAGTGATGAGCAACTCGCCGCCGCCGGAGTGGGCGCCGACATGATTCGCCTCTCGGTCGGCCTCGAAGACCTCGAAGACATCCTCTTCGATCTCGATCAGGCCCTCACTGGGGCCCAGGAGTCTTCCTGATGGCCGAGCGGGCACCCATCGATGGCTGGACACCACCGTCGCCCAACCAGCGGCGAGCGATACTCAACCGCAGCAAAACCGTCGCAATAGTCGGCGCCTCTGCCAACCCGGCGCGGGCCAGCAACTTCGTCATCACCTACCTGCTCAGCTCTTCGGCTGATCTCGACATCTACCTCATCAACCCGCGCGAGGACGAGATACTCGGCCAACCGGCCTTCGACGGCCTCGACGATCTGCCCGTCGTACCCGACATCGTCGATGTGTTCCGACGAAGCGAAGACCTCCCGGCGATAGCCGAAGAGGCGATTGGCATCGGTGCGTCGGTGTTCTGGGCCCAGCTGGGGCTTTGGTCTCCACCCGCTGCCTCCATGGCGGCCGCAGCGGGGCTCGATGTGGTGATGGATCGCTGCCTCAAGATCGAGCACGCGCGATTCCACGGGGGACTACATCTCGCTGGTTTCGATACCGGCGTGATCAGCGCTCGGCGCCGCTGACCGACTCGGCGGACTGGTTCACGGCTCGAGCGGCCGACCGGGCGTGATAGCTCGACCGAGTGAGGGGAGACGACTCGACGTGATTAATCGCCATCGACTCGCCGATGGTCTTCCAGTAAGAGAACACCTGGGGATCCCACCATCTCGCGACAGGTAGATGATGTGAGGTAGGCCTCAGGTATTGGCCGATCGTGACGATGTCGACGCCGACCGCACCCAGATCGGCCAGGGTCTGCACCACCTCGTCGCTCGTCTCGCCCATGCCGACGATGATCGAGGATTTGGTGATCAGTCCGGCTGCCTTGGCCCTCGCCAATACCGAGAGGCTGCGGGCGTAGGAGGCGGAAGGGCGTACCGCTCGCTGAAGGCGGGCAACGGTCTCGATGTTGTGGTTGAAGACATCGGGGCGCGCGCCGAACACGACTCCGAGCGAGTCGTCCTTGCCCTGGAAGTCGGATACGAGCGTCTCGACCCGACAATGCGGTACCCGATCGCGAATGGCGGCGACGGTGGCGGCCACTGCCGACGCGCCCCCGTCGTCGAGGTCGTCTCGAGCCACCATTGTGACGACTGCGTGCTCCAGACCCATGCGCTCGACTGCCTCAGCAACACGCCCTGGTTCACCGCCATCGGCGGGTCGGGGCTTTCGAGTGTCGACGAGACAGAACCCGCAGGCGCGGGTGCAGCGCTCACCGAGGATCATGAAGGTGGCCGTACCGTCGTTCCAGCATTCGCTGACGTTGGGGCAGCCCGCTTCTTCACAGACGGTAACGAGTTGGAGATCGCGGACGGTGCGTCGGATCTCGTGGTAGGTGGGCCCGGTGTCGAGCTTGACCCGCATCCATTCCGGCTTGCGGGCCTTCAGACGGACGGGATCGGCAGCCACACCGGCTTCGGCCAGGCGACCGAGCAGGCGGATCGATGTGCCGTCGGCCTGCTCGGCGAACGCGAGCGACGGATCGGGCTCGCCGTGCCCGACGCCATCGCGGCCCACAGGAATTCCCGCCCCCTCGCCCCGGGTGAACGGGGAAAGATCGGTGGATCGAACCCGCCACGCCACATCGGCCCGGTCGACCAGGCCCTCGGGTGCCCACTGTTTGGTGGCGGCCTCCACCACGAGATCCACCACCTCCCGCATGGGTACGTCCACTCCCTCGGCCGCCAGGGAGGTGACGGCCTTGTCGGTGATACCGCAGGGCACGATCCGATCGAACCAGGTGAGGTCGGGATCGACATTGAGCGCGAAACCGTGCATGGTGCGAGCGCGTGACATGCGCACCCCGATCGCAGCGATTTTGCGAGGCCTGACCCCTTCAGGGTCCGCCCACACGCCGGTGAATCCATCCATCCGGCCGGCATCCACGCCCAGTCGAGCGAGGACCTCGATGATCACCTGCTCGACACCCTGGACATAGGCCGCGGTATCGGCCATCCCGCCGCCGCGCTTGCCCGGCACCGTGATGATCGGATAGCCGACCAGTTGACCGGGCCCGTGGTAGGTGACATCGCCGCCCCGGTCGGTCTCGACCAGATCGGCGCCGCATGCCTCGACGTCGGTCAGGAGATGTTCGACGGGCGTGCGCCGGCTGACAGTGACCACGTGGGGATGCTCGAGGAGCAGCAGGTGATCGTGGGGACCCGCGAACAAGGAGCGCTGGAGCGCCAGCGAGTCGGAGTAATCGACCCGGCCGAGCCAGCGAACCCGTAGGTCCGGGTGGGTGCCCGAGGTAGTGGTCAGCGGACCTCCGCCTCCCAATCGCGAGTCTCCAGGATCTCCTGCACGCGGTGCAGGAAGGCCGCCGCGTAGGCACCATCGAAGGCCCGGTGGTCCCATGCGAGAGCCAGCACGCCCACCGAGTGGATCGCGATCGACTCATTGCCGAACTCGTCGGTGACAACCACCGGCTTGCGCTTCACACCATCGGTGGAGAGGATCGCAACCTGGGGCTGGCTAATGATGGGGAACTGCATCATCGTGCCGTACTGGCCGGCGTTGGTGAGCGTGAACGTTCCTCCGGTGAGGTCGTCGAGACCCAACTGCTTGGTGCGGGCTCGCCCGGCGACATCGACGATGTCGCGCGCGATCTGGCGGAGCCGCTTGCCGCCCGCTCCCTTTACGACCGGGGCCAGCAGGCCCTGGAAATCGAGGTCGACCGCCACCGCGATGTTGACCTCGTCGTGGACAACAAGGTGGTCGCCACCAAAGCTGGCGTTGAGGTGGGGGAACTCGCGAAGAGCATCGATCACTGCCCGCGTGATGAAGGGAAGGTAGGTGAGACTGAAGCCCTCCTCGGCCTTCCAGGAGGCCTTCAACGACCGGCGAACCTGCTCGACACGCTCGTAGTCGACTTCCATCGCGGTGAGTACGTGGGGCGAGGCGGCCTTCGACATCACCATGTGCTCAGCCGTGCGCTTACGCACATTGTTGAGAGGCACGATCTTGTCGCGCTGGCCTACCGCCACGACCGGGGCAGGCCCGGCAGCGGGAGCCGCAGCGGGCAGGGTCGAAGAAACGGGCTGGGGTGCGGGTGCCTGAGGTGGGGGTGCAGGAACTGCAGCCGGCGCAGGATCTGGGGGAGCAGGCGCGGCCGGGCGAGCCTGGATTATCGCTTCGACATCGGCACGCGTGATTCGGCCGCCCAGGCCGGTGCCCACGATCGTGGCGACATCGAGGTTGTTGTCGGAGATCAACCTACGAACCACCGGCGAGAGGACCCGGCCATCGCCTTGGGGCGCCGCAGCGACTGGTTCTGGTGCGGGCGGAGGGGGCGGAGCGGGTGCCTGAGGTGGAGGGGGCGGAGCCGCCTCGACAGCCGGCACAGGATCAGGCTCGGTCACCGGCGCGGCGCCGGTCTCACCGACGCGGCACAACACCTCTCCCACCTCGACCAGATCGCCTTCCGCAGCGAGGATCTCGGTGAGGGTTCCCGCCACCGGAGATGGCACTTCTGAGTCGACCTTGTCGGTGGACACCTCGAAGAGGATCTCGTCCATCGCGACCTCGTCGCCGATGTTCTTGAACCATCGGGTGATCGTTCCTTCGGTGACCGTCTCCCCCAGCTGGGGCATTGTCACGTCGGCCATCTGTTCCTCGCTTGTGTTCGCGTCGTTCTTGAGTGGACTTGGGTGGGATCAGCCGTGAAGCGATCGACCGGTGAGCGACATTATGGTCTCGCCGAAGAGCTCGCTCATGGTGGGGTGGGGCTGGATGAACGCGGCGACATCGTCGACCGTGGCCTCCCAGTTGACAGCAAGATACCCCTGGCCGAGCTGCTCGGTGACCCAGGGACCCACCATGTGGACTCCCAGTATGCGGCCCCCGGTGCCGTCGGGCCGGCGTTCGGCGATCACTTTCACGATGCCATCGGTATCGCCCACGATCTTGGCTCGACCGTTGCCGATGAAGCTGTGTTGGGAGGTGACCACCTCGAAACCGGCCTCCTTGGCCGAGTCTTCGGTGTGGCCCGCAAAGGCCACCTCGGGGTGACAGTAGATGCACCAGGGGGTGCCGTGATGATCGAGCGGGGTTGGGTCCTCGCCGAGGATGTCGCGGATCGCGAGCATTCCCTCGGCGAAAGCGACGTGGGCGAGTTGGGGTGTGTTGATGATGTCGCCCACCGCCCACACACCCTCCTCACCGGTTCGGCAAGTTTCGTCGGCCACGACAAAGCCACGCTCGTCGAGTTCGACCGAGGTGCCGTCGAGGCCGAGGAGATCGGCGTAGGGCCGTCGACCAACCGACATCACCACCAACTCGACCTCGAGTGTCTCGCCCTCGCCGAACGCGACGGTGGTGTGGGTACCGGCCGGATCGGGGGTGTGGCCCTGGACCATCACTCCGGTGCGGGTGGTGATCCCCCGCTTCTTGAACGACCTCTCGACCGCCTTGGTCGCGTCGGGATCACAGCCTGTGAGTATCTGGGGAAGCGCTTCGAGAACAGTGACCTCGACACCAAGGTCGCCCATCATCGACGCGAATTCGCATCCAATCGCTCCCCCGCCGATGACCACCGCCGATGCAGGAAGCCTCTCCATCGAGAGCAGCTCGTCGGATGTGACCACCAGCTTTCCGTCGATCTCGAAACCGGGAATCGTGCGAGGTTGTGACCCTGCAGCGAGGATCACCGAACCGCCAGTGATGGTGACATCGCCCGATTCGCCACCGGACACCGCAATCTCACGGTTCGCCCCAAGCGAGCCGGTGCCGTCGTAGACGGTGACCTTTTTCGCCTTGAGCAGGCCCTTGAGTCCACCGACGAGTTGGTCGACGATTTTCTGCTTGCGGTTGAGCGTGACGGACCAGTCGACCGTGGGGGCCGAGGCATTGACGCCGAATTCCGCGGCGTGACCTACCGTTCGAAAGACGTGGGCCGTCTCGAGGAGTTCCTTGGCGGGGATGCAACCTACGTTCAGACAGGTGCCGCCGATGATGTTGTTTTCGACCAGGCCGACGTCGAGCCCGATACCGGCCCCGTAAAGGGCGGCCGCGTAACCTCCGGGGCCTCCTCCGATGACGACCACGTCATGTTGTGCGTCCGTCGCGCTCACCTCCTCGGTTGGGCGTCGACTCTATCCGTCCGCGATGGAGCCCCTGCTTCAAGAGATGATGTCGTAGAGCTGGATCGCAGATGCGACAAGAATCGCGAGACCGCACACCAGGGCAGTGAGGATCAGCTTTCGGGTGCTCATATCTGACTCGGGCCCAGTCCATCGTCGGGTGAACCCAAGTATGGCGGCCAAACCCGTAGCATCGGCCTTTGTGAATCGCTTTCTCTCCCTTGTTGGCGCCCTTGTTGGCGCGCTCGCTATCCTGGCCAGCGCCTGCGGTGCTGAAACACCCCACACCACCACAGCCGCCGAGGCATCGGCATCAGACGATTCCCCGGCTGCGGCCGCCGGCGAGGGGGCCCAGCCCGAGTGGCCCCACACCTTCGTCGTCGACCAGATCGACGGCGCCACATTCGATGCCGGCGACTATGCAGGCCAAGATCTCGTCTTGTGGTTCTGGGCGCCGTGGTGACCCACTTGCATCCGTGAATCCGGTGCGGTCGCATCGGTGCAGAGCCAGTACGCGGGCCAGGTCGACATCATCGGCGTGGCCAGCCGCTCCGGGATCGAGGAGATGGCCTTGTTTGTGCAGAACACTGGAGTTGGCGACTTCCCCCACCTGGCCGACCTCGACGGCGAGGTGTGGGCCGAGTTCGAAGTGGGTAGCCAGCCCGCTTTCGCGTTCGTCAACGACGACGGAACGTTCACCGTGCATGTCGGTCCGCTCGGGGAGAGCGGGCTGATCGAAGGAATCAACGCCCTCCTCGCCATCTGAGCCGAATACCACCCTAGGTGGTGCATCCGCACACTTTCTGTGGCAACATCGGCGTTGGGTACGAAGCTACCGATACAAAGATGCCCTGGTATAACTGGGGTGAAGCGCGGTATTGCGAGGAGGTATACAAGCGTGGAGAGTTTTTTCGCCGACGCGCCCGAACGCGTCTCCGATCTCAGCAGCCGGCCTCTCGACAGCGCGGCCCGTTCCGCGATCGTCGCTCTTGTGCGCACCCTCGAAGTCTTCGACCCATCGGCGGCCAGACGCGCCGCCTTGAGGGCTCACCTCGTGAACCGAATCGCCTCCACCGGCGGCGCTTCCACCCAGGACCGCGTCGATGCCATCACCGGGTCGCTCCTGGCCGAGATCTCCATCGTTCTCACCCACGTTCGCCCGGTCGGCACCGTGGATGTCATGCCCGATCCCGGCTCCGCGGTGCTGTCCGCCAGCGTGCTCGACCGACTCCCCGGCCTGGGTGGCGCCGCGCTCGCTGTTCGTCACCAATACGAACGGTGGGACGGCAGTGGTGGCCCCCACGGACTCCGTGGCCCCGACATCCCCCTGCCCGCTCGCCTGCTGGCTCTCGCGGCCACCCTGGTGGGACACCCCCAGCACGGGGCTCCTCCCAACTGGACCGCACGCCGCCGCCGAGTCGACGAACTCCTCGGCACCGCGCTCGACCCCGATCTCGGGGCCGCGGCCGCGATCGAGTTGGAGTCGAGCGAGGCCACCTCCAACAACCTCGAGCTCAACGACATACTCGACGGTCTCGATCGGTTCGTTCCCCCCGAACGCGATTCGCCGGTGGAAGCCCTCGACCTGATCGGAGCGGCTGTGCGAGCGGCCGACCGCATGCCCGACGTTCTCCTCGTGATCGCGGAGCAGGCGAAACGCGCGCTGCACGCCGACACCGTCACGATCGGCGCGCTCGACCACGACACCGCCAGCTTCGAGACCCTGGTCAACGCCGGTAGCGGCGAAGGGATCGAGCGCTTCCCCGCGAGCGAGATCCACGACACAGAAGATCGCCCCGGCCTCGACCAAGTGCTTGGCGGCGAAGGCTTCGTCCGTGCCGTGGGTGAGGGGCGTGCCGACGATCCGGGCATCATCTCGCTGCACCGCCGCGGTCTTCGCTCTGAAGCAGCCTGGCCGATTGTCATCGGAGAAGCCATCTGGGGAGTGGCGTGGGCATCCAGCCGCGCCGGTGCCTCCATCCTCGACCACGATGATCTCGCCACCCTCCGGATCGTGGCGACCCATGTGGCCGCAGCAGTCACCCAGGCCGAGCGCATCGCCGAGTTCGAGGAACTCGCTCATCGCGATCCACTCACCGGACTGGCCAACCGCCGCGTACTCGATGAGACGCTCAACCGGGTCTTCGAGCGACCCGCGATCCAACGCCAAGATGTCGCCCTCATCATGTGCGACGTCGACGGCCTGAAGATCGTCAACGACACCAACGGCCACGCAGCAGGCGACGACCTCATCGTCGAAGCGGCACGCGCGCTCGAAACCGCGGCCACTACCGTCGCCGGCTCCACCACGTGTCGAATCGGCGGCGATGAATTCTGCATCATTCTCGATGGTGGAGGGATGCTGTCGGCCCAACCCGTGACCGACACCGCTCTCCGACTCTTTGCCGCCACCGGCCCCAACCGATCCCTCTCTTCCGGTATCGCGCTGGCGAGTCCCGACATCACCACACCGGGCCAGCTCCTCCGTTCAGCCGACCTCGCTCAGTACGAACAGAAGCGGATCCGAAAGGGACTCCCGCGCCTCGATGAGCTCACCGACGATGGCGGCCGCCGCCGTACCCGCCGAGAACTCTGAATCAGTTCGTCGCGGTTCAGGCCGGGATTGAGCTCGGGTCGTCGAGGAGAGCACCCACGGCTTCCACCGCCTCGCTCAGGTCGCTGTATCCGAGCCGATACACCGGCACCGTATCCACCAGTCGTCCGAGCCGGGCGAACACGGACTGACCACCGGCGCTGAAGTCGAAGGCTTCACCGATCAGAAGGTGCAGCGCCTCGGTGGAGGGGCATCGACTCACCCGCGTGACCGACCCGGCACGCCAGTGGGGGCACACGATCACACGTACCGGCCCGGAGCCGCCGACCCGACCCACCCGGGCAGGATCCACATGCCACTCCCGACCCCGTAGCGCAGCGATGAGACCCTCGCCGGCGGGGGGCGCGAGGTCGGGGAAGAGCGGGAACGAGCCGGGGTCGAGCGCGATCGACTTCGGGAATGGGCGACAGATCAGGGTCGGTCCGATTGCTGCAGCTTCATCGGTGAGATAGTCGAAGCCGGCTGCCACCAGGGCAGCAGTGAGGGTGGACTTACCGTGATTCGATGCCGCGGGCAGGAGCGCCACGCCCTTATCGCCGGCGATAGCACCGGCATGAAACACGAGATCCTCGGGCACCGACGCAACCGCGAGATTGTTGACCTCGGTGATCGTCCGGAGCACCGCCGCCAGACGCGATCCGACCACCACGGGCTCAGCATCGGCGTGCCCGATCGTCCAATGGCCATCGGATTCCTCAGCAACCTCGATCGACTCGGAAGCCTGCTCATCGGTGGCCAGCGGTGCCAACACCTGAGACAGGGCGACCGAGACATCATCGTCGGCGCTCCTGATCGCCACGACAGAGTCGAGGGCCTTGATTCGAAAACCGCCATCATCGGTGAACGAGGCGCGACTTGTTCCCGGACGCGCCAGGGGTGGGGTGGTGCGGCCATCGGGGGCGGCCATCGGCCGCCAACGACGCCGAAGTGTTCGTATCGGATACTGGGGTTCCATCAGTGGTGTTTCACCCACCCCTCGAGGCTCCCTGACATCTCCCTCCCAAGACGCCAGATGAGCGCGTGATTGCGCGACGCTTTCCCATCGGCATCGATGCCGATGGGATGAGTCGAAGGACCCAATGGGCAAGATCTATTTGTGATCCGCGGGAACAGCCTTGATATGCAGGCCACGTGTGGTTCACAAACGGCCGCCGCGATGATCACGATCGTGTG
This sequence comes from uncultured Gammaproteobacteria bacterium, assembly GCA_964196195.1. Taxonomy (GTDB): domain Bacteria; phylum Actinomycetota; class Acidimicrobiia; order Acidimicrobiales; family Aldehydirespiratoraceae; genus OFTM10. Next base: position 9,854 of record CAXMSE010000093.1, on the reverse strand, counting down.
TTCAGGCGGCAGCGACCCGGTGGACGGATCTTGCGACAACGCCGCGGGAGGCGGGACCGCCTTCACTCAGCGGATCAACCAGATGGGCGTGACGCTGGTCGGGCTCGGCTTGGTGCGCACGGTAATCGCCAGACGCCGCCGCGAAGAGGTCGCAGCCCCAGGCGTTTCCTGGTGGTACGTCGCTATTCAGCGTCGACGGCCGCGGCGAATCAGCCATCCGGCTGCCTCGCTCAGCACCGCTCCGGCCACCGCCGAGATGACGATCACAATCCACAGAGGCGCCGACTCGTCGAACACCAGCCAACTCACCGGTGTGTCGTCGGTGTTCTGCACCACGAATGCGGCGAGAGCGACCGCGACGATCCCCACGACGATGAGTTTTCCCAGCCCGCTCCGTCCGCTCGACTCCTCGGTCGGTTCCTCATCGGTCATCGGTTTCCCCTCTATCTGGTGGCCGTGAACGGAATCGTAGACCTCTCTCACCGTCGCGTCTCGGTCGTGGGCGCATGATCTCGAGTACGGGCATGAGAAGATGCCTCCATGCGGGTACTGGTAAGTGGCTCCACGGGACTCATCGGCACTGCGCTCCTGCAGCGACTGGAGCAATATGGTCACGACGCGGTCCGCCTGGTGCGGGGCGAAGCGCCCGATGACCGACCGTTCGTTCGATGGGACCCTGCGATGGGCCGGATCGAACCGGCAGATCTCGTCGGTATCGAGGCAATCGTGCATCTCGGCGGCGAGGGCATCGCGTCGAAGCGCTGGACCAAGGCGCAGAAGGCGAGAATCCTCGACTCGAGGGTGGATGGCACGAGACGGCTCGCCGAGGCTGCCAGCTCGATGGCGATACCACCGGCGGTGTTCCTGTCCGGTTCAGCGATCGGCTTCTACGGCGACCGCGGAGACGAGCGCCTCGATGAGTCGAGCTCACCCGGGCACGGCTTCGCAGCCCAGGTCTCTATCGAATGGGAAGGCGCCACCGGAGTCATCGACGAGTCGATCACGAGGGTTGCTCATCTCCGCACCGGTGTGGTGCTCTCCACCGACGGTGGCGCACTCGCCGAGCAATTGCCCTTCTTCCGCCTGGGCCTGGGCGGCCGCGTCGGTTCTGGGGATCAGTGGCTCAGCTGGATCACGATCGAAGATGCCGTGGCGGCGATCATCTGGTTGCTCGACCATCCCTTGAGTGGTCCGGTCAACCTCACCGCGCCCCGCCCGGTGTCCAACGCAGATTTTGCGAAGGCCCTCGGGCGGGTGCTGCACCGTCCCACCTTGCTTCCCACGCCGCGGCCGGTGTTGTGGGCACGCCTGGGTCGAGAACTCACCGCGACCCTCCTGGAATCGAGCGCCCACGTCTCACCCGCTGCCCTCGAGGCCAGCGGGTTCAGCTTTGCCCAACCTGAGTTGGAGCCTGCATTGCGCAGCCTGCTCAGGAAGTGACGCTTACCACGGGATAGAAAGCCACCCGACCCACCACCGCTTCTGCTCCAGCCTTGGCGTCGGGGTAGTACCAGGCCGCGTTGTCGGCCTTCTCACCATCGACCTCCACATTCCAGTACGAAGCCGTGCCCTTCCACGGGCACCCGGTGGTGTGGTCTGATTCGGTCACATACTTCTGGTCGAGGGACGATACGGGGAAGTAGGCGTTTCCTTCCACCACTTCGATGTCGTCGCTTTGAGCGATCACGGTGCCGTTGAACGTCGCTGTAGCCACTCTGGGCCTCCTGTCGATTCGAGAACTCTCGATTCACAACCAGCCGAGCGCGGTGTCCATTCCCCCGACGCGAGGAAATCGCCACGTGAGATCAGACATCGATGATCCAAACGTCGTCGGGTAGGTCGCGTTCGAGGTCGCGGATCATGCGACCGATCCGCGGTTCAGCGCCATCCCACACCACCACGGCTTCATCCGAAACCTTACGAAGCCAGCCGTTGCGGCGATCGAGTGCCTGGCCGGCTGCTTGGGCAGAATCCGGTGACTTGCGTTCGAGCCGCACCACCGTTTGTGCTCCTTCGAGGAGGGAAACGAAGGTTCGACGAGCGGCACCGGGCCACTTCACATCTGGGTCCGGGTAGGGCAACACAGCCACGTAGGGCACGCCTGCATCCACCGCGACCTCAGCCGCGAGGGTCTCGGCTCCCAAGCGAAGACCGGTGAGCAGGACGAGGCCGGGGTCGAGTTGGTGCTTCGCCACCAACACCTCATCCAAGCGCCGCCCAACCTCGCGGCGTATCGGATTGTCGTCGTAACCACCCAGGCCGGGCGGTTGCATCCCCACCACCATCACCGCGCGCCCGCGGGGCCGCCAGGCGGAGCTGAAGACACCATCGGGTCCGGGTTTCACCGGCGCGGCGCCCAATGGACCTGCGTCTGGATCTGCTGCCTGCTCGACCGAAGCCGGTGCTCCCCGGTTCTTGTAGTCGTCCGCCTCGCCGAGATCGGGCGGGAGGCCCACCCCCGTGCGACCCTTCTGGGTGTGAGACGCCTCCACCGCCAGGCGGTCGGCTATGTCGTTCCACTCGTCGCCGGCATGACCTTTCACCCAGCGAAAGGTGAGCTCGTCGGCCCGGCTCTGGTAGAGCTCGATCAGAGGCTCCCAGATGTCGCGGTTGGCCACCGGTTCCTTCTTCGAATTCTTCCAGCCCCGCTTGAGCCAGCCCTTCCACCATCCATCGCGAAAACAATTGACGACATAGGTGGAGTCCGAGACAAGCTCGACGGGACCCTCGATGGTGCGCAGGGCATCGAGGGCGGCCTGGAGCTCCATGCGTTGGTTGGTGGTATCGGGGTCGGAGCCGTTGGCCCATGGGCCGTCGGGCACCACCCACCCCCATCCGCCGGGTCCGGGGTTGCCCCGGCATGCGCCATCGGTGTAGACGACCGTCGGTTCCTGCCCCACCGGCGTGACCCTACCGGTTTCGCACGTTTTCCCGAGTCGCCTGAGATGATGGGACAATGATTGATTATTTTTCGCGTCAGCTCCCCGATATCGATCCGGCCGAAACCACGGAATGGATTGATTCGCTCGACGCGGTGGTGTCGGCCCAAGGCCAATCGCGAGCCCGCTACATCGTTGCCAAGCTTCTCGAGAGGGCCAACGAACTCAACGTCGGTGTCCCTCCCACCACTTCCACGCCCTACATCAACACCATTCCCGCCGAGGACCAGCCCTTCTTTCCCGGCAACGAGGCGATCGAACGCCGGATCCGGGCATTCATCCGCTGGAACGCGGCGGCGATGGTAATCCGCGCCAACAAGATCGCCGACGGTATCGGTGGCCACCTGGCCACCTTCGCCTCGAGCGCCTCGCTCTACGAGGTGGGCTTCAACCACTTCTTCCGAGGCAAGGAGGACGGGCTGGCTGGCGACCATGTCTACTTCCAGGGCCACGCTGCGCCCGGGATCTACGCACGCGCCTTCCTGGAGGGCCGACTCACCGAGGGCCAGCTCGACAACTTCCGGATGGAAATCGGCGGCAATGGCCTGTCGAGCTACCCCCACCCTCGCCTGATGCCGCACTTCTGGGAGTTTCCAACGGTCTCCATGGGTCTGGGTCCGATCAACTCGATCTATCACGCCCGATTCAACAAGTACCTCCACCAGCGCCACATCGAAGACACCTCCCAGAGCACCGTCTGGTCGTTTCTCGGCGACGGGGAATGCGACGAGCCCGAGACCCTGGGTGCCATCGCACTGGCCGGCCGCTCCGACCTCGACAATCTCAAATGGGTCATCAATTGCAACCTTCAGCGTCTCGACGGTCCGGTGCGCGGCAACGACAAGGTCATTCAGGAGCTCGAGGGTGTGTTTCGCGGCGCGGGCTGGAACGTCATCAAGGTGATCTGGGGTTCGAAGTGGGACGAACTCCTCCACCGCGACGTCGACGGCGTGCTACTCAACAAGATGGCCACCACCGTCGACGGTGAGTACCAGCGCTATGCCGTCGAGGACGGTGCCTATATCCGAGAGCACTTCTTCGGCCCTGATCCCCGCCTGCGCAAGCTCGTCGAACACCTGACCGACGATCAGCTCGCTGATCTGCCTCGCGGTGGCCACGACTACCAGAAGGTCTATGCCGCCTTCAAGGCGGCGAGCGAGGTGATCGGGCAGCCCACCGTCATTCTCGCCAAGACCGTGAAGGGATGGACGCTCGGTGAAGGCTTCGAAGGGCGCAACGCCACCCACCAGATCAAGAAGATGACAAAGGCTCAGCTCATCGAGCTGCGCCAACGGATCCACATGGAGGAGATGATCCCCGAGTCTGCATTGGAAGACGGCATTCCTCCCTACTTCCGACCGGCTCCGGACTCCGAGGAATACCAGTACATGATGGAGCGACGACGTGCGCTCGACGGAGCCGTCCCCACGCGGGTCATCCGCGACCGCCGCCCGATCACCCAGCCCGCCGCCACCCCTTTCCTGGATCTCCAGAAGGGATCCGCCGGCCGCGAGGTGTCCACCACCATGGCGTTCACCGCCCTGCTCCGCGATCTCTTACGCGATCAGATGTTCGGTGAACGAGTGGTGCCGATCGTGCCCGACGAGGCCCGTACCTTCGGCATGGACTCACTCTTCAGGGAGTTCAAGATCTACGCACCCCGCGGCCAGCTCTACGAGCCGGTCGATCATGCCCTGCTGCTCTCCTACACCGAGAGCAGCGACGGACAAATCCTCGAAGAAGGCATTACCGAGTGTGGCTCTGTGGCCAGCTGGATCGCGGCAGGCACGTCATACGCGAACACCGGCGTGCCGATGGTGCCCTTCTTCACCTTCTATTCGATGTTCGGATTCCAGAGAGTCGGCGATTCGCTGTGGGCCGCAGCCGATGCCCGCACCCGCGGCTTCCTGCTCGGCGCCACCGCGGGGCGCACCACCCTCATGGGTGAAGGCCTTCAGCACCAGGACGGACACAGCCAGATCCTCGCCTCCACGGTGCCTGCATGCGAGGCCTACGACCCCGCTTTCGCCTATGAACTCGGAGCGATCATCCAGGACGGACTGGCGCGGATGTACCCTCCGCGGGCCGCCGACGGCGAGGACATCTACTACTACATCACCATCTACAACGAGAACTACGAGCAGCCTCCGCGCCCCGATCATGTCGACAACACCGATATCACCAGCGGGCTCTACAAGTTCAGCGATGGCCCCGATGGCGGCGAGAGTCTCGCCCACAAGGCCACCATCCTCTTCTCGGGGCCTGCGGTGAATGCCGCTCTCGAGGCCCAACGCCTGTTGGCCGATCACCACGACGTGTCAGCGGAGTTGTGGAGCGCCACGTCCTACAAGCGGCTCCGAACCGATGCTCTGGATTGCGAGCGCCGAAACCGGCTCAGCCAGAGCGACGAACCCCTGGTGCCGTTGGTCACCCGCCGGCTCACCGACAGCGACGGCCCAATCGTGGCCGTCTCGGATTGGATGACGTTGGTGCCCGACCAGATCGCGCGCTGGACGCCACGGCCACTCCATGTGCTTGGCACCGATGGTTTCGGTCGATCCGACACCCGCGAGGCCCTGCGCCGGTTCTTCGAGGTCGATGCCGCTCATCTAGTCGTCGCGGTGCTTTCGGCTCTCGCCGAGGACGGCCGACTCAGCAGTGCCGACGTGCGGGCGGCGATCAGCCACTACGGCATCGACCCCGATCGTCCCAATCCCGCTCACCCCGACGCAATCGCGTGATCGTCCGGGGTTGCCCCAGAGCCGTCGGGGCGCCTTGAAACGCGGCAACCTCTACATCACGGGTAATTCTGAAGCCGATCAACTTCTCAACACCCAACCCCTGGCCCTGCTGATCGGGATGCTCCTTGATCAGCAGGTCCCCATGGAGTGGGCGTTCGTGGGCCCCGCCCGACTTGCCGACCGCCTGGGCGGGCGCCTCGACGCCACACAGATAGCGGCCATGAACCCCGACGAGTTCGCCGATCTGGTGAAGACGAAGCCGGCGCTTCATCGTTACCCGGGGTCGATGGCGACCCGTATCCAGCAGCTTTGCCAGCATCTCGTCGATGAGTACGAGGGTGATGCTGAAGCCGTCTGGCGCGGGGTGCGCCGCGGCGACCAGCTCTTCGAACGGCTCCTCTCACTACCCGGTTATGGCGAGGAGAAAGCGCGGATCTTCGTGGCGATCCTGGCCAAGCGGTTCCAAAAGCGGCCGGCAGGCTGGGAAGCGGCGGCCGGCCCGTTCGCCGATACCACCCCGCGTTCGGTGGCCGACATCCACGATGAGGAGTCGCTGGCCACGGTGAGGGCCTGGAAGAAGCAGCAGAAGGCGAAGGGCAAGACGAAGGCCGACTGATTTGATCAGGTCTCGGTCTCAGCGGGTTCGAGCCCGCCGAGAAGTGTCGTCCTCTGGCGCTCGAGCCACCCGAGCAGCACGGCGATGGCTCTGGGGTCGTGACGGAGATGATGCCCCCCGCCATAGACGATCCTCAGATCGGCCGTACCGTGTGAGTCGGCTACCGCTCGGGCGTCGAACACGGGGACGGTGTCGTCGTCGCTGCCGTGGATCACCAGGAGCTCCCGAGGCGCTAGCCGTGATGCTGCTTCGACCGCTCTCACCGACTTCAAGCCTTCGGCCCAGCGGTCGAATGACGCCGGGAAGTCAGTATCTCGGACGATGCCCATCTCGCGGGCCAATACGAGCAACTTGCGTGGACTACGAGCCCAGTCTTCGAAGTCGGCCGGTGAGGCGACCGCCGCTACACCGTTTATCTCGGGATTGGCTGCCGCAGCCTGCACCGCCAAAGCTCCACCCGTGCCGAAGCCGATCACCCACACCCCGTCGACGGTCACCGACTCGCGCAGGTGGGCCACTGCGCCGTTCAGATCGTCGAGCCAGCCCGCGAGCGAGAAGTTGCCGCCGGACTCGCCTACTCCCCTGCTGGCGTAGGCCAACGCGGCCCATCCCAGTTCGGTGGCGACTCGATCGGCGAACTCCGGGTAGCTGGCGGTGGAGTTGATCCCGCCCCCGGCCTCCGCGGGAAACCCGTGGGCGATGACAAGACCGGGTTGGGCTCGGGGGTGAAGCTGTACCGGCCGGGAGAGGTGGGCCGCCAGCTCGATGCCGTCGACTGTGAAGCGTTGGTCCACTCGGCTAGATCGGCCAGAACCGGTAGCCGCGGTTGCGGGCCTCGGCGAGCGAATCGGGGCCGAAGGTCTGGCCCCACGGACCGTTGGCGAGGGAGTTGATCACCTCGGCGTCGGTGGCCTCATCAAGGTCGTAGACCACCTGGATTCGCTTGTCGCCGAGGTAACGGAATGCTTCGTAACGGCCCGGTCGTTCCATGGCGCAAAGGCTAGCCGCCCGCATGACACCCAGCGCGATGTCGGGGAGAGGCCAGATATTCACCGAAGCGACCCTCCTCCTGGAGGAGCAACAGCCCCGGTGCCGACGCTTCGGGGATGGCTCGCATGCGTCCAAATAGGTCAGGCGTGCCCCTGCCGGTCTCTGTGCCAACGACGCGGTCACCAGAAGTAGTTACACGCCTGACAATCGAGATCTGACGCATTCCCTCCTGGCTTCGGTCAGGAGGCTCTTTGCATTCAGGGGCCGCGTACAACGACGACCGATGGCGACTCTCCCGCCAAGCCCCCAGCCGAAAGCCAGAGATTCACCCGATCAGCGCACACCCCCACCCTCTCTGCCGGTTATGGAGCGCTTTCGATTGGACGTTCTTTCCTGTCTGCCCATCGCGCGTCAAGCGCTACCGGACTCCCCGCTTGCCGGAGGGCGATTAGATCCACAGAGGTCTCTCTTCACCGCGGGAGCGGGTTCGGGCCGGTGGCGGTGACTAGCTGCTGCGGTACCCAATCGTCAACGTGGGTGAAGCCCTCGATGCGTCGTTCCTCGTCGTCGACGACGTCGAAGAACGAGCGCCGGTAAAACTTGACGTGGGTGAAGTCCTCCAACAGCACGTAGACAGGATCGACGTTGGGAGCCTGGAACTGCTGCCCAGTCAGCACGGCCCGATGGTCTCGCGAGAACTCGTCGAACTCCTCACCCACGACGACGCCGAGGTGCTCAAGACCCATCCGGTAGACACGCTGGTGAACGGGTGGAATGAGCTCGATCCCCGAGACCGGAACTCCGTCGAGAACTTCGAGCGGTTCGGCCAGCAGGATCAGGGAGATCGGACGCCCGTTCCACACGGCCTCACGGTTAGCACGCGCATGGCGCTCAAGAAGCGTCCGCTGGAGGACGTACATGTCCCAATCGGCGACGCGGACGGCAAGGTGGCTGAGCGGGTAGGGCGTGATGTCGATACCACGGACAGCGAGGCGATCTCTCTGCATCGTCGCAAAACCTCGGTAGTCCCCAATGATGTCAGCGATCGGATCGGCCATTGTTCCTCCAGGTAGGTAGAAAGGCGTCTCGTCGAACCTACACGAGCACATAACGAAGCCTCTTTGTGTCAAGGGTTCGTTTCGGAGAGCTGTTTGGCGCGTCAGGTTGAACCCCTGGCGTGAGGGGCTGGTCGGGTCGTAGGGTCGGTGTTGGGTCCGGGAAGTGACTTGTCCGAAGAGCCGGCCTTTCAGGATGTTGAGCCGGTCACGCTGGACTACGTAGTCGTTCCTGGGTGTCCTCCCGGACCCACCCTTTTCAGTTCGTGGCGACCCGTCGTGCGTCGTTGATGAGGTGTCGGTAGATCCGGTCAGATATCCGCCGCTTCAACGCCCGGATGGCTTCCTTGGATGATTTGCCTTCGGCGAGTTTGCGGTCGTAGTAGGCGCGGCCTTCGGTGTCGTGGCGGAGCTGTGAGACAGCGGCGATGTGGATCGCGTGGTTGAGTTTGCGGTTGCCTCTCGGGTTCAACCGGTGCCGAGTATTCGGCCCTGACGACGCCTCGATCGGAGCGGTCGCGTTATAGGTCGCGAAGTGATGCTTGGACTCAAATCGGCTGACATCGCCGGTAAACCCGATGATGATCGCCGCGCAGATCGGCCCGATCCCAACGATCTCAACCAGCGTCGTGCCCGAGGCGGTCACAGCGGTGCCAACCCGTTTCTTCGATGCCTTCAACGCAGAGTCGAGCCGGGTGATGTCGTCGACCAGTTCGCGCGCGATGAGGACCCGGTAGCGGGTCACCTCATCATCGATCGCGACTCGATCAATGACAGCGTTTGCCTTGGCAACAGTGATCTCTGAGCTGATCCCGCCTGCTTGGAGCTCGAGCAACAAGGCATGGAGTCGGGTGCAGTGTTTGTTGCGAAGCCGAGCCATGTCCCGGTGACGTTTCGCCAACAACCGCAGCACCCGGTCATGATCATCCGGTCGGACCTGCGCGAGCCGATCCGAGCGCAAAGCGGCGATCGCGACCGAGCGAGCATCGTTGGGATCGTTCTTCTGCGAACGACCCGACCCCATCACCCGGACCCTGGAAGCGAGCATCGGCGACACGTCGAACACGGTCTCACCGCTCGCCACGAGTTGCTGAGCGACGAGATAGCCGAGACCGTTAGCGGACTCGATTGCCCATTCGCGTTTGGCGAACCCGCAAGCCCATTCGCAGAGCCGTTTGGCCTGGGTGGCTGAGGCTCGAAGCTTGAACTCGTCGAGCACCCGTTCGTTGTCGTCGATAGCAACGGCGGTGTGTGTTGCCTTGTGAGGATCGATTCCGATCATCGTCATTGGTTTGCCTCCTTGGCTGGATGGTGAGCCGAGGTGGGCACTCCTGATTCGGGGTCGATGTGCTCTTGCCTCTTTCGAGCCACACCACGGCCAGACGACCCGGCCGGCAAGCAGTTCGTTAGAAAGCCAACCCAACAGGGCGGCAGGCACTTAGAGAGCCCACCAGCCAGATCATCCGAACGCTACGGAACCACCGCAACGCTCCCAAGATCATCAATCAGGCAC
>CAXMSE010000092.1:0-104596 GCA_964196195.1 uncultured Gammaproteobacteria bacterium | reverse complement strand
CACGCCCCACGCCTTGTAGCCGTGGGACACGGTACCGAGGTGCAACGCGGGCTCTTCGCCGCGCAGCGACGCCGGCCAGAACAGCTCGACGAGCAACGTGTCGCCGGCGATCGGCGGGAACCACAGCTCACCGTGGCGCCGGACGTCGTCCGCCGTGTAGGGTCCCATCATCGTCTTGCCGTCGACGTCGGAAACCGACGAGTCGGCGGTGAACCCGTCGGCTACGCGGCCCATGAGTTGCTGACCGTCGTAGTAGGTGGTGGGTCCGAAGTCGCCGCCGAGGCTGGTGTCACGGCTCTGGGTCCAGGTGGTGTTGCGCATGAGCACGTCGATATCACCGGAGGCGAGGGCGGTGAAGCGCTCGCTGGCGGTGAGGGCGACGAACTCGAGGGCGGTGGCGTCGCCGAGAATCACGGCGGCCAGCGCACGGCAGTAGTCGGCGTCGAAACCGGTCATCGAGCCATCAGCCTGGGTCTCGGAGAACGCTGTGGCGCTGCCACTGACTCCACAGACCAGGTTGCCTCGGTCGATGATGGTGTCGAGAAGGCTTCCACCCTGGGTTACATCGACTGTGTCTTCGGAGTCGCCGTCGTCGCCACCGTCATCGCCGGCAGCTTCGTCGCCGTCGTCGCCGTCGTCGCCGGCATCGCCGTCGTCGCCACCGTCATCGCCGGCGTCATCGCCGCTGGTGTCGTCGCCGGCATCGCCGCTGTCGTCGTCGCCACAGGCTGACGCGATCAGGGTGAATCCGAGTAGTACGGCGAGAAGCCGCACCAGAAATTGCTTACGCATATCTTGTTCCCTCCAGTTGACCCATTTGGGTGCAGCGACAGTACCCCCCATTGGCTGGCTGTGGTAAGTCGCAGGGCAAGGCTGGCATCAATTTCGGTCCGCGACAAGTCGAGGCCCAAAAGCCCTGGCCGCATCAGGGGAATATCCCGCGCAGGCCGTAGACCGTCTGTAATAGCTCGGCTGCCTCGATGTAGGCCGCCTGGCGCCGACTGCATCCCCGCACGGAACGCTGAGCGGCCACGCGGTCGCAGGCATCCCAGATCGTGTTGCGGAGACGCTTGTCGACATCGGCAGCCGACCAGTGGTCGCTGGTCTTGTTCTGCACCCACTCGTAGTACGACACGATCACACCCCCCGAATTGGCGAGGATGTCGGGGATCACCTCGACCCCGCCATGCTCGAGCACGGCGGCCGCCTCCGCGGTGATCGGACCGTTGGCAGCCTCCACGATCCAGCGGGCGCGGATGGAGTCGACATTGTGGGTCGTGATCTGGGCTTCGATTGCGGCGGGAACGAGCACGTCGACATCGAGGGCAAAGAACTCCTCAGTGCTGATCGGCTCGGCGTTGGGGTAGCCCGCAACTGCACCATTCTCCTGGCTGAAGCGCTCGAGCTTCTCGATATCGAGTCCGGTCTCATGGTGGACGGCACCGCTGACATCGGAGACCGACACCACCTTCATTCCCAGTTCGCTGAGCGTGAGGGCAACATGGGAGCCGACATTGCCGAATCCCTGGATGGCCACGGTGTCGCCGTCGAGGCTGCGGTCGAACTCCCCGTAGAGGTGACGAAGGGCGTACGCCGCTCCCCTGCCGGTGGCGGCGGCCCGCCCCAGACTGCCGCCGAGCTCGACCGGCTTTCCGGTGACCACCCGCCGGGCGTTCTGACGCTCCCCCGGACCGCGACTGTTGAGATAGGTGTCCATCATCCAACCCATCATCCGGGCATCGGTGCCCATGTCGGGTGCGGGGATGTCGAACTCGGGACCAATATTCTCACCGAGGCTGTGGGTGAACCGGCGTACCACCCTCTCGAGTTCGGTGTCGGTGAAGTCATGGGGGTCGATCGCCACGCCACCCTTGGCTCCGCCGAAGGGCAGGCGAACGAGCGCACACTTGAACGTCATCCAGGTGGCGAGAGCCCTGACCTCATCGAGGTTGACCGACGCATGAAACCGCATCCCGCCCTTGTAGGGCCCCAGGATGTTGTTGTGCTGGATCCGGTAGCCCTGCAACATCTCGTAGCCGCCGGAGTCGCGCTGGACCGGGAAGTTGACGATCAACTCGTTCATCGGTCCCGAGAGGATCGCCCTCACCTTCGGGTCCATGTCGATCGAGCGCGCCGCGGCCGCGACATTGGCCGTGGCCTCACGAAACAGACGGGCGCTGCTGCTCATGGCGACCTAGAGGTACTGGCCGGTGGCCACCGAGTCGATCGACTTGCCGCCCTCGGCGTCGGGTTCGCTGCTGATGAGTGTGCGCACGTAGACGATCCTCTCGCCCTTCTTGCCGGAGATCTTCGCCCAATCGTCGGGGTTGGTGGTGTTGGGCAGATCTTCGTGTTCCTTGAACTCCTGGCGGACCGAAGCCAGGAGGTCGTCGGTACGGATCCCTCGTGTGCCCGAATCGATCTCCCGCTTGATGGCGAGCTTCTTCGCCCGCCGCACGACGTTTTCGATCATGGCGCCCGACGAGAAATCCTTGAAGTACATGATCTCCTTGTCGCCGTTTTGGTAGGTGACCTCGAGGAAACGGTTGGCATCGTCCTCGCGATACATCTCCCTCACGGTGTCCTCGATCATCGACTGCACGGCCTTGTAAGGGTCGCCGCCCCCCTCAGCTTCCACCGACTCGGGATCGAGGGGAACATCCGGACTGAGATATCGGCCGAAGATGGCGGCGGCAGCGTCGGCATCGGGTCGCTCGATCTTGATCTTCACGTCGAGCCGGCCCGGCCTCAGGATGGCGGGGTCGATGAGGTCCTCCCGGTTGGAGGCACCGATGACGATGACGTTGCGCAGCGTCTCCACTCCGTCGATCTCGGCGAGGAGCTGGGGAACGATGGTACTCTCTATATCGGAGCTGATGCCGCTGCCCCGGGTTCGGAAAAGAGACTCCATCTCATCGAAGAAGACGATGACCGGCCAGCCTTGATCGCTCTTCTCGCGGGCCCTCTCGAAGACGAGTCGGATCCGGCGCTCGGTTTCGCCGACATACTTGTTGAGGAGCTCAGGTCCCTTGATGTTGAGAAAGAAGCTGCGGGCCTCACCATCGCCGGACACTTCGGCCACCTTCTTCGCGAGGCTGTTGGCGACCGCCTTGGCGATGAGGGTCTTGCCACAACCGGGCGGTCCGTAGAGCAGGATCCCCTTCGGGGCGGGCAGGTCGTACTCGGCAAAGAGAGCCTGGTGAAGGAACGGCAACTCCACCGCATCGGTGATTTGCTCGATCTGGCTGTCGAGACCACCGACGTCGGAGTAGGAGACATCGGGGACTTCTTCGAGGACCAAATCTTCGACCTCGGGGCGCGGGAGGCGCTCGAGCACCATGTTGGCCCGAGGGTCGACCAGCACGGTGTCGCCACTGCGTAGGGGTTGCCCGCGCACCGACTCTCCGAGTTCGACGACCCTCTCCTCATCGGCTCGCCCGACGATCATCGCCCGGTCTCCGCCGGCGAGGACCTCTCTCAACGTGGCGACCTCACCGGTACGATCCGGGTGCCTGGCCAACACGACGTTGAAAGACTCGTTGAGGACGACTTCCTGCCCGGGCTCGAGCTTGCCGGCCAGGTCGGGTTGCACCGCCACGCGCATCTTGCGGCCCCCCGCGTGTACATCGACGGTGCCGTCGTCGTTGGCCCCGAGCACGGTGCCGTAACCCGATGGTGGCTTGGTGAGCTTGTCGACCTCGTCGCGCAGGGTTGCGATGTGTTCTCGAGCCTCGCGAAGGGTGTAGGTGAGCTTCTCGTTCTGGGAGACGGCTTGGGCGAGCTGGCCCTTGGTCTCGAGCAGTCGCTCCTCCAAGCTGCGGACCCTTTTGGGCGCATCCTGCACTCGGCGCCGCAGAGCCGAGACCTCGTCCTCGAGTTCTGCCGCGACCATCCGGAGGCGATTGATCTCCTCGAGTGCACTCTGGTCGTCCACGGAAATCCTCCGTCGTCGGCTGCCGCGTCACCATAGACCCGACGCTCATGCTCTGGTCGGACACAAGAGGCGAAACAGAAGCGATCACGCGCCCGGTGAGAGGATCGGCCTCCCATGTCCGTAGACCCTCAATTCCCCCGATACACTGCCGATCGAACTGGCGAGCCCCTAAGTCGGGTTCGCCATCGACGATTCATCGACAACGAGGTCTCAGCGACAAATGAAGGTTTGGATCGACCAGGATCTGTGCACCGGCGACGGTCTTTGCGAAGAGATCGCTCCGGACGTTTTTGCTCTTCTCGACGACGGCTTGGCCTACGTCAAGGAAGGCGACAAGATTTTTTCGGACCCGGGTGGCCCCGAGGGCCTCGCGGTAATTCCGGCCGGCCAGGAAGAGGCCACCATCGAATCCGCCGAGGAGTGCCCCGGCGAGTGCATCTTCATCGAAGTCTGAGTCGATTCCCGCCCGCCGTCAGGCCGGGCAACCTGGAATGACCGGATTGTCATCGAGCCCGTCGGCCATCAGGCCCTCGAGCTCGCTCGCCCGTATCGCATAACCCACGCCCGCGCCCCGGGTAGTGGTGGCGTAGGCGATTCCCACCACCACGCCATCGTGGTCGACGAGGGCCGCGCCGGAGTCGCCCGATTCGATGAATGCCGCGACGAGCCACGACCTGCGTTCTATCCGCTCGTCGCTGGCCACCGCCTCGATTCGAACGGTGACGGGCCGGTCGATACGGAACGGGGTGGGCTCGGGCTCCGGCCCGCGCTCCCAGCCGAAGAGGGCTCCGACGGTGTCGTCGCTCGCGTCGCCGAGCGGCAGAGGCACGAACGACGCCCCTGCCACACGCAGGACCGCGAGGTCGATGATCGGATCGAAGGCCACCGGTACCGCCGCCAACCGAGATCCGTCGAGCAACTCCACGAACGGCTCGTCGAGACCGACGATGACGTGGGCATTGGTGACCACGAGGGTGTCGGCCACAGCGAAGCCGCTCCCCTCGGTGGAACGACCGCATGCGATGCCTGAGATCCTCACGGTGGAGGCCAGGACTCGATCACGGAGATCGTCGGCGAGCCCGTCGGAATCGGGGACCTCGCCGGGGTCGGGGGGCGATCCGAGCGGTGGGCGATCGGGCTCGACTGTTTCGTCGCCTCCACACGCGGCGAGGGCGACACTGACCGCGAGCAGGAACGCGGCCAGTCGGCTCATTCGGCCAGAAGTCGTGCGTGGGTGAGGAAACCCGTGTGAGCCACCATGCGATGGTCGGGGCGCACCGCCACCCCCTGCACGTGCCAGCCTCGTTGGAGCACCTCCACCGTCTCCGCCATACCGAAGCGGGAATCCTCGAACGCATCGTGCAGTTGGGAGACCTGGATGATGCTCGGCGAGTAGGCGAGGAAGATGCCCCCTCTGTGCAGAGCCTGTTGGGCGTGGGGCACGACCTGCCAGGGCTCGGGCAGATCGAGCACCACACGGTCGAGTTCGGTGGCCTCGATTCCCTCGTAGACGTCGCGTACTTCGGTGCGGTATCGATCCATGACGTCGGGGCCGAGGAAGCGGCCGACGTTTTCGCGAGCGGTGTGTTCGAAGTCGTCGCGAATCTCATATCCGGTGATGTCGGCACCAGCGCGCAGCATGCCCGTAGAGAGGGCGCCGCTGCCGAGGCCGGACTCCAACACTCGGGCACCGGGGAAGATGTCGGCGAGGATCAGGATCGGGCCGATGTCTTTGGGGTAGACCACCTGGGCCCCCCTCGGCATCTTCAACACGAAATCGGTGATGGTGGGCCTGACCGCGATGAACACCATCCCGCGCGTCGACCGGAAGGTCTCACCCTCCGACTTTCCGATCATGTCGTCGTGGGCAAGCACTCCCGAGTGGGAATGGAACTCGCCTCCATCCTTCAAATCGATGAGATAACGCCGCCGCTTGCGGTCGATCAGCAACACAGGCTCCTCGGCCTGCAGCACTCCGGTTCGCCTCATCGCTTGACCCGCTTACGTCGAGATCTGGTGGGGCCCATGTCGATGGGTACGGCCGCAGTAGCTCGCTCGGCCAGTGCGCAGAAGGAGCAGACCTGGTTGGAGCTCGGGGCGCCGCAGCGCTCGCATGGCGAGATCTCCACCACTTCGTCGGTGGGGCCGGGACGGAAGCGTTCGGCCGCCTGGGCCAGGAACTTGAAGTAGAAGGCGTGCTTGGCCCCAGGTGAGTCGTGCTCTATGTCGTTGAGGGCCGCCTTGTAGCTGAGGTGCTTGTTGCCCACCGCCATGGGGCACTCGTCGACCAGGTAGTCGATACCGCGGATGAGGCAGTAGGCCGCTGTATCGCGTTCGGAGAGCCTCACGAGGGGTTTGACCTTCTTCGGGAATCCGTTGCGAGCCTCCAGTACAGGGAGCTGGCGGCCGAGATACTCGGTCTGCCAGTGGAGCACGTTTCCCATCAGCACAGCCGCCTCGTCGTCGAGGTTGTGGCCGGTAGCAATCGCGTCGTAGCCGCCGCTGCGGGCCGCCTCGTCGAAGAGATGGCGCTTCGAGAGGCCACAGGCCGAACAAGGCACTCGATTGGCGGCCCGACTGCCGTGGGTGACGTCGAAGCCGTGATCACGTAAAAGGTCGCCGGTGTGGAGGGTGAGTCCCCGCTCCTCGGCGAAGCGCCAGGCGTGATCCAGAGAGGTGTCGCTGTAGTCGCCGATGCCCAGACCGAGATAGAACCCTTCGGCGTCGTAGCCCAGCTGCAGAAGTATGTCCCAGACCGCGAGTGAGTCCTTCCCTCCCGAAACGGCCACCAGCACGCGGTCGCTGGGCTCGAGCATGCCGAACTGCTTTATCGACTTGGCGGTCTGGTCGCGGCACAGGCGCAGGAAATGTTCTGAACAGAAGTTGGCGTTGTGGCGGCGCACGTCGATGATCGCGGGTCCGCGGCAGACCTGGCACTTCACGGGTTGACCCCGGTGTGGGAACCGCCGGAGATGACCGACCGAACTTCGACGACGGCATTCTTGGCGAGCATTTTGTCGCCGGGCACGAGCAGGCCGTCCTCCACCACCAGGTGCGACTCTCGATTGAGTCCTAGGCGGCGGAGCAGAACGCCTGCTTCTACCGGCCCGTCGACATCGATCTCGCGGGTGGGGTTGCGCAGCAGGACCTTCACTCGGCGGGGTCGATGTGGCGGATAAGGAGCGACTCCCCTGGTTTCAGGGCTTCGGAGAACCGGATTGGCTTCTCTCCGCGCTTGGTGACCTTGCCCGACCATAAGGCGAGTCGTCGCACCACGAACACACCGAGCCAGAACCGCGAGCCGCCCAGCAATCCCTTACGCACGCTGTTGTGGCGAATTGTGCGCTTGATGTAGCTCGGGCCGAGGGGGAACGAGGCCATCAGATCCGCCGAATCTCCACCACCGTGGACTTGGTGGTTCCCACTCGCCGCCCGATGAGGTAGGCGATGATGAGCAGTAGAACGCCTCCGCCTATGGCCAGGGGCACGAGCTTTGCGGTGGTGGCCTCCACCTGGGCATCCACCTCACCGCGCGCGCTGCGGATCGACTGGGCGAGTTCGTCGCGGGTGATGGGTGTTTCCTCGTCGGCCATCAGAGGCTCCTCTTGGTGATACGGCTCACGAGCAAACCCATGATCAGGGCGAGTGCGGAGAAGGTGATCAGGTAGGGCGCCCACGACCAGTTGCCCGTGAGTCGGGTGCCCGTCTCCTCTTGCAGGACACGTAGGAGAGCGAGAGTGAGTGAGATCCCACCGATCATCAGCAGGACGCTCCCGAGAACCCCGAAGCCGAGCCAGCGCGCGCTGCCCTTGAGAGGGTCGAGTGTCTCCTGCTTGGCGTAGGCCTTGACCAGATCGATGACGTCACCGATGCCCTGCTTGTCAGCCATTCTTGTAAGCCATTCGTCCTCCGGTGTCCGCGATCACCCTATCGGTCGCGCCCTTCGAGAGCGTCGAGCAGATCCCGTCGCTCCTCGATCAGTTCGGTGGCCCTGACGGCCCGTTGGTGGGCGCCCGCACAACCCAGCAGGGCGAGCTCATCGAGTGTTGCGAGTCGGGCACTGCCTATGAGCTGCCAGATCCTCCGTGAGGGATCATCGTCGTCGAGCCCGGGGCTCCGGAGAGGGTGGCGCGGGTCGACTCGGTGGATCGTCGCGGCTAAGCCTCGGAAGGCGGCGACGAGCTCACCGAGCGCCTCGCTCGGATCGCCGTCGGGTTGGTCGGGTCGATCGAGAACCGAGGCGCGCGGGTAGGGATCTTCGGCTAGCCACTCGACCACGGTGACCCGCCTCGTGGCGGCCGCCACGAGCGCCCATCGCCCATCGGGGAACTCCTCGGCCTGCAGCACACGAGCCACCACTGCGATGTCGGACCTTTGGTCGTCGCCCCCGACCTCTCGTCCGCGCGTGATCGGCACCATGGCGAACTCTGCGAGCGTCGAATTGGCGAGGTCGCGGGCCAGCCGCCGGTAGCGGGGCTCGAAGATGTGCAGCGGCACGACGGCACCGGGTAGCACCACGCTCTCGAGCGGGAACATCGCCAACTCGTAGGGCTGGGCCGGTGTCACCCGGCGGTGGGATCTAGCGGAGAGAGGCTGTCGAGATCCGGCCCGTAGGGATGGCCCGCGATGGCATCGAGCATCGCGGCCTGGATCGGATTGCAGAAGTCGAGGGGGTCTGGTGGCACGGGCTCTTCGTCCTGGACCGCTTCCTCGGCATCGACGACCATCCGGTCGGGCTCGTCGACCATGAGCGCGAACGTGAGTCGATCGCCATTGGCGGCCACCAGATCGCCGGTGAGTCCGGTGGTGGTTTCGGTGACGGTGGCGATCACGGAGAGTTGGCCGTCGGTGGTCGGCGCACACCGGCTCACCTCACTCTCGCCCACGGGCTTGGCGAGGAGTTCGCCGGCCCCTTCGGCGTCGGTGATCGTGGCGTGGATCATCTCGCAGGTGGTGCGGCTGTGATCGGAGCGGCCCGAGCCGTCGTGGTAGTGGGTACTGCCGAGCTCGAAGGGCAGACCGGCCTGGTTGAAGCCACCCAACACCACCAGCCCGAAGACCGCGAGCCCTCGTTCGGAGTCGAGCCCGCTACGCACCCCGATCTCCTTGAGCAACATCTCTGCGGTGGTGGCGTCGATGAAAGCGCGTTCGAGGATGTCGGCCAACGGGGGTGAATCGATCTCTGCCAGGGGCTCGCGTTCGTTGAGAGGGGGCGCCTCGCCATCGGTGGCACTACGGTTGACCGTGAACCCTGCCTCTTCGAGGGCATCGTCGAGGGCGGCTGCCGCGGAGATCGCCGGATTGTTCGACCGCGTGTTGAGGCTCGCATCGACGCCCTGATCCTCCACTTCCTCGCCTTCGGCGGCGGGATCGGGCCAGCTATCGAAACCATCGTTGAGAAGGAGTGCTGACAGGGGCCCGACGCTGTTGTCGGTCGCTTCTTCGCGGGTCCACACCACCGCGGGCTCTCCGTCGGGATCCGAGGTCTCGTCGCCGACATAGTCGCGTTCTGCGGCGGAGTATTTGGTTTCGTCGCCGATGATCCTGCCCGCGATCGTGGTGACCCCGAGGTCCTGGAGAGCAGCAACGGTGTCGGCCGCGAGTAACGCGAAGTCGGTGTAGGCGCGGTCGTCGCCGAAGCGCGAGATGTAGTCGGTGGTGGAGAGCACGGGATCAGCGCCTCCGATCAGCCAGAGGTCGCTGTCGAGAACGCCCTCCTCACTGATCTCGGCATCGGCCGCCATGGCTACCTCGGTGCGGAATCCCACGTCGCGACCTATCGCATCGAGGGCAGTGATGGTGAGCAGGCGTTGGAGAGCACCGGGACGGATCGCAGCCCCGGTGTTGTTGGCCGCGATCGGCTCGCCATCGCGTTCGACGAGCACACAGGTGGCGCTGGGCGCACCCTGAAGCACCGCCCCGATCGCATCGCTGAGCATGCTGTCGGACTTGGGGGCACGAAGCCACGTCGGTGCCCGCCGCGCACTGAGGATCGGCGACTGGAGAGAGAGCTCTGATGAGGTGGCCGTGGCCCGGCCAGGGTCGGCGTCGTTGTCGCTGCGGTCGCTGAGCACAACCGCGGTGGTGGCGATCGCGAGTACGAGAACCGGAAGGATGAGCCGTCGCATTGGTCCGAAGGTTAGGCGCTGAAGCGGTGAGGATCGTGCCGCGTCGGTCAGGTGGCGTCGGAGCCGGGCTGTAGAGCCGCTTGGAACAGGCCTCGAACGTGGGCCAGGCGAGCGGCCATCGCCTCCTCGCCGAGTGGATCCCGATCGAGGAGACCCTCGATGAAAGGTAGATCGCTGAAGTACGACAGGAGGGCTCCGTAGCCGGTGATTAGGAGCTGTTCGGCGTCGTGGCGTCGGAACTCTCCGGAGTCCATCTCCCCTTCGAAATATTCCACGGCTCGAGCGAACAGGGGCTGAAGCGCCACTCCGAGCTCGATGTGTCCGGTGCCCTCCTCCGCGAGGGCTTCGCGTCGCACGATACGAACGAAGTCGGGGTTGGCCTGGAAGAATTCGAAGCCGGCGGTGAGCACGTGATCCACTTTCGCCCAACTCCCGGCCATCGGCTCGCTGATCGCGGTCTCGACCCGGTCGTACCACTCGGCCAGAGCCCGTTCGAACACCTCGCGATACATCGTCTCCTTGGTGGGAAAGTGGTGCAGCAGGCTCTGGCGCCTGATCCCCACCTCGGACGCGATCAGGTTGAGGGACGTGCCTTCGAAGCCACGCTCGGCGAACAGATGCCTCGCAGCGACGATTATCGCTTCCCTTGTCGGAGCCCCAGCCACGTCGATCAGCGTAGTGGGGCGCGATGCGTGCTCCCGCTAGCGTGCGTCAGGATGGAGATCACCGCTGCCCTGTTCATCGACGAGATCGACCTCAGGCAGGTGGCCGGGCCGGCCACGCGGATCGATCTCAAGGGCATCCAGTTCAGCGCGGCCGCCCCCGCTCCCCTGCCCTTCACCTGGGCACCACATCTGGTGGTGATCATTCGTTGCCCACCCGACGGAACCGGGCGGGGCGTGCTCGAGGTCACCTATCATCGCGGCCACGATCAGATCGCGCGCAGCGTGCAGCCCTTCGACGTGGAGCCCGGGAAGTTCACCTACCGCCTCGTGCGCGCAGAGATCGACTTCGAGGAATACGGCACCGTCGAAGCTCGCTGCCGCATAGATCAGAACCCTCACATCACCGTTCCCTACACGATCCTCCCCCCTCCCGAAGACTGACGTGGCCACCTATGGCGCCGCAGTGTCGGAGCATCCTGACCCGGCCCAAGCCATCGGCGAGGTGTTGGGCGTGGTGCTCGAGGCCGTCGGCGCGGCGCCCGATGTGGCCCTGCTCTTCGTGGGTGGTGCTCACATCGGGGCCATCGACGACATCAGCGATGCGGTTCATCGCCTTCTCGAGCCCGGAGTGCTCATCGGGTCCACTACCGGCTCGGTGATCGGCGGAGCTGAGGAGGTGGAGGACGGGCCTGCCATCTCATTGTGGGCCGGCTGTACTGGCCCGGCCGAAGCGGTTCGGTTGGAAGCGATCCGCTCGGCCGACCGTGTCGCTGTTGTGGGCATGCCCGATGAGGCGACTGTGGGCAAGCGAACCCTCTTGCTGCTTGCCGACCCCTTCAGCTTCCCCACCGAGGCGTTCACCATCGCTTCCAACACCCAATACCCCCGTCTCACCGTTGTCGGAGGGGTTGCGTCGGCGGGTGGTCCGGGAGTGGATCGGCTCCTGCTCAATGGCTCGGTGCACCCCGGTGGGGCGGTGGGCGTTCTTCTCCCCGAGGGACTCGGCGAGGTGGCGCTGGTCTCCCAGGGTTGTCGCCCGGTGGGTGATCCGTTCATCGTCACCGGGGCAGAGGGAAACGCCATCAGCGGGCTCGCTTCACGCCCGGCAATGCAACGCCTGACGGAGACGATCGACAATGCATCCGACAGCGATCGTGCCCTTCTCACGCGGGGTCTTCACATTGGCATCGTGGTGGAGGAAGGCGCCGATCACTACGCCAGTGGCGACTTCCTCATCCGTGGTGTGCTGGGTGCCGATCACAAGACCGGAGCCCTGCGGGTCGGCACGCGGACGAGGGTCGGAACCACGGTCCAGTTCCATGTGCGTGACGCCATGGCTGCGAGCGACGATCTGGGCGAGATGCTCGGCTCGATCGATGCCGACGCCGCCCTGGTGTTCAGTTGCAACGGGCGCGGTACCCAGCTCTTCGGTACCGCGCATCACGATGCGGCGGCGGTATCCGAAGCGGTGCGCCGAGGACCGGTAGCAGGCATGTCCTGTGCCGGCGAAATTGGCCCCGTCGGTGGGGAGAATCACGTACACGGATTCAGTGCGTCGGTCCTCTTGCTCTACGGCTGACTCTTGGCACTCGGATCGAGGATCGCTCGGCTAGGGTCCGAGCGATCCTGACCGGGAGGACACATGACGGATTTCGACGCCCGAGCGATCAGTGTGATTCGTGGATTGGCTATGGATGCGCCAAATGCGGCGAGATCGGGCCATCAGGGCACCGCGATGGCTTTGGCGCCGCTCGCTCACGTGCTCTTCACACGGATCATGGACTACGACGCGGAGCGCAGCGACTGGCCCGACCGCGACCGCTTCGTTCTTTCCGGCGGTCACGCGTCGATGTTGCAGTACTCCCTGCTTCATCTTGCCGGGTTCGGACTCACCCTCGACGACTTGAGAGAGTTCAGGCAGTGGGGTTCGGCTACGCCGGGACACCCCGAGGTCGGCCACACCCGCGGCATCGAGGTAACCACCGGTCCCCTCGGCCAGGGCATGGCCAACATGGTGGGGATGGCCATCGCCGAAGCTCAGCTTCGAAGCCGCTACGGCGCCGACCTGTTCGACCATCACGTGTTCGGAGTCGCCGGTGACGGCGACCTGTCAGAGGGATTGAGCCATGAGGCCGCCTCGCTTGCGGGCCATCTCGGCCTCGGCAAAATCGTGCTCTTCTACGACGACAACCACATCACAATCGACGGGGAGACCGAGCTCGCTCTCACCGATGATGCCGCGGCAAGGTTCCGCGCCTATGGCTGGCACGTCGAGCAACTTGGGGAAGTGGGCGAGGACCTCAACGCCCTCGAGGCCGGGATTCGTCGAGCCATCGAAGTCACCGACAAGCCCTCACTGGTGATCATCCGCACCGTGATCGGCACTCCTGCCATCGAGTCGGCCGACACCCCGGCGGCGCACGGGTATGCCATCTTCGACGACGAGATCGCGGCCACCAAGGCCGCTATGGGCACCCCGGCTGACCAGTCGTTCTACGTGCCCGACACAGTTCTTCATGAGTATCGACGAGCCGGTGTGCGCGGTCGCGCGAAGCGCGAGGCGTGGGAAACGCGGGTGGCTGCGTTCGACGGTAACCGAGGTGAGCTCGAAGCTCAGCTCGCCGGCATCGGACTACCGGGTTGGGATGAAGACCTTCCCCGCTTCGACACCGGGGAGTCGGTGGCCACTCGGAAGGCATCCAACGCGGTACTCCAGGCCCTGGCGCCGGTTGTGCCTGGTCTCACCGGAGGAGGGGCCGACCTCACCGGCAACACCGGCACGGTGATCAAGGACCATGGAGTCTTCTCCGCAGCCGATCCCGGTGGTCGCCAGATCTACTTCGGAGTTCGTGAGCACGCCATGGGAGCCGTCGCCAACGGCATGGCCCTGCACGGCGGAGCGATCCCGGTGGTCGGCACATTCCTCGTGTTCGCCGACTACATGCGCGGTGCGGTGCGCCTTGCCGCTCTATCTCAAGCCCATACGATCTTCGTCTGGAGCCACGACTCGGTCGGTGTCGGTGAAGATGGTCCTACCCATCAGCCGGTGGAGCAGATCGCTTCGCTGCGAGCCATTCCCGGGCTGAGGGTGATTCGCCCAGCCGACGCCAACGAGACGGTGGCCGCATGGCTGGTGGCGCTCGGTGCCGGTGGGCCCACTGCTCTTATCCTGTCGCGCCAGAACCTCCCGGTCCTCTCAGGCACCGCCCACGCCGACATCACCCGGGGCGCTTACGTTCTGTGGGAGCCGGAGGGTGCGGTGATAACCCTCGTGGGTACCGGGAGCGAGGTATCGGTGTGCGTCGAGGCGGCGGCCCTATTGGAAGCCAGTGGCATCGTCGCCCGGGTGGTTTCGTTCCCGTGCTGGGAACTCTTCGCCGAGAGCGATGCCGCGCACCAATCCTCAGTCCTGCGTTCCGATCTTCCCTCGCTGGCGGTCGAGGCCGGCATCGGGCAGGGGTGGCACCGCTGGGTGGACGACGTTGTGTCGATAGATCGATTCGGGGCATCCGCGCCTGGCGACACCGTCATGCGCGAGCTTGGGATCAGCCCCGACAACGTCGCG
The DNA here is from genome assembly GCA_964196195.1 of uncultured Gammaproteobacteria bacterium. Taxonomy (GTDB): domain Bacteria; phylum Actinomycetota; class Acidimicrobiia; order Acidimicrobiales; family Aldehydirespiratoraceae; genus OFTM10. The sequence continues at coordinate 90,304 of CAXMSE010000092.1, read as the reverse complement.
GCCCGAGCGCGCGCTCTACTTGGAGCCTGACCCGTCCCCCGGAGGACTCATGACCCGCCTGCACGACCTCTTCACCGAGCAGAACCAGAGCCCATGGCTCGACAACATCCGTAGGGGATGGATAGCCAGCGGGAAGCTGGAAACATGGGTCGACACAGGAGTTCGCGGCCTTACGTCGAATCCGTCGATCTTCCAGAAGGCGATCCAGGATTCTGCGGACTACGACGCCGAGTTCTCGGCTTCCATCGCCGAGGGCCTTGATGTGGAGGCGTCCTACTGGCGCCTCGTCACTTCCGACATCCGATCGGCTCTTGCGATTCTTCGTCCAGTCTACGACTCCTCGGATGGTCTCGACGGCTTCGTGTCGGTGGAGGTCGACCCCGGGTTGGCACGTGATGCAGTTGGCACCGAGTCGTCGGCGCGCCATCTCGACGAGCTGCTCGACGAACCCAACCTCTATGTGAAGATTCCCGCCACCGCAGAGGGCCTCGCTCCGATCAGCCAGATGATCGCCGAGAAACGCTCCATCAATGTCACTCTCATCTTCTCCCTCGAGCGCTACGCAGAAGTGATGGAGGCTTACATCACCGGCCTCGAGCACGCCGAGGGCGACTTGTCGCGGGTAAGCAGTGTTGCCTCGTTCTTCATCAGCCGAATCGATGTGGAGGTTGATCGACGCCTCGATGCGATCGGTGCACCAGAGGCACTGGCGCTCAAGGGTAAGGCCGCGGTGGCCAACGGCCAGCTCGCCTACAAGCTCTTCACCACCACCTTCGTGGGCCCCCGCTGGGAGGCTCTGGTTGAGCGAGGTGCCCGTGTGCAGAGGCCTCTGTGGGCATCCACGTCCACCAAGAATCCCGACTACCCCGACACTCTCTACGTCGACGAGCTGATCGGCCCCGACACCGTCAACACCCTTCCCGACAGCACCCTCGAAGCCTTCGACCACCATGGCACGGTGGCCCGCACCATCGATGCCGACACCGAGGGTGCTCACCATGTGATGGCCGGCCTCGCCGCGCTGGGCATCGACATGGACGACGTCACCGAGCAACTCGAGATCGAAGGAGTGGCTGCGTTCGAAAAGAGCTTCGACGAGTTGCTCGATGTGCTCGGTGCGAAGGCTTCAACCCTGGGGTGAGCCTCGGCCGCTCCTGGCTCGGTGGTCCGCGCGATCGCCGCGATATCCCCCTACACTCATAGCCACGTTGTTCGTGTCGATGAGGCTTACGAGCACGATGGTCGCCACTTCGGATGGTCGACCGCACGTATCAGGCGTCATCGCCCGTCGATGACGAAGGTGCGTTCGCTGCACTCCGTTGAGTGCAAACCCGCAACCCGCCAGGTGTTGCAGGACGAAGGAGTACACCGTCACCACCATTGCCGACAGGGCACAGCTCACGCCGTCGCAGACCGATGTCGTGGTTCAGGCCCATCTGGACGATCGAGCCACGGTCGACCAGATCCGATTTCTTGAATCCCACACCGATGCCTGGATGGCCAGCCTGTGGCGCCTACTCGATGCCGCCGAATCAAACCTCGCCACTGCCCGACGCGATGTGCGAGGCGAAGCTCGGGCCGCGGTGCTCAACGATCTCGACGAGGAATGTTTCCGTATCGACGCGGCCCTCACCGAAATAATCGGCGAACCCTCAGACGACGAACTCGTTCCCATCCACGAACCAGAGCCACCCAAGACCGAGGAATACACCGGCACGGTGCAGCTCCAGTTGTCTCGGAGCGACGGCCGCGTCGTCGCCTGGGCCGCTGGCCACAACCAGCGCGGTGAGACCCACGAGATGGTGCTCGAGCGGGTGAAGGCCCACGGAGGCGGTGCGATCGAGTGGGATGAGCAGGCCACGTTGAAGGTGCCCGGCGCCGGTCGTGTGTTCACCATCTCAGCTCCCCTCGCTTCGGCCCTCGGCTGGCTCGTTGCGCTCGGCGACACCGCCTCAGACGACACGCTCGGCACCAGCGTTGCCTGGATGGGGCAGGCCGCGGTAACCGCGGTTGAGCTCGTCGCCCAGGGCCGGGTGGTCCCCCAATTGGTGCAGTCGAAGCGGCGGCGTAAGGACCCTAGTGATCCCGATCACGCGTCGTTTCACCTCCGCTGGACCCCTGCCTTGATCGACCCTGTCGGCCTCGAGGCACTGGTCGCCTCGGTGCCTGGATCGGCGATGACCGGCAGCAGGGAACAGGACAAAAACAAGTTCACCCTTGCCGCTATCACCGACCTCACCGATGCGATCGTTGGCGTGGCGGCCGGGCAACTGGAGATGCCCGCTCCCCCTCCAGAGGTGAACACCAAGGCCGATGTCGGCGAAGCCACCCTCTGTCACCTCGATGGGTCGACCTTCCGCGCCCCCACCAAGTTCGGTGGCGAGATGGTCCGCCGGCTGGCCCAGTGGGCACAATCGGTCGTGGGAGCCATCGACCACCACCTTGTGGTCCAGCTCGACCCCCCCGACGAGGCCGGAGCCTGGCATGTGGCAGTCCTCGCCCCTGGTGAGGAGAGCGGACTCGAGCCCGTGGAGGTCGCGATGACCACGGGCTCCAAATCACGGGCCAAGAACACCGGAGCCCAACTCGCTCGCCTGGAGCGCCTCTTCCCCGAGTTGCTGAGGCTCGGCGGTCGCCGTCGAGGCGAGGTGATTCTGTCCCAGGACGAGGCGTGGAACCTCATGACCGAGGCGGGCGACACACTGAGCGCCTGTGGCTTCGATGTGAGGGTCCCGGCACTGAAACGACAGAAGGCTGTCGCGAGCCTCCGCCTCACGTCGGACGCCGATGAGAGCGTGGTGGGTGCCCAACAGCTCGCCGATGTCAGATGGAGCGCGGTGTTCGACGATGTCGAGCTCACCGCCGCCGAAATTGCCCAGCTGGCCGCGGAGGCCCGCCCCCTCGTGAAGTCGAGGGGCCAGTGGGTCGAGCTCGACAAAGCCGACCTCGCGGAGGCCGCTGCCGCGCTGGCCGACCGGGCCGACCAGACCCGTCTCAGTGGTGCCGACATGCTTCGTCATGCTCTCGGCCTCGAGGGCTCCCCATTGGCGGGCGGCGTCAACATCGTCGGCGAAGGCTGGGCCGCCGATCTCCTGCGCAGTGTCGAGTCCCTTCCCGAACAACCAACCACCACCCCCGACGGATTCTCCGGCGAATTGCGCACCTATCAGGCGGATGCGCTCGCCTGGCTCCATTTCCTCGACGACGCCGGTCTCGGGGGTTGCCTCGCTCTCGACATGGGACTCGGGAAGACCCCGACTGCTCTCGCGAGCGTGGCGCTCTCCACCGCTCAGGGCACCGCGCTGGTGATCGCCCCGCCGGCCGTGGTCGGCAACTGGGCATCGGAAGCCCGCAACTTCGTGCCCGGGGTGAAGGTTCTCGTGCACCATGGAGCGACACGGGCGCGTGGGCCGGCATTGGGTACGGCGGTTCGAGCGGCCGACCTCGTGATCACCACCTACGGCACCGCTGTACGCGACATGGACGAGCTCTCGGAGTACCAGTGGAGCAAGGTCATCATTGATGAGGCCCAGGCAATCAAGAACCCCACCGCCGAAACGTCCCAGCAACTGCGCAGGCTCGAGGCCCGCACCCGCCTCGCCCTCACCGGCACCCCGATCGAGAATGGACTCGGCGACCTCTGGGCGATCATGGACTGGGCCAACCCGGGCCTTCTCGGCCCCCGTGCTGCGTTCATCTCCCAACTCACTCCTGATGCGAAGGGCAAGGGCGGCAGCGACGGCGAGGCTGCGCTGAGAGCTCTCAACGGAATCCTCGTGTACCGCCGCACCAAGTTGGAGCCTTCGATCGCGGCCGAACTCCCCGATCGCATCGACGAGCTCGACCATTGTGTGATGACCCCTGAACAGATCGGGCTATATCAAGCCGTTATCGACAACCTGGTGCTCACCACATCAGAGCGCGAACCGGGCACACCGGAGCGCAAGGGCGCCGTTTTGACCGCCATCACCGCGCTCAAGCAGATCTGCAACCACCCAGTCAACTATCAGGTCGACGAGGAGCGCCTCGACGGCAGATCCGGGAAGCTGTCACGACTCAACGAGATCATCGAAACGGTCTTCGCCGCCGACGAGAAGGTGCTGGTGTTCACCCATTTCGCCACGTGGGGCGAGCGCATGGCCAAGTACCTCTCCGAGCGCACCGGGAAGCCGATCAAGTGCTACCACGGTGGGCTTGGCCGAGGCGCCCGAGATCGCCTGGTCGATTCCTTCCAGAGCTCCGAGGGAGCGGGCGCGATGGTGTTGTCGCTCAAGGCCGGTGGAACCGGACTCAACCTCACCGCCGCCAATCACGTCGTGCTCTACGATCGCTGGTGGAACCCCGCGGTGGAGGATCAGGCCCGAGATCGTGTGTGGCGGATCGGCCAGAAGAACACGGTGATCTGTCATCGCCTCGTGTGTCCCGGAACCATCGATGAGAGGGTCGAGGAAATCGTGGCCGGCAAGCGCCAGATTGCCGATCTCACCCTCCCGAAGTCGAGCTCGATCGGCGATCTCGACGCCACCCAGCTCCAGCAGGCTCTCGGTATCGATGCCTCGGCCTTGCTCGACACCTCCACCGAACTCGAGGAGGCGAAGTCATGAACGACCGTGTTCCGGCCAAGAAGCGGCGCAAACGCGGCCGAGGAAATCGCAACGGTGGTCGCGATACTGCGCCCAAGAAGGGCCAGAAGCCGAGGCGCAAGGAGCCCAAGGTCGATCCGGTCGAATTCTGGGGCGACCCCGAATCTCTGCCCGACCCCCATACCCATGTGGTCACCGCCCCCGATGTCCGGGCCCTCGTCTCATCGCTCGGCCGCCCCCCCATCACCGGGCAGGAGACCGCAGCCGAACACTGGTTGTCCCTGGTGTATGAACGTGCCGCGATGCTCGCCGCTGCCTTGGCCGTAGCCGGTGGGCTCGACCAACCCGCGGCCACAGAAACCGATATCGACTGATCATCTGTCCACCCAGGGTGGTAAATACGGCCCTGTTTTCGGCAGTTTGGTGACGATCGTTGCGATTGCATTACCTTTATTTAGGTATCATTAACGCATCTTGCATCAAATTCCACTAAAATAGAGGTTCATGGTCAAGGCCCGCCGGTTTCGTTCCGAAGCCATGGGCGGAGTCCTTCCCCGGAGATGAGAATGCGTCGGCGCAACGGTTACATATCCAAGATTCTGGCTACCGCCGCTCTTGCCGTATCCGTTTTCTCAGCCGATCCCGCTGGGGCTGTGGGCGGGTTCGGAGATGTCGCAGCGGCCGACTTCTACAGTGAGGCCGTGCAGTGGATGGCCAATGAGGGTCTCACCACCGGCACGTCTCCTGGGTGCTTCTCTCCCGCAGCTACCACCACCCGAGGTCAGGTGGCGGCCTTCCTTCATCGTTATGCCGGCACACCTAGTGCAGGGGCGGCGAGCTTCATCGATGTCGATTCCACCGACTTCTTCGCCGACGCCGTCGGATGGATGGCCTCTACCGGGCTGACCACCGGCTCCGCTCCGGCCACATTCGAGCCCCACCGGGCGGTCACCCGTGGGGAGGTCGCGGTCTTCCTTCACCGTTACTTCGGTTCGCCCGACGGCGGTGGCGAACCCTTCACCGATGTCGACCCCGCGGACTTCTTCGCCGAAGCTGTGGCGTGGATGGCCTCGAGCGGAATAACCACCGGCACATCTCGCACCACCTTCCACCCTGAACGCGCGGTTACCAGGGGTGAACTGGCAACGTTCATGTATCGCGTGAGCGGCTCGCCTTCCGTGGCGCTTTCCGCCGACGGAGTCTGTGGCGCTACGGTCGATCCGCTGCTGGCGGAGGCGGAATCCAGGTCCTGGGCACTATTGAGCGACCTCCGGGCCAATGTCGGTCTTTCCGCCCTGCCGCGTGATGCTTCGATGGATGCCTTCGCCCGCGACTGGTCGGCAACCATGGCCGCCACCGACAACTTTGCTCACAGCGGCGGCCCGTTCGGTGAAAACATCGCCTGGTGGAGCAAGGCGAGCGCAACCCCGGCCGAGGCGGCCGAACAGCTGCACGACCTCTGGATCAACAGTCCCGGCCACTACGCCAACATGACCAGTGGCCGCTACACCGAGGTGGGCGTCGGCTTCTGGCAGAGCCCGGACGGCTGGCACGCCACCCACGTGTTCCGCTGACCCCGAGGTCAGTTGCAATTCGAAACCCACTTGCTAGGGTGCCGCCGTGGCATCGGCGCGGTCCCCAGATCTTCATCCCGAGGCGTGTTCTATACAGCGCACCCTCGATGTGATCGGAGACCGCTGGACCCTGCTTATCCTGCGTGACGTCTTTCGGGGGGTTCGACGGTTCTCCCTGATCCAGTCAGATCTCGGAATCGCCAGGAATCTCCTCACCGATCGACTGAACGGACTTGTCGATACCGGGATCGTCGACAAGGTCCCCTACCAGGACCGGCCGGTGCGATACGAATACTGCCTCACCGCCAAGGGGCGCGACCTCTCCCCCGCTCTGGTGGCCCTGATGCGCTGGGGCGATGAGTGGTATAGCGAGTCGGGTGCTCCCACCGAACTGATCCACCACGATTGCGGAACGCGCCTGGAGCTCCAGGCCTGGTGCACCACCTGCAACAGTCCCGTCGCTCCGGCTCATATCCGTTCTCGTCCCGGTCCCGGACACCTAACCCTCTCGGAGTCTCTCGATGCCCCGGCCTGACCTGCTCGCTCTGCCCCTCCCCGAGCTCACGGCGCGGGCGCGCTCGGTGCGCGATCAAGCCCACGGCAGCCTTGTCACCTTCTCGCCGAAGGTGTTCATTCCCCTCACGATGTTGTGCCGCGATCGGTGCGGCTATTGCACGTTCGCTCAGCCACCCGCCCGACTCGACGCTCCCTACCTGTCGCCCGAAGAGGTCCTCTCCATAGCACGTCAAGGGGCCACCAGGGGATGCCATGAGGCCCTGTTCACCCTCGGAGAACGACCCGAACTGCGTTACCCGGTCGCTCGCGACTGGCTCCAACGCAACGGCTTCGATTCGACGGTTCATTATGTGGCCGCGATGGCGCAACTTGTTCTCGACGAAACCGGATTGCTCCCCCACGCCAACGCCGGAGCCATGCAGGCCGACGAGCTCGCACTGCTCAAGACGGTCTCGCCCAGCCAGGGCATGATGATCGAGTCGCTTCGAACCGATCTGCGCTGTCATGACGGAGCGCCCGACAAGCAACCCCAGCGGCGCCTCGACACCCTCGAGTGGGCGGGCAGCCAGCAGATTCCCTTCACCACAGGAATCCTCGTGGGGATCGGAGAAGGCCGCGACGACCGGGTCGCCGCGCTCGAAGCGATCGCTGATTCTCACGAGCGTCATGGCCACGTGCAGGAGGTGATCGTGCAGAACTTCCTGCCGAAGGCCGGCACTGCGATGCAGTCTGCCCAACCGTGCCCCCGCGACATCTATCTCGAGGCCATAGCGCTCGCCCGCCTCATCCTTCAGCCCGACGTCCACATCCAGGCGCCCCCGAATCTCTCCGACGAGTTCGGCGACCTGCTCGACGCGGGAGTGAGCGACTGGGGCGGCGTTTCGCCGGTCACAGTCGATCATGTCAACCCCGAGAGGCCGTGGCCCGACCTCAGTCGCCTCCAGGAGGTCACCGAGGCAGCTGGCATGACTCTCGCTCCCCGACTCACGGTGCATCCCTCCTACGCCCGCGAACCGCATCGATGGATTGACCCCGCTCTTCACTTCGCTGTGGCCGACAGATCTGATTCCGATGGCTTCGCCCGCGACGACCCCGGGTCGGTCTGGCCGGAACGGACGATGGAACGCATCAGGGTGGATGATGGCGCAGAGTTCGAGTTGGTCGGCACGATCTCCTCCCAGTGGTATGTGGGAACCGACGGTGATCCACTCACCCTCATCCCCGGTCGGGCCAGTGCAGGTGGGCCGGTCGGAGAGGTGCTCCAAGGAGTCCGCTCAGGTGAGGATGTCGGGTTCGACGAGCTGCTCGCCCTGTTTCGGGCCCGAGGCCCCGAGGTCTCCGCGATCGCCGAGGTAGCCGATGAGCTCCGCTCCGAGATCGTCGGCGACGACGTCACGTGGGTCGCCAACCGAAATATCAACTACACCAATGTGTGCACGTTCAAGTGCCGTTTCTGTGGCTTCTCCAAGGGCCCCCTGTCGCTAAACCTCAGGGGCACGCCCTACCTCCTTACCCTCGACGACATCGCGGATCGGGTCGTGGAGGCGGCCGAGGCCGGGGCCACCGAGGTCTGTCTACAGGGTGGCATCCACCCTGATTTCGACGGCGATTACTACATCGATGTCGCCCGGGCCGTCAACCAGGCCGTGCCCGGTATGCACATCCACGGGTTTACTGCGCTCGAAGTCACCGAGGGCGCCCGCCGCAACGAGGAACCCCTTGCCGACTACCTCGTCCGCCTTCGCGACGCCGGCCAGCATTCCCTGCCCGGCACCGCGGCCGAGATCCTCCACGACGACGTCCGTGCCACCCTTTGCCCCGACAAGATCAACACCGAGGAATGGCTCGAAGCCCATCGCGTAGCCCATTCGGTCGGGCTTCGATCCAACGTCACCATGATGTTTGGCTCGATCGAGAGGCCCGAACACTGGGCCCAACACATCCTCCTCACACGCTCCCTCCAGGAGGAGACCGGCGGCTTCACCGAGTTCGTCGGCCTGCCTTTCGTGCACATGGCATCGCCCATCTACCTGCAGAACAAAGCTCGACGGGGCCCCACCTTCCGAGAGGTGCTCTTGATGCACGCCGTGGCTCGGATCGCCTACCGGGGCCGGATCGACAACATCCAGGGCTCATGGGTGAAGCTCGGCTTCAACTCCATCACCCAACTCCTTCAAGCCGGGGCCAACGACCTCGGGGGCACGCTCATGGACGAAAACATCTCCAGGGCAGCCGGAGCCGACCACGGCACCGAAGTGAGCGCCGACGATTTCCGGCGGCTGGTCGAGCCTCTAGGTCGGCGCCTGGTTCAGCGCACCACCCTCTACGGCCGACCCGACCTCGACCGTTTGCCGTTGGAGACCACGCGAGCCAAGAGGGTGTCGATCTCGGTGACGCCGGGCTAGCCGCCCAGCGCCGCTATCGTCTGTCCGTGACCGACATCTCATCGCGCTACCGCACCGGCGACGAAGAACTCGATAGCCGAATCATCGACCTGATGTCGGTTGTCGATCCCGATGACCGCGAGATGGTTTTCGAGATGGTGGTGACAGCCTTGCGCCTGTCGCGTGAGGGAGCCGACCGAGGCGACCTCAAGCTGGTGACCGCAGCGGTGAAAGAACTCCGCTACTCCTTTGAGGTGTTCGCTCCTTATGAGGACGTTCTCAAGTGCACGATTTTTGGCAGTGCCCGCATCAAGGATGGCGATCCGGGCTACGCCGTCGCCCGCGAGTTCGCCGCCCGCATCGCCGCGCGCGACTGGATGGTGATCACCGGAGCCGGGCCCGGGATCATGCAGGCGGGCCACGAAGGCGCAGGAGCCGATCGAAGTTTCGGGGTCAACATCATGTTGCCCTTCGAATCCGATGCCAATCCGGTGATCGCGGGCGATCCGAAGCTGATCAATTTCCGCTATTTCTTCACCCGCAAGGTGATGTTCATGAAGGAGTCGCACGCCTTCGTCCTGCTCCCCGGAGGTTTCGGCACGATGGACGAGTCCTTCGAACTGCTCACCCTCATCCAGACCGGGAAGTCCGACCCTGCCCCCGTTGTGCTGCTCGACCCGCCCGGAAGCACCTATTGGGAACATTGGTACCGATTCGTCGAGACCGAGCTCCAGGGGCAGGGCCTGATCTCCCCCGACGACCTGTGCCTGGTAAAGGTCGTTGACACCGTCGATGACGCGGTCGGCGAGGTGCGCCGGTTCTATCGCACCTATCACTCGCTTCGTTTCGTGGGCTCGCGCCTCGTGCTCCGGCTCCAGCGACAGGTGGGTGATCAAGAGCTCGCCGACCTCAATGCCGAATTCGGCGACATTCTCGACAAGGGCGAGATCGAGCGGACCGAGGCCTCAGCTGCCGAGATCCGCGACAACGATCATGTCGGCTTGCCCCGCATCACGATGCGTTTCGACCGCCACAAATGGGCGCGGTTGAGGCGCCTGATCGATGCCCTCAACGATCACGACGACAGCCCATCCTGAGACCCCCGGCAGGGGCTACTCAATGGCCGGTATCAGGCTCTTCGAGCAGGTGGACAGCCTTCTCCACTGCTCGCCGGGCGCGGGTGATGCGCTTCTCGTCGACGGGTAGCTCTGTGCCGCCGGCATCGATCGAATCTCGGAGTCGGGCTATCGCCAGATCGGCCAACTCCTCGCCGATCGCTTCGAGCCGGCTCCTGATTTCGTCGAATTCCCCTGCCATACGGGGCACCGTATCGGTCTCCGGGTACGGTCCGGGCCATGAGCGACGTGCCACCCGATCTCCATGAGTGGATCACCTTCGCCGACGAGGACGGCGACACCTGGCTATTCGACGTCACCTTCCTCACCAGCAACTACGGGTGCATATACGGGCGCGGTTGTCCGGGAGTCTTCACCGAGCTCGCTGCGGAGTACGAGCACGGCTGCTGCACATACGGAGCGCACTTCATCGACAAGGACGACCGCCAGTCGATCCGGCGCAAGATCGAACAGCTCGAGCCCCACGAGTGGGAATTCTCGGGCCGTGCCGAGGAGATGGGCGGCGCCATCTACAAGAACGACGATGGCGATTGGGTCACCCAGTCGGTCGACGACGCCTGCATACTCCTCAACCGGCCCGGATTCGAGTACGGCGCCGGGTGTGCCCTCCACCAGGCGGCAGAACGTCGCGGCGAACGCCCGATCGACTGGAAACCCGATGTCTGCTGGCAGGTTCCGCTCCGCTTCGACGACTCCACCGACGACAACGGGCACACCACCTTCATCTTGCGCGAGTGGAAGCGTCGCGACTGGGGCGAGGGCGGAGTCGAGTTCGCCTGGTGGTGCACCGACGATCCTCTCGCCTTCGGCGAGGACCGCCCGGTATGGAAGAGCTTGCGCGACGAGATCGTGGAGTTGGTCGGTGATCAGCCCTACCGACGCTTGGTCGACTACCTGATAACTAGAGCCGAGGAGCCGGTCCCACCGGTATTTCTCCCCCATCCTCAGGTGCGCCGCCGCCGGTCCGAGTAGGCACGGGCCTCTACCCTCGCGCCGGCCCCCGAGTCGCCACTTTGGGGCAGTTACTCAGATCCCGGCCGAAAGCGCCGAAAGGACGAACGTGACCGGCTTTACCTCAGACGACATCAACGCGGCTGCCGACAAGGCAGGGATGATCTTTCCCCCCTATGTCATCGACCAACTCGTGGCGGCCATCGACGCCGGCAAGCACGTGATTCTCACTGGCCCTCCCGGCACTGGGAAGACCACCCTCGCCTACCTCGCCTCCGAGGTGGCCCGACATGCCATGTTCTGCACCGGTTTCCTGCCGACCACTGCCACCACCGAGTGGACCACCTTCGAAACCATCGGCGGGCTTCAGCCCACCGCCGACGGCCTGATATTTCGCCCCGGACTGTTCGTCGAGGCAATCGAGAGCGGACGCTGGCTCGTCATCGACGAGCTCAACCGATCAAACTTCGATCGGGCATTCGGGCAACTGTTCACCGTGCTCTCGGGTTCGGCGGTAGTGCTTCCGTTCAAGCGCAAGGGGCAGGTGTTCCCCCTTGCCCTGGTGCCGAGTGGTGTTGAAGCACCCGACGAGACCGACGTGATTCGGGTGCCCGCCAACTGGCGGATCATCGCCACCATGAACGTGTTCGACAAGAACCTTCTCTTCGAGATGTCCTACGCCCTCATGCGCCGGTTCGCGTTCATCGAGGTCGGCTCGCCGTCAGAGGACGCCTACCGTCGTCTGCTCGATGGCAAGGGCGAAGTTGTCCAGCGCCTCCTGCCTCTGCGCGAGTTCACCGATCTGGGTCCAGCGGTGTACCTCGACGCGGCCAAGTACGCGGCCCGCCGAGCCCGAGACGGCATCACCGAGTCCCGCCTTCTCTACGAGGTCTTCTACGCCTACTTCCTGCCCCAGTTCGAGGGTATGGAGGAGAGGCGAGCCATGACCCTCTACCGCACGGTCGCAGCCCATCTGGACGCGCCCGAGCAACTCGAGGCCCAGCGCACGATCTCTGATGTGCTCGGCGTCGAACTGGTGGTGTGACCACCGAGGGCACCGACCTGTTCGCCTCGTCGCTCGAATCGACGGCCGAGCTCTGGCGACGCCTTTCCCGGCCCTTCGACATTGCACCGACCGTCGATGCTCTCCTCGGGCTATCGCCCGATGTCGTCGAACAGCTCGCCGGCGTGCTGGTCGCCACCTGCGACGAGGCGGAAGCGCTCATCACCGGCATGCCGCGCACCCTGCGAAATCTGAAAACCGCCATGGGCTCCAACCACGAGCGGTGCTACGGCGAGCTCAGGGGTCCAGTCCAGTGGTCTGCCACATTCGCGGCCCAAAGCTCGAGCATGGGCAACAAGGACGTGTACGTGTGTGCCTCTCCGAGGCGGGCCTACGACATCGACGAGAACCGAGTTCTCGTTGGAGCCCTGAGAGCGGTGGTCGACGCCGGCTCCCGGGTCGAGAAGGTCGACAAGGACAGCTACGAAGATGAAGGGCTGCGTCGGGCGCGCGACAACGCCCGCCTTGCCCGCCGCTATCTCGATCACCGATCCCTCGATGGCATCCAGCTCGACGGATCGCCCAGCCCTCGAGCGATCAAGCGGACGCGAGGCGGCAAGCACGCAGGTTCGTACCGCGCCGCCCTTGCGATGCTCGAACGAGTGGGCGAACCCCTGTCGCTGTCGGAGCTGGCCCCTTTCTGCGACCGCAGGACCCGCGTCCAACACGGCCTCCTCGTGGCCCTGATCGACGAGCTCGAGTCGCGGGGCCTGCGTGTTCCCGCACTGAGGGCGGAGTCCGGCTCGCTCTTCGCTGGGCCGGTGGAGTACATCCACCCGCGACGACGAGGCGAACGCGCGAAGGTGCACGGCGTACTCATCGGCAATGTTCTCGTAGACGTGCCCGATCGACTGAAAGTCAGGGACCGTGCTGAGGCAACCGCGGAGCTAACGGCCCGCGCCCAGGGCCGCAGGGTGGTGGCGGTGATCCACCGCGACGATGTCGCCGATGCCATCGACACCGCCATCGTCCTTGCTCGAGACTGACCGACGCCAGGGATCGGGCCGGGATGTGCGGCAGGAACCTTTCAAGCGTGTAGGAAGGGGCCTGCGTGAAGCCCCTTCTCGCCTCGCTCGTCCGAGGCCACGATGTTCGAATCCTTGCCGCGTCTGTCGCCATCGGCGTCATGGTGGCCGCCGTCGTTGCGATTTTCGACGCGTTCACCGTGGAGGTGGCCCTCGACTGGCTGGTCGAACAGGACCTCTGGATGCAGATGGTTGCGCCGGCGATCGGCATCGGCGCCGCGATCCTCATCCTTCACACCCTGGGCCGCGGTACTTCATCGGCCACGTCCGACGAGTACATCCGTGCGTTTCACGAGCGCACTCCCCGCATCCCGATCACCCACCTTCCCGGAAAGCTGCTGGCGGGCGTGGCCACCATCGGCATGGGCGGAGCCGTGGGGCTCGAAGGCCCATCCATCTACGCCGGCTCGAGCCTGGGTCTCTGGGTCCACAAGCGAACCGGTAGCTGGCTACGCCGCGACGAAGCCAGACTCCTGCTCACAGCCGGTGCAGCAGCTGGTGTGGCGGCGGTCTTCAAGGCGCCTGCCACCGGCGTGATCTTCGCGATGGAAGCTCCCTACCGCGACGATGTCACTCCCCAGGCGCTGCTGCCGTCTTTGCTCGCCGCCGCGGCCAGCTACGCCACCTTTGTCGCCCTCGTCGGCACAGAGCCGGTGATCCCGTTCTTTGCCGAGGGCAGCGTTCTCGTCGACGAGGGAAGTGTGTCGGTGCTTGGAGTGGAGGCGGTCGACCTCTTCGGTGCACTCTTGCTCGGAATTGCGGCGGGCCTGGCGGGGCGTGGTTTTGCTTGGCTCGTGCGCCGGGCCAAGAACCAGGGCAAGCGCCTGCCGATCTACCGGCGCCTCCTGATCGGGGGAACGTCGCTGGCCTTGCTGGCCTACATCTCCCACGAGGCCTTCGACGAGGCTCTCACGCTGGGGCCCGGCACCGACGCGATGGCCTGGGTGGTGCAAGACCGCGCCCTTCGGCTCATCGCCCTGCTCTTCGTGCTTCGCATCGCGGCCACCATGGCCACCCTGCTGGCCGGAGGCGTGGGCGGCCTGTTCATCCCGCTCGCCGGCCTCGGGGTGATCCTCGGACAATTCGTCGGCACTGCCATCGGTGAGGACCAGACGGCTCTCTACCCCATTCTCGGACTCGCGGCCTTCCTCGGGGCCGGCTACCGGGCGCCGATAGCGGCAGTGATGTTTGTTGCCGAGTCCACAGGTGGAGTGGGTTCCTTCGTCGTTCCCGCCCTGGTGGCGGCAGCAGTCAGCCAGCTCGTGGCCGGTCCCTCAACGGTGGCCGATCATCAGCGCGACCACCGCCTCGGTCACCTCGAGCGGCGCTTCACCCTCCCCCTATCGTCGATCCTCTCCACCGACGTTCTCACCGTCCCGCCCGACGCCACGGTGAGCGAGTTCGTCTACTTCCACGTGCTCGGCCGCCGCGAAAGGGTGGTGCCGGTCGTGTCGGGCGACACTTTCGAAGGGCTGGCCCGTCTCGACGACATCTCCGACCTCGACCGAGAGGAGTGGGACACCACCACCATCGGTGAGCGCATGGCGTGCGACCTTCCCGTGGCCCTCCCATCGTGGACTTTGCGCGACGCTGTGGTGGCAATGGAATCGGCCGATATCAGTGTGCTGGCAGTCACCGACCCGGACGGATCATTCATCGGTGTCGTCACCGCCGATGACATCTTGAAACTCGACGAGATTCTCGATCAGACTGGAGCGTGACGCTCCGGAGAGGCTCAGTCTTCTTCAGTCGTGTCGTCGAATTCGTCGGCCCAGGCTGCGTGCTCGGGCTTCACAGCCCCATCGTCATCGTCTGAAAGGCTCTCCAGAAGGGAATCGAAGTCGCCATCGTGCGAACGCTTCAGCTCGCGGGCTTCTTCATACCGCCGGTGTCGCCCCTTCTTCACGGCTCAGGCTCCCTGTCGAGGACATCAAGACACGCAATTGTAACCACAGATCGGCTCTCCCCCTACGTCGCCGGCCCCGTTTGGCGGCGGGGTCAGGTGACGGAGCGTCGACTTCGCTCCTCGAGCACTACCGAACCGCGTTCGAACGCCAGAGCTGCGTCGCCAGCAACCAGGCGCGTGATCGGGCCTCCGGCCATCTCGGCTCGCCAACCCTCGGCCAGGCGGGCGTCGTCGTCGCCTCGGACGAGCGCCTCGACATCGGCTCGGGTGGCGAGAAGCGCAGGGTCGAGCTCCTTATCGCGGGCGAGTTGATTGACCCAAGCGGCCACCAGGGCCACCGCCGGCCTCAGCTCGCGGGCGTCCTGGCGGTGCTTCTCGGGCCGGGGCGGACGCCACTCGGTCTCGGCCCCATCCCTCACCGCGGCGAGGACCTGGTTACCGATCGAACCCTTGGCCATTCCCCTGTCGACCCCTCGCACCTTCCCGAGCTCCTCTTGCGAATCTGGCACCGACTGTGATATCGCAACGATCGCGATGTCGCTGAGCACGAAGCGCACGGGTTGATCGATTTCGGCGGCCCGACGCTCGCGCCACGCGGCCACCGATCTGGCGATGCTCACCGCGCTGCCCTTGAGGTGTCTGGCCTCCTTGATCTTGCGCCAGGCTTCGAGAGGCTCACGAGGGCCACGGTCGCGGCAGCGGAGAATCTCGAACTCTTCCTGGGCCCAGGGCAGGCGTCCCCGGTCTTCAAGCTGGGCGACGAGAAGATCGTGGATCTCGAGGAGGCGAGCGACATCGGCGGCGGCGTAATCGAGCTGGGCGTCGCGCAGGGGCCGCTCCAGCCAGTCCGTGAGTCGGTGTCCCTTGGGGAGCTGTACGCCCAGTTCCCTCTCGTGCAACGACGCCAACGAGGGGGTGGACATGCCAAGGAAGCCCGCGGCGATCTGGGTGTCGAAGAGGCGCCGCGGAGGTGCGCCGCAGGCCAGCTCCAATACTTCCAGATCCTGGGAAGCAGCATGGAGGACAGCGAGGCTGTCGCTCTCCATCAGGTCCTTCAGCGGGGCAAGGTCGACTGCGAGCGGGTCGATGAGGACAAGCTCGCCGGGCCACGCGAACTGGAGCAGAGCAACGCGCGGCCAGTAGGTGCGCTCGCGGTGGAATTCGGTATCGAGGGCGTAGCGCGGCTGGGTGGAGAGCTGATCGAGTACTGAAGCGAGTTCGGCGGCGGTATCGATGAATCGATGGGGGCGCACTGAAGAACTCAAGCTGGGGCCTTCGTGTCGGGGAGAACGGTCTCGGGAGACTTCATGCATCCTGATGGATGCACTTGGAGCGTAGCCACAAGTGCATCCATCGGCAGTGAAGCCCTGTTGAGATCTATCAGAGCTCGGAGGTGGGCAGATCATCGGGATGATCCGCATCGTGGAACCAGCAGGGGTCACCATCGAGCACGCGAGTGATCGCCAAGTCCTCCACCGCGAACCTCGGGGCGCGTATGCCAGAGTCGAAGGCTGCCCTCAGCTTGACGCGCGCCGATCTGCGCCAGACCGCATGGTGCCACTGGGAATGGCCATCGATCACCGCTACGGCCACGTCGGATGATCCCACCGCTCCGGCCACTGTCCGCACGGCCAGCGGCGACGCCTCGGTGAGATCGCAGGAGAGAACTGCCACGAGATCGTTTCTGAGGACGTCGAGCGCCGTGATGATTGCACCGAGAGGCCCCTCCCCCGGCCACTCATCGGCGACGTACTCAAGACCGAGACCTGCCACCGCTGAGGCGTCTCCGCCGACGACGACGATGGGTTCGGCGTCGGCCGACCTGAGGGCATCCACCGCCACTTGCAAAAGGGGGCGACCACCGAGATCGATGAAAGCCTTGTCGCGGCCCATTCGGCGGCTTTCGCCTCCGGCCAACACCGCACCTCCGAGGATCATTCGGCAGGCGGCCACTCGGGGTCGAGTTGGTGCAGGAAGAGGCGGCACCGCTCGTCTTCGTCGGCCTCTCCAATCTCCGAAGCAACACGCTGGAGTCCGCTCAGGGACCTCAGGAAACCACGGTTGGTCTCGTGGCTCCAGCGTGCGTAGCCACTTCCTCTCCAGCCGTTGGCACGGAGCCGGTCGAGCCCGCGGTGATAGCCGGTGCGATAGGCCGCGTAAGCGAGGGCGGGCTCGTCTACGGCGTCGCCCAACGACGCCCACGCTTCGAGGAAGCGGGGCCAGCGTTGGCACACCGCTCCGATGGAAGCCACAGGGTCGGGAGCCGCCATGGCCGCTCTCAGCTCGTCCAGCGCCTCCCTGGGCTCTCCATCGAGGATTGTCTCGGGGGGACCAGACATCGACAAGTTTACCGGGCGATCGCTCATGGATCGGGAGCCTACAGGGGTGCGCCGCTGGCCCCCAGGGAGGCGGTTACGCTTCCTTGATGCTTCCCGAGTGGCTCGATCCCGAAACCCTGCGTTGGGCGATCCTCGGCGGTATCGGGTTCGTGGTCTATGTGATGTTCCTGGTGGTGCGCTTCGTGCAGCGGGCGATCACCAAGTTCCTGCTCTTCGTGGTCCTGGCGGGCGTAGGCCTCTCACTCTGGATCCAGCGCGAAGACCTCGAGAACTGTGTGGAGACGTGCGAATGCAGCCTCTACGGGGCCGAGCTCGAACTTCCCGCCGGCGCCCGAGCAGCCGACTGTCGATAGTTGCTAGGGCACCCGCTCGAGGCGCAGGACGTTGGTGGCCCGCGATCTGCTGTCGGAGCCGGCCAATACCCCAACGAGTTCGCCGGCACGCACATGGCCGGCGGCCTTGGCCAGCCGGATCGCCTCGAAGGCCATTTCCTCATTGGACCCGCCGGAACTCATCAGGATGGGTGTGGTGCCCCAACTCAAGGTGAGCTGCTGCACAGTGGCCTCACTCGTGGAGAATCCGAGGATATTCGCTTCCGGGCGGAAGCGAGCCATCGAGCGCACCGTGAAACCCGAGCCGGAGATACACAACACATTGTCGATCCCGAGCTCCGCCGCGGCACGCCAAGTAGCCATGGTCATGGCATCGGTGACCGACGCCGAGCCCGCATCGGACTCGGTCATGCGCATCTCGGACAACTGTTGGGCCCAGGCCTCGTAGTCCATCTCCTCGTCGGCTCGACGAGCGATACGGCTCATGGTGCGCACCACGTTGACCGGGTCGACCCCGATCGCGTTTTCACCCGAAAGCATCACCGCCGATGAGCCGTCGAACACTGCATTGGCGACATCGGACGCCTCGGCGCGAGTGGGGGCAGGGCTGGTGACCATCGATTCGAGCATCTGGGTGGCGGTGATCACAGGACGGCCGCCGGCTATGCACTCCCGAATGATCTGCTTCTGAAGATGGGGAAGGTCTTCGAGGCTGCACTCGTTGCCCAGGTCGCCGCGTGCAACCATCACCGCACCAGCGGCCTCGATTATCCCAGACAGGTTGTCGACTGCCGCACGGGTCTCGATCTTGGCGATCACGAGGGGGCCACGTGGGTGGGGCTCGGTACCGACGCGACGGATGTCGTGGGCCGAGCGGACGAACGAGATGGCCACCATGTCGACGCCGGCTTCGACGAAGGCGTCGAGGGCCACGAAGTCCTCGGGGGTAGGGGTGGGAATCTGGAGGCGATCGCTCGGGACGTGTACACCCGGCCGGCCCCTCAGCCGGCTGCCGTGCACGACGGTGGCGAGGATCTTGTCGACGTTCTTGTCGGTGATCTCGAGCACCGCTCCCCCGTCGCCGATGGTGAGTCGATCACCGGGCTGCATGTCGGATGTGAGGCCGACGTAATCGACTTCGATTACGCTGTTGGTCGAAGAATCCGACCCGATCCTGAGCTCCACCGACGATCCGGTGGGCACATCCACTCCGTCCTCACCGAAGGATGCGGCTCTCACCTTGGGTCCGGGGAGATCGACGAGGATGCCGACTCGCTGGCCTTCTTCCGCGGAGACCGCACGGATCCGGTGGTAGCGCTCGAGTCCCTCGTCGATGGTGTTGTGGGCGAGACCGATACGGGCGACGTCCATTCCGGCGCGGATCATCGCCCTAAGCGTGGCCTCGTCTTCAGATGACGGGCCGATGGTGGCGACGATTTTGGTACGGCGATGCATTCGGCGACGCTAGCGCGCGTGGGTTGAGGAGCGGTTCAATTGAGGCGTGCCCTCAGTAGGAACGCCCGCTCAGCCGCGGCCTCGCTACCGGTGGAAAGGGCTAGCTGCTCGAGCAGGTCGGCTGCGTCCTCGTAGCGGCCCCGCCCCTCGCACAGCTGGGCGAGCGCTCTCTGATCCGGTGGTGGAGCAGGAAGTTGCACCCTGAGATCCAGGACCCAGTCGAGGTCTCTCGGGCTACGGCCCCGAAACGAAGCAGTGAGGTTGTTGAGGATTCGGCCGACGATGGCTCGGCTGTCGATTGGCTCGAGGAAACGGGGATCGAAGGTGGCATCAGGTCCGTGGATCGAACGGAACCGAGCCAGGCATTGATCCTCGTTGATCTGGGCCCCATCGTGATATGGGTCGACGAACACCTCGGTGAGCACGCGATCACGCACCAGGAAATGGCCGGGCATGCCGATCCCGTCGAGACCGACACCGAGCCGGCGTCCGGTCTCCAGCAGCACGACCCCGAGCGTTATGGGCATCCCGATGCGCCGGCTCAACACTTCGTCGAGCAGTGAGTTTCGGGGATCGTGGTAGTCGGTGTGGTCGCCGCTGAATCCCTCCTCGTGAAACAGGTGGCGGGTAAGTCCGGTGACGGTCGGGTCGGCGCACCCTGAGGCGAGTTCGTCGAGCGCAGCCATACCGGACTCGACTGACGCGGTGTGACCGGGGCGAGCCGCCGCGAGCAGAAGGAGCGCTCGATCGAGGGGCAGCGAGCCGTTTGGGTCGGCCAAAAGTTCAGCTAGCTGATCGGCAGGCTCCATCCGGCCACCGTAGTCAGATCCGAGGAGCTGTGACGTAGGGTCACGCGCGTGCCACACCCATACCTCGCCAGCGACGGCCCGATCGGCTTCGCCCACCGAGGGGGAGCGAGTGTCCATCCCGAAAACACGGAGCGGGCATTTCGTCACGCTGTCGACCTCGGATTCACCCATCTCGAAACTGATGTCCATGTGACCAGCGACGGTGTGGCGGTGGCGTTTCACGATCACGTCCTCGGGCGCGTCACCGACCGCGAGGGCGTCGTGGCGAAATTGACCTGGGCGGAGGTGAGTCGGGCGAAGGTTTCGGGAGTCGACGAGATCTGCCGCCTCGACGACCTCCTCACAATGTTCCCCGACACACGGTTCAACCTCGATCCGAAACACGATGCCGCGGTGCGACCGCTGGCCGACGTCCTCCACCGGGTGAGGGCCGTCGAGCGCGTGTGCGTCACCTCGTTCAGCGGCCGCCGCACTCGCCGGCTGAAGGCTCTGGTGGGCCCACGACTCTGCACCGGAGCAGGGCCCGCCCAGGTTGCTGCCACCCTGGGTGCGGGTTGGCGTCTTCCCCTCCCGGTGCGCGGCATCGAGGTGGTGCAAGTGCCCGTTCGCCGCGGTCCGCTTGTCGTGGTGACGGCCCGTTTCGTCGCGGCTGCGCATCGCAAGGGACTTCACGTACATGTGTGGACGATCGATGATCCTCGGGAGATCGGTCGCCTTCTCGATCTCGGCGTGGATGGTGTGATGACCGACGACCCCGAGGCGCTGCGTTCGGTCTTCAAGGCACGCGGACACTGGCCGACGTGAGCATCCGCGTGCCTTCCCACGGGGTCGGTACACTGAACGCCGGTCAAGCGGGACTTCTGGGCGATTACGCCCCCGAGGCTTCACGTCCCTGTGTCCACACTTCCGCTGTCCAGCCGCCGCACCAGCATCACCGCCGCCGCGTTCGCCGCGGTCCTCCTCACCGGCCTGCTCGCGGCGCACGACCCCGCATCGGGACGCGACGCCGGCGCGACACTTCCCACCATCGGATCCCTTGTGCCCGACGACACCCTCGACCCGCGCATAATCGCCCTGGAGCTAGAGGGTCGTGAGTGGTTCGACGCGGTCGAACGCCTCGATCGCGCCATCTTCGGCCGGGCCGAAACGCTCAGGCGCCTCACTACCTCTCGTACCCGACTGGAAGAAGCTCGAATGGAGCTGCTCGGAGTTGATGAGCTCCTCGATGAGGTCCACGACACCGCCGCCACCGTCGATGCCGACATCGCGGTGCTCGAGAAGGTGCTCAGGGAACGGGCCCTCGTCCTCTTCGTGAGCCATGGTGAGGCCGACAGTTCGGCACTGGCCTCCGCCACCGACGCCACGGATGAAGCACGAATCAGCCAGCTGGCATCCGAGGTGGACGAGTCCCAGTTCGCCACCCGTCGGGGCCTGTTGCAGCAGCGCTCCAACCTTGAGGCTCAGCTCTCGGCGTTCAGTGGTCGTGCCCTCGAACTCAGCACCGTGGTGACCTCGCTCCACAACGCGATCTCCGCCGACGAGGGAAGCCTGGTCGAACTGCGCGGCGAGATCGAACAGGCCACCGACGCGGTGCGACGGGCGCGCCGAAACGCCCACATCCCCGGCCTGGATTTCTCGGTGGTCGCTCTCGACGCCTACCTGGGTGCGGAAGTACTTCTTGGCGAGCAGCGCCCTGAGTGCGGCGTCGAGTGGTGGATGATCGCCGGCATCGGGCGCGTCGAGAGCCGGCACGGCGAGCTCGGTGGCCGTTCGATACGCGCCGACGGCAGAACCAGCTCCCCGATCATAGGGGTGGTGCTCGACGGTGGTCCGGGGGTTCGAGCGGTTGTCGACACCGACGACGGCTCGCTCGACAACGACGCCGAGTGGGATCGGGCGGTCGGCCCCATGCAGTTCATTCCCGAGACCTGGCGGATTCGCTCTCGAGATGCGAACGGCGACGGCATCAACGACCCCCACAACATCTACGACGCAGCCTTCACGACCGGCCGCTATCTCTGCCAGCTCGGTGGAGATCTGTCCAGGCCGAGCGCCCTGAGAAGCGCCTACTACGGCTACAACACATCACTCAGTTACGTCGAGTCCGTAACAGGGCACGCAACTCGCTATTCCGACCTCCTTTCGGAGGCCGGATTCGGGTCCTGAAGGCCCCTCTGTGGGCAACTTTGTGGACAAGGCCGATACCTCTGGGGATATCCGGTGGTTTTCCCCGCTTCTTCTGGGGATTTCGACCCAACCCGTTGACGACCACTCCGGGGCCCGCCAGTATGCATCTTGTCGAAGCGGAAGTACCGGCTTCGGGACGTCGGATCGATCCGATGGGCGCAAGCCCTGAAGCTCGGTTTGAATCCTCGAAGACATCGGGCCGAGGCTGAGACACGGCAAGATCAGGCCGGCTCCTTCGGGGGTCGGTGGGTCGACCGGAGACATTGTCGGTGCCCCCCAGGACCGAACCGAGGACTCTCACGAGGAGTCCGGAGGGAAGACCTGAGGAGTACCACTCGCCGGAGAACCACCAGATTGTCAGACGCACACCGCCGGGTGTGAGGTCGGGTCGGGAGGCTCTCGCCGGAGAGCAGATGTCGGGTCGCACCGGACTGGAACCACACCGACGGGGGTGGCGAAGGATCGGAAATGGCCAGGTACCGTCGGGTGCCAGCGGTTGAGTCGGGTCGACAACGATGGAAACGTATCATCGGAGTTGGTCAGGGTGGATCCAAGTGCAGGATGCCATCACAGTGGAACGGTGAGCCGTCGGGCTTACTGGACCGGGATTGAGTCGTACTCGGAGCCCCGAGGAGTTGACTGGCGCAAGCCGGGAGGCTACTCGGGGCTTCGTTCCGTTTTGAGCCGAGTCAGTCGTCCTTCAATGCCACTGCATTGGGAGTGACGTTCATTTTCGGCTCGTACTCCACCTGGGCCACCTCTCGATGATCCCCACCGACTGAGGCGCGGAGCTCGGTGCGACACGCCGTGCAGGGCCCGTAGTAGGCCTCCGTGCACTGAGCGCCACACCGTGGACAGGTGATCGGAATCGAGGTCACGAGTGCACCTTGTCACACCATCACCCCGCCTGGGGTGACCTGATCTCGTGCGGATAGGATCCGCCTGCTCTGGGAGGGGCGGCCATGACCCGACAAGTACGAGACGGCGTACCGGCCCCGGTGATCGTCGGCGCAGGACCCGCTGGACTCACCGCCGCCTACCGGCTCGGACGGCTGGGGCATACCGCCACGGTTCTCGAGGCCGACGATGTGGTGGGAGGAATCTCGCGAACCGTAAAGGTCGATGATTGGCGCTTCGACATAGGCGGCCACCGCTTCTTCACCAAGCTTGCTCCCGTGTCGGAGCTGTGGCACGAGATCCTTCCCGCCGAAGACTTCCTCACCCGACAGCGCATGAGTCGGATCTTTTACCGAGGCAAGTTCTACGACTACCCGCTGAGGGCGTTCAATGCCCTGTCCAACCTCGGCATCATCGAGGCATTCCGATGTGTACTCTCATACCTCTGGGTCCGAATCAGGCCCCCGCGTGATCAATCGACTTTCGAGGGATACACCGCGGCCAGGTTCGGTTGGCGCCTCTATCGCATCTTTTTCCAGACCTACACCGAGAAGGTCTGGGGCGTACCCGGTTCGGAGCTCCAGGCCGACTGGGCGGCCCAGCGGATCAAGAACCTCAACCTCTTCCGCGCCATTCTCAACTCGGTGCTGCCGAAGCGAAAGCAGACCGAGGTCACCAGCCTCATCGAGGAGTTCGAATACCCCCGCCACGGCCCGGGAATGATGTGGGAGCGCTGTCATGAACTGGTCCTCGACCAGGGCAGTCGGGTCGAGCTTCGACATCAGGTCCGGCGAATCAGCCTTGTCGAAGGCCGTGCGGTGGAGGTGTGCGCCACCACGCCCGACGGAGAGAGCACGTTTCCGTGCAGCCACGTGATCTCCTCCATGCCGATCCCGCTGCTGATCGAGGCGATGGACCCGCCACCGCCGGCCGAGGTGCTCGCCGCGGCCAGGGGACTCCGGTTTCGCGACTTCCTCACTGTGGCCCTGGTGGTACCCGCCGAGGCAGCGTTCCCCGACAACTGGATCTACATCCATGCCCCCGATGTGGAGGTCGGACGGGTCCAGAACTTCGGCGCCTGGTCGCCGGAGATGGTGCCTCGCGCTGGGAAGACCTGCTTGGGTCTAGAGTACTTCGTCGATGTGGGAGATCACCTCTGGTGCGCCGACGACCATGACCTGATCCAGCACGGGGTCCGCGAGCTCGGCGAACTTGGTCTTGTTGATCCAGCTCTCGTCGAGGAGGGGTTCGTCTTCAGGATGGAGAAGGCCTACCCCATGTACGACGCCGACTACAGCGCCAAGGTCGCTGTGTTGCGGGCCTGGCTCGACCACAACGCCACCAACGTCCATCCGGTCGGCCGCAACGGGATGCACCGCTACAACAACCAGGACCACTCGATGTACACGGCCATGCTCACCGTCGACAACATCGTGAATGGTTCGAACCACGATGTGTGGGAAGTCAACGTCGACGCGGAATACCACGAAGAAGGCACTGACTCAGGGGCCTAGTTTCCATATCGTCGCTGCCGACGAGGAGCACTAGGTCCCTACCTGCCGCTCGGAGGTGAGCTCGATGCCACGTCGCGATCGGGATGCGAATCCCTTCGAAATCGAGTGCCTCGTCGAGTCGGAGTATCGCGCCGGTGTCGACCTGGCCTGGATCGTCGTTCTCGGGGTGATCCTGTGCGTCCTGGCGATCGCTTTCACCGTGCCCGACCAACGCACCGCGCCGCGCTGAGCGATCAAGCGCCTCCAACGTCCGATGGTGGTGGTCCGTAGCGACCCCGCAGGTGGTCACGGATGCCCTTGAGACGCCCCGCCGGCGACCAGTGCAGGCCCCTTGCCGGCGCATGAACGATGCCAACGGGAATCTGGACGAGGGCCCAGAAGATGCGAAACGCCACCTGGCGGCGGCCGAAATGCTCCCTCATCATCAACAAGACGTTGCGGAGCTGGAGATAGGCGACCCTCTCGATCGAGGCACTCATTCCAGGGTTGCGAACCATCGCGCCACGAACCAAACCACAGCTCCAACCGGCCTCCTTGGCCCGGAGAGCCAGCTCGGATTCCTCGCAATAGGCGAAGTAGCGCTCGTCGAAAACGCCCACTTCCTCCAGACATCGGCGGCGCGCCAGCATGAGTGTTCCATGCGGGTAATCGACCAACTCGAACCCTTCCTCGACGGTGGACGGCAGGCCGATAGTGCCGAGGAAGGGCTCGATCAGCGGACGAGCACCATCACCCACGTCCGCGCTCGCCAGGCCCACATCGGCCCGGGCATCAACGGCCTCAATGATCTTCCCCAAGGTCTCGGGCTCCGGTAGGGCATCGTGGGGACTGATCGCCACCCACTCCCCCGCGCCGGCCCTCAGCCAGCGCCGCAGGCCAACATTGGCAGCGGGGCCAAACCCGAGGTTGCGGCCGACCCTGATGAGCTGCACGGTGCCGGCCAACTCGTCGAGGACATCGCCGGCGTTCGGCAGCGAACCGTTGTCCACCAGGATCACCTCAGTGGGGATCGTCTGGTCGAGATAGGCATCCACGGTCCGGACGACGGCATCGGGGCGATTGTGGTGGATGATGACGACCGTGACGGGTGACTCAGATACAGGCATGCCGGCGGAAGCCTTACCGTCCAAGTCTCTCAGCGGCAAGCCGCGTCAGTCTCGATCAATCGGCCAGGCCGGTACCATGCCTCAGTCCGATCACCCGGGAAGGGCGCAAGTGGTTCGATCGAGCGGTCAATCCGAGGATTCGCCTGCGCCTTCTGGCCGCGGATCGTCGGTCGGCAAGATCGGCGACCTCGCCGCCGAGGTGGGCATCAAGAGGATCCACATGTTGGCGTGGCGTGATCTCGCCGACATCGAGGCCGGCGGCTCCGAGTTGCATGCCGCAACGGTTGCCTCCCTGTGGGCCGATGCCGGGATTGAAGTGATGATGCGCGCTTCCTATGCACAGGGTTCACCTCCGGAGACCACGCGCGATGGCTACACGGTCATCAGGCGCGCTGGCCGTTACCTGGTTTTTCCCCGCGCCGTCATCGGCGAACTCTTCGGACGTCACGGCCGTCGCGATGGCCTGGTCGAGATCTGGAATGGCGTCCCGTTCTTCTCGCCGCTCTGGGCTCGCGGGCCCCGCGTGACGTGGCTCCACCATGTGCACGAAGAGATGTGGCCCATGGTCCTGCCCCCCAACCTGGCCCGGGCCGGCCAGATCCTGGAGCGACACATAGCGCCGGTGTTCTACCGCCATTCATCGGTAGTGACCCTCAGCGAGTCGTCGCGTCGCGACATCATCTCCCGCCTGCGGCTTCCGGCCGAGAACATCCGCGTCGTGCCCCCCGGCATCGGCGGCGGCTTCACTCCCGGCGGAACCCGATCCGACCACCCAATGGTGCTCGCGGTGGGCCGCCTGATGCCGTCCAAGGCATTCAAGACCCTGATCGAGACAATGGTCGAGGTGCGCCTCACCACCCCCGATGCCCGACTCGTGATCGTCGGGGAGGGTTACGAGAGAGACATGCTCGAGCGGCGGATCGACGAGTTGGGCGCAGAGGAATGGTGTGAACTCGCGGGACGGGTGCCCGGCGGTGCGCTGCTCGACCTTTATCGTTCGGCCTGGGTGGTGGCCAGTGCGTCACGGTCGGAGGGCTGGGGGATGACCCTCACCGAAGCCGCGGCCTGCGGTACTCCGAGCGTCGCAACCCGCATCGCCGGTCATGTCGACGCCATCGAGGATGGGGTAACGGGCCTGCTGGCCAAAACCGACGACGACCTCGCGCGTGCACTGTCGCGTATTCTCCGCGATGTCGCCCTCCGCGACCGACTCGGCGACGAGGCCGCACTGAGAGCCGAACGCTTCACCTGGGAGCGCACCGCCCACGACACTCTCGAGGTGCTCGCCGCTCAATGCCGTTCGTCGCGGTGATACCAGCCATCACCGAACGAAGCCGTAGCCGCCTCGTGTTGGCGATCGGGGCCATCGTTGCCTATCTCCCGATCATCTTCTCGAGCCCGGGAGCGGTGGGAGCCGACACCAAGACCTATCTCTACATCGACCCGGGAAAGCTGCTGAGTGGGGCCGACACCCTCTGGGACAGCGACGTGGCCCTCGGCACCGTCACCCACCAGTCGATTGGCTACCTGTGGCCGATGGGACCCTTCTATTGGGTTCTCGACACCCTTGGATCGCCCGACTGGTTCGCCCAGCGCCTGTGGCTCGGTTCCTTGCTGTTCGCAGCCGGAGCAGGAGTGTGGTTCCTCCTACGCACCCTCGACTGGGCCGGCCACGGGATGCTGGTGGCGATGCTCGCCTACGAGCTGAGCCCCTATCTTCTCGACTACTCTGCGCGCATCTCCGCGGTGCTACTGCCGTGGGCCGGGCTGCCGTGGATGATTGCCCTCACCATTCGAGCGGCTCGTTCCGGAGGCTGGCGACACCCCGCCCTTTTTGCCCTGCTGGTGGTCACCATCGGCAGCGTCAACGCCACGTCGCTGCTTATGGTGGGCGTCGCCCCGGTGCTGTGGCTCTTCCACGCCGCGTTGGCCGAACGTTCCGTGAGCCCGATGAATGCCGTCAAGGCAGCCCTGCGAATAGCAGCGCTCACCCTCCTCACCTCGGCCTGGTGGATCGCAGGACTGGTGCTCCAGGGAAACTACTCACTCCCCGTCACCCGCTACACCGAACCCTATGAAGCGGTGGCCGACTCTTCGACGGCTCCTGAAATCCTTCGCGGTCTCGGCTATTGGTTCTTCTACGGCAACGACAAGTTCGGCCAGTGGATACAGCCGAGCATCGAGTACACCCAAGGTGTCTGGCTCCTGTTCCTGACCTTCGGACTGGTCGTGCTTGCCTTGCTCGCAGCAGGGGTGGTGCGCTGGCAGCACCGGGCCTATTTCCTGCTCCTTCTCGTGGTGGGCGCTCTGATGGGTGTCGCCTCGCACCCCTTCGATTCTCCATCGGTGCTGGGCAGCCTGTTCAAGGATTTCACCCGGACCGACGCTGGACTCGCCCTTCGGTCCACCCCTCGCGCTGTACCCATGGTGGTCCTCGCCACTGCGGTGCTGCTCGGCTCGCTGGTACGGGCCCTGCACGAGCGATGGGGCGATCGAACCCGCCCGTTCGCCGCCCTTGTGCTCGCGGCGATAGTGCTGGCCAACCCCGCGATGTGGCGTATTCGGATGATCGAAGAGCACCTCCAACGCGACGAGGAGCTTCCTGAGTACTGGATCGAGGCCACCCAACGCCTCGACGAGCTCGACGACGGCAGTCGCGTGTGGGAGCTCCCGGGAAGCGATTTTGCCTCCTACCGTTGGGGTAACACCGTCGACCCGATCACACCGGGCCTGATGGATCGCGGCTACGTGGCCCGCGAGCTCGTGCCATTCGGGTCGGCCCAGTCCGCAGCCCTGGTCACGGCGTTCGATCGCCGTCTCCAGGAGGGTTCCCTCGATGCTGACGCCTTGATACCGATTGCCCGCCTGATGTCGGTAGGCGATGTCGTGCACCGTGCTGATCTGACCTTTGAGAGATTCAGGACCCCTCGCCCCATTCCCACCAACAATTTGCTGGAAAACATCCCCGGACTGGGTGAGGGCGAGGGCTTCGGGTCGCCCATCCCCAACCTCGCCGGTCCCCAACAGACGATGCTCGACGAGATCTTCCTCGCCACCGATCCTGCCTTGCCCGATCCGAGCCCCGTCGTCCGCTATGCCGTTCCCGAACCCCTCGAGGTGATCAGGCTCAAGCCGGTCGATGCCTCGACGGTGCTCGTCGGTGATGCCGAGGGCCTGGTCGACGCGGCCGGTGCCGGCCTGCTCGATCTCGATCGTTCAGTCTTCTTCGGTGCCGATCTCATCACCGACCCGGACCTGGCCGCGATCGTGCTGGCCGAGCCTGCCGAAATCGTCATCACTGACACCAATCGCCGAAGGGCCCGTAGATGGGGCACCCTCCGAGAAAATGTCGGTGCCACCGAGCAGGCGGGAGAGGAACCTCTCCGGTTCGATCCGACAGACAATCGCCTGAATATCTTTCCCGCCGTCGAGCAAACGCCGGGACTCGACCCCGATGACACCCGAACGATCTCGATCCAACAGGGCGGGTTCTCCATCGTCGCCAGCGCTTACGGCAATCCGGTCACCTACACCCTCGACGACCGGGCCGTGTTCGCCGTCGACGGCGACATGGCCACTGCGTGGACGGTTGCGGCCTTTGCCGAGGCCCGAGGAGAACGCCTTCTTTTCACCTACCCCGAGCCCGTGACACTCGACCAGGTGAGTCTGGCGCAGCCCCTCGTCGCGGCCAACCGCCGTATCACCGAAGTAGCGGTGCGTGCCGACGGCCGAGAGGTGACGCGGACCGCGATCAGGCCGAGGGCCGACACGATCGCCTTCACCCCAACCGAAGCCACGGTGTGGGAGATCGAGCTGACTGATCTCGACCTTCCTCGGCGGGCCATTTATCCAGGCGTTTCGCCCGTCGGGTTTGCCGAGGTCATCTGGGGTGGCAGCGACCCGGTGGTGGAGTGGATCCGCACCCCTCGAGCCCTCCTTGATCAGCTGGGTCGAAGCCTCGAGGCGCACAGCCTTTCAGTGGTACTCACCCGAGAGCGTTCCGACCCCCGCGAGCCGGTCCGAGGCGAGCCCGAAATCGCCATGCGCCGTATCGTGCCCTTGCCGACGGACCGCACCTTCACCGTGGATGGCACCGCCCGGCTTTCGCCCTACGCAGCCTCCACTGTGGTGGATGCTGCCATCGGACGGGTGGAGGCTTCCGGTATCGAACTCACCTCGTCGGGCTCTCTCCCCGGAGACCTCGCGTCGCTTCCATCAGCTGCCCTCGACGGGGACGGGGCTACGGCGTGGACCGGGGTCTTCGGACCCCAGGCAGGCCAGCACTGGCAGGCCTCGACGCCCTCGGACACGTCCTTCAATCAACTCAAGATCGAAGTGGTGGCCGACGAGGTTCACTCTGTGCCCACCGCCATCCGTGTCTGGGTGAACGGCACGGACGCAGGTGTTCATCCCACCGGCCTCGGCCTGGCTGAGGCGCCCCGCGGCACAACGAAACGGATCACCTTGCCGGTGGAGGCCACCGCAGCCACTGAAGTACGCCTCGAGATGGTGGAGGTTGCCGAACGGATCACCCGCGACTGGTACAGCAACTCGGCGGTGGCCATGCCGCTGGCGATCGCGGAGATCGAGTTCGGCCTCGCACCCGTGCAGACGACCGAGAGAGTTGATACCGGATGCATGAGCGGTGTCCTCGACATCGCCGGGCGCGACGTGCCCCTGAAAATCGAAGGAACGGTTGCCGCCGCGCTCGCCGGAAACGAGTTGGCAGTCTCATCTTGCGGAGATGTGACGGTGGCAGCGGGTGACGTCGAGGTGGTCGTGCATCCGGTCGAACAGGCATCGGCGCAGCGCCGGGCCTTCGACATCGATCAGCTGGTCCTGACGAGCCCCAGGGATCTGACGCCGCCACCAGAGCTGGCACCTATCACGGTCGAAAGGATCGATGATGTGACCTACACGGTGGGTGTGCCCGGAGCCACCAGCGACCGTTGGCTGGTGCTCGGGCAGAGCTTCAACGAGGGCTGGCACGCCTTCGTCGATGGCGACGACATCGGTGAGCAAGTGGTCATCGACGGGTTCGCCAACGCTTGGCTCCTGCCTGCCGGCGACACTGTCACCGTGGAACTGCACTGGACACCGCAGGGCCTCGTCGACCGCATGATCCAGCTCTCGATACTCGGGGTGCTTCTGTGCATCGTGGTGGCCTGGCGAGGGCGGGGCCAAAGCCGTCAAGCGGATGCACCAAGAGCGGACGGCCCCCGTCAACCCACGATGGGCCGCCTGCCCTGGCTGGCCTCCACCACAAGGCCTACCTCGCCCCGCCTGACCTTGGCCGCATCCACAGTGGTGCTGGCGCTCTCAGCACTGATCCTGCCGTCGTGGGTCTGGCTCGCGGTTCCGCTTGCTCTGGGCACCGCGATAGTCGCTCGTGTCGCGCGTCCCGCCGGCATCGCCACCATCGCGGCATCGGGAGTGTTCGGCGTCACCGCCCTACTGATAATGATCGAGCAACGACGCTTCCGTAATCCGCCCGATTTTGGGTGGCCTCA
This sequence comes from uncultured Gammaproteobacteria bacterium, assembly GCA_964196195.1. GTDB lineage: Bacteria > Actinomycetota > Acidimicrobiia > Acidimicrobiales > Aldehydirespiratoraceae > OFTM10. Next base: position 59,017 of record CAXMSE010000092.1, on the reverse strand, counting down.
GCAATACGACGAGCTTCACATCCTGGGGATGGTCACGATCCTGCTGGTGGCGGTTGAATACACGAGGGCCGTCATCCGACCCGAGCGGTGAGCTAGGCCCGAGACGAGGTGTCAGGCTGGCGCACCCGCCCGGGTGAGGGCGTGCTGCACCAGTTCGAGAAGGGTGGACTTGGTGGCCGCTCGATCACGGGCGTCGGTGACCATCATCGGCACCTCAGCCGGAATGGCCAGGGCTTCGCGGATGTCATCCAGAGAGTGGTGAATCCGTCCGAAGAAGGCGTTCACCGCCACCACGAATGGCAGTCCGGCCGACTCGAAGTAGTCGACCGCGGCGAAACAGTCTTCCAGCCGTGACGTGTCGACGAGCACCACGGCGCCGATCGCGCCCCTGACGAGGTCGTCCCACATGAAGTGGAAACGATCCTGGCCGGGTGTGCCGAACAGATAGAGGATCAGGTCGTCGCCGAGACTGATCCGTCCGAAGTCCATCGCCACCGTGGTGGTCTTCTTCTCGGCCTCACCCGCGATGTCGACTCCCTCGCTGTGGGTGGTGAGGGCGGCCTCGGTGGTGAGGGGCTCAATCTCACTAATCGAGCCCACGAACGTGGTCTTGCCGACCGCGTAGCCGCCGGCCACCACGATCTTGACGGGGATCGGAACGCCCCCGCTTGATACTTGGGAGGTTTCAGAGCGCTTGAAGACCATCGAGGACCCTTTCGAGGAGTCGGAGGTCGGGACGGGAGTCCTGGGCGGCGACAGGAGTGCTGTTGCAGTCGAGGAAACCTTCCGTAACCATGTCGCCCACCAGAACGCGGGCGACACCTAGGGGTAATTGGAGGTGAGCTGACACCTCCACTATCGACGTCGGATCTATGCAGAGTTCGCAGATCTGGCGTCGTTCCGTGGCCAGCTCGTGTGAGCCTGCCTCGCCCCGCGTAGTGACGCGGACGATGGTCTCGAGCGCGAGCTCGGTCGACGATCGAACCCGTCCACCGGTCAACGCGTACGGACGTACGCGCAGCCGGTCTTCGCGAGGCACGTTGGTCATCGGGGCAGTGAGCTCTGCAGTTCGGCGCGGAGTTCGGGGGTGAGGAAGGGCCCGGTCTTCTCGACGAGCAGGGCCATCTCATAGCCGACGAGTCCGACATCGCAGTCGGAGTCGGCCACTACGGCCAGGCACGAGCCGTCGCTCACGCCGGTGACGAAGAGGAAGGCGTACTCCATCTCAATGATCACTTCGTTCACCCGTCCTCCACCGAAACGGCCGGCCGCGCCATAGGCGAGGCCGATCAGGCCGGAGGCGACGGCGGCGAAGCGGTCGGCTGCGTCTCGATCCAGACCTCCCGACAGAGCCATGGGAAGGCCGTCGGATGAAACCACGACGGTCTCACTCACGCCCGGTACCCGCTCGACGAAGTTAGCGACGAGCCAGTTGACATTGTTGGCAGCAGTTGTCATTTCAGTCATGTGTTTCCTCAGCTCCGGCTTCTCTGTTGACCGTCGTCGTTCTTGGGGCCACGTCCCTTGCGGAGTCCCGCGCGATATCGACTGAGCATCTCGCGAACCTCCTCGGGCGATCGGCTGGCCGCGGTCGAACTCTGTACCGCTGGTCGTCCGGCGGCGAATTTCGAGCCCTCGGGCACATCGATCTGGCGCGGTGTGCGCCGGATGAGTCCTGCGCTGGTGACGCTTTGATCCACCGCCCCCACCTCGGCGGCGGGGCGTACCTGCGCAGGCGGGGAGGTGACCGCCGCCGGGGCCGGCTCCGCAGCGCTTGGCAGAGCGACAGGCTGGTCGAGGGGGGCGAAGATGTCGGCACCTGGGTTGCTCGGCGGGGCTGGCGTCGATTCGACCGGATTGAAGACGCCGAACAGGTCAGCGGCGGCAGGCCCGGCCGCGACCGGTGGGAGGGACCCCTGCGCGGCGGGGGGTGATTGGGCCGGTGGTGGCGACGCGGGGCGACGCACCGGCAAGGCTGCAAGTTCGTCGCTGCTCGCGACACCAACCTTGGGGTTCGGCTTGGCCACCTGGTGCGGAACCAGGGCAATCGGAGTCGGCGCGATCGGGGGGGCTGGTTCCGCGAGCGACGGGCCCGCTTCTACGGTTGTGGCACCTGTGTCGGCGTCCTCGACCGTGCCCACCATTTCGGCGGGAACAGTGACCAGAGCGGTTACGCCGCCGTTCAAGGCGCTGGTGAGCCTCACGCTCACTCCAAGTCGGTCGGCGAGACGCGAGACCACCGTGAAGCCGAGGGAGCGGCTCAGATCGAGACCGATCACCGGAGGCTCCGAGAGGGTTTCGTTGGCGCCCCTGATCTGCTCGGCGCTCATGCCTATACCCATGTCGGAAAGGGTCAGCTGATAGCTGCCATCGGCGCTGCAATGTCCCACCACCTTCACGTCGAACTCCGGCGGCGAGAACTGGGTTGAGTTCTCCATGAGCTCTGACATCAGGTGGGCAAGGTCGACAGCCACAGAACCGGCGACAGTGGCCGAATCGATCGACACGAGTTGGATGCGACTGAAGTCCTCGATCTCACCCATCGCCACCCGCACCACATCGGCGAGTTCCACGGGCTTACCCCGACGACGACTGGGTTCGGCGCCGGCCAGCACGAGGAGAGACTCGGCATTTCGCCTCATCCGGGTGGCGAGGTGATCGAGTCGGAAGAGGTTTTCGAGCTGGTCGGGGTTTTCTTCGCGCGATTCGAGCTGGTCTATGAAATCGATCTGGCGATCGAGCAGGCTCTGATTGCGGCGGGCCAGGTTGACGAAGATGTCGGAAATACCTCGCTGCAGCAGCTCGCCCTGCTCCTCGGCAACCTCCACGGTCACGCTCTGGATCTCTGAGAAGGCGCGTGCGAGTTGGGCGACCTCGTCCCTGCCTTTCGCCTGGATGGGAGACATCGTCGGTGCGGGCGTGCGGCCGGCTGTCCTCATCGACTCGACCATGGCCGGCAGTTCCTCGGTCGAAAGCTGTTCGGCTCCGTGGGTGAGGTCGATCAGGGGACGGCTCACCGAACGGCCGATCAGCAAGGCCATGAGCAGGGCGAAAACCACTACCGAGCCCGCCAGGATCAGGAAGGAGCTGGCCTCGTCTGCGGCTTGTTCAGAAGCGAAGGAGGCGGTGAAGTTGGCGTCGCGGAGAACCACGTCTACCACGCCGTTGATGGCGATGAGCCTCTCCTCACTCGCCCCGATCCAAGCCACACCGCCTGCTACGACACCGTCGTAGACGGCCTCGAGAATGTCGATGGCGGGAACGAAGCCATCGGTACGACTGAGTCCTCCATCGAGGGCGAAGCCGGGCAGGAACCCGTCGGTCTGCAGTCCAACGAGGAGTTCGACGTATTTGTCGTCGGCTGAGGCCCTCAGTGCTCGCATGTGGGCCTCGATCGATCTCACCTCGGCATCGATCAGGGCGGGACTGGTGACACCCAGACGGCCGTCATCGATGGCGGAGGTGCCGATCACGGCAATATTGTTGACCGAGTCCTGAATCTCGATCAGCTGGACGAAGGTGTCGAGCGATCGGAAGAGTTCCAGATCGGTGGCCTCTCCAACCAGAGCAGTGTTGATCGCGGTGAGTCCGTCGGTCTGTGCCTCGAGTTGCTCCGCGACCACCCGGGTGGGGCGGCCGATTCGTTCCTCGGTCAGGTCCCGGGTGAGTTGTGTTCGTACCGCGATGAAATCCTCTGCGAGAGCAGGATCGGTGATATCGGCGAGCACGGTCCCGACCGTCTGACTCCAGCGATCGAGGGCGGCGTTGGAGTCGAGTTGGTCAGAGCGGAGCTCCCCCGTGGTGACCGCCAATCGTCCCGCTTGGATGGTCTCGAAGCGCTCGATCTGGAGCGCCACGGCAAGGTCGGCTCCAGCGTCTGCCACCTGGGCAAGACGAGCCTCTCTCGCCTTTTCGTCGGTGAGTTCGGTGCGATCCACCACCCCGGATGCTGCAAACAACAGCACGGCCAGCAGGGGCACGGTAAGGAGCAGCAGAAGCTTGCCGCGGATCTTGATCCTCTTGAGCATGTGACAGTGCCCTCTTGCGACGTGGCATGCACCCGAACGGGTGCCCACGAATCAGGTCGGTCACTGACGCTAGGAATTGAGGTTGACTGGCCAAATGGCCAGTGCCGAAACGCTCTGGTTAACGCAGGGGAGCCGAGGTGGGAGCGATCGGTGCCGGGAGCTGGCTTTCACTCATCAACCAACGGTCGACGGACGCCGCGGCCGAGCGGCCCTCGGCTATCGCCCAGACGATCAGGCTCTGGCCTCGTCCCATGTCGCCACAGACGAAAACCCCATCGACGGCGGAGTGCCAATCGTGACCGCGGACCACGTTGCCACGGCCGTCGAGATCAACTCCGAACTGCTCGACGAGCGAGCCCCGCTCCGGACCGGTGAACCCCATGGCCAGCAAGACGAGCTGGGCCGGAAAGGTCTGCTCGCTGCGGTCGATAGGGTCGAAACTCAGGCGGCCGTCTACGAGGCCCTGCTCGACGCGAACCGTCTCGAGCCCGGCCACCCTCCCGTGATCGTCGCCCGTGAAGCGCACCGTGTTGATGGCGTAGTCACGCTCACCGCCCTCCTCGTGAGCCGAACTCACTCGGTAGATCATCGGCCAGGTGGGCCATGGGTGGTCGTCGGATCGAACGTCGGGAGGTCTCGCCATGATCTCGAACTGGTGCACCGATGCCGCTCCGTGGCGAAGGGACGTACCGAGGCAATCGGCGCCGGTGTCTCCGCCCCCGATGATGACGACATCCTTGCCTCTTGCATTGATTGGAGACTCGGCGAAATCGCCCTGCTGAACCCTGTTGGCCAGGGGGAGAAACTCCATCGCCTGGTGGACCCCGGCAAGGTCGCGTCCCGGAATCGGAAGGTCGCGGGCCTGGGTGGCGCCACAAGCCAGAACTACGGCGTCGTACTCGGCTCTCAGCTCTGAGGCGCTGAGGTCAGTGCCGATCGAAGTGTCGAGAACAAACTGGGTGCCTTCCGCCTCCATCTGCTCGACCCGACGATCGATGTGGCGCTTCTCCATTTTGAACTCCGGGATGCCGTAGCGCAGCAGGCCACCCACCCGGTCGGCCCGCTCGTAGACCACCACCCGGTGTCCGGCTCGGGTGAGTTGTTGCGCGGCAGCGAGACCGGCGGGCCCGGATCCGACGACGGCAACCGCCTTACCTGTGTTCTCCGACGGAACCTCCGGGGCGATCCATCCTTCGTCCCAGGCTCGATCGACGATCTCCACCTCGATCCGTTTGATGGCCACCGGTGGCTCATGGATGCCGAGGACGCACGCCGCCTCACACGGAGCGGGGCACAGCCTGCCGGTGAACTCAGGGAAGTTGTTGGTGGCGTGCAGTCTTTCGCTCGCGTCTCGCCAGTGATGGCGATACACGAGGTCGTTCCAGTCGGGGATCACGTTTCCGAGCGGACACCCATTCGTGCAAAAAGGAATACCACAGTCCATGCAGCGACTGGCCTGGTCGACGAGCTTCTCTTCCGGGAAGGGGTTGTAGACCTCCTTCCAGTCCTTGAGGCGAACCGGTACGGGACGAAGGGTGGGGAGCTCTCGGTCGTGTTTCTTGAAGCCATGTGGATCAGCCATGGTGCGCTCTCCTCATGTCCGGGCCGCGGCCATCACGGCCGCGGTCTCGTCCTCGCCGGCCTCGCGGGCAGCAGCGGCCGCCTCAAGGACTCGCCGATAGTCGATGGGCATGACCTTCACGAACTCGGTCGCAGTGGTGCCCCACGCCGCGAGTATTCGCGCTGCCACTTCGCTGTCGGTCTCGTGGCAGTGCTTCTCGATCCGGTCACGGAGCCAGCCCAGATCGTGGTCGTCGAGTTGTTCGAGGGCCACCATGTCGAGGTTGACCCTGCTCGGGAACTCACCGTCGGGATCATGCACGAAGGCCACCCCTCCCGACATGCCCGCGGCGAAGTTGCGGCCGGTCGGGCCGAGGATCACCGCCCGGCCGCCGGTCATGTATTCACAGCCATGGTCGCCCACGCCTTCTACCACGGCCGTAGCGCCGGAGTTGCGGACACAGAACCGCTCCCCCACCACGCCGCGCAGGAACACATCGCCGCCGGTCGCTCCGTAGAGGATGACATTTCCTGCGATGACGTTCTGTTCGGCAATAAACTGGGCATCACTTGGCGGCCTCACCACCAGGCGCCCACCCGACAATCCCTTGCCCACATAGTCGTTGGCGTCTCCTTCGAGTCGAAGGGTGATTCCTCGGGGCACGAAAGCACCGAGGCTGTTGCCCGCCGACCCCGTGAGATTCACCACAATCGTGTCGTCGGGAAGCCCGGTCGCGCCGTAGCGGCTGGTGACTTCGAAGCCGAGGAGGGTGCCGACGGTGCGGTTGACATTGCGGATCGGGATGTCGATCGTTACCGGTCGGCCCGTCTCGACGGCTCCTTCAGCCAGCTGGATCAGGGTCTGGTCGAGGGCGAGCTCGAGGCCGTGGTCCTGCTCTTTCCATTGATGACGCCTGGATTCAAGGGCGATCTCGGGGAGATGGAGGATCGGTGAGAGATCGAGACCATCTGCCTTCCAGTGGGTGATCGCATCGGTGGTGTCGAGCGTTTCGACCTGGCCGATCGCGGCATCGAGGGTGCGAAAGCCGAGCTGGGCCATGAGCTCCCTGACTTCCTCGGCGATGTATTGGAAGAAGTTGACGACGAACTCGGGCTGGCCGCTGAAGTTGGCTCTGAGCTGGGGGTTTTGGGTGGCCACACCCACCGGGCAGGTGTCGAGATGGCACACGCGCATCATCACGCAGCCCATCACCACCAGGGGTGCGGAGGCGAAGCCGAACTCCTCCGCACCGAGGAGAGCTGCGATCATCACATCTCGCCCGGTCTTCAACTGGCCATCGGTCTGCACGACGATGCGGTCTCGCAGGTCGTTGAGTAGGAGTGTCTGCTGGGTCTCGGCGAGACCAAGTTCCCAGGGAGCCCCGGCGTGCTTGATCGATGTCTGGGGAGAGGCACCGGTTCCACCGTCGTGACCTGAGATGAGGACGACGTCGGCGTGGGCTTTCGACACACCCGCCGCCACCGTGCCGACACCCATTTCGGCCACCAGTTTCACGTGAATTCGAGCCCTCGGGTTGGCATTCTTCAGGTCGTGGATGAGCTGGGCGAGGTCCTCGATCGAGTAGATGTCGTGATGGGGCGGCGGTGAGATGAGAGCGACGCCCGGGGTGGAGTGACGTGTCTTGGCGATCCATGGGTAGACCTTGTGGCCGGGGAGCTGGCCTCCTTCCCCTGGCTTCGCTCCCTGAGCCATCTTGATCTGGATGTCGTCGGCGTTGACCAGATATTCACTGGTAACCCCGAAACGTCCCGATGCGACCTGCTTGATGGCGCTGCGCCGGAGATCGCCGTTGTCGTCGGAAACGAAACGCTCGGCATCCTCGCCGCCCTCACCGGTGTTTGACTTCGCCTCGATCCGGTTCATGGCGATGGCCAGGGTCTCGTGGGCCTCCGCAGAGATGGAGCCATAACTCATCGCACCGGTTGAAAAACGCCTGACGATAGATGCCACCGACTCGACTTCCTCGATGGCGATCGCTGGCCTCTGGTCGGCACGGAACCGAAACAGGCCGCGCAGAGTGCCTATCCGCTCGGATTGGTCATTGACCGCGCTGGTGTACTCCTTGAAGACGTCGTAGCGACCGGCGCGTGTGGCGTGCTGGAGCTTGTACACGGTTTCCGGATTGAAGAGGTGGTGCTCTCCTTCCCTTCGCCACTGATACTGACCACCGACTGCGAGGGTTCGGTGGGCCCGCTCGGCAGGATTGGCGGGATGAGCAATCGCGTGGCGTTGGGCGACCTCTTCGGCCAGCACGTCGAGCGCTATACCACCGAGGCGACTGACGGTGCCGGTGAAATACTCGTCCACGACCTCTTTCGCGAGCCCGATGGCCTCGAAGATCTGGGCACCTGTGTAGGAGGCGACGGTGGAGATACCCATCTTCGACATGACCTTCAGGATCCCGGAGCCGGCCGCCTCCACATAATTGCGGTGGGCCTCGTCCAGGGGGAGATCCGGGTGAAGTCCGTGCTCGCCGTTGGCCACCATCGAATCGATGGTGGCCAACGCGAGGTAGGGGTTGACGGCGTTCGCCCCGTAGCCGAGCAGGACACAGATGTGGTGCACCTCTCGCACATCGCCCGACTCGACAACGAGCCCCACCCGGGTTCTTGTCTTGGTACGCACGAGGTGGTGATGCACGGCTCCGGTGGCCAGAAGTGATGGTATGGGCGCAGTGTTCGCATCGCCGCCTCGATCCGACAAGATGAGGGCCGTTGCCCCCTCGGCGATGGCCGCGTCGGCGGCCGCCCTCAGCTCTTCGAGAGCGCGGGCGAGTCCGTCGCCGCCGTCTGCCACCACAAAGCGGGTGGGCAGCACCGAGCTGTGGAACCCATCGGGCCTCTCGTTGCCGTCGAGCGCCGCAATTCGTGCGAGCTGGTCATCGGTGATCACCGGATTGTCGAGATGGATCGTGCGACAAGCCGACGGTGTGGAGTCGAACAGGTTTCCTTCGGGCCCCACCCTGGCGAACAGGGAGGTGATGATCTTCTCCCGCATGGCATCCAGAGGAGGGTTGGTGACCTGGGCGAAGAGTTGTTGGAAGTAGTCGGCGAGCTGACGAGAGCGTGCGGAGAGCACCGCTATCGGAGTGTCGGTGCCCATCGACCCGATCGCCTCCTTCGCATCGCGGGCCATTGGCGCGATCAGGATCTTCTTCTCTTCGTAGGTGTAGCCGAACTCCTGTTGGAGCTGGATGAGGGTTTCCTCGGCGTGTCGGGCGGGCTCGGCCGCGGGCAGGTCGTCGAGGGTGACCAGGTTGGAGTCGAGCCAGTCGGCATATGGCCGTTGGGATGCGATCCGTTCCTTGAGTTCGGTGTCGCGAATGATCCGCCCCTCGCGCGTGTCGATGAGGAACATCCGGCCGGGCTGGAGGCGCCCCTTCTCGACGATCGACCGTTGGGGAAGATCCACCACCCCTACCTCGCTCGCCATCACCACCAGGCCGTCGTCGGTGACCCAGTAGCGCGAGGGGCGCAGCCCGTTGCGATCGAGCACCGCACCGATGACAGTGCCATCGGTGAAGGCAATCGATGCCGGGCCGTCCCAGGGCTCCATCCGGGCTGCGTTGTAGCGGTAGAAGGCCCGGCGCCCTTCGTCCATCTCCTCATGGTGCTCCCACGGCTCGGGAATCATCATTAAGACGGCCTCCTCGAGCGGGTAACCGCCGAGGGTAAGCAACTCGAGTGCCTCGTCGAAGCCGGCGGTGTCGCTCGACCCAGGGGTGCAGATCGGGAAGGCGCGTTCCAATCCGGGCAGCTGGGGACTCCGTAGTAGGGCTTCACGGGCCCGCATCCAGTTGCGATTGCCCTGGATGGTGTTGATTTCGCCGTTGTGGGCGACGAAGCGGTATGGATGAGCGAGAGGCCACGAGGGGAAGGTATTGGTCGAGAAACGCGAATGGACCAGGGCCAGCGCGCTTTCGACCCGCTCGTCGAGGAGGTCGGAGTAGAAAGCCGACAGCTGGGGCGTGGTGAGCATTCCCTTGTAGACGATGGTGCGGGCACTGAGCGAGGGGAAGTAGACCCCGTCGTGGGTCTCGGAGGCGCCGCCCATGGCCTCGTTGACCTCGTCGGGCCCTGCGGCCAGCGATATTTCGTGCTCGATGCGCTTGCGGGCGATGTATACGGGCCGGTCGAGCTCGATCCCGCTCAGCCCCTCTCCGGTCACGAAAATCTGGCGGAAGGTCGGCATCGTCATCAGGGAGCCAGAGCCGAGGGTCGATTCGTCGATCGGAACATCGCGCCAACCGAGGACCGTCAGGCCCTCCTCTTCCAGGATGGCTTCCACCGCTCCAGCCGCCTCCGTCGCAAGCTGGGGATCCTGGGGGAGGAAGGCGATACCAACCGCGTACTCCCCCATCGGGGGAAGGTCGAAGGGCACGACATCACGAAAGAAGCGATCGGGAATCTGGATGAGGATGCCCGCACCGTCACCGGTATTGATGTCGGCACCGAGCGCTCCGCGATGTTCCATGGCGCAGAGCGCCCCGATTGCCTGGGCCACGATGTCGTGGCTGGGTCGGCCGTGGATGTCGCAAACGAAGTTGACCCCGCAGCTGTCGTGCTCGTGACGCGGGTCGTAGAGGCCCTGAGGGGCCGGCAGATCCTTGTTGGGGGCAATGCCAGCGACCATTCGGGTGTCCTCAAGTCTCCTGAACCCGGGCGGGGGCGACCGGTGCGTTCGGGAGCTGGGACGACGTTGGCCCGGCTTCCAGAGTCTTCAAATCGTAGCGATTCGGGCTCGATAACGGCCAACTCGACGTGACCGTGGGCCATCATAGGCCAATGCCAGCATCCGATCTCTCAGTTTCTCGCCTGCTCTGCCGCCTTTTCGACGCTTCGCCGACGCCGTACCACGCGGTGGCCACAGCTGCCTCGAGGCTCGAGGAGGCAGGGTTCACCGAAGTCGGATCAGCCGACCCGATGCCTGCGACGGGACGACATTACTGGCGCAGCGGGGGTGCCCTGGCTGCGTGGGTCAGCACCGATGATCACGGTCCTGAATGCGGCGTCAGGGTGATCGGCGCCCACACCGACAGCCCCAACCTACGGATCAAGCCCAACCCGGACACCTCCACGCTCGGCTGGCGACAGCTCGGCGTAGAGGTCTACGGCGGCGTCCTGCTCAACTCCTGGCTCGATCGGGATCTCGGTCTGGCTGGCAGGATCGCGGTGCGGGGCAGCTCGGGGCCCGAGGCGGTGCTGTTTCGTGACGATCGGCCCATCTTGCGGGTACCCCAGCTCGCGATCCACCTCGACGGCGACATTCGCGACAAGGGGCTGAATCTCAATAAGCAACTGCACATGGCACCCGTGTGGGGCCTCGGAGATGATGGGCCTTCATTCGTCCACTACCTCGCCACCCAGCTTGGCGTGGCGGCCGACGACATCCTCGGGTGGGATGTGATGGCCCACGACCTCACCTCCGCCACGATCGGCGGGCTCAACGACGAGTTTCTGATCAGCGCGCGAATCGACAATCAGCTCTCCTGTTTCCTCGCCATCGAAGCCCTCAACTCGGTGGCCGACGATCCCGGACCTCGAATTCCCATGGTGTGCCTGTTCGACCACGAAGAGGTCGGAAGTGTGTCGGCCACCGGTGCCGCATCTCCCCTTCTGGGCCGCGTGCTCGAGCGCCTTTCGGCCGCCCGCGGCGTCGATCCGGAGGCAAGCGTCCGGAGCCGGGCCGACAGTCTCGTGATCTCCGCCGATGGTGCCCACGCTACCCACCCAAACTACGCCGACCGCCACGAGCCCCAACACCGGATAGGGCTCAACGCGGGGCCGGTGCTGAAGGTCAACAGCAATCAGCGCTATGCCACCGATGCGCTCTCCGGGGCCGAGTTTCGCCTTGCCTGTGAGGCGGCGGGGGTGCCGATGCAGACCTTCGTCACTCGCACCGATCTCGGCTGTGGCTCCACCATCGGCCCTGCCACCGCAGGCCAGCTCGGCATGGCTGTGGTCGACGCGGGATGCGCCCAGCTCGCCATGCACTCGGCCCGCGAAATGACCGGAAGCCACGACGCGGCCTGGTTCGGTGCCGCCCTCACCGAGGCATTAAGAGCCTGACCCCCCGATCAGGTCCGGTCGCGGATGGCACGCAGGGGCGCCGCGAACATCAACAGCATCGGGAAGATCTCGAGCCGCCCGATGAGCATGAACAGGGCCAGGACGAGCCGCGCCGGCTGACTGAATGCAGTGGCGAAGGAGGCGGTGGGGCCAGCCTCGCCGAGAGCCGGTCCCATGTTGCCGAGAGAACCGACAACGGCAGCGATCGACTCCACGAGGCCTCCGCCCAGTGCAGTGACGATAACGACACCCGTGAGCACCAGCAGCAAGTAGAGGAGGAAGAATCCCGCCATCCGGCTCACGATGTCCTCGGCCACTGCGTGGCTCCCATGCTTGACGGGGATCACTGCTCGCGGGTGTTGATCCCGCTTGATGGAACGGATGCTGTGGGCGATCAGCACCTGAACCCTCATCACCTTGATACCCCCCGAGGTGGAACCCGTGCAGGCACCGCTCACCATCAAAAAGAGAATCATCATCTGGGCGGCCGGCACCCAGAGCACAAAGTTGCCCGCCGATTCGGTTCCGGTGGCGTTACCGAAGCCGGTGCTGGTGCCGAGCGACACGACGTTGAATACTCCGGCTCTTAGTGCGGTTCCGAACCCGAATCCCCCGTCGATCCAGATGAGTCCGACCACCGCCGACGCCACCAGGACGAGCATGAGGATGTAGCCGCGGAACTCGGGGTCTCTCACATAGCCCTCGGGATGGCCCTGCAGCGCCCGCCAATGGTGAGCAAAGTTGGTGCCGCCGATCACCATCCCGATGATGAGCACGATCTCGATGGTGATGCTGTCGAAGTAGCCGATCGAATCGCTGTAGGGAGAGAACCCGCCGGTGGAGGCAGTGGTGAGGCCGTGGGCGACGCCGTCGTAGAGCGAAGCACCGGGAAGAACGGTGAGCACGACGGCCACAGCCACAGTGAACAGAAGGTAGGTGGCCCAGAGTCGCTTGGCGGTCTCGGAGACTCGCGGTGTGAGTCGGTCCGAGGATGGGCCCGGCGCCTCCGCGGTCATGAGGTCGAGGCCGCCCACGCCGAGGAACGGAAGCACCGCCACCGCGAGCACCACAATGCCCATCCCGCCGTACCACTGGGTGGCCTGGCGGTACATCAGCAGGCCTCGGCCGGGGCGACCGAAGTCGAGGAGTGAGGTGGATCCGGTGCAGGAGTAGCCGGAGGCCGACTCAAAGATCGAATTGACCACCTGCTCGACGAATCCGACACCATTGGTGGCGAAGGTGCCCGCAAAAATGAACGGCAATGCCCCTATCAGGGTGACCACCACCCAGGTCCACCCCACCGCGGCGAACACGTCTCGACTGCGGGCGCTTCCCGGCTGGGTCGCCCACCAGAGCAGGCCTCCCAAGCTAAGACAGATCACCCCAGACCAGAAAAGGGCGGCGGTGTCTCGGTTGGTGGATCCCCACTCCAGTACCGCGGTGATGAACATGCCGACCGCCACGAAGGACAGCGCGATTCCCATCACATGCAATGCGGTGCTGCGGACTCCGCCGCGCCCGTGATGGAGTTCGGTGGCTCGGCGGGCCTCGATCAGCCGGATGAACCTCATCGCCTGCTCCGCAGCATGCGTTTGACGCGCCTCGTTGCCCGATCCTTGGTGCGAAGCACAGAAACGAGGGCCAATAGCAGGGGCAGGATGGTGACCCTCCCGGCGAGCATGCCGGGGATCAGGAGAAGCCTTCCGTCGGCCCCGAGCGCGGTGGCATCACCAAATGGACCGGTACCGGGGGCGGGTCCGGCGGTGGAGAGCACGGAGATGGCGGTCCAGAGAGCTGTGATCAGGTCGACACCGACCACCGCGAGGAAGAAGGCACCAACTGCGGCCAAGCCGAAATGGGCGATCTGGTAACCGGTGAGGCGCTCGAGTTCGCGATCGTCGATCGCCCGCTCATCGGCCATCACCACCGTAACGGAGTTGGGGTCGAGTTGGCGTCGGAGCTCGCGGTTGGCGAAGTCGATGAGGCTTCGAACCCGGGCCACCCGTAGTCCTCCACCCGCGGACGCTCCCATCGATCCGGTGGCCACCACCACGAGCAGGATGCTGAGGGCCGCCGGGGAATACACAGTCCAGTCGTTCACCGCATAACCCGTGGTGCTCACCGCCGACGCCACGCTGAACAGGGCGTCGCCGACAGAGATTCCGTCGACCCCGACCAGCAGGCCGATAGTGGCAATTACCAATATCGAGAGATACAACCTCAACTCGGAACTCTCGAGGAACCGTCGAGCCTGGCGCCGGAGCGCCCACCAAAGGGCGAAGTAGCTCATGCCGGCGATGATCATGAACACCGTGGCCACCAACTGTGACCCCGTGCCTGCCGATGCGAGCGAATCAGCGCGCGAGGAGAAACCGCCGGTGGAGACCGTGGTGAGGGCATGCACCACCGAATCGCGGGTGCCGAGGCCGGTGGCGAAATAGCCGAGCCCGCAAACCGTCGTGAGGCCGGAATAGATGGCCATGATGCGACGGCGGCCCACCTCCGGGGTGGGAGCGAGGCGATCGAGCCGGCGGCCATGGCCCCGGGGGACGTGGACACTCCCGCGCATCGCGCCGGGCAGGGCGATCACCGCGGCAAGAATCCCGAACGCACCTCCGAGCCACTGGGTGGACGCCCGCCAGATGTGCATCGTGGTGGAGAACTCGTCGACGTCGAGGGTGGAGAGAGCGGTTGTGCTGAAGCCGGCCGCCGACTCGAACAGGGCATCATCAAGCTGGCTGGTGATCCCGGTGAGCAGGTACACCGTGGTGCCGGCAACCACCAGGGCTATCCATGCGGACGCCAGACCCGACACAACCCGACCAGGCGGCGTGCGGCGCCGCGGCTGTAACACCCGATGCCCGGTGAAACCGATCGCACCGGTGATCGCGGCAGTGAACAGCAACGCCAAGGCTTCGCTCACATCGTCGAAGAGTCCACCGAACCCGCAGAGGGCGGTGACGATCGAGAATCCCGCGAGTGCGTCGGCGACGGTGAGACGGCCGAAGCTGTATCGACGCTGACGACCGAGCCGGCCGGGCGGGCCTCCGCTTGATACGGCCGAGTTTGCAGTCACCCGATGGCGCGGCGAACGTCTTCGACGGCCGAGGGCATCGCCACGACAACAACCCTGTCCCTGGCCCGCAGATGCGACCGTCCCCGGATGATGCGTGGCTTGCCATCGCGCACAGCGGCTGCGATCAGCGCATCCTTGGGGAGGTTGAGGTCGCGAACCAGTTCTCCGTCGGCCGGGCTCCCCGGCGCGACCTCGAGTTCGAGCACTTCCACATCGCCGTGCAGGAAGGTGGCGACCGCGGCGACTCCACCACGAACGAACCTCAACACGCCATTGGCGGTGGCGGTGCGCGGGGACAGGGCAACATCGATCCCGGCATCGGTGAGCAGGGTGAGCAGGGCCAGGCGGTGCACCACGGCCACCGTCTCCTTCGCACCATTGGCCTTGGCGTAGAGGCACGCGAGAATGTTCGCGTCGTCCTCTCCCGTCGTTGCCACCACCATCTCGAAGCGGCCGACGTCGGCCTCCTCCAACAGGTCTGCGTCGGTTATGTCTCCCTCGAGCACCAGGGCATCGTCGAGGCGCTCCGCCAGCTCCCTTGCCCGGGTTGGGTTCCGCTCGACAACCACCACCTGAATACCGCGAGT
Organism: uncultured Gammaproteobacteria bacterium; assembly: GCA_964196195.1. Lineage (GTDB taxonomy): Bacteria > Actinomycetota > Acidimicrobiia > Acidimicrobiales > Aldehydirespiratoraceae > OFTM10. The sequence continues at coordinate 43,676 of CAXMSE010000092.1, read as the reverse complement.
GGCCAGGCTCTTCGCCAACATCTCCGCCGTGCGACCTCCACCGAGAAGCATCACCCGGTTGGGGACCTGAGAATCGAGTCCGAGCAACTCGATGACCAGGCGCCGAGCGCTTCGCTTCACCGCCACGCGCACATGGTCGCCTGCCTCCAGGCGGTGATCACGGCGCGGGATCACGGTCTCGTCGCCGCGCCCGATGGCGGTAACCATGAAGTCCCAGTCGGGCTCGAACTCTTCACCGATGTCGCCGAGTGTCCTCCCTACCAGGGGAGCACCGGGAGGAAGCCTGGCTCCGATCACCACGACCTCCCCGCCCACCATATGGGCCACCTCGTCGGCGCCGGGATAGTCGAGGAGTTCCAGCACCTCCTCCGCGGTTTCGGCGTCGGGGTCGATGATCAGATCGGCGCCCGCTGCCTTGCGGATGTCTTCGGCGGCCTGGCCCCTGAGCTCGGCCGCCTCGATCCTGACGATCGACCTCGGGACCCCGATCGATTTCGCGATCATCGATGAGATGAGGTTGGCCTCATCGTTGGCGGTGACCGCGACAATCAACTCCGTATGCTCGACGCCGGCGCGGCGCAGGACATCAGGATGGGTACCGCTTCCGCACACCGTGAGCACGTCGAGTGCATCATCAATGGCGCGCAACTTCGCTCCATCGATGTCGATGATGGCCACGTCGTGGCCCTCACGACTCAGACGGTCGGCAACATAGGAACCGACTTCACCGGCTCCGACCACGACTACGTGCACAGCTTCTTTCTACTCCTTGATTCAGTGGGTTGGGGGATCGAGGGCGCCCGGACGGAACTCCAGGACGCAGTCCTCGGTGACGACTGCGTCGAGGGGGATGTCCCAAGCCTCGGCGGGAACAAGGCCGACTTGTTGGAAGGAGTGGGCGACGCCGATGACGATGGGGCGTTGAGACCCCGCTCCTGCGAGTGCGCGATCGTAGAAGCCTCCACCTTGCCCGAGGCGGTTGCCCCGCTCGTCGAACGCCACAAGCGGGGCGAGCACCACATCGTGGCGGTGCAGGGGCACGGGATCACCCGCGGCGGGCTCCTGGATTCCGAACGAGCCGGTGGTGGCATCACCTTCGGGGTCCCACGTGACGAACTCGAGATGGTCGCCCACCACTCGCGGCACCGTGATCGTTCGTCCCGACTCGCACAGGAGAATCAGTGCAGCATCGATGTCGATCTCGCCGCGGACCGCCCGATAGCCGGAGATGATCGCCGCTTCCCGGAGCAGCGGCATACGAGCCAGTCGAGCCATCACCGCCATCGATGCCGCGCCCTGGTCGGCGCCGGAGAGGGCGGCGCGTCGCTCCCGCAGGTCGAGGCGCATCGCTCGTCGCTGGCTGGCGGGTTGGGTCATCGGGCGAACGGTACCGGTTGAAGCCGTGGCTGTGGGGGCCGGCAAGGTCCCCACAGCCATCAGGATTCTTCGCTCAGACGAATGCGCTGGCGAACACGAGCGAGACGATGGTCATCACCTTGAGCAGGATGTTCATCGCCGGGCCCGAAGTGTCCTTGAAGGGATCCCCCACGGTGTCGCCGACGACAGCTGCCTTGTGATTGTCTGAGCCTTTGCCCCCGAGGGCACCGGCCTCGATGTACTTCTTGGCGTTGTCCCACGCTCCACCGGCGTTGGCCATGAAGATGGCGAGTGAAAAGCCGGTGACGAGCGCGCCGGCCAGGAGGCCTCCGAGAGCGTCGACATCGATGAATCCGACGACGAGAGGAACGACAACCGCGAGGGCGCCCGGGATGATCATCTCCTTGAGGCTGGCGTCGGTGGAGATCTGGACGCAGCGAGCCGACTCGGGGACCACACCCTCCTTGCCCTCCCTGAGGCCGGGGATCTCGCGGAACTGCCGACGTACCTCTTCGATCATCGCGTGAGCGGCGCGCCCGACGGCATCGATCGTGAGCGCGGCGAAGAGGAAGGGCAGAGCCGCTCCGAGGAAGAGGCCGATGAAAACATCCACCTCGCCGACATCGAGGCTCAACACACGTCCCTCTTGCAACAGCGCGAACTCGAAGCTCTTGAACAGCGCCAAGGCGGTGAGGGCTGCCGATCCGACCGCGAAGCCCTTGGCCACCGCAGCAGTGGTGTTGCCGAGTGAGTCGAGGGCATCGGTGACTTCACGCACGCTCGGATCGAGTTCGGCCATCTCGGCAATGCCGCCGGCGTTGTCGGCGATGGGCCCGTAGGCATCGACCGAAACGACGATACCGGTGGTGGCGAGCATACCGATGGCGGCCACGGCGATGCCGTAGATGCCTGCAAACGGATCGTCGCCGAGGGTCTGTTCGCCGCCCCAATAGGCAACTGCCACTCCTAGAACCACGAGGCCGACCGAAGCGGCCACCGAGATCATCCCGGCGCTGATGCCGCTGAGAATCGTGGTGGCGGGGCCGGTCTCGGTCTGCTTGGCGATCTTTTTCACGGGGGCGAAATGATCGGACGTGAAGTATTCGGCGGTCTTCCCGAGCGCCCAGCCCGCCACGAGGCCACCGCTCACCGAGACTGCCAGACCCCACGGCTTATCGGCCCCATCGAACAGCCAGTAGGCGATGCCGAAGGTGGCTGCGAGGGTGAGACCCATGGCTACATTGGTGCCCATGTGAAGAGCCCTGCTCAGCGACCTGGAGTCGGTGGAGTCGCCGGACTTCACGAAGAACGAACCGATGATCGAAGCAACCATGCCCACGAAAGCAATAGCGATCGGATACATGAGGAGCTCGATGGGCCCGCTGTCGCCAGCCTGCTCTGCGGTGATGCCCACGCCGGCGAGGCCGAATGCCACCAGCGAGATCGGAGCGATTATCGAGCCCACGTAGGACTCGAAGAGGTCGGCGCCCATGCCGGCGACGTCGCCCACGTTGTCACCCACGTTGTCAGCAATGGTGGCCGGATTGCGAGGGTCGTCCTCGGGGATTCCGGCCTCGACCTTGCCGACGAGGTCGGCGCCCACATCGGCGGCCTTGGTGAAGATACCTCCACCAACACGCGAGAACAGGGCAATAGATGATGCCCCCAGGCCGTAGGCGGTCACGATCTGGAACGCCTCGGCGTGCTCAATCCAGGTGACGAACACGGTGTAGACGACCATCAGCCCGAGAAGGGCGAGGCCGGCCACCGAGAACCCCATCACGGCACCGCCCCGGAAGGCGATCGGCAAGGCCTTGCCGGGACCGTCCTTGGCTGCTTCGGTGGTGCGGGCATTGGCCATGGTGGCCACCGTCATACCGACATAGCCGGCGGTGGCCGACAGGACAGCACCCAGCAGGTAGCTGATCGCGGCCAGCGGATGGATCACGAGGGCGATCAACACCATCATCGCCACCACGAACACCGATACCCAGGTGTATTCCTGCTTCAGGAAGGCGCGTGCGCCCTTCTGAATCTCGGTCATGAGGAAGACCATGCGGTCGTTACCAGGCGACGCAGCCTCGACTGCCTTGTAGTAATAACCGGCCAGTACGAGCCCGGCGATTGCCGAGATCATGGCCAGATAGGGAACGGCGCTCACGGTTGCTCCTGTCGATGCGCAGTGGAAAAGACCGGCGTCACGCTATCGACCAGACAGGCGCGCTACAAGCATCGATCATAGGGAATCGCGCGCGTCGAGCCAGCCGAGCACCGCATCGGCCAGGCCGAGGGCGTGAGCGGGGGCACTGAAGAGGTGATCAGCGCCGGGGATAGTGATGAGTGTGGAGTCCGCCGCCGCTGCTGCGAGGGCTCGAGTCTCGCTGACCGGCACGACCGCATCGGCCCCCGCCTCCACCACCAGCACGGGGATATCGAGCTCGGCGGCAGCCCGGACGACATCGTGACGATCGAGGTCGGCCTGGAACGCGGCTCCGATCCGAAATGGGCGACCGCCGATGCGTACCTCCACTGCTCCGGTCTCGTCGACGGACTTCGCATCTCCGAAGAGGTGCCTGACGTGACCGACATCGGAAGGCGAGGCGACGCAGACCAGGCCCGTCACCGTGTGGAGACGACTTGCGGCGAGCACCGCCGCGGCGCCCCCGAGGCTGTGGCCGATCAACAGGCATGCCCCTGCCCGCCTCTCGAGCAGGGCCACCGCCGCGCGGGTGAGATCGCCCACTTCCGAACCGATCGTCGTGGACGCGAACTCGCCGTCGCTCTCGCCGAGGCCGGTGAAGTCGAACGTGAGCGTTATCCACCCCGCGTCGGTGAGGCGACGAGCGAGCCGCGAGGTGGTGTGGAGGTCCTTGCTACAGGTGAAGCAATGAGCGAGCAGAGCGCTTCCGACGGGGGCCGTGTCGGGGCGACGCAAGGTGCCGGCCAGGCTGTGCCCGGCGGCACCCACGAAGGAGAGATTCTCGGTGTGCATCCGTCCAGTCTTCCACACCCCTTTCCCACCCTCAGCGGCGGATTCGACCGCGAACCGTGGAGTTCGGTGTCGGTTCGGTGACGAATTGCCCGATGCGCTGAGAAGGGTGGGTGCCGGGCCGACTGGGCATCAAAGATTCCAGGTACAGGAGACAGAAGCATGCCGTCGATAGGACGCTCGTCGATCCGACGCACTCGTGCCATCGCAGGCGGGTGGTCGGACCTTCTCCAGAGTGAGGACCCTTATGTCGCCGAGCACGCTTTCGGTGCCGGCGTCCTTCTCATCCACTACGCCGGCGAGCTGCTCCGTCATAGCGACGATGATGCCCGCAATGTCGCCGAGGCCGCGGTGCTCTCGATCATCGATCGCCATCTCAGCTGGACCGACCGCACCGCGATGGTGGGCACCGGGCGTCTCGGTGTCGTGATGGTGCCCGTCGAAGGGCCCCTTGCCCTGAGCCGTAGGGCTCGTGAAGTCCACCGCGAACTCAGAGCGAGCGGGATCGACATCGACATCGCCTATTCCGTGCGCCGCCAGTCGGGTGGGCTTCAGGCCGCCACGGCACGCGCCGATGCAGCGCTCGACACCGCTCTGTCCCGCAGATCGGCCTCCGGCCGACTCTGAGCCGCCCGGACAGGCTTACTCCTACCCTCACCTCAGCTCCCGATCGACGGGCCCAGCTGGCCAAGCACCTTCGCCGCGACACGATGCCCGGCATGGGTGGCGGCAATACCATCGGCGCCCATGCGCCTGCTCGCCATGAACCCGGCCAGGAAACCGTCGCCGACGCCGGTGCGGTCGCGGATCACCTCCACCGGGGGGACCGGCACCGACTCGGCGGCCACCGCCTCCTCCATCACGAGCGTGGGCCGAGCCCCGGCGGTGACCACCGTGCAACAGGCCCCACTGATCCCCTCTCGAGGGGCGATTCCCAGTGCTGAGTGCTCGGCGCGATTCAAGACGACAGCATCGGGTTCGACCGCAGCGATCAGTTCGAGGAAGTGCTGGCCCCCGATCTGATCGAGCTCAGCCGGGCCGGGCCCACCGATGACAACCGGTAGTCGAAGGTCTCGGATCTCGGCCATCAGGCGATCCACCGCACTGGCCAAGGGGTCGTCGACGAAGGCTGAAGCCGCGAAGTAGACCTGGGTCACGCCCTCGAGTACCGACGGTTCGATAAGCGAGAGGCGACGCGATGCTCCCCTGTCGACGAGGCCGCTGCGGCCTTTATCGCCCACCATCGTGACCGCCACACCGGTGCCTCCGATGTGGCGGATCAGGGTCTCAACTCCTCGCGATCGCAGATCCGCGGCGAGCAGATGGCCGATGCCATCATCTCCGACCTGCCCCACGAATCGAGGACCACCGCCGGCCTCCGCATCGATGGCGGCAACATTGGCGGCGCTTCCGCCCCTCAACCTGGCCGAGCGAACGGCCGTCTCCGCGCCGCGTACCGGGTCGGACGGGAGTTGGATCAGGATCTGTTCCTGGAGATCCCCGATAGTAAGCAACATGGTCGAAACCCTGGCGATTGTGGCGCGTTCAGGCCGATTCGACAGGCTCCACTGCCTGTCGAAGATCGATCACGTCAAGCGCGCTGGGCTGGTCGTTGATCTGGACTCTTGCGGCTTCGACGATCTCCGCGGCGCATTGGTGGGCCTCGGCCATCACCGCTTCCACACTGAGGCGGGTAGCTCGAAGCACGAGATCGGACCGATCCCTCTCGACGGCGCCGATCGTGGCCTCCAACTCCTGAACGGTGAGGTCCATCGCGGTGATGTGCTGATCAACTGCCGAACTCTGGTAACCCCAGACTCGCCTTTTGAACCGGCGCCGCTTCTTCGATCCCACATTGCCTCCATCAGGGCCCTTGGTCGGCTGACCTCTCTGCCGTTCAGCGTAACTGGGTCAGAGCGGCAGAAAGAGCAAGGGATCTTTGGGCACACCATCGAGCCTCACCTCGAAGTGGAGGTGGGGCCCGGTGCTCCATCCGGTGGATCCCACCAGACCGATCACCTCTCCCCCATCGACCTGGTCGCCAGCGCGGGCCAGAGTCTCCGACATGTGGGCGTAGAGGGTTGCGACATTCCCGGCGTGGGCGATGATCACAGCGTTGCCGTAGCCGCCCTTCCAGCCCGCGAAGATCACCCGGCCCTCCTTGGATGCCCAGATCGCGTCTCCGGTGCTGCCACCGATGTCGACGCCGGTGTGCTGACGCACCGAGCCGAAGATCGGGTGCACACGCGAGCCGAACGAGGATCCCACCGACCCGGCCGTCGGCATCGCGAAGCCCTCGACGGATGCGGCACCGGGCGCTCCCGGTGCGATCCCCAACTGCCTGGTCTGCTCGGCCTTGATGAGGGCGGTGAGCTCGATCGACTCCTGAGCCAGTGCGTCGGCCTCCGCCTCCCAGGCACCGATCCGCGACAGGAGCTCATTCTGGACCTCGGCCTGGACCAGTTGGCGGGTCTGGAGTTCGGCCAATTCCTCTTCGAGTTGGGCGCGGAGATGATCGGCCTCGATCCGCGCCTCTTCGCCGGCGATGACATGATCCTCGCGCTCGACCTGAAGGCGGCGGAGGTGGTCGAGGAGGTCGCGATCACTACCAGCCGCGAAATCGAGCATGGCGAGACGGACCGCGGTCTTGTTGATGTCGCCGGACTGGAGCCACGGCTCGACGGTGTTGTCGGTGCCGACGTAGGCATCGACTGCCCGTTGGCGAATCTCTGTGGTGGTGAGGGCCACGTCGGCCGCTGCGCCATCGGCGAGGGTCTGGCGGGTGATCACTTCCGCCTGGGCCGCGTCGAGCACCTGGCGACCTCCGTCGACGCGTGCCATTTGGGCATCGACGGCCAGTTGGATCTCGGCGAGGATCTCAGCGATGCGCTGATCCTCGAGCTCGAGGAACTCCAACTCCGCCAGGGCCGCCGCCTCCGCATCACGAGCGGCCTCACGATCGGCTCGGATGTCGCTGATCGATTCATCGGCGGTGGCAGGCGCGGAAATAGCCAGGGCGGCGACGATCAACAACGCCAGTCGGCGAAGACCTGGTCGAGTCGTTGGGGGGACGAAGGTGGAGGGCACGGGTTATAAACTGCTGGCGGGTTGGGGTCAACTGCTCACCGCCCACTCACAATGGTAGCGATGCTGCTCGCCGTGGTGGTGACAGGGCGCCGTCGCATCGAGCGGCGTTCGCGGTTAAATGAGCGCGCATGTCAGACCTCCCCACCGACCCACGGTCCTTCCATGTCGAGTCTGACACCGCACCCGGCACCACTCTCGACGAGCTGCCGCCGGCGCCCCTCAGACCCCCTGCGCGCCGTCGCCGCCGCTGGCCCTGGGTTCTCGCTGCTCTTGTTGTGGTCATCGCGCTCGCGGCCGGCGCATTCGGGGCCACCGCCTGGTCCACCTGGAGCGACGTGGAGAAGATCGACCTCGAGTCGGTTCTACAGGGGTCCGATGGTGGTACCAACTACCTGATCGTGGGCACCGACTCCCGCGAGGGTGTGTCCGCCGACACGGCCAACGCAGGAGTGATCTTCGGCGAGGGAGTCGCGGGTGAGAGAACCGACACGATCGCGATCCTGAGGATCGACGCCGACACCGCTCACCTTCTCGCGATCCCCCGCGACCTGTACCTGCCCCTCGATGGCGGCTCCCCCAATCGAATCAACGCGGCGTTCGCGTTCGGTGGCCCGTCAGCTCTCATCAATACGATCCAGACCGAGCTGGGGATCGGCATCGACCACTATCTCGAGATCGACCTCGCGGGTTTCCTCGGCCTGGTCGATGCCCTCGGTGGTGTCACGATCCAGTTCCCCCACCCGGCCTACGACCTGAAGTCGGGACTCCAGATCGACACTGCTGGCCCGGTACGCCTGGATGGCAGCGAGGCATTGGCATACGTTCGGTCGCGCCACCTTGTCGAGATCATCGACGGGGTAGAAGTCCGCGACCTCACCTCAGACCTCGGCCGAGTCCAGCGCCAGCAACGCTTCCTCGCCGCGGTGTTCGCCGAATTGGGCTCCACGTGGAATCCCTTCACCCTGCTCGGAGTTCTCGACGGCGTGAGCGGCAATGTGAGGGTCGACTCGGGCCTGTCTCTGCGCGGTGCGGCTTCGCTCGGCCTCGATGTGCATGGCGCTGAACCCTTCACGGCCACAGTTCCCACTTCGCGCTACATCACCGACTCCGGCGCCGACGTGCTGCTCATGACATCTGAAGCCGAGGCCCTGTTCACCGACTTCCGCGGCTAGATCGAACGCACACCGTCGAGGGTTACCAGCACGCCTGCGACGGCCGCCAAGAGGGCTGTTGATCGGGTGATCCACGATAGCCACGATGGCGGGATCGCGAGAACGACTACTACCGTGATCAGCAGAAGGGCCGGGACGGCGACACCCACGGTGCCGACCACACCCGACTCGGCGCCGATCGCGATCGCCAACGCTGCGACAGCGGGTGTGAATGCCACCGGCACCATCATCGGCACCAATCCGGCCAAGGAACCACCGAGGCCCGGCTGGGGCATCGGGCCGGGAGCAGCCATATCGCGGATGGCCACCACCAGTAGTGCAATGCCAGCCGCGATACGAGCATCCGGTTCGCTTACGCCTAGTGCGTCGATCACCGGAGCGGACACCCACGCGAAGAAGGCGATCGTCACCAGTAGGGCGCCGACACACACGGTTAACGCGCCCCTTCGGTCGACCACGGACACGGGTGCGGCCGCGCTGATGCGCGCAGAGTTGAGCGCTCCGAGCATGGCGAGCAGGGCCAGTTGGGTGGTCACGTCGGGAGGTGTCCCCTCATGAGTAGTAGCGCCGATAGAGCATGCTGCTGATCATCCATCTGGGTGTCTCCGAGGCGAAACCATGCGCCGTTGGTGCGGGGGTCGTCACTTCGTGCCTGCCGGTCCACCAGGAGGCCGACCGCGCACGCTCCCCGCTCTACGAGCGCATCTCGATCACGGCCGAGGAGGCCGGTTCGGGAGTCGAGTTCGAGCCAGTTGCCGATGCCCTCGCCCAGGGTTCCCACGCCGGAACCCGAGGCATTGTGACCACGTGTCAGGGTGGTGATACCACCGACTCTCTGTGATTCGTAACGTACCTGGAGTCCGAGGAGACCGAGTTGGCGGTCGATCCACGCCCTCGCCGGGAAGTCGATCGAGGGCGCGTCGGGCCATCTATCCATCGTTTCGAAGGCATAGGCCACCCAATGATCCGAGATCGGTGGCCAGGGTCTCTCGACCTCGTCGCGTTCCTCGACTATGTAGCGGCCGAGGCGAAGGGCCGGCTCATCGAACTTCTCGTCGGGAAACGTGATGTGCAGCCGGGCGAGGGCCCACAGCGCCTCTCCGGGGAAGAAGGCCGACCGATCCCCCATCGGGCCCGAATCGCGGTGGATGGTTGCGTCGAGCGCGCCATCGTCGTTGATGGCGGCCGCGAGGGTTCGGCCGAGGCCGATCATCAGGGTGTCGTGCTGGGTGTCTCCGGTGAGGGCGCGTCGCTCATCGAGGGCAGCCAGCAGCAACGCCGATGATCCCGTCTGCAAACGAACTCCCTCTCCGAATGCAGGACCGATCGGTGTGGGCTGGATCCGGTCGAGAGCCCAGCCGAGTCCTTGGTCGGCTATGCCCGCTGCTCCCGGCACCCCTGCCCGTTCCGCTTGGAAGAGGGCCCACAGCACTCCGCCATGGCGGGGCTCGTTGTAGCCGCCCTCGTCGACCCTGCGATCGCGATCGTAGCGATACAGGAACCGGCCTTCGGTCTCGATGTTGGCTCCGAACCAGCCCACGGCCGCCTCAGCGGCAAGGTCGATCTCGATGGCCGTCGGGGTCCGGCAGTCTTCAGGATGAACTGCCACCGCCATCACGCCGAACACCAGTATCCATCCGAGCAGGGCTCTGCCCAACCGGTTTCTGAGCGTACGCACGTCCGAAACATAGTGGCCGAGGCGCCGATCTACGATGGGGGCATGGTGTCTCGACTGCGTCGTCTGGCGCCCGCACTCGCGGCCGTGGTGGTGCTTTCACCACTGCTACGCGCCCCTCATAGCGACACCTATCCCCTTTCCACCTACCCGATGTTCACCGCCAACCGAGGCTCGATCCACGACTTCGTCACCGTTGTCGGTATCGACGACACCGGCGTGGTAGTACGACTTTCGCCGAAGTTGATCGCCGGCACCGACGAGGTTGTGCTCGCTTCTGTCACCGTCGAGCGGGCCGTGGCGCGAGGGCGAGCCGAGGGCCTTTGTGAAGCCGTGGCAGCCCGTACCGCTTCGCCGATCACCGAAGTCGTCGTGCGCTCCGAGACCGTGGACCTGGTCGCCCATATCGTCGACGGTGCGCCTGCGCTCGCGGTCGTGGAGCATGCACGATGCAGCGTGACGCCATGATCAAGCGTCTCGCTGCCCTGCGCATCTTGATGTTTGCCTACGCGGCGATCTGGTCGGCGGTCCGCGCTCCCCACCTGCTCGACACCACCGACCTCGATCCGATCCGCTTCGACCCGGTCGGGCCGCTCTGGTTCCTCACCGCGCCGCTGCCCGACGGCCTCGTTCTCCTACTCGTTCTTCTCACTCCGGCGGCGGCCGCTCTCGCCGCGGTGGGCTGGCATTACCGGGCGAGTGCCCCGGTAGCCGCGTTCGCCTTCCTCATGATCACGACCTACAGGAATTCCTGGGGCCAGCTCTTCCACACCGAAAACCTCGCTTCGCTCCAGCTGATCGTCCTGGCGATCGCCACCGTCGCGGGTTCCCAATGGTCGATGGACGCACGGCGCGGATCGACTAGGTCCCAGACATCGGGCGACGATGGGAGTTGGGCCGTCAATTCGATGGCTGTGCTCGCCGTTGGCACCTACTTCCTCGCCGGCGTCGCCAAGTTCCGGATCAGTGGATGGGATTGGGTGAGTGGCGACACGCTCCTGCATCAGGTCCTCTTCGACAATGTGCGTAAGGAACTCCTCGGTGATCCGTCCTCACCGTTGGCGGCCTGGTTCGTCGGCCAGACGTGGCTGATGGCGCCGGCGGCAGTGGCTTCCATGATCCTCGAGCTCGGTGCGCCCGTCGCTCTCCTGCACCGGCGTGCCGGCCAACTCTGGGCCCTGGCTGCGGTGGGCTTCCATATCGGAGTTCTCGCCCTCATGTACATCATGTTTCCGTATCACCTGCTGGCTCTCGGTGTGGCGCCCTTGCTTCCGGTGGAGAACCTGGCGCCGCGGCTGGCTCGCACTGCGGTCGGTCGGGCATGGGTGCGCCGATCCGCTGCTTGTTGACGATCGCGCTGCCGGGCTGATCGCCACCGGGCTGGGGCGTCTCGACGCTCGGCTCACTCGAATTCCGGCCTAGCCTGCGGCCATGGCCGCTGAAATCTCTGAGACGTTCGACCCCGATCGCTGGCACCAAGTCGCAGGCTTCGAAGCTCTGGTCGACATCACCTACCACCGGGCGGTCGACCAGGGAACGGTGAGGATCGCGTTCAACCGTCCGGAGGTGAGGAATGCGTTCCGACCCCGCACCGTCGATGAGCTGTATCGCTGCATCGACCACGCCCGCATGACAAGCGATGTCGGATGCGTGCTCATCACCGGCAACGGCCCCTCCCCTCGAGACGGCGGCTGGGCCTTCTGCAGTGGCGGCGACCAGCGAATTCGAGGCCGCGCCGGCTACCGGTACGCGGAGGGCGAAACCGCCGACACCATCGACCCTGCACGAGCGGGCCGACTCCACATTCTTGAAGTGCAGCGCCTCATCCGCACCTCGCCCAAGGTGGTCATCGCGGTGGTGCCGGGCTGGGCCGTCGGAGGAGGGCACAGCCTCCACGTCACGGCCGATCTCACCATCGCCAGCGAGGAGCACGCCATCTTCAAGCAGACCGACACCGATGTCGCGAGCTTCGATGGGGGCTTCGGCTCGGCCTACCTCGCCCGCCAGGTAGGCCAGAAACGGGCACGGGAGATCTTTTTCCTCGGGCGCAGCTATTCGGCTCGTGAAGCTTTCGACATGGGCATGGTGAACGCAGTCGTCCCCCACGCAGAGCTCGAAGCCACCGCGCTCGAATGGGGCGCAGAGATCAACGCGAAGAGTCCCACCGGCCAGCGCATGGCGAAGTTCGCCCTCAACCTGATCGACGACGGCCTCATGGGCCAGCAGGTGTTCGCGGGTGAAGCCACACGCCTCGCCTACATGACCGATGAGGCCGTGGAGGGCCGCGACGCCTTCCTCGAGAAGAGGACGCCTGACTGGTCTGAATTTCCGTGGTACTTCTGAGCCTCGACGACCCGAATCTGGTCATCCGGTTCTGGAAGCCCTACGACGTCCTCTGCTCGTTCACCGACCCCGGGGGCCGCCCCACTCTGGCCGACTTCATCGATCTCCCCGGCATTTACGCAGGGGGACGACTCGACCGCGACAGCGAGGGACTCCTCCTGCTCACGCGAGCGCGCAAGCTACGCACCGACCTCATGAGTCCCGACATCGGCCACCCCCGCACCTATCTGGTCCAGGTGGAGGGCATCCCTGGGGTCGATGCCTTGTCGCGGCTCGAACGTGGAGTCGACCTCAAGGACGGTCGCACCCGCCCGGCCCGGGCTGAAGGATTGAGCGAGCGGCCCCCGCTCCCGGAGCGTCCGGTGCCCATCCGGGTCCGCAAAACCGTTCCCGACAGCTGGATCCGCCTGACCCTCACCGAGGGAAGGAATCGACAGGTACGAAAGATGACCGCGGCCGTCGGCCATCCCACCCTTCGATTGGTACGGGAATCGATCGGTCCGATCGGTCTCGACGGTCTCCGCCCGGGTGAGTGGAGTGCCTTGAGCACCCGACAAGACTCCTCGCTCTCCAAGAGCCTCAGCGAGGCTCGAGCCTCCAGTCGACCGGCTCGCGGCCGGCCGCCGCCAGGGCGTCGTTCGCCCGGCTGAACGGCCGTGTGCCGAAGAATCCCCGATGCGCCGACAGAGGCGACGGGTGGGGCGACTCGATGATGACGTGTCGATCCTGCTGTATGAGCGCCTTCTTCTTGCGAGCCGACGCCCCCCACAAGATGAACACCACGGTGTCGGGCTTGGCGCTCACTGCGCGGATCACCTCGTCGGTGAAGGTCTCCCAACCCCGACCTTGATGGCTGGCAGCCTGATGGGCCCTCACCGTGAGGGTGGCGTTGAGAAGCAGTACACCCTGGCGGGCCCATGATTCGAGGCTTCCCGCAGTTGGGACGGGCATCCCCAGATCGTTTTCGAGTTCCTTGCAGATGTTGGTGAGCGAGGGAGGTTTGGGAACGCCATCGCGCACGCTGAAGCACAGGCCATGGGCCTGGTGGGGGCCGTGATAGGGGTCCTGGCCGAGGATGAGTACCTTCACATCTGCGTGAGCCGTGAGGTGCAGTGCGGCAAAGACCTCTTCGGGAGGCGGGAAGACGGTGTGGGCGGCCCTCTCATCGGCGACGAAGGTCATCAATTCGGCCCAGTAGGGCCTGTCGAACTCGGCCCTCAGGATCGGGTTCCAATCAGTCGCGGCGGCCATCGAGAGGCGTCAGGCGCCCGCACCCATCACAGCCTTGGCCTCCAGATACTCCTCCAGGCCGAGAGGACCCCACTCGCGCCCGTTGCCCGATTGCTTGTAGCCACCGAACGGAGCGTTGAAGTCCGGACCCGCACCATTGACGTGGACGTTTCCGGTTCGGAGCCTGCGGGCTATCGCGACGGCACGTTCCTGGCTTCCCGAGACATAACCCGAGAGTCCGTAGACGGTGTCGTTGGCGATCCTCACGGCGTCGTCGTCGTCTTCGTAGCCGATGATGACCATGACCGGCCCGAAGACCTCTTCGCGGGCGATGCGCATGTCGTTGGTGACATCCGCGAAGACGGTGGGCTTCACGAAGTAACCCACATCGAGGCCGTCGGGGCGACCCGATCCTCCGGTGACGAGGGTCGCGCCCTCGTCGATTCCCGCCTCGATCAGGCGCTGGATCTTGTTCCACTGGGCCTCCGACACAACCGGTCCCATCATCACCGCATCGGAGGTGGGGTCGCCCACCGGGATGGACCGGGCGGTGTTCGCCGCGATCTCGGCTGCTTCGGCCATGCGACTGTACGGCACGAGCATGCGGGTACCGGCGTTGCACGATTGGCCCGAGTTCATGCACATCCCACCCATGTCGCGAGCGACCACTTTGGCGAAATCGGCATCGTCGAGGATGATGTTGGCCGACTTGCCACCGAGTTCCTGGGCCACTCGCTTCACCGTGGGAGCTGCGTTTCTGGCCACCTCGACCCCGGCTCGCGTCGATCCGGTGAACGACATCATGTCGACATCGCGATGAGCAGAGAGATGGGAACCGACAGTGGGACCGTCGCCGTTCACGAGATTGAACACCCCGGCCGGCACGCCGGCATCATGGAGAATCTCGGTGAAGAGGATCGCGTTGAGCGGAGCCAGTTCTGAGGGCTTCAGCACCATCGTGCAACCGGCTGCCAAGGCGGGGGCAACCTTGCAGGCGATCTGGTTGAGGGGCCAGTTCCATGGAGTGATCATGCCTACAACGCCCACCGGCTCCTTCACGAGCAGGAAGTTGTCGTGCTGCTCCTCGAACTCGAAGCCGCGAAGGATGGCTGCTGTAGTGGCGAAGTGGAAGAAACCCGTGGGGGCCTGAGCGGCTTTGGCCAAACCCCCCGGTGCCCCCATCTCCGCGGAGATGGTGTCGGCCAGCTCCTCGGAGCGTGCGCCGAGGAGTTCGGTGATCTTGTCGAGAATCTCGAGCCGCTCCTCCACCTTGGTCTGGGAGTAGGTTTCGAAAGCACCCTTGGCGGCCGCAACCGCAGCATCGACATCAGCCGGCCCACCCATCGCGATTTCTGTGATCGCCTGCTCCGTGGCCGGGTTGATCACCTCGATCGTGGCATCGGTGGTGGGGTCAACCCACTCACCGTTGATGTAGAACTTGCGACTGTTGGTCACGGTGCTGCTCCCGGTGCTGCGGGGTTGATCTGGGCCGCGCCGACCCTAGACCCGTGTTTGGACGGGGCGAAACTCGCGAACCCTCAGATCCGTTCGAAGTAGCGGCTCTTCTCCCAATCGGTCACCGCTGCCTCCGAGGCGGCCACCTCCGTGGAGAAGTGGTGGGCGTAGTGATCGACCACCTCGTCGCCGAGCAGGCGGCGGGCATCGGCACTCTCGGAGAATCGCGCCGTGGCCTCGTGGAGGGTGGACGCGACAGTGGCGGAGCCGCTGACCGAATATGCATCCCCCTCCTGTTCGTCGGCGGGCTCGATCCGGTTGCGAATACCGTCGAGGCCGCTGGCTATCGCTGCGGCGTACGCCAGATACGGATTGACGTCGGCGCCGGGAATCCGGTTTTCGATTCGCAGACTCGAACCGGCACCGACGATCCTGAAACCGGCCGTTCGGTTGTCGGTCGACCAGGCTATGCGAGTGGGGGCCCACGACTGATTCCGGTAGCGCTTGTAGCTGTTGACGGTGGGCGCGTAACAGACCATGAGATCGGCAGCGTGACGCATCCAGCCGCCGAGGAACCAGCGGAACTCGTCGCTGCGCTCACCTGTCGGCGCGGTGAAGATATTGGTGGATTCCTCCTGGTCGGTCCAGAGCGAGAGGTGGATGTGACAACTGTTGCCGGGCTGGGCGGCATCGGGCTTCGCCATGAAGGTGACACTCACGCCTTGGGAGTCGGCCAACTCCTTCATTGCATGCTTCATCACCGAGTGACGATCGGCCATGGTGAGCGCGTCGGCATAGCGCACATTGAGTTCGTGTTGGCCAATGGCCGCTTCGCCCTTCGAGTTCTCCACCGGGATCCCACTGGCGACCAGGGCACGGCGGGCGGCCCCGACATAGTCCTCGACACGCGCTCCCTGGAGGAGGTGGTAGTCCTCCACATACCACCCGGCCGACTCCAGGCCGGCATAACCCTTTTGGTGAGCCGCGCGGTAACCCTCCGCTGCGAGAGCGTCGACCTGCCGGCGCAGCAGCGAACGCGGCGCAATGTTGACGAGGCTGTGGCTGGAGTTGTCGATCACGTCACAGAGGACGAGCGCAGTTCGGCTGGTCCAGGCGGCCATGGTGAGGGTGTCGAGATCGGGCACGAGGTGGAAGTCGCCATAGCCGGACTGCCAGTTCGAATAGGAGTAGCCCTCGACGGGCTCCATCTCCATGTCGACGGTGAAAAGGTAGTCGCAGGCGTGGGTTCCTTCATCCAGGCCGTTCGACAAGAAGAACCCGGCATCGAACCTCTTCCCCATAAGGCGCCCGTAGTGGTCGGCGAATCCGACCACCACCGTGTCGACCTCACCGGAATCAACCACGGCTCTCAATTCGCTGATCTGCATCAAGCCTCCTCAGGCATCGACCCGACCGTGGCACGCAGCATCGAACACTGCCTCGGCATAGTCGCGGTCGACGTTGACAGGATTACCAGCTGCCGACGGGTCGACCACTGCTGCCGCGGCGACTTCGGACACTGCCGCGGGGTCGACACCCAGGTCCACCAGGGTTTCGGGCACGTCCAGAGCATCGCGAAGCTGGAGAATGTGGGTGAGGAATCCCTCGAACCCTCCGGCTATGCCCACATAGGCGGCGAGCCTGCCGATCGTGGGCTCGATGGCGCGACGGTTTGCCGCAAGTACGTAGGGCATCAGCACCGCGTTGGTCATCCCGTGATGGGTATTGAAAAGCGCGCCGATCGGATGCGACAAGGCGTGCATCGCCCCGAGTCCCTTCTGGAACGCTACCGCTCCCATCGCCGCGGAGATCAGCATCTGACCCCTGGCCTCGAGGTCTTGGGGTTGGGACGCGGCCACCGGAAGATACTCCAGTACCAGTCGACAGCCCTCGAGCCCGATGCCATGCGACATCGGATGGAGGGAAGGTGCACACACCGCCTCCAGATTGTGGGAGAGCGCATCTAGTCCGGTGCCGACCGTGAGGACGCGAGGAAGACCGCTGGTCAGCACCGGATCAGCGATCACGATGCGCGGCAGCATCGCGGGGTGGTACACGATGACCTTACGGTTGGTGGTTTCGTCGATTATCACGCCCGCTCGCCCGACCTCGCTGCCCGTGCCTGCGGTGGTGGGTACCGCCACCACGGGTGCGATCGCCTCCGCATCGGCCAGCGCCCAACGTTCGCCCACATCCTCGAAATCGAAGACGGGTCGCTGCTGACCCGCCATGAACGCCACCAGCTTGCCCACGTCGAGCGGGGACCCGCCCCCTATGGCCACCACCCCATCGTGTCTCCCACTCCGGAAGGCCTCGACACCGGCCGACACGTCGGCACCTACAGGGTTCGGACGGAGGTCGGTGAACGTCGCGTAATCGACCCCTCCCTCGGATAAGGCCAACCTGAGCGCATGCATCGGTTCGAGCTCGACCAGGCCCGGATCGGTGACCACCAGCGGATGGGTGATACCGGCGCTTCGGCAGGCATCGGCCGCCTCGCCGATACGTCCCGGGCCGAAGCGGACCTCGGTGGGGTATGACCAGGTGGCGCTCTTCACCGACCGCACACTAGCCGCGTCGCGGCTTGGACCGATTGCCCTGATTGGTGCTGAGAGTCCCCGACCTGGGTGACGTCGGGTGCGAGACTGACCCCCTTGACCGACATCACCGAGACCGACAATCGCTGGCTCAGCGACGAAGACCTCGAGACGGTCCGCGGACGCGTGCCGATGGTGTATGTCGACGCTGTCCCCGTGAGGGTCGACCCCCTGGGCGAGATCACCCACGTGGGCCTTCTTCTCAGAGCGATGCCCGACGGCACGGTCAGCCGGGCCCTGGTCACCGGCCGAGTGCTGTTCGGTGAACGGATCCGTCATGCCCTGCTACGCCACCTGGAAAAAGATCTCGGACCCTTCGCCTTACCCCGCATCCCCACCAACCCCGCTCCATTCACGGTGGCCGAATACTTCCCTGATCCGGCTGTCTCGGGCTACCACGACCCTCGCCAGCACGCGGTGAGCCTGGCCTACGTGGTGGCGATCGATGGCGAGCCGGAGCCCGCCCACGATGCCCTCGACCTGGCCTGGCTCACGCCGGCAGAGGCCGCCAGCATCGATGTGCGCGCTGAGATGACGGGCGGCCACGACCGCCTGTTGCGCCTGGCCCTTGCCCATGGGGGCCGCCTGCCCTGAATCTGCCCTGTCCTGCTGAGGCGAACGCCGCGTGATCGGGCAGGCTTGCAAGGTGGAAAAGCGCGACATCGTTGTGATCGGAGGTGGTCCGGCCGGAGCGGCCACGGCCATACGAGCAGCCAAGGCGGGCGTGTCGGTCCGCGTCTTTGAAAAGGCCGCACGCGGCCGCGACAAAGCTTGCGGCGACGGTCTCACTCCCCGCGCCGTCACCGCGCTCGACCAGCTCGGCATCGATATGAGTGGAGCCCATCGCATCGATGGCCTTCGCATGATCGCCGGCAAGACCCGCCGAGAACTCCCGTGGCCTCACACCGGACGCTTCGCTCCCAATGGGGCGGTGTGGCCCCGACGCCAGTTCGATGCCCATCTGATGGCAGCCGCGGAGGCGGCGGGAGCCGAGGTGGAGTGGGAGTCAGAGGCCCTTCCGATCATGGATGGCGACAGGGTCGTCGGCGTCGAGGCCTCCGGTCGGAAATGGGCCGCCGATCTGACGGTCGTGGCTGCGGGAGCACCCGGAGCAGTGGCACGGTTGGTCGGGGCCAACCGAGTCGAGAACGAAACATTCGGCCTGGCGATCCGCACCTATGCCGAGTCGCCTCGTCATCACGATCGCCATCTCGAGGCGTGTCTCACTCTCAGCGACGAGCGCGGCACCTCGATTCCCGGCTATGGCTGGATGTTTCCTGCCGGCGACGGCACCGTCAATATCGGCGTCGGCGCTCTTTCCACGATGAGAGACTTCAGGAAGCTCAACCTCAACACCCTTCAGGAGTCGTACCGCTCACTGGTGCAGGACGATTGGGAGCTCGGCCCCAACCTGGAGAAGCCCCGCGCGTGGCGGCTCCCGATGAGCGTGCAGAAGCGCCACGGGCCTGGTTGGGTTGCCATCGGCGACGCAGCCGGGCTGATCAACCCGATGAACGGCGAGGGGATCGACTACGGCCTCGAGTCGGGGATGTTGGCTGCCGATCTGTTCGTGGCCGACCCCGCCAGAGCGGCCCACGAATACGATCGCCAGCTGGGCGAGCGCTTCGATTCTTTTCTCCGCACCGGCCGGAGGTTCAGCCTCCTGATCGGGCACCCTCGCATCCTGCGCAGCGGTCTTCGCCTGGCGGTGGGTACCCAGACCATCGCCGACATCACCCTCCAGGTGATGGGCAACCTGATCGATGCCGAGGCCCCAGGTGCAGCGGGTCGTGTGCTGCGGATAGCCGATCGCACCCTGGCCATCGCCGACCCGATCCTCCGGCGTACGCGGGCCGCGGCCTGAGCCGTCCTCGGTTCTCACCAGTGTCGGAGGTCGACGGGGATCGATTCGACCAGCTCATCGCCGTCCATCAGCCAGAGGGTCTCGTGGCGGGCAACGGTGGGGTCGAGGTGGGCAGGGGCGAGCCGGACGCGATCGTCGAGTCCGAAAGCATCGGGGTCGTCGGCCACGAGGGTTGTGTGCTCATCGCTGCACGACATCACCCAGCCATGGGCCCAGGACGGGTTGCCGTGGTCCATCCCGAGGGACTTGAGGCCCGCGTTCACCACGAGCCATCCCTTGGGACTCTTGGAGATCACCGAACATTCAAGGTGGACTGCCTGCTCGAAGGGCAGATCGAGTGCGCCGTACTGGGTGTCGCCGAGCAGGAAAGTGCCGGCCTGGATTTCGGTGGCCCAGGTGTTGACGTCGTAGGTGCCGGTACCACCGGCAGAAATGATGTCGCCGCCCACGCTATCTGAGGCACTCAAAAGCTCGAGCATCGACTGCTCGACCCTGAGGGTCTGCTCCGCTCGATCAGCCACCATCATGAGGTGTCCCTCATAACCCATCACGCCTCGCACCGCGAGGCCCGCCGCCCGGGCTTCATCGGCGAGACGCCCGGCATCGCCGGGAATACACCCACAGCGAGGCAGGCCGACATCGACATCGATCAGTACCTCGCGGATGCCGGCCCGTGCGGCCTCCGCGATTCCCATCGACGAATCGACGGCGAGAGTGACACGAGCTTCGACCGCGGCCAGTCGATCCAGTTGTTGACCGTCGAGCACCTCGTTGGCCAACAAGAGGTCGTCGCCCAGTCCTGCCGAGGCCAGACCCTCCACCTCTCTCACGGTGGCACAGGTGAAGCCCGTGTGGCCGGCGTCGGCCAATCGGCGAGCGAGGCCGGTGGCCTTGAATGCCTTTACGTGGGGGCGCAGCCGTGGGCCAGGCAGCGTCTTGCCGATCGCTGCGATGTTGTGTTCGAGCGCGTCTCGTTGGACAACGAGCGCCGGTGTGGGCACGGGCATGCGGGAACCGTAGTGGCTCGGCTCAGCCGTAGACCTTCTCCAAGGCCACGGTGGGCTCGACGTATTGGAGGCCCTGGGCCTCGGCAACATGCTGCTCGGTGATCATTGCGCCACAGACGTTGAGCCCGCCGAGGAGGTGGCCATCGCTCAGGAGAGCGTCTCGGGGCCCTCGGTCGGCCAGAGAGAGCGTGAACGGCAGCGTGGCGTTGTTGAGCGCATAGGTGGAGGTGCGCGGCACCGCCCCGGGCATGTTGGCCACGCAGTAGTGGACCACGTCGTCGACGATATAGGTGGGTTCGGCGTGGGTGGTGGCACGCGAGGTTTCGAAGCAGCCACCTTGATCGATGGCGACATCGACCAGGACAGAGCCGGCCTTCATCTGCTTCACCATCTCCGCGGTTACCAACTTGGGTGCGGTGGCACCCTTCACGAGCACAGCTCCCACTACGAGGTCGGCGGCCAGGACATGCTCTTCGAGAGCAGCGGTGGTGGAGTAGACGGTTTCGAGTTCGGCACCGAATCGACGGGCGAGGCGATCGAGGACCTCGAGATTGCGGTCGAGCACGGTGACCTGGGATCCGAGCCCGATGGCCATCTCGATCGCGTTCTCACCGACCACGCCGCCACCGATCACCACGGTTTGCGCCGATGGCACGCCGGGGACACCACCGAGGAGCAGGCCGGCTCCACCGATCGGTGCTTCGAGGCTGTGAGCGCCGGCCTGGATCGACATTCGGCCGGCTACCTGCGACATGGGGGCAAGGAGGGGTAGCCCGCCGTGGGCATCGGTGACGGTCTCGTAGGCGATGCAGGTGGCACCACTGGCGATCAGATCGCGGGTCTGGGGAACATCGGGAGCCAGGTGGAGGTAGGTGAAAAGCACCTGGTGCTCACCGAGCAGGGCGCGTTCGTGTGCTTGCGGTTCCTTCACCTTGACGATCAGTTCGGCGCGGTCCCAGACATTCTCGGCAGTGCTGGCGATTTCGGCACCGGCGGCCTCGTAGGCGGAGTCGGGAGCGCCGATCCCCTCTCCTGCTGTGGTCTCGACGAGCACCTCGTGTCCGTGAGCGACAAGCTCGCGTGCACCGCTCGGCGTCAGCCCGATCCGCCGCTCGGCAACCTTCACTTCTTTGGGTACACCGACGAGCATGACGTCTCCTCCTGGCGCGTTTCGACCTGTGCTGGCAAGCTACTCCCCGGCCGACAACAGGTGGGTGCGTTTCCTGTGGGAGAGTGTTCCCTCTGCGCACGATAGTTGCGTAACTACGTCATACGGTGGGAGAATGCTGTGCCAAAGATCATTGATGCAACCGATCGCATCCTACTGGCCACCCTCCAACGAGATGGCCGCATCACCAACTCCGCGCTGGCCGAGGCGGTGCACCTTTCTCCATCGGCCTGCCTACGCAGGGTCAAGCGGCTCGAGGAACAGGGGATAATCGCCGGATATGTAGCCCTCCTCGAACGTGAAGCGGTGGGCTCCGGCACCACCGTCTTCGTCGAGATATCACTCACCGGCCAGCAAGAGGAGCTTCTCGACGCCTTCGAAGCCGCGGTGGCGGCGGTTCCTCAAGTGATGAGCTGTCACCTCATGGCGGGCAACGCCGACTACCTACTCAAGGTGGTGGTGGCCGATGTGGCCGACTACGAGAGAATCCACCGCAACTATGTGGCTCGCCTCCCGGGCGTCGCCCAGGTGCGCTCCAGCTTCGCCCTTCGGGCCGTGAAGGAGACAACGGCCCTCGAACTCTAGGGATCCAGCGGAAGGGGTCGGGCGAGCTGGTCCACCACCTCTGCGGTGGGGAGAGCAGCCAGTGTGGATGGAGGGCAGAGGATCTTGCGGTCCCGGCTACCTCCGCCGACAATCACCCGCTCACACGACATCACGGCCGCATCGATCCATACGGGGACATCGTCCGCCAGCCCGAATGGGGTGACACCGCCGATCTGCATACCTCCGGACCGCTCGATGGTCTCCTCTGCGCCGGCGAAGGAGGCCTTACGGGTGCCGAGGCGGCGGCGAACCACACCATTGACGTCGAGCCTCGTGGATGCGAGCACCAGGCAGCAGGCAACGGGCCTCGCGGCCGACTTCCCAACCACGAGGATGGCATTCGCGCTCTCGTCCGGGGAGTAGCCGTAGGCCTCGCAGAACTGGGCCGTATCGGCAAGATCGGGATCGCAGGCGATGACTTCGTACTCCGAGCCGAGAAGGTCGAGAGCTTCGATGACCGGGTCCAACGTAGGCCTCCTGGGATTACTCAGTGCCGAGGTGATACATCTCGGCCGACGGCTTGAGCGGGCGGGCATACCAGAGGGGGCGACGGAGGCCGCCGGGGCCTGGCGCGGGTCGGGTCTTGGCCAACCAGTCGTGGTAGGCATCGCGGCTTTTGGCGGTGTCGACGACGACGTCGCCGTATTGGTCGCCGGACTCCCCCGGGGTGATCCGCACTCTCTGGTGCCAGCACTGCATGCCGGAAATCGGGTCGGGCTGGACCGAGAAGGTGAGGTTCTGGTGTACCCCGGTGTCGTTCCACCAGACCCGTTCGGTATCGGGGTCGTCCGACTCCCAACCGGTCATCCCGTGGGTTCGAGTGAGCTTCCAGCTGGTTCCGTCGTTGGTGAGTTCGGCCTTGCCGGCGCCGAAGGATCGGGCCTTGTCTTCTTCGAGACGCCAGCGGCCCATGTGATGTGATGCAGCCACCACGCCGGGGCGAATGCCTTCGGTGCGCCAGGCAGCGATGACGAAATGACCGATCCGAGTGGACACTCTCACGAGACCGTTCTCTTCGATCCCGAGCTTCTCGGCGTCTTCGGGGTGGATCCAGAGGGGATGCCGGTGACTGATTTCGTTGAGCCACTTGGAGTTGGCGGACCGGGTGTGGATCAGGGTCGGGATCCGGAAGGTGGGCAGAAGAATCCGCTCGTTGCCGCCGGTGCCATCGGTGGCCGGCTCCATGTCGAGGTCCTGGTGATGTACGTGTGACGGGATCCAGGTGGGCGTGGCGTATTCGGGCCAGCCCCAGTCTTTGAGGGTGTCGGAGAAGAGTTCGAGCTTGCGGGACGGGGTGGGGAACCCTTCCTTGATCTCACCGTCGACTTCCACCGCGGGTGAGCCGTCACCAAGGGGTGCGAGCTTCATGTCCTTGAGTGTGGATGGTGTGCCGTCCCAGGTGCCGGTGGTGCCGGGCTTGCGGAACACACCGTCTGTGTCTTTGACACAGTCGGCGACTGCGTCGGCGGCCACGATTCGCTCGTAGGGCGTGATGACATCGCCGGGTACGGCGTAGGCACCCACATCGCGCATGTACTCCAGTGGCGTCTTGCCGGCCGCCTTCGCGTCGTCGGCGAGACCAGGCACCGAGTCGGCGAACATGGTGCCGTAGTACTCGTCGACTGTGATCGGTGTGCCGGGGGTCTCGTCGGATTCGAACCATTGGCGGATACCGCGGCTGCCGTCGGGGTCGATGTGCCATGAGAGGTCGATCCAGAACTCGTTCTCCTCCCAAACCTCACCGGGATTGAACTCATGAGTGCGGGTGTCGCTGGTGATTTCTTCGCCTCGTATCTCGGCGTAGCGCCGCATGACGGGCTGGCGGAATCCGATCCAGCGGCCGGCGTGGGTTTCGAAGCTGGCTACGTCGTGCCGTTCGGTGCCGACGCCCATGGGCAACACGTAGTCGGCGAACCAGGCGGTTTCTGACCAGGTCGGAGTCAGCGCCACATGACATTTCACTTTCGACTCGTCCTTTAGCGCTTCGAGCCAGGTGAAACCGTCGGGGTTGGTCCAGATCGGATTGTAGACGCGGCTGAAATACACGTCGAGGCTGCCCCGGCCCTCATTGAGGAAGTGAGGCAGCAGGATCGACATCTCGTGATAGGCGAGGGGGAACTCCTTGGGCCACGACAACTCGTTCCACTCGTGCAGGGCGGGCGCTCCCTTGGGCTGAGCCGGCTTGAACTTGTTCCAGCCGGTACCGCTGGTGCCCCCGACCGTCGCCACTGATCCGGTGAGCACGTTGAGGAAGAACAGGCAACGGGCGGTCTGCCATCCACCGAGGTTGCCGGCACCGGCAGCGCGCCAGTTGTGCGAAGCGAACTTGGTGGGGTGGGCACCGATGATCTCGGCGATCTCACGCAACTGATCGCCGGAGACGCCGCAGATCTCTTCGGCTGCTTCGGGCGTGTACTCGGCGTATTCGTCGAGCCAGGCCTCGGTCATCGACTCGATCTCGACGGGGAGGTCGGGCCGGGTCTCTCGCAGGTAGGTCTCCCAGTTGACCCAGCGACGCACAAAGTCCTGTTGCCAGGTGCCGCTCTCGATCAAGAGCCGGGCGATGGTCAACAGCAGGAAGGGCTCGGTGCCGGGCCAGGCCGGGAGCCAATGATCGGCCTTCGATCCGGTATTGGACAGGCGTGGATCGACGCAGATCACCGTGGCGCCCTTGGTTTGGGCTTCGATGATTCGCTGGGCGTGGGGGTTGAAGTAGTGGCCGGCCTCGAGATGGGCCGAGATCAAGAAGATCACTTCGGCGTTGGCGAAGTCCGACGACGGCCGATCGTGACCCATCCAACTCTGATAGCCGATACGGGCATTGGACGAGCAGATGTTGGTGTGGGAGTTGTGGCCATCCACACCCCACGACTTCAAGACCCGATCCGCGTAGCCGTCCTCGCCAGGGCGGCCAACGTGATACATGATCCCGTCGCGATGGCCCTCATCCATGGCCGCGCCGATCCGGGACCCGATATCGGTGAGGGCCTCGGCCCAAGTGACCCGCTCCCACTCCCCTGATCCGCGCTCACCCACTCTTTTCAAAGGATGGAGAATGCGTTCGGTGTCGTGCACCTGGTTGAGCGTCGCCGGACCCTTCGCACAATTACGGCCCCGGCTGGCCGGATGCAGAGGGTTGCCCTCGATCTTGTCGATCTCGCCGGTCTCGTGGTTGATATGGGCCAACAAGCCACATGCCGCTTCACAGTTGAAACAAGTGGTCGGCACCAGACTGTGGTGCTCCTCCACCCGATCGGGCCAAGCCTTCGCGTTCAGCGACGTGAAGTCGTGCCAATCCTCGTGGGGCGGGTACTGGGTCAGATCAGTCAACGAAATCTCCTAGGAAAGCGGCACGGACTGACCGGCACGGACGAATGAATCCTCGTAGAACCACATGCCCACGATCGCCGCCACACCCGCTACCGCCGGCAGGACCGCGCCGGAGTCGGCCGACAGGGCAATGATCACCAGGGCCGCCGGGATCAGCAATCCGACCACCACCCCGATGAGGAACTTGATCTGATACCTACCCTCTGTCATCTCGCGGATGGCGGCCTCCACGTGTGGAGTGCCCTTCGACGTGATCTCGACCGCGATCAGCGCGGCGGTGGACAAGGCTCCTCCGAGGAGCACCCACCGGATCGCCTCTGGATCAGGAACGTCCATGAGCAGATCGAGGATCGCGTAGACAGCACCGCCCGCGGTGACTGTCTGAGCCAGCAAGGTAGGCAGCAGCAGCGGCGACTGCCAAAGGTCGCGGCCCTCACATTGTCCGAAGAGGTACGCGGTGTAACCAGCGGTACCCGCCGCGAACAGGGCGGTGGGGATCACCATCACGTCGATGAGGCCGGCAGACTCGGTGAGCCCACCGATCCACCACAGAGCCAAACACACCGCGAAGCCCATGAGGATGTAGGCCCCCTTCACCAGCCATGAGTCCCAACTGCCCCGAGTGATGAGGTAGTGGAATCTCGCGGGTTGTTTCAGGTCGGTCACCAGCAAAACACCGGTGAGGCCGAGGAAGACTCCGGCGATCATCGGCGGAACCACGCCCACCGCGGCCTGCACATCGCTGTGACCCAGCAAGGCCAGCAAGCCGGCCACCAGCATCACCCCCGCAGCGATGGCCTTGGTGACCAGATAACCCGACACCTTCTCCTTCCAGGTCATCTGATGAGACGTGGTGTAGGTGGTGCGAGCCACAACACCCTCCGCATCGGGAGGCATGGTGGGATGGTCCGCAGTGGTGTCGGCCCAGATCATCCCGTCGGCCGCGATCGCAGTACGCAACGGATTCAGCGACGCCTGATCTGCTCCGCGGTAGTACACCTGCGGATTTGTGCCCTGCTCCGGCGCCCTCACCGCCACATCCTCGCGGCTAATGATCTTTGTGGCTTGGTTGAGCGGATCGTCGAAATCGGCCACCTTGATCGCGTGGGTCGGACAGACGATCACGCACGCCGGCTCCAAACCGACCTCCACCCGGTGATTGCAGAAGTTGCACTTGTTGGCGGTGTTGGTGGCCGGGTTGATGTAGATCGCGTCGTAAGGGCACGCGTTCATACATCCCTTACAGCCGATGCAATTCGAGTCGTCGAAGTCGACCACGCCATTATCAGCGCGGTAGAGCGCGTTGGTGGGACAGATCGTCATGCACGGAGCGTCTTCACACTGATTGCAGCGCATCACAGAGAAGTGGCGAGCCACATTCGGGAACACGCCCGTCTCGATGTACTTCACCCAGGTCCGATTCACCCCGAGAGGCACGTCATGCTCAGACTTACACGCCACCGTGCACGCATGACAGCCGATACACGAATCGCTGTCGAGCAAGAAACCAAGCCTCGTCACACGCCCCCCGATTCCGGTTGGTTCCACACGGCTGCGGAATGTACGGACATATTGTGGAGCCTGGAGGCCGACAACGCAAGTACCTCCCGACCGAGGAGGCCGTGGATCCTCTAGCCCGCGGCGATCAGACCGGTTGCAAGCATGGCGGCGAGGAAGCCCCCAACCTGCACCCGGTTCATCCGCTCGCCGAGCACCACCCGCGCCAAGAGCACCGTGGCGATCGGGTAGAGGGAAGAAACGACGGCCACCACCGTGAGCGATCCGCGATCGACCGCGTAGAGAAACACCGCATTCGAAGCCGTGTCGAACAGCCCGAGCCCCAGCACCAGCCACCAGGAGACACGGTCTCGCGGGAAGACTCTGCGCCCCGCGGCGAAGAACCCCGCCAGCAGCACCGAAGTGGTCAGAAGCCTGGCACCCACGATCGGCCATGGAGCGCTCGCCGCGTCTGCATGGCCGAGCACCACGAACATCAGGCCGAAGCCGACGCCCGCCACCAGGGCTTCCCCCACCACCCTCGACGAGACACGGGCTGCTCCCCCGTCGTCGGACCACGACACCAGGCCAACGGCGAGCAGCGCCAGTGCCACGCCGATCCAACCCAGGGTCCTGATCGAGTCGTCCTCGACGATCGTGCCCCACAGAGCCGGCACCGCGGCCGAAGTGATGGCAGTGAGTGGAGCGACCACCCCCATGGGGCCGCGCGCCAGGCCCCGATAGAGCAGGCCCAATCCGACGAAGCCGAAGGCGCCCGCCAGCGCACCCAGGCCGAGATCCTCCCAACGGAAACTCTCCGCGAACATCACCGATGCCGCCGTCACACCGACCAGACCGACCAGGTGAGCACTGGCCAGGGCGCGCAAAACGTGCATCCTCCTACCAGCGAGACCACCGATGAAGTCGCCGGTGCCAAACATCACCGCGGTGACGAGGCCGAGAAGGATTCCCACCCGCTGAGACTACGGACCTGGAACGAACACCCAACGGCGACCTCACGGAGGAGCCGCCTGCGCCTCGAGCCGGGCTTCGGCGAATGTGTCGACATCACGAAGGGCGGGGAAGAAACGCCACCAGACCGCCACCACCACGAGGGTCCCGACCCCTCCGAACACGATCGCCCCGACAAGGCCGAAGGCGGCCGCGGTGAGACCGCTCTCCACCGCTCCCAACTCGTTGGATGCACCGATGAAGACGTTTTCCATAGCCAGCACCCGGCCTCGCATCTCCTCTGGCGTGGCGAGAGGCACGAGGGTGGAGCGAATGAACATCGAAATGGTGTCCGCCCCTGCCGCAATCACCAGGGCTACAAAGGCGACTGCATACTCGTCGGTCACACCTATCACGATCGTCATCAGTCCGAACACGGCGATCACAGAGAGCAATACCCGCCCCACGTGGCGCCGCAGCGGCCTCGCCGACAAGGTGAGGGCCACCGCTCCACCCCCGATCCCGATCGCAGCCCTGAGCCAGCCGAGTCCCACCGCTCCGACACCGAGACGATCCTCAGCGATGGCGGGGAGAAGGGCGATGATCCCGCCGAAAAGCACCGCGAACAAGTCGAGGGTGATGGCCCCGAACACGATGGGTTGGCGCCGGATGAACCGCAAGCCTTCACCTGCGTCGCGCAGGGCTTGACGACCGCCCGAGGTGGCCAGCTTCCTGGTTGGGGGCTTCGGGATCGCGACTACGGCCACGACCGCAATGAGAAACGCGACAGCGGCAATGGCATGAGGAAGAGCAGGGTCGACCACGAACACAAAGCCGAAGGTGATCGGCCCGAGAATCAGTCCGGCCTGGAACGCGACCGCCCTGAGCGCAATCACCCTCTCCACCATCTCCGGTGGTGCAAGATCGATGGGCAGAGCCCGCGAAGCGGGCGCCACGAACGCCCGGGCGACACCGAACACGAACACGAGCACAAATATCGGCAAGACCGAAGTCGGCTCGGTATTGACATAAAGAAACAGCCCCACCGACGATGCCAACTCGCCTGCGAGACCACCGGCATAGATCATGCGTCGATCGATTCGATCGGCGATGGCACCGGTCAGGGGTGAAAGCACGGCGATCGGAATGAACTCGGCCAGCCCGAGAAGGCCCAGATCGAGCTCGTTGCCCGTCATATCGAAAACCTGCTTGCCAACGATCGTCACCTGGCCGACAACCGCGAACGCAGAGATGAAGAAGGTGAACAGCAGGCCCTTGATCGGACCAGGAATTCGGCCGCGCGTGCTGGCCCCGATCACCCGGCCCGGACCACGTCGATCACCTGGTCGGCGAACCGATGCACGTGCTCGGGTGTGAGTGGATGACCGAAGTCCATCGTGAAGTAGCTCAGGCCGAGGTCGACGAGGTCGCGGACTTTCGTTGCCAACTCCTCGCTCTCGGCATCTGTGGTGGGCAG
This sequence comes from uncultured Gammaproteobacteria bacterium, assembly GCA_964196195.1. Classification (GTDB taxonomy): domain Bacteria; phylum Actinomycetota; class Acidimicrobiia; order Acidimicrobiales; family Aldehydirespiratoraceae; genus OFTM10. The sequence goes on along the minus strand of CAXMSE010000092.1, from coordinate 13,851 downwards.
GGGCGCTTCGAGGGTTGTGCAGAGTTCGATGTCGTGGGGGTCACGCCGGGCCGCTGCCGCGGAGTCCCGGACAATCCCGAGTTTGCGGTTCCAGTCGTCGACATTTCGGGCGGAGCAGTTCCACATGTCGGCCTGGCGCCCGACCAGCGGCAGACCGATCTTCTCACCCGAGGCACCGATACAGATAGGGGGAACGATGTCGGGCAGGGGCGGCGCGGCGGCGTCATCGATCGAGAAGTACTCGCCCTGGAAGGTGGGATGATCCTCGGTCCACATCAACCGGCAGATCTCCAGCATCTCCTCGAGCTCTGCGAAGCGGACCGACGGCTTGGGGAAGTCGTAGCCGTAGGCCTCGTACTCCCCGCCTCGCCAACCTGCGCCTATACCGAGAATGAAGCGACCCCCGGACAGGGTCTGGAGGGTGGCCGCCATCTTCGCGGTGAGCGCCGGTGGCCGGTATCCGTGGCCGAGAACGTGGTGACAGAGCATCACGTCGGGGAATCTCGCGGCCAACCAGGTGAGGGTGGTCCAGGCCTCGAGGAATGGATCGGTGCGGGCGTCGAAACCGTAGAAGTGGTCGGCGATCCACAGGGAGTCGAAATACTCGACGACGGTGGGGAGGATGTGTTCCTCCTGGTAGATGACGATCGATTGATGATCACTCCCCGCGTTACCGATCACCGGTGAGAGCCATCCGAACTTGAGTTCATGGGTCATGAGCGCCGACGCTAGGCCGCTTGTCCGGTCGCTGCCCAGACCGTGCAAGGATCCCCGCATGTTGATCGTGAGCTCCGACGCCCATCGCCACCATCACTGCCTCGAACTCGACGGCACCGAACTGATTGCTTCATGGGAGGGACCAGACCGTGCCCGCGCCATCGACTCGGCCCTGTCTGCGGCAGGCTTTGGCCCACCGGTCGACCCCGATCCGTTCGACCACGAGCTCGCGCAGCGCGTCCACGACCCCGACTACATCGAATTCTTGTCGACGGCGTGGCCGCGCTGGGTGGAGGCCGGCAAGCAGGCGCCGGCTGCGATGGCATTCGGTTGGCCCGCCCGTCGCTTCCGATCCATTCGCCCTCGAGATCCTCAGGCCCAGCTCGGCTATTACAGCTTCGCGGCCGACTGTTCCATCGCCGAGGGCACCTGGGGGGCGGTTCGGGCGAGCGCCTCGATCGCCGATACCGCAGCCAAGCACGTCGCCCACACCGGAGGCGCCGCCTTCGCCCGTTGTCGACCGCCCGGCCACCACGCGATGCGAGATCAGTTCGGCGGCTACTGCTATCTCAACAACGCGGCCCTAGCCACTGAGCGCCTCCTCGAACTGGGTGCCGACAGGGTGGCGATGCTCGATGTCGATTACCACCATGGCAACGGCACCCAAGACATCTTCTACGGCCGCGACGATGTGTTGTTCTGCTCGATCCACGCGGATCCGCGCGACGAATTCCCCTACTTCCTCGGCCATGGCGACGAGCGGGGCGAAGGTCCCGGCGAGGGCTCCAACCTCAACCTCCCCCTTCCGCGCGGCACCGGAGCGGAAGCCTGGTTCGAAGCCTTCGCCACCGCGGCGGCATGGCTTCTCGCGGCCGGGGCAGATGCTCTCGTGGTCTCGCTCGGCGTCGACACGTTCGAACACGACCCGATCTCACACTTCCGTCTCGCCACCCACGACTACCCCACCCTGGGCCACCGAATCGCTGGTCTCGGGCTCCCTACCCTGCTGGTGATGGAGGGGGGCTACGCAACCGACGCCCTGGGCACAAATGTGGTGGGGGTGCTTCAGGGTTTCAGCGACGCTTGAGAGCCGACCTGAACCCTCGGCCCTAGGCGGTGACCTCGGCCAGGGTGGCGAGGAAGCGATCGTTCTCCTCGGGTGTGCCGATGGTGACGCGAATGCCCTGGCCCGGGAAGGGCCGGGTGACGACACCGTTCTTCTCGAGTCCGAGATGGACCTCATCGGCGCCTTCCGACATTGGGATGTAGACGAAGTTGGCGTTTGCATCGGGCACGTCCCAGCCGAGGTCGGCCAGAGCAGCTATCACCCGTGCGCGTTCGGCGAGCAGCAGATCGATCCTGGGCTGTATCTCGTCGAGCGCATCGAGCACCGCGAGGCTTGCCGCCTGGGCGAGCATGTTCGACGCGAAAGCGAGCAGCACCTTGTCGAGCTCCATGACCACCTCGGGGTGGGCGATCACATAGCCGGTGCGCAGTCCGGCCAGGCCGTAGGCCTTGGAGAAGGTGCGGCTCACCACAACGTTGGGGTGCGAGGGGAGAAGGTCGGTCACGGGATCGCCGAGGGCTGGGTCGGAGAACTCCCGGTAGGCCTCATCGACCAGCACCACCACGTCGTTGGGGAGCCGTTGCAGTAGGGAGGCGAGGTCGGTGGTGCTCACCGCGGTGCCGGTGGGGTTGTTGGGGGTGGCCAGCATCACGAGCTTGGTGCGGGGGGTGACCGCGGCCGCTACCGCGTCGAGATCGAAGGCGTGATCGATCAGGCCGGTGGTGACCGGGACTCCCGCCATCACCTTGACGTTGATGGGGTAGGCCTCGAACGACGGCCAGGGGTAGACCACCTCGTCGCCGGGGTCGAGGTAGGCGAGGCAGAGTTGCTGGAGCAGGCCCACCGAGCCGCATCCAACCGCGACCTGATCGCTGGCTACGCCGACCCAATCGGCGATGCGAGACCTCAGTTCCGTGGCCCGGTGGTCGCTGTAGCGGTTGACCCCCGACGCTGCTGCCTGGATGGCGGCGATCACCGAGGGAGCGGGGTCGTAGGGATTCTCGTTTGAGGCGAGCTTGATGGCATGGCTAATCCCGTGCTCCTCCTCGGCCTGGCTCGCCGCCTTGCCTGGACGGTAGGCGGCAAGGGCGGTGACGGACGGTCGGACTCGGCCCACGGCCATGATCGGCTCCTGTTGATCAGTCAGATGAGGTGACGAAATCACCTAGCGGACCGACAGTATGGCGCACGAGGGGTACACCGGGTCTATACGCGAGGTGATGATGTGTGGGTGCGTCGAGGATCGTGGCATGCCCGAGGCACCCGGGCGTGAGGCGGCCGATGTCGTCACGCCGCAAAGCTTTTGCGCCACCGATGGTGGCGGCCTGGATCGCCTCGTCGATGGTCATGAACATGTCGCGCACCGCGATTGCGATACAAAACGACATCGAGGTCGTGTAGCTCGACCCGGGGTTGCAGTTGGAGGCGATCGCCACCTTTGCTCCGGCATCGATCACCCTTCGAGCGTCTGGATAGGGCTGGCGGGTGCTGAAGTCGGCTGCCGGCAGGAAGGTGGCGACGGTGTCGCTCGACGCGAGGGCCTCGATGTCGGAGTCGGTCAGATAGGTGCAATGGTCGACCGAGGCGCACCCGCATTCCACCGCCACCTGAACTCCCGGTCCCGGGCCCAGCTGGTTGCCATGGATACGGCCAACAAGACCCACGTCTCGTCCTGCGGCAAGTACGGCACGGGTCTGGTCGGCGTCGAACGCTCCGGTCTCACAGAACACATCGACCCACCGAGCATGAGGGGCCGCAGCCGCCACCATCTCCGTGCAGACCAGGTCGACGTAGTCGTCGGTCCGGCCCTCGTACTCCAACGGCACCAGGTGAGCTCCGAGAAAGGTGGCCTCGGTCGTATAGCGCTCGGCCACCTCGAGGCTGCGCACCTCGTCGGCGACGTTGAGCCCGTAGCCGGACTTGATCTCGATCGTGGTCGTGCCAGCTCGGTGGGCTTCGGCCAAGCGAAGCTCGGTGAGGCGACTCAGTTCGTGAGTGGTCGCCGATCTGGTGGCATCGGTGGTGACCCGGATGCCACCTCCGTCGTAGGGCCGGCCCGCCATGCGCGCGGTGAACTCCTCGGCCCGATCCCCCGCGAAGACGAGATGGGTGTGTGAATCGACGAACCCGGGGAGGACGCAAGCGCCTCGCGCATCGATCTGCTCATCGGCGATCGCGCCAGCGGCTCCAACCGCTACCACCGTGCCGTCCTCGATCACCAGGGATGCATCCCTGACGATCCCGAGCTCTCCCTCTCCGATGGACGGATCGTTGGTGACCAGCTGCCCGATGTTGTCGATGACGAGTGACCCACTCATGGCGACATGACCTCCTGGATGCTCGAACCCAACTCCGCGGGCACGTCGATCGTGACATGGACGCCATCGCCGACCACACGTGTGCCGTCGATGAAGACGTCGGTGACATCCTCGGCACCGGCCGCGAACATCACCACGCTGTCGGCTGGGGACCCCGCGGTGCGAACCGAGTCGAGCCTCACCGCCACCAGATCAGCGCGGGCGCCGCGGCGGATCCGACCCCCATCTGTCCAGCCGAGGGCACTGTGACCAGTCTCCGTTGCGGCCAATACGAGTTCGGAGGCGGAGAACGACCCTCGCACCCCCGACCCCAGCCGCTCATCGAGCTCAAGGGCCCGTGCCTCCTCGAACATGTCGATGACGGCGTGAGAGTCGGATCCCAAAGCGAGTGCGACACCCGCCTGCGAGAGGGCCGCGGCAGGGCCGATCCCGTCGGCGAGATCTCGCTCCGTGGTGGGACACAACGCAACCGTGGCTCCGGAATCGGCCAGGGCGGCGATATCAGCATCGGTGAGATGGGTGGCGTGGATGGCGGTGGTCGAGTCGTTGAGCGCACCGGACTCAGCGAGTACGGCGGTGGGGGTGAGGCCGTGATGATCGAGACATTGCTCGTTCTCGGCCACCTGTTCGGAGAGATGAACGTGGAGTGGGCACCCCTTCTCGCCGGCCCACGTCGCCACCCGAGCCGCGGAATCTCGGTCGACCGCCCGCACTGAATGGAGAGCAGCTCCCAACCTGGCAGATCCGCTGATGGCGAGATCGCCGACACGACCGATCCAGGCGTCGGCGCTGGCATCGGCGAAACGTTGCTGGAACCGATCAAGCGGTGCGTGGCCTCGGGCCGACAGACCTCCGTGGAGGTACACGGTGTCGAGCAGGGTGATCCGGATCCCGGCGTCGGCGGCCGCAGCCAGCACCGCCTCACCCATCGCGTTGGGGTCTCGGTAAGCGGTGCCATCAGGCTGATGATGCAGGTAATGGAACTCGCCGACGGTGGTCACTCCCGCACACACCATCTCGGCGAAGGTGGCCCTCGCGAGCCGGTGATAGGAGTCGGGGTCGAGGTTGGTGGCGGCTCGATACATCTGCTCTCGCCAGGTCCAGAATGAGCCGCTTCCGGCCTGGGTGCGGCTCCGCAGTGCTCGATGAAACGCGTGGCTGTGGGCATTGGCGAATCCCGGCAGCACGAAGCCTTTCAAGCGCTCGTCGTGAGGCCCGGCATCGACTCCCGACTCGATCAACGAGAAGCGTCCGTCCACCACCGTCAATCTGACGCGAGCCTCGACCTGATCGGCCACGAGGGCGTGTTCACACCAGTAGGTCTTGGTCACGACCCGACTCGGTCGACAAACTCGGTGATTCGGGCCACGAAGGCATCGCGGTGATGTGCTTCGAACTGCTCCCAGGTGGCGAGGGTGGAAGGGTCGCTGACGCGGTCGACGAACAGGACGCCGTCAAGGTGGTCGCATTCGTGTTGCCAGGTGCCGGCGGTGAGCCCCCTCACGATCTCGTCGTGCTGGGTGCCGTCACGATCGAGATACTGCACACGAATGTTGACATGACGCTCGACGTTGCCGCGCAAGGGCACCGAGAGACAACCCTCGTTGAGTTCGACCATCTCGTCGTCGAGGGGCACGATCACCGGATTGATCGCAACCGTGAGGGGGATCCGAGGCTTGTACGGGTAGCGGGGGTTGTCGGTCACCTCGAGCACGGTGACCCTCAGCGGGCTACCGATCTGATTGGCCGCGATCCCAGCGCCGTTGGCCGAGCGCATCGTGTCGATGAGATCGTCGATCAGGGACTGGACCCCAACCGATCCGATCTGGTCGGCCGAGATCTCCGGCGCCCGCGTTCTCAGGGCCGGATGCCCGATGGCGAGAATCTCCTGGACTGGCATCAGGTCTCCGTCATCGGCACGCGTACGCCCCTGGCAGCGGCCACCGCCTGGGCCTCGGGATAACCCGCATCAACGTGGCGCATCACTCCGGTGCCGGGATCGTTGGTGAGTACCCGTTCGAGCTTCTCCGCCGCTAGATCGGTGCCGTCGGCGACGCAGACCTGGCCAGCGTGGATCGATCGCCCGATGCCGACGCCACCACCGTGATGGATGCTCACCCAGGTGGCACCGGAGCAGGCGTTGAGAAGTCCGTTGAGTAGAGGCCAGTCGGCGATGGCGTCGGAGCCGTCGAGCATGTCCTCGGTCTCGCGGTAGGGCGACGCCACCGACCCGGAGTCGAGGTGGTCGCGGCCGATCACAACCGGGGCCTTCAACTCGCCGCTGCGCACCATCTCGTTGAACCGGAGTCCGAGTCGGTGCCGCTCCCCATATCCCAACCAGCAGATCCGGGCCGGGAGGCCCTGGAAAGCCACCCGCTCAGATGCCAGGTGGATCCAGCGCGCCAATCCTTCGTCGTCGGGGAACTCCTCCATCACAGCCCGATCGGTTGCGGCGATGTCGGCGGGATCACCGGAGAGCGCAACCCACCGAAACGGGCCCTTGCCTTCACAGAACAGGGGCCGGATGTAGGCGGGCAGGAACCCCGGATACGCGAACGCGCGGTCGAAGCCACCCAGTTCGGCCTCGGCCCGCAGGCTGTTGCCGTAGTCGAAGACCTCGGCTCCCGCATCCATGAAACCGACCATCGCCTCACAGTGAACCGCCATCGCCGACCGGGCCCGTCGGGTGAATTCTTTCGGATCCGTGCGGCGGAGCTCGTCGGCGGCATCGAGCGAAAGATCGTTCGGCATATAGCTCAGGGGGTCGTGGGCCGATGTTTGATCGGTGACGATGTCGGCCTGAACGCCATCGGCCAGGAGCCTCGGAAGGACATCGGCTGCGTTGCCGACCAGGCCGACCGACAGGGCCCGGCTGGCTTTCCTCGCCTCCTCCACCCGTGCCACCGCGGATGGGTAGTCGGGTGCAATCTCGTCGAGGTAACGGTGATCCAAGCGGCGCTGGAGCATGTGGGGATCGACGTCGACTAGCAGTGCCACCCCGTCGTTCATGGTGACAGCCAGGGGTTGGGCACCACCCATGCCGCCCGCTCCGGCGGTGATCGTGAGGGTGCCGGCGAGAGATCCATTGAAGCGTTTGCGTGCGATTTCCGCGAAACACTCGTAGGTGCCCTGGAGGATTCCCTGGGTGCCGATGTAGATCCATGAGCCCGCGGTCATCTGGCCGTACATCGTGAGTCCGAGATGTTCGAGGCGACGGAACTCGTCCCAGTTGGCCCAGTCGGGCACCAGGTTGGAGTTGGCGATGAGGACTCGAGGGGCCCACTCATGAGTGCGGAAGACACCGACGGGCTTGCCTGATTGGACGATCATGGTCTCGTCGCGATCAAGGGTCGTGAGGGTGCGTAGCATCGCATGGTAGGCATCCCAGGAGCGAGCGGCACGACCCGTGCCACCGTAAACCACCAGCTCGGCGGGGTTCTCCGCCACTTCGGGGTCGAGGTTGTTCTGCAGCATCCGGAATGCGGCCTCTTGGGGCCAGCCCCGACAGGTCAGATCGGTTCCTCGGGGCGCATGAATGGGGTACGGAGGTGAAGACATGGTGATTGCATTGTTCCGGCCTGTCCCTTACGTTGTCAACGACCGAGAGGAGATGTCAGACAGTGACAACCAGCCAGACCCCTTCGCGTAGCACCGGCCGCACCCTCGATCTCCTCGAATTTGTCCTCACCCGAGGCGAAACCAACCTCACCGCCGCGGCCGGCGCCGCCCACCTCACCCCCACCACCGCCCTACGTCACCTCAAGTCACTGGAGGCTCGGGGCTTTGTGCACCGCGACGACGTCGGCAACTTCTCCGCCGGCCCCACCTTCCTCCGTCTGGCTGCGGCGGCTCTCGAATCCGGCCCTCAGGGCCACCTCATCGCCATGGCCCGCCCCCACCTACTTGAGCTCAGTGCGAAGACGGGCGAGTCGGCCTATCTGGCCATGCGGGAGACAGATCACGCGGTGTATCTCGCCACCGAGGAGAGCACGCGAGCCATCCGCCACACGGGCTGGCTGGGCCGGATGGTTCCCCTCTCCAGCACCGCGGTCGGCGAAGCGCTCCGGGGCGAACACGGCATCAGGGTGAGAAGCGGAGCCGTCGAGCCTGACATCACCGCCGCAGCCGTCGCGATCAACTCCTACGACGGGGTGATCGCGGCCATCACTGTCGTCGGCCCCACCCACAGGATGGGCAAGACCCAACTCACCGAGATCAGCGCGCTGCTCAGGGAGGCGGCCCATCAGCTGGGTCGCTCACTGGGCGCCGAGGCAGAGGCAGCCCGATGACCATAATTCTCGAAGGACCAGGCGTCACGATCGCCGACGTGGTGGCAGTCGCTCGCCAGAATTCGACAGTTGAGTTGTCGCCGACGGCCCTCGAGCGAATGGCCGCCTCACGGGCCGTGGTCGACCTCCTCGCCGCCGGCGACCCGACCTACGGGGTTTCCACCGGATTTGGCGCCCTCGCCGCGGTCGCCATCCCCCCTGAGCGACGCAGTGTCCTACAGGCCTCCCTCGTTCGCTCTCACGCGGCCGGGCTCGGGCCACCCGTGGAGCGAGAGGTCGTCAAGGCCATGGTGTTCCTGCGAGCCCGAACCCTGGCGCTCGGCTACAGCGGCACTCGCCCCCACCTCGCAGAGGCCATGATCACCCTCCTCAACGAGGATGTCATCCCCATCGTGCCCGAATACGGTTCACTCGGTGCCAGCGGCGATCTGGCCCCACTCGCCCACGCTGCGCTGGCCTTGCTCGGCGAAGGCACCGTCGTCCATCACGGGTCGGAACGACCGGCCGCAGACGCTCTCGCCGAGATCGGGCTCGCTCCTCTCGTACTCGCCGAAAAGGAAGGCCTGGCGCTCACGAACGGCACCGATGGCATCCTCGGAATGTTGTGTCTCGCAGCCGATGATGCGCACCGCCTGCTGCTTCAGGCCGACGTCACTACTGCGATCACCGTCGAGGCGCTGTTGGCCACCGACCGAGCCTTCGCCGACGATCTTCAGGCGCTTCGGCCCCATCCTGGGCAGCGTGCGAGTGCTTCCAACATCCGCTCGGTGCTCCACAACTCCCCCATCATTGCCAGCCACCGCAATGCCGACTCCCGCGTCCAGGACGCCTACTCGATTCGGTGCAGTCCCCAAGTGAATGGGGCGGCTCGCGACACCCTCGACCATGCCGTGCGGGTGATCGAGTGGGAGCTCGCCGCCGCGATCGACAACCCGATGGTGCTCCCCGACGGACGCGTGGAGTCATGCGGCAACTTTCATGGTGCTCCTCTCGGCTTCGTCGCCGACTATCTCGCCATCGCTCTCGCCGAGGTCGGGGCGATCGCCGAACGCCGAATGGATCGCCTCCTCGATCACACCAGGTCACACGGCCTGAATCCGTTCCTTGCCGACGACCCCGGCGTCGACAGCGGTCTAATGATCGGGCACTACACAGCCGCGGCGATGTGCGCGGAGAATCGACGCCTCGCGGCGCCGGCCAGCGTCGACTCTCTGCCCACCTCGGGCATGCAGGAGGACCATGTGTCGATGGCATGGGGCGCGGCGCGCAAGCTCCGCAAGGTGATCGACAATCTGCGGCGGATCCTCGCCGTTGAGTGGGTTGTCGGGGCCCGCGGCGTTGAGATGCGCTCTCCACTCCAGCCCGCCGCTGCCACCCAAGCAGGCATCGCTCTCCTTCGCACCGAGGTGCCCGGTGTCGGGCCCGATCGACACCTGTCCCCCGAGCTGAAGGCGGCCGAAGCACTACTCGAAGACGACCGACTCCTCAGCGCAGCCCGTTCCGCTGGCGCGTCGCTTCGCTAGGGAAACCTGCGAGCGGCTTCAGCCCCTGCTCGAGAGCGCCTCGTCGACCAACTCCATCGGGTGTCTGGTCGGTACACCCACGGCTCCAAGATGAAGGGCACAGCCGGGATTGGCGCTGGCAACGACATCAGGGGCCGCACGGTCGATCGACGCGGTCTTCCTCTCACGTATGTCGCCGGCCATCTCGGGTTGGAGCACCGAGTACGCGCCCCCGGCACCACAGCAGAGCCCCTCGTCGTCGAGTTCGACGAGCTCGGACACAAACGGCTCGAGCACCGTGCGAGTGGCGAGGTGCACCCTTTGGACGTGGCGCAGATGACAGGGATCCTGCACCGCGACGCGGAGGGGTAGCGGCGCCACCTTTGGCAGCGCATCGATATGGTCGGCGAGCCACTCCTGGATGTCGAAAACACGCGCGGAGAATGCACGGGCCTCGTCGGTATCGAGCAAGTGACCATACTCTTTCATCGTCGCGCCACAGCCGGCCGAGTCGACCAGGATCGGGCGGGTACCACCCAGCGCCGACATCATCTGCTCGGCGAGCTTTCTCGTGACCGGAGTGAGGCCCGCATGGGCCTGGAGCGCACCGCAACAAGGTGCGGAGTCGCCGGTAGGAGTTACTCCGAATCCCGCTGCCTCGACAACTCGCTGAGCCGCATGGTGAACATCGCGCTGCCACGCGTCCATCACACACCCTGTGAACAGGAACACATCATCCCCCGACGTGTGGTGGGGAGGCCGACGGATCGGAAGGCTCGACGGAAGGCCGAGACGGGCCGGGACCAGGTGGAGCCGTTGGGCTACCGCAAGCAGAGAGCTTCCGAGCCGCAGCAGGCGGGGGTGGCCGAGGGGACGAAACGCGAGCCGCTGCCATCGAGGGGTGGTGATGTGCTTTTCGGCCAGGGTCTCGCGCGCCTGCTCGATCAGATGCCCGTAGGGCACGCCACTGGGACACGAGGGCTCACACCCACGGCACTGGACACACGTCTCGAGCGCATCCACCACCTCCTGGGTGAGAGGGGCGCCGTCGTCTTGCACCTGTCGCATCAACGAGATGCGGCCCCGGGGAGACATCGTCTCGTCGCCCGACACCCGATAGGTGGGGCAGTGCGGCATGCAGAGTCCGCACTGCACGCAGCTGTTGAGTTCATCGGGTTGGAGGCGGAGATCCATCAGGCCCCGACCCCGGGCACCCGGCCGGGGTTGAGCCGGCCCAACGGATCGAACTGGTTCTTGATTCGCCGGGCGAGAGCGACGACCCCGGGGGCCTGTCCGGCGGTTTCTCCGGGCGCGGTGGTGTGGAGGATTCCCACCCCGATCTCCGCCACGAACGGGCCGGCATCGGTCGGGGGTTCTCGAAGTTGCGCCGGGGTGAGGGACCGACGATGCGAAGGGAGCGAAGGTGGACCCTCTACTTCGACGAACGATCCCTGTCGGTTCAGGGCGGCGACCTCCTCGGCGACGTCCGGGCCGTGCCCCCCGAGATGCACCCAGGTGGACGTGCCGTCCCAGAGCACCGCCGACGGATCCAGCAGACAATCGAACACCTTCCAGGGATCGATGTCGACACCTTCCAACCACACCTGAGCGGGTGGTATCGGATTGGTGCGCAACACCACATCACCAAAAAGCCCCAGGGTGCCGAGCGAGCCAACCAGCAGCTTCGGGAGGTTGTAGCCACTCACGTTTTTGACCGTGGGTCCTCCGCCGGTGACCAGTCGCCCCTCAGCCGAAACGTAACGAATCTGGAGGGCCGCATCCCTGACGCGACCTCGGCCCAGCACGTCGATGCCGTTCTCGCCGACGGCCACCGCACCGCCCACGGTGCCACCGCGCTCGGGCAGAGGCGAATGTTGCCGGTGTTCAGCCAACTCCCGGTGGAAGTCGGCCACGGGCGTGCCCGCCCGCACGTGGACTGTCATCTCCGCGGGTTGGTAGGCAATGATTCCCGTCGGCGCCTCCAGGGTTCGCACATCGGGATCCAGGGGTCCGCCCGAATCCCATCGGGTGCGGCCTCCAACCACCGCCACCGAACCCTCGTCGCCCACCTGGTTCGCGAATTCGGCAAGCACCTTGTCGTGGATCGCGAGGGTGCTCATCCCCAGACCTCGGCCGGGACCGACCGGAGCGCCTGGATGTCGGCACAGGAATGCCCTTCGGGCATGACCTTGCCGGGGTTTGAGCGGCAGTCGGGGTCGAACGCGCGGCGAAGTCGGTTCTGATGTTCGAGATCGTCGTCGGTGAACAGTTCGCCCATGAAGCGCTGCTTCTCCACTCCGATTCCGTGCTCGCCGGACAAGACGCCGCCGGCCTCGAGTGAGGCGTGCAGGATCTCATCGCCGGCCATCTTCACGCTCTCCAACTTGCCCTCCTCGCGTGCGTCGAACACCAGTAGGGGGTGGAGGTTGCCATCGCCGGCGTGAAAGACGTTCATGATCAGCACATCGTGACGCGCCGCGATCTCGTTGATGCGCACGATGACGTCGGCCAGCACGGCCCGGGGCACGACCGTGTCGTGGAGGTAGTAGTCGGGTGCGATATTGGCGATTGCACCGAAGGCGCCCTTGCGCCCCTTCCAGAGGAGGTCGCGCTCCTCATCGGAACCAGCAGCTCGGACCTCAGTGGCGTTATTGGCGCGGCCGATCTCAGCGATGGCATCAGCGTCGATCTCGACCCCAGCGGCCAACCCTTCCACCTCGGCCAGGAGAACCGCTCCGGCGTCGGTCGGGTAGCCCGCCGAAACAAAATCTTCGATCGCCCTTGTGGCGTTCTGGTCCATCACCTCCATCGCGGCCGGCACGATCCCGGCGCCGATGACCTCGCTGACTGTGCGTGCAGCATCCTCGATGGTCGGGTACGACAGCAGCAGTGTCTTCACAGCCGGAGGATTGGGGGTGATTCGCACCGCGGTGCGCGTGGTGATACCCAGCGTGCCCTCGCCACCGATGAAAGCTCCCCTGAGATCGAGGCCCTCCGGCTCTGCGTCGAGTCCTCCGAGCATCACGACTTCGCCATCGGGAAGCACCACCTCGATCGCGACCACATGGGCGTCGGTCATCCCCTGAGCGAGACAGTGAGGTCCACCGGAGTTGTTGGCCACGTTCCCGCCGATGGTGCACACCGACTGGCTCGACGGATCAGGGGCAAAATGGAAACCGAGAGGTATGAGGTGCTTGCTCAGGTCGAGATTGATCACCCCCGGCTCCACCCACGCGATGCGATTGTCGAAGTCGACGTCGATGATCGCGCTCATCCGCTTCAAGCTCACCACGATCGGCGCGCCGAGCGGAATGGCTCCGCCGGCCAGGCCGGTGCCCGCGCCACGCGGCACCACATTGCGATCGTGACGCACCGCGATTCGCATGATCGCCTGGACCTCTGCGGTGGTCTCCGGCAGGCATACCGGACCGGATACGCCGTCGGTGAAAATGCTCGCATCGCGGTTCATCAAGGAGCGCTCAGCCCCGTCATTGCGCACCCTCTTAGGCGAGAGAGCCTGGCGCAGGTCGGCCAAGAGAGGATCCGCATCAACGGGTTGTCTGCGCCGCAGCGAGGGAAACATGGCCCGAACCTAGCCGCGATCCTTCAGCGGGGAACAGCAACAGCGAGGGCCTGAAACCTCTCCAGCTGGTCGCGCCGAGGAATCTTTCCGGTGATGATGATCAGGTAGTCGGCCAGCAGTTCGTTGCGACGATCCATCGAATCGACCTGCCCCGGCGCCTAGAGCCCTATCTGGGAGTCGTAATGAACCCGTGCTCGAACTCGGGCCTCGGTGGCACTCGCTCCATGGCGCAGACGCACCGACTCCAGGGCTTTGATCCGCCTGCGGTCGGCTTCCTCGAGAGGATGACGAACATCATCGTCTCGTTGGGCCCAGTCGCGAACCGCGGACTCCAACCGGGGGTCGAACAGACGCCGATCCACCCAGCATTCGAACA
>CAXMSE010000091.1:0-21301 GCA_964196195.1 uncultured Gammaproteobacteria bacterium | reverse complement strand
ACGCACCCTCCTCGAGGTTCCGATCGGCGGCCCGTCACCTCGGTTGAGCGGTGAGCCGGTGACCTAGAGGTTCAGCAGACCGACGATGCCGGTCGCTGAGCGTAACGACTGAGCCGGGATGAGGTGATGAGACACAACGCGCCGCCGACCAACAAGACAAATCCAACCGCGGGGTAGCCCCAACCGCGGGGACCGGTGACAGCGAGACTGCCGAACGCCCTGGTTGTCTGGCCCTCAGCATCGGCCCCAGTGAGGCTCCAGTATGGATTGATGGTTTCGCCAGCTGCGACCTTCAGACCGAAATGAACATGAGGAGCCGTGTTTTCGGCGTTTCCGGAGTCGCCGACGAACCCAATTGGGTCACCGGCATTTACCTGAGTACCTACCGCAATACCAGGTGCAAATGCCTGCTCCGCTATATTCGCCCCATTGTCGGTGCCAGGTTCATCATTGTTCAGATGGATGTAGTAGAAGCGATTCCCGTCATCACCTCTCAAGATCACCATGTTGCCGGCCCTGCCAGAGTTGGAATGACGGACAGTTTCGATCACACCGTCAACTGCGGCCACCAGGAGCGAGTGACGCTCGGCCATGATGTCGATCCCCTCGTGAAGCCGAGCGCCGCCATCGCGAGGAAAGTGCCAGCCATTTATGAAACCGTGTTCGGCTGCGACCGGAAAGACCATCGGTACGACAACTCCACCCTCAGTGTCGTCGTTCTCGGCCTCGCTCTGCCCACCCCCGTCGTCGCTCTCGGTTTCCTCCACTTCGTCGGATCCGGAGTCGACATCGATCTCTGAATCCTCCGCCGCGGAAACGACGGAACCCGACCCGAACACCGTGCCCAGAACTACAACCAGCACGGCTAACCGGGAAACTCTTGGCATGGGTATTCCTCTCGAGATGACGGGTGGGCTTTGGTTCTGGTCAGCCGACAAAGGACGGGCTCCCTGAAACGGGCGTTGCTGGTGAAGCGACCTGAACCGATGACAGCACCTTCGGCTTGGTCTTGAGCACACCTGGCTTCTCGAGGCCAACGACGATCGCCGCCGGGAAGAGAGGAACCGAAAGGGCAACATCCCTGGCGCCGTGCAGTAGCGGGTGAACCTCGTTTGCTTCGTGCTGACCACTGTGTCGGAGCTGAAGAACAGTACCGACAGCAAACGCGACGAAACCCGTCAATGCGGTCAGAGTTCTCGCCCGGTCGCCCCCCATTTTGCTCAAGATCGCCCAATTCCCTAGAACACCGCCTTGTCCGAGCGGCTCAACGAGTTGGAAGCTACATGACGCCCAGAGTGGCAAACAAGGTCACTCTCCAGAGTTGTGAATCTTTTATCCAAGATTTAGCAACTTGGTTGAACATGCCCAGTTTCCGCCACGCGGCGAGGTATCCGTGCCACGTGTGCCACTGGCCAGCGCCTGGAATGCTTATGGTTCTTTTGCGCTTCTCCTATCGTTTCAACCCGGCGATCGGAGTCATCGTGGGCTGAACATGACTCGCTTCCTTCTCTACAGCCACGACACATATGGCCTTGGCCACTTCCGCCGTTGCGGCCTCCTGGCCTCCGGCCTCGTGGGTGCCGACCCCCTCAATGAGGTGCTGATCGTCACCGGCTCACCCATGGCCCAGGCCTTCTCCCTCCCCGAGAGAGTCGACACCGTCAAGCTCCCAACCGCGACCAAGAACGACGCAGGGGCCTACGAACCTCGCAAACTCGGTGACGGGATCAGCCGCCTGATCGAGCTACGCGGCAAGCTGATTCGGTCCGCCGTGGAGGCCTACCGCCCCGACGTGATCCTGGTCGACCACTCCCCTCTCGGTATGGGCGGAGAGCTGGAGCCGACCCTTCGTTTCCTCGACGGGCTCATTGTCGGTCCCCGGTTGGTACTCGGCATGCGAGACATCGTCGACGACGCAACCCGGGTAGACGATGCATGGCAACGAGATGGTGTGTGGGACCAACTCGACCAATACGACGAGATTCTCGTCTACGGCGATCCACGGGTCGCCACCACCGCCCACGAGCTCGGACTCGCCCAACGCACCAGGGCCACCGTCTCCCACACCGGCTATGTGGCCCCAACGATGCCCGAAGCCGTCACCGACACACCCTTCCTACTGGTCACCCCGGGAGGTGGAGGCGACGGCCAAGCCGTCCTGCGCTCCTATCTCGACGCGGTCGAGGCGGGCGCCACCTCCGGCATGAGATCCACAATCGTCACCGGCCCGCTCCTTTCAGCCGGACGAAGAGCCGAACTCCTGGTGAGGGCCGAGAGCCTGCCGTCGGTCGATGTCATCGAATTCTCACATCGGATGCGCTCGCTGATCGCGTCGGCGGCGGGAGTCGTTTCGATGGCCGGCTACAACACCGTTGTGGAGGAGTTGGCCGTCGGCGTGCCATCGCTGCTCGTGCCGCGTCGCCGACCGCGGATCGAACAACACATCCGGGCCACACGGCTAGCCGCGGTCACCCACCTCGCCCACTGCCCGGTCGATGAACTCTCGCCGGACCGCATACAGGACTTCATCACGACGTGTCACCCCGAGCCGCGGCCCCCCAGCGTCGACCTCTCAGGGGTGGCAACCGCCGCTGCCACACTCACCACCTCATCTCGCCTGAACCGGAGCCATGCCCATGCCTGAACCCACGATCCACTCTGATCGCCTCCACGTCGGCTACATCCTCAAGCAATACCCTCGCCTGTCGGAGACATTTGTCCTCAACGAGATCCTCGGCCTCGAAGCCAACCACGTCGAACTGTCGATCTTCTCCCTACGTCATGCCACCGAAGGACGGTTCCATCCCGGCATCGCTTCGGTGAAGGGTCCTGTTCACTATGTCGCCGACCTCGACAAGACCGCCTTCCTCGACGCCCTCCAGGCCTTGCCCGACCTCCGCGTCGACCGCCTCATCGATGTGCTCGACTTCGTCGGTCAGGTTCCGGCCGAGCGCCGATCTCGACTCGTTCTCAACGCCATCGAGATCGCCAAGGCAGCCAAAGAGCGTGGGGTCAATCACCTCCATGCCCACTTCGTGACGGTCGCGGCTCAGACCGCCCATCTCGTGCATCTGCTCACCGGACTCCCCTATTCGGTGACCGCTCATGCGAAGGACATCTACCGCTACACCGTCGACTGGGCTCTCGCCGCCCGAATCGCCGCCGACGCCACCGCCGTCGTCACCGTCTGCGACGCGAACCTCCGCTTCCTGGCCCATCGCCTCGATGGAACCGATGCGCGGATCGTCCGGATCTACAACGGCCTGGGCCCTCAGGAAGCACCATCGACACGAGCCGACCGCATCGATGGGCTGGTGCTGGGGGTGGGCCGAATGGTCGAGAAGAAGGGATTCGACCTACTGCTCGACGCAGTCGCCGAACTGGCACCAGCGCGTCCCGATTTGCACTGCGTGCTGGTGGGCGATGGCGACGACAAGGAGGCGCTCGAAAGTAAGGCCCTGCAGCTGGGGATACTCGATCGGGTTACCTTCACCGGCCCCCTCCCCCAGAACAAGGTGGCCGACTGGATGCGGCGAGCGGAGGTCCTTTGTGCCCCCTGCCGCGTTGGCGATGATGGCAACCAGGACGCTCTTCCCACCGTTCTGCTGGAGGCGCTGGGCGCCGGAACTCCGGTCGTCACCACTGCTGTCGCCGGGATTCCCGAGATCATCAACAACGGAGTCGAGGGCCTTCTCGTCGATTGCGACAGCTCCCGAGCCATGGCGGCCGGCATCGTGGCCCTGCTCGACAACGCGGCACTGGCCGACTCGATGTCGGCTGCAGGGCCCCCGAAACTCGCCGAAAAGTTCGACCGAGCAAACACCATCACCCAGCTCATCGAGATCTTCGCCACAGCCCAGCCATCAGCCGCGGTAACAAGTCTGAGCGCCGCGTGAGCGGCCTGAAAATCCTCCAGATCTGTGCCGACCGCGGCATCGCTCCCGGATCCACAAAGGGTGCCGCCCTCCATCTGCGCGGCACCGCAGCCGGCCTCATCTCTCTCGGCCAGGATGTGACCACCTACAGCGCACGCCCCGCCGAGGGTGCCTTCCCAGTCCCCGTCCGCCAGCTTCCGGAGCTGACGCCAGAAGCGGCCGCAGGTGCGGACGCGATCTACGAGCGCTATTCGCTCGGACACCGCACGGGACTCGATGTCGCCCGCACCGCCGCGGTGCCGTTCGTGCTGGAGGTGAACGCTCCCCTTCTCGACGAGGCACGAACCCATCGGCCCGACACCGTCGGTGCCCATCATCACCAGGTGGAAGCCCTCCTACTCCGAGAAGCCGATCTGGTGATCACCGTCTCCCCCGAGCTCACAAGGTGGGTCGGACAACGGCGGACGGGTCCCACCATGACGGTCACCAACGGCTTCGAACCCGATTGGTTTCAGCCGACTCGCGCCGAACCCGCCGATGAGACCCTGGCATTTCTCGGGCATCCCAAGACCTGGCACGGCGCAGACCGGCTCCCTCGGCTCCTCGTCAACCTCGCCCGCGCTGGTCGAGCACCACACTTGCTCATCATCGGCGGTGGCGAGGGCGCCGATCGCGTATTGGCCACAGCGCGACACCTCGGCGTCCGCCGCCAGATCACGGTCACCGGTCCTCTTTCCCCTGAAGACGCATCGGCCCGGCTGGGTGATGCGACCATCGGACTGGCCCCCTACCCGCGTCACGACCCGTTCTACTTCTGTCCCCTGAAGGTGATCGACTATCTGGCCGCAGGCTTGCCAATCGTCTCTACCAAGCAGGGCGAGCTCCCCACTCTCGTGGGGGACGCCGGCCTCGTGGTGGAGCCAGAAGACGACGAGTCGCTCGCCCGCGCCGTGCTCGCCCTTCTCGATGATCCGAGCTGGCGTAAACGACTCGGCGAGGCCGGCCGTCGACGAGCTCACGACACCATGACCTGGCGGCACGCGGCGGCAACCACAGTGGCCGCAGTGTCTCGGCTCGGCACTTCAGCGATGCGCATGAGCGCGTGATGCGCGTCGGGAGCCGCCACCCGATGGAGCTGCCCCGGTCTGAGCTCCGCCTCGCCTTTGCCACGTTTCGCCCGGCCCTGAGGGGCCAGCGTCTGCGCATCACGGCTGCCGTCCTGCTTGCCCTCGGCGTCACCGCCCTCGAGCTGTTGAAGCCATGGCCGATCACCCTGGTTGTCGACCATCTCGTGACAGCCGAGGACACCAGCAAGGTGGCGATCGCCCCGATCGCGGTCTTCGCCGCGGTCGCCTTCGCGATCCCGCTCCTGCTCGGCTTGGCCAACGAGCGCCTCCAGCTGGTGGTGGCCCGCGTGAGCAGGAAGGCCACCGTTCGGATCCGGAGCGAAGTGTTCGAACACATACAGCGCATGGAGTTGGCCGAACACAACCAGCACTACACAGGCGACCTCCTGATGCGCCTCATGGGCGACGTCAACATGATCCGAGACCTTCTCTTCCCGAGCTGGCTCAACCTCTTGTCGCGGGGGTCGATCCTGATCGGCGGCTCCGTGGTGTTCGCCCTGGTCGACTGGCACCTGTTCACGGTGGCCTTGATCCCTCTTCCGCTGCTGTGGCTCACCATCGAGCGGGGTTCGTCGGCAGTCAAGATCGCGGCTCGAAAGCAGCGCCGCAAGGAGGGAGCGATTGCGGCCACGGCCGCTCAGTCGCTGCGCCAGGCGGGACTCATCAAGGCCTTCTCAGCAGAAGATCTCACCTCAGAGGCGTTCCGGAACGATGCCTCGAGCGCGGAGCAGGCAACTATGGCGGCCGCCAAGCACGCGGCTCGAATGGCTCGCCTCACCGAGATTCTCACGGGTGCAGGCGTAGCGCTGGTGCTCGTTCTCGGCGCCAAGCGCGCCCGCGACGGTGCCATCACGCCAGGGCAACTCGTCCTGGCCATCTCCTACACCCGCATGATCTACAAGCCCATTCGAAAACTCACCGCTGAAGGGATCCGCATCGCCAAGGCCACAGCGTGCGCTACCCGCGTCATGGATCTTCTCGACAAGCCGAGCGAGGACCCTCACGTGGGGACTCCCGTCGGCCGCCTCACCGGAGATATCGAACTCCTCAACGTTGCTCACACCTATCCGGACGGCCGCGCCTCGCTCGGCGGTCTGTCGGTGCGCATCCCGTCGGGATCGCTGGTGGCGGTCGTCGGCGAGAACGGGAGCGGCAAGTCGACCCTCCTCTCCCTCCTGCTTCGTCTCTACCAGCCGGATCGCGGGGAGATCCGCATCGGAGGTGAGTCGATCTCCAAGTTCCAGCTCCGCTCGTATCGAGACCAGATCGCGTATGTGCCTCAGGACCTCGTCCTATTCGGGGGCACGATTCGTTCCAACATCACACTCGGGCGGCCCGACGCCACCGACGACGAGATTCGGGCCGCTTCAGATGCTGCGCTGTTCACACCGGTGCTTGATCGGTTCCCCGACGGCTTGGAGACAATCCTCGACGAGGACGGGTCTTCACTCTCGGGTGGTCAGGCCCGCCGCTTGATGCTGGCGCGCGCCGGTTTGCGCGACGCATCGATCCTCCTCCTCGATGAGCCTCTGAGCGGACTCGACCCCGAAGCCCGCGAGACCGTCGCCTGCGCCATCGCCAACATCGCCGGGGGCCGGACCACGCTGGTGGTTCACCACGGAGACCTCAGCGAACTGAGGCCCGATTACAAGTTAGACCTCAGCACGATCCATCGACGCCAGCCCCAGCCCCGGGTCGCAGTCCGATGACCGCCGCAATGGCGCCGGTGAGGCCGACCTCGGCCCCCATCTTCCTCGAACGTTGGATCACCGCCTATCCCCGTCGTGTCGGCGTCTGGACGCTTCGTACCCCCGACGGGCGATGGGGAACGCTCGATCCGGAACAGGGACATATCCGACCCGTCGAACCGTGTCGCGACGTGAAACTCCCGGCGCTGAAGTCGGCGCTCCGGAGGGGATCCCTGATCGGATACCGTTCGGGTCGCCGCGCGATCATCGCTACTCCTGACAGCTATATCAAGGTCGTCCGCCCGAAACGATTCGATGCGCTGGTGGCAGGCCACGAACTCCTGGCAGCCACAAATCCGCGGTTCGTAGTGCCTCGAGTCATCGCCGCCGACAACTCTGGGTGGATCGAACTCAGCGCGATTCGCGGCCCAGCGCTTCACGAGATCCTCCATCGGCCCTTTCGCGGCGACGAAGTCCCCAGCGCCATCGAGAGAGTCGCCAGAGGGCTCGCCGCCTTCCACAACACACCGGCACCCGACGAGTTGTCGACCCGGAGCCTCGACCCACCCGACCGGTGGATCGAGACGGTCGCCCGCGTCGAACCCGACGCCGCGGTCCCCCTAGCCCGGGTCGCACGCGACCTGCCCGATCTCGGTGCCGCGCCACAAACGCTGATCCATGGCGACCTCCACGACAAGAACATCATCGTGACCGACAGCGGGGTGGGCCTCATCGATTTCGACAACACAGGACGCGGCTCACCGGAGGATGACGTAGCCAATCTGGCCGTCCACCTCCAACTCCGTTCACTCCAGGCTCGCCAGCCGTCGGCCGTCGGCGAGGCCCGCGCCGACCTCCTGTACCACGCCTACCGCAATGAGCGAGCCTTGGACACCGATCGGCTTGCCGCAGTCGAGCGCCACACCTGGTTCCGGCTCGCCTGCCTGTACCGATTCCGTCGTTCGGGCCGACACCTCACCTTCGAGCTCCTTCGCCGCGCCACCCCCCTTCGGGCCAGGGCGCTGGCCGGTGCCTAGCACCGTGATCTGAGCGCCTCAGGCGAAGGGGTCGTCGGCCAGGGCCATCACCGATGCCGGCTTCTCGACCGGCTCGCCCACCCAGCGTACGTAGCCGGTGTCCTCGAGCTCGGTGGCGAGGTCGGGGCCACCGGTCTCCTGGATCCGGCCGTTGGCGAAAACATGCACCGTGTCGGGCTGGAGCTGTTCGAAGAGGCGGCTGTAATGAGTGATGGCGAGGACTCCGAGACCATCTTCGCTGGTGGCGTCTTCCACCCTCTTGCTCACCAGTCTCAAGGCGTCGACATCGAGGCCGGAGTCGAGCTCGTCGAGGATGGCGAATGCCGGCTTCAGCACTCCCAGCTGGATGGTCTCGTTTCGCTTCTTCTCTCCGCCGGAGAGGTCAACATTGAGGGGCCTCTCCAGGAGTTTCTGATCGAATCCGATTCGTGCCGCCTCAGCCCGCATCATCTCGCGGATCTCGTCGGGGTCGGCCACCGTGCGAGCGGACGCACTGAGTAGATCGCTCAGAGCCACGCCCGGAACCTCGGTGGGATACTGCATGGCCAAGAAGAGGCCGGCCTCGGCTCGCTTCCAGGCGGGAAGCCCGAGCAGCTCGGTGTCGTCGATGCGCACCGATCCGGCGAGCACCTCGTAGCCCGGACGACCGGCGATCACGTGCGACAGCGTCGACTTACCAGAGCCGTTGGGGCCCATTACGGCGTGGACCTCACCGGAACCGACGACGAGGTCGACCCCCTTGAGGATCTCCTGACCATCAACCGCGGCCCTCAGCCCTTCGATCACGAGTTGGCTCATGATTCTTTCTCCACGGTGAGTTGGACCCGGCCGTCGACGACACCCACCTCGTAGACCGGGACGGGACGAACCGCCGGGAGCGTGAGAGGCTCGCCGGTGGTGAGGTCGAACAAGGCACCGTGCCGCGAACATTCGATCGCACACTCGTCGGCTTCCACGAAGCCCTCCGAGAGCGACACCGCAGCGTGGCTGCAGGTGTCGCCCACTGCGTAGACGTCGTCGTCGATCCGCACGATCGCGATCGAGTGACCACCTACTTCGACCTTGCGGGCGGTGCCCGCATCGATCTCGTCGAGACCGAACAGCACGTGCGTGCTCATGATGGCTCGCTCGCTTCCGCGTCGCCCCGGCGCTGGCGAGCCAGCTTCGCCGCGACCGCCAACCTCAGGGCTGGCGCGGCGGAGGGCAGGGGCACCGATTGGAGCACCTCCTCGAGGAACCCGGCCACGATCAGGCGCTCGGCTTCGCCAGTGGGCACGCCCCGGCTTTCGAGGTAGAAGCGCTGCTCCTCGTCGACCGGGCTGACCGTTGATGCATGGCTGCACCGCACATCGTTGTTCTCGATCTCGAGATTGGGGACCGATTCGGCCCAGGCTTCGTCGCTGAGCTTCAGGTTGCGGTTGGTCTGGTACGCGTTCGTGCCGCGGGCATCGGGCCTGACCCGGATGAGGCCGGTGTAGATACTGCGGGCCTTCCCGGCCAACACACCCTTGTAGAGCAGGTTGGAGGTGGTGTCGGGGGCGACGTGGTCCTGGTAGGTGCGGAAGTCGAGGGTCTGGGTGTCCTCACCGAAGTAGACAGCCATCAGATCGCCATGGGCACCCTGGCCAACGAGTCGGGTATCGGCCCTCGTGCGGGCGTAGGCACCACCGAAAGCAGCAGTGGCGGCCTTGACCGTGGCGTCGCGCTCGGCACGCGCGAGCACGCTTCCGAACTGCCAGGTACCGGCTCCCTGCTCTTGTACTTTGAGGTAGCCGAGGCGGCCCGCGGGGGCGACATCGAGTTCGACCACCGGACACATCAGGATCGATTCGTCGTCGTTGGACGTGTGCTGATCGAGGATGTCGGCCTGGGCGTTCTCGCCAACCCTCACCACCAGGCGGGGAAACGCGGCGCTGCCCTCACCGGCGGCGTGGTGGGTTATCACGATCGGACGATCGACGATCACACCCTCAGGGATGTCGACGAGGATGGGCTCTTCGGCAAAGGCATCGTTGAGCAGGGTGAAGTAGTCGCCGGCTTCGGAGCTAACGGCACCGAGACGCTCGGCCGCTGCGGGGTGCGCACCGAGGACTCCGACGTGCACACCGGCTGCGGCGACCTCTTCGTCGATATCTACCGACACCACGTGGCCGTTGACGCAGCGCACCATCGCCGCCGGTTCGACATCGAGGCGGGGCATGGGTGCGTCGCCGAACTCCCTCGATGGGCTGTAGCGATCGAGATCGAACTCGTCGATCAGGCTGTAACGCCATTCTTCGGCCGAGGTGTCGGGTTTCGAGGAGGCGGCAAAGGCTTCGGCGGCAGCCACACGTCGCTCCACCAGCCAGGCGGGGCCGGCCAACGCTCTGGCTGCATCGGGGGAGAATGCGGTCAACTGAATCGTCTTTCGAACGGGCCCGGGGACCGGCCACAACAGTGATTTATCCTACTGACGTAGTGCTAATGCCCCACCCGCCGACGGAGGCCGGTCAGCGGCCGTCGCGGTAACGGCGGCGGAATTTCTCACCCAAACCCTCACCACCGCCGGACTTGCGAATCTTGGGAGCTTTCTGACCCGGCGGTGTAGCGCCTCCAGGCGGCGCGTCGCCCTTGTGGCGATTGAGCCGGCCGAGGCCCTTCTTGCGTCGCTTCTTGCGCTCTTCCTCGAGGTCGGCGAGGGTGCTGGGCACCGCACCGTTGATGATGTCTTCCGCAGCGTCGAGCAGGGCCGCGATCGAATCGTCCTCACCGAGACTTTCGGGTTCGGGGGGCGTCTCCGGTGTGACCAAGGAGCCGTGCGACCAGTTCACATCGGCCATCCGGCGGGTGTACTTCGGGCAATCGGCAGGACACCGCCAGGGCGCCTCGGGGGCAAGGTCAAGGTCGCACTTCCGCACGGTGTCACCGTTGGGATAGGTACGAGACTCGAAGAACTTACAATCCTGACGCATCGGCATGCGGTTCATTGTGCCGTATCCGAGCCGTCAAGCGACAGAGGCTCGGTTTTCCGGCGCCGACCTGACCCATTCGGGAGACTCCGTGGGCTCAGCCCACGCGCCCCTCCATCTGCAGCTCGATCAGGCGACTCCACTCGACCGCGTACTCCATCGGCAGGGTGCGGGTGATCGGTTCGATGAAGCCGTTCACGATCATTCCCATGGCCTGTTCCTCGGTGAGGCCCCTGCTCTGGAGGTAGAACAGCTGCTCGTCGGCCACCTTCGACACCGTGGCCTCGTGTCCGATCACCGCGTCGCCTGACCCGACCTCCATGTAGGGGTAGGTGTCGGAGACCGAGTCGTCGTCGAGGATCAGGGCATCGCACTGGACATGGCTCTTGCAGCCGTAGGCGTCGTCTTCCACCCGGATCAGGCCCCGGTAAGAAGTGCGCCCACCGTCCTTCGAGATCGACTTCGACACGATCTTCGAGGTGGTTTCCGGCGCCGCGTGGATCATCTTCGCGCCGGTGTCCTGATGCTGGTTTCGCCCGGCGTAGGCCACCGACAACACCTCACCAGAGGCCTTGGGGCCGGCGAGCACGACAGCCGGGTACTTCATGGTGAGGCGGCTTCCGATGTTGCCGTCGATCCACTCCATATGGCCTTCGGCCTCGACCCAGGCCCGCTTGGTGACGAGGTTGTAAACGTTGTCGGACCAGTTCTGGATGGTCGTGTAAGTGACTCTTGCCGAGGGCTTGACCACTATCTCCACAACCGCCGAGTGCAGCGAGTCTGATGTGTAGGTGGGAGCCGAGCAGCCCTCGATGTAGTGAACCTTGGAGCCTTCGTCGGCGATGATCAGGGTGCGTTCGAACTGGCCCATGTTTTCCGCGTTGATACGGAAATAGGCCTGCAGGGGCATCTCCACCTCGACCCCGGGCGGTACGTAGATGAACGAGCCACCGGACCAGGCCGAGCTGTTGAGGGCGGAGAACTTGTTGTCGTTGGGCGGGATGATCTTGCCCATGTACTGCTTCACGAGTTCGGGGTATTCCTTGAGAGCGGTGTCCATGTCGGAGAACAGCACACCCTGGGCCTCGAGGTCCTCACGGTTGCGGTGGTAAACGACTTCGCTTTCATACTGTGCGGTAACGCCGGCCAGGTACTTTCGCTCGGCCTCGGGGATGCCGAGTTTTTCGTAGGTGTTCTTGATCGACTCGGGAACGTCGTCCCAATTGTCGCTGAGCGATTCCGTGGGCTTGATGTAGTAGTAGATGTTGTCGAAGTCGATACCTGACGTGTCGCCACCCCAGTTGGGCATCGGCCGGCGGCCGAACCGCTGGAAGGACTTCAGACGGAAGTCGAGCATCCATTGAGGCTCACCCTTGAGCCAGGACATCTCGCGCAGGATCTCCTCGTTGATGCCCTTCTTGGGTTTGAAGACGTAGTCCTCTTCATCGGACCAGCCAAGCTGATACTTGCCGAGGTCCAAACCGATGTCGGTCGAGGCCATAGAGCTGCTCCTTCACGAGGCAGAAGACCAGAGGAATTTCTCCTACGTGGATAGTAACAACTCAGACGGCCGGGTCGACTCCCTCGCTCGCCGGAAACAGGCCGGACCCACCAGATCCCGACGACGCAACGGCCTTGGGCTCGTGCTCGCCCATTTCCGGGACCGACCACCCTCGCCGCCACAGCACCTCGGCGAGCACATCGTGCACGCCCGTGGTGACCGGCCAGGAACCCCGGGCGAGAGCGAGCCCGAGACCCTCTTCCATCCCGTGCAACCCGGGACGCACCGCCTGGTCGAGTACCAGCGCCACCCCACCCTTTCCGTGATTCGTTCCACCGCGACGGTTCTCGTGCACGGTGCGCCCGAATTCGCTCACCACCACCACCGAAACCGCCTCGGCGCCAGGGCCGAGGTCGGCCCAGAACGATCCCAGACACCGCGCCAGTTCATCGAGGCGGACCGCCAACACACCGGCCGCGCCGTCGCCCTGGTTTCTATGGGTGTCGTAGCCCTGCTGATCGACCGCTACAAGGTGCAGCGCGCCTTCGGAGCGCACCATGTCGGCGATCGCGCTGAGACCATCACCGAGCTCACCAGGCGGGTAGCCCCGGTCGGTCGGTGTGCCGGTCGAGTCCCAATCGACCGCGGCCCACCGGGTGGACGCGGCCAGCGCTCCCAGCGCTCCCCCCGCCATCGACTCGCTGTCTTCGAACGCGTGGCCCAGCGCTCTACGGGCCGCGGCAGCATCTTGGTAGCGAGCCAGCCCGTCGCTCGGTCGCTGCCCTCCTACCCCGCGGGCCAGGCCTCGAAACAGGCCGTGTTGATCGGGCCCGAACCACCACGCCGTGCTGGCGTCGAGCTCGTTGTGTTCGAGTAGATCCGTGCCACGGCCCTGCCGATCCTCACCTCGCTGATGAAGCTCTCTGATCGAGGAGCGATGGCTCCTACTTCGTGGCGGGTTGGCAAGCCCCATACCTGCGATGACCGCCAAGGCCGACCCCCCGGCCTCGTTGACCAGGGGCGCCAGCGCAGGATGAAGACCCCAAGCATCCGCGAACGGGATCGCACCGTGTGGGTCTTCCGGCGGTTGGATGGCGATCGAAGGGCGCAGCCGGTAGTAGTCCGGGCTCTGATGTGGCACCACTACGCTGAGCCCGTCGGCACCACCAACGAGGGTGACCACGACGACCGTTCCCGAGATGCGGTTCTCCTGGCTCTCTGCCTCACTCCCAGTGTGAACCCCGGCCAGCGCCGGAGCGGCCATCAGCACGGCTCCGCCGAGACCGGTGCCGACCGTCCGCCCCAGGAAGGCACGCCGGCTGAGATCCCGGCTCATGAGCGGCCACCGGATCGACGTTGGAAACGAGGGAAGCTGAGGACCAGAGCAGCGAGATCTGCGATAGTGCCGAGGTCGATAGTTGTGATGAGATCGTCGTGCTCCACCCCCAGATAGATCAACAATGCTTCGCGTTCGTGGTCGTCCTGGTGGCTTCCCAGCCGGTCGAAGAGCCCGTCGAGCAGGACGGCGGCGGGGAGCGGGGGATCCGGAACCAACCCTCCCAGATCTACCGAAGCCCCCACCCCACTGCCACCGACGAGACGCCGTGCCACAACCCAGCGGGCCTGGATCGCAGTCGACGTCTCCCAGTCGGCGTCGTCATCGGACACTCCGGTTCCCGGCTCTGCTCCTAGGGCGCGGAGCATGCCCGCGATACTCCCGGGGTCGTCCGCGTTCCACTCACCACCGACAACCACATCGCCCGCCACAGAGCGAAGCGCAGCACGGAGCCAAAGCTCGCCACTTCGTGTTCGGTCGGCGTCCGCGTGGTCGAGGCCCTCGACGAGGGTGGCCCGAACCACAGCCCCGATATTTCCCGACGAGGCGAAGACCTCATGGGCCCGGCCCGACACTGCAGGCACCGGGGAGCCCAGGAAGCGAGCCACAACCGCTCCGCCGATGTGGTGGGCAGTTTCTGGGCGGCTGCACAGCTCAGCGAGCTTGGTTCTCGCCGCGGCAGTGCTCGAGGCCAGGTCGATCGCCAACCCCTCGATCTCAGCCTCGTCGAACAATTCGGAGTCGCCGAGCGTGAACCGTTCCAGGAGATCGCGAACGAATCCGGAGTCGATGAGATCATCGGCGGTGGCGCGGTCCGGGAGGGCATAGGCCCTCCGGATCGCCGGGGTGGCCAGGACCGAGGTGAGCAACTCGACGTAGGGCCCGAGTGCGTGACGGCGGATGGTCTGCTCCAGTCCGACGAGATCGGCAGGATCGCCATGGACCGCGAAGAACTCGCGCCAGAGTCCAGATACCTGCTCGTGCACCTGACGCTCACCGACGATCATCCGCACGAAAGTTGCCCATCGGACCTGGGACAGGGCCACCGGCCCGAGACCCGCAGCGGTGAGCGCGTTTGGATCGGCGTCGAGTAGATCGAAGCCGACCAGGGCGTCGTCCACGCCGGGATCGGGCACAGAGTCGACTTCGAGTTGGGAGTCGACCCAGCCCTCGAGGCCCGTGTCGGCGAGGGTTTGGCTCATCGCCGCGGTGAGGGTGAACCCGGCCGTGAGCGCCAGCTGCTGCATCGCTACAGACGGACTCGGTGGAGGTGGGACCGTCGTGGTCGGAGCGGTCGTCGGCACCGTGGTGGTCGGCACTGTGGTCGACGGCACTGTCGTGGCCGGTGCGACCGCCGTGGTGGTGCTCGTGGCGGGAGGAACGGTGGTGACCGGCGCGATGGGTTCGATCTCCATGGGCGCCGGTTGGGTGACCACCAACCGTGGCGCGGCACCTGTGCCGGGCAGCGGTGCCGGGTCGGGCACTGAGTTGACGATGGCGGACGCTTCATCGGTGAGATCGACCGGGGCGTACTGGAACTCCCTTGCCGGGCCGACGAGCACGGGAGCGTCTGACACCGGCGCAACTAGGCGCTCGACCCCGGAGGCGATCGACTCCGCTGGGGCCTCGCGTGACAATGCCCACTCGTCGTCGGGCCCGCGGCGGGACCGAAGCAGGGGTTCGACGACACCTACTCCCGCGACTGCCGCGCCCGCTCCGGCGAGCAGCATCGCGAGCGCCTCCAGCCTTCGACGATCGGGACGCTCGGGTTCGACTCGTTCGGGCAGGTCCGCGTAGAGCAGGGTCATCCCGGCTGGTATCTCATCGGCGGCAGGCCTGTGCCGCGGCGAAACTGGTGCTCCCACAGCCGGAAGTTCGGCTGTTCCCTGGTCGACCTGTAGGTATTTCGGCCTACACCCGTGATTCGTTCGGCCTGGTTCCTCCGACCCGCGCCGGACGGCTCACTCGGGGGAGGGAGGCTGATCGCTGACCAGGGCGTCGATCAGCCGGTCACTCAGACTTTCTAGGTTTGCCGCGGTCGAGCGGTTTTCGCGGCGTCCCCTCCCGTAGGGGTCGGCCACTTCATCGTCGCCGTTGCCGAGTAAGGCGGAGGTCGACCGGCGCTCACCAATGCTCGCGAGCCTCTCCACTGGACTTTGGCCCACACTCTCGGGTGCCTCGAGGAGCTCCACTGCACCGCCGAGGGTGTGGATCCGGCGCGAACATCCCGGAGCCATCAGCACAAGATCGCGACTGTGGCGCCGCTCCATGGTGACCACCAGGTCGGCATCGGTCACCAATGCCGGCGTACTCAGGCGTGACCTGTGCGAGCTCAGATCAACACCGCGCTCCCCCATCACCGAAATCACCTCATCTGATGCGGACTGGTCGGCCAGCAGGAAGCCGGCTGAGGTCACTTCAACCTGGAGCCCAACCTCGGCTGCCGCCGCGCTGAGGAAGTGGGCGGCCATCGGCGAACGGCAGACGTTGGCGGTGCACACCACGAGAATCTTGAGAGGCTCGTCCATCCACTCAGTCGAGCCGGCGCATCTCGGAGCGGAACCGCTCGGCGCGCCGGATGTAGGTCTCGACGTTGATCTTGGCGTGGAACTCCGGCAGGGCGTCGGCACGAATCTTGGCCGGCACACCGAGCGCCATCGCCCGCTCTGGCACCTCCATCCCGCCGGGCACCAGCGCGGCCGCCCCGACCAGGGCATGGCGGCCGATGACTGCCCCATGGAGCACTATCGCTCCCGAGCCCACCAGGGCGTGGTCGAGCACGGTGCAGCCTTCGAGGTGGGCGAGATGCCCGATGGTGCAGAAATTTCCTACGGTCGTGACTATTTGGGGCGTGCAATGCAGAACTGAACCGTCCTGGATCGACGATCCTTCTCCGACGGTGATCGTGTTGTCGTCGCCGCGGATCACCGCTTGGGGCCAGACAGATGATCCAGGGCCGAGCACGACACTTCCGATGACGACCGCGTCGGGATGTACGTACGCGGTCTCGTGAATATCGGGAACCCGCTCACCGAGGGCGTAGATCGCCATGTCAGAGCGAGCCGAAGCGGCCGTAGCCGCCCTGGAAGAAGAGCAGAGGCTCGGCCTCGTTGGAGCCGGTGCCCATGGCCTTGACGAGCCCGACCACGATGTCGTGGTCGCCGCCATCGTGGATCGCGTGCAGCTCACAGTCGATCCAAGCGAGCGAGCCGGGGAGAACAGGCGATCCGGTGGCCTCGGTGGTCCACTCAATGCCAGCGAAGCGGTCGTCTGATTTCGATGCGAACAGGCCACAGACCTCGGCCTGGTCGCTGGTCAACACGTTGACGCAGAACGAACCGGTCTCCTTGATGTGTAACCAGCTGCCTGACTCTCGACCGGGGCAGAACATCACCAGTGGCGGGTCGAGCGAGACGCTGGCGAACGAACCGATCGCCATCCCGGCCGGTCCGTCGTCGCCGGTACCGGTGACCACCGTGACTCCAGTGGCGAAATGACCGAGCACCCGTCGGAACTCTCTGGGATCGATCGACATTAGACACTCCTGATTGGCATGGCGACGAGGCATAACGCTAGCGCCCCGTCCGGTCGGCGAGCCTGGCGGAATCGAGAGGGGGATGCGGTCGAGCCCATCGCGAAAGGGATCAGGGTGGACCGCGGCGGGGTGCGCGGTGACAGATATCTCATGGCCGGCGCTCTGTGGCACAGTGTCGAGATGAGCCAGCCGTCAGACTCGATCCAGCGTCCTCCACTGCCCGATGGGCTGGTGGCAGTGGTGAAAGAAGACTGTCCTACCTGCGTACTGATCGTGCCTGTTCTCGCCGACCTGGCGGAGAGATCGTCGATCACCGTGATCACCCAGGACAACCCGGCGTTTCCATCCATCGACGAGTGGGTAGTGCACGACGATGATCTGGCGCTGTCGTGGCACCACGACATAATCACCGTGCCCACGCTCTTGGAAGTTGTGGATGGCGTTCCCACCCGTCGGATCGAGGGCTGGTCGCGCGAGGAATGGCAGTCGTTCACAGGAATCGACGACCTCGGGCCTGATATAGCCGACTGGCGGCCCGGTTGTGGGTCGCTCAGCGTCGACCCGAACCGCACCGACGAACTCGCCGTGCGGTTCTCCGGTTCGACACTCACCAGTCGAAGGGTTGAGATCGCTGCGCTCGAGGACGAGTGGGAGGCCATGTGGGACCGGGGCTGGTCCGATGGCCTACCGGTGGTGCCCCCCACAGAGGCGCGGGTCCTGCGCATGCTCGAGGGAACCAGCCGAGATCCCGACGAGATGGTGGCCGTGGCGCCACCCGACCTCGTGGAGTGCACCGTCGAGAAGGTGGCCGTCAATGCGGTGATGGCCGGGTGCCGGCCGGAGTACCTCCCGGTGGTTCTTGCCGCGGTGGAGGCGGCCTGCACCGAGGAATTCAACATGCACGGCCTTCTCGCCACCACGATGCCGAGTGGCCCGATCCTCATCGTCAACGGGCCCATCCGCCGCGAGATCGACATGAACAGCGGCATCAACGTGCTGGGGCCGGGCAACCGTGCCAACTCCACCATCGGACGCGCTTTGCAGCTGGTGATCCGCAATGTCGGCGGCGGCAAACCCGGAGGCATCGACCGGGCCACCCACGGCGGTCCAGCAAAGCTCGGGCTCTGCTTCCCCGAAGACGAGGAGGGCTCACCGTGGGAGTCCTTGGCCGAGAGCCGAGGTTTCTCCGCCGACATCTCCACCGTCACCCTCTTCCCCGGCCAGGGGCCCCGGATCCTGGTCGACCAGATCTCCCGATCGCCGGAGTCGCTCACCAAGCACCTAGCCGCCGGGCTGATGGGCAACGTCAGCCCCCGCCTCGCCCTGATGTTCGAGACCGTCCTCGTGCTCGGGCCCGAACACATGAGCCGCTACCACGACGCCGGATGGACCCGCGAACGATTCCTCGATGCGCTCACAGCCGAGTTGACGATCGACGCCGACACGATCATCCGGGGTGCCGGTGGAATCGAAGAAGGAATGCCCGAGTTCCTGGCCGGGGAAACACTGGCCAAGTTCCCGCCCGGAGGGATCCATGTGGTGCATGCCGGGAGCGGGGCCGGCCTCTTCTCGATGACCTTCGGCGGATGGGTGTCCGGCGGCACAGGTAGTGTCACCGTGACGAAGGAGATCACCCCATGAGCAGCACCGTTCTCGACCCCACCGGTGAACTCCGCCCCGACACCCGTGAGCGAGTGCCCCGACCGGAGTCGCTCAACGGGCTCACCGTCGGCCTCCTCGACATCTCCAAAGCCCGCGGAAATATCTTCCTCGACCGAATCGAGGAGCGCCTCGATGGCCTTGGGGTCAAGGTGAAGCGCTTCATCAAACCCACCTTCGCCAAGCCCGCTCCTGTCGACCTTCGCCACGAGATCGCCGCCAGCTGCGACGCGGTGATCGAAGCCCTCGCTGATTGAGGCTCCTGCACGACGTGCAGTGTGCACGACATCAGCGAGCTCGAGCGCCGAGGCATCCCGGGGGTCTTCGTGGCGTCCAACCAGTTCATCGATGCCGCCGCCACCCAGACCGCGAGCCTCGGGCTCGACACGGCACGAGTGTTCACGCCCCATCCGATCCAAGACCGCACCGACGATGAGATGCGAGCAATCGCCGATGAAACAATCGACGCCCTGATCGGAGCTCTGACCGGTCCAGCCTGACCCGGTTCGAATATCGTCGGGCGAATGGACAACTCCCCCACCCTCGACGAGGCGAGAGTCGCGGTCGAAACAATGCGGCATGTCATCGATGCCGCGCTCGAACAACTCACCGGCCTCGACATCGACGACCACCAGGTCGTTGCCTACGAAGTTGCCCACGGTGCGGCCGCGGTCGCCTCGGCCGCCAACCTGCTCGACTACGGCAAGTCAGGCGAGGCAGAAGCCCGCCTCGCCATCGCCTTCGTGGCCGACGTGGCCCACGATCTAGCAGGCAAGGTGCTGGGCCGTGAGGACAGCTGGGGCATCCCGGTGGATGCACTCGACTCGATTCGGCCCTTGATCGCAAGTGCGCGCCATCCCCGTTTCGTGGCCGCATTGACGAAGGAAGCACCTCGCCATCTCGACGAGGATTTCGCTCTCGCCGCAGAGACATTCAGGCGGTTCGCCGACGAACAGATCGTTCCGATCGCGGAGCATACCCACCGCGCCAACACCGACATTCCCGAAGGCCTCATCGTCGGTCTCGCCGAGCTCGGGGTTTTCGGCCTGTCGGTGCCGGTCGCCTATGGCGGCTCCGCCGAGGGCGGCGCTCGCGACTACCTCGCCATGGTGGTGGCCACCGAAGAGTTGTCGCGTGGTTCCCTCGGTATCGGAGGTTCGCTCATCACCCGGCCGGAGATCCTGAGCCGGGCCCTGGTGGCGGGCGGTACCGAAGAACAAAAGCGCACCTGGCTACCAAAGCTGGCGAGCGGCGAGATCATGGCTGCGGTAGCGGTGACCGAACCCGACTACGGCAGCGATGTTGCCGGGTTGAGGGTGACTGCTACACGCGACGACGCTGACGGCTGGATCATCAACGGCACGAAGACATGGTGCACGTTCGCTGGCCGCGCCGACGTGCTGATGCTGCTGGCCCGGACCACGGCGGGTTCCTCCGACCATCGAGGACTCAGTGTGTTCATCGTTCCCAAACCTCGCGGCGAAGGTCACGACTTCGGCCATACCCAGCCCGACGGCGGGCGCATGGATGGTCGGGCGATCGACACCATCGGCTACCGCGGCATGCACAGCTACGAGGTGTCATTCGACGACTGGTGGGTGCCTGCCGATGCCCTGATCGGAGAGGCCGGCGGCGAAGGCCGTGGCTTCTACTTCCAGATGCAGGGATTCGAGAACGGCCGGCTCCAGACCGCGGCGCGGGCGGTGGGAGTGATGCAGGCCGCCTATGAGGCGGCCTATGCCTACGCTGAAGACCGCGAGGTCTTCAACCGACCGATCGCGGAGTATCAGCTCACCCAAGTGAAGCTCGGCCGCATGGCGATGGTGATCCAGGCGGCACGCCAGTACGCCCTTCACGTGGCCACGCTCATGGGTGAAGGCGGCGGTGCCCTGGAGGCATCGATGGTGAAGGCCTACGTGTGTCGCGCGGCCGAGTGGGTCACGCGCGAGGCCATGCAGATCCACGGCGGAATGGGCTACGCCGAGGAGTACGCCGTGTCTCGCTACTTCGTGGACGCCAGGGTGCTGTCGATCTTCGAAGGAGCCGACGAGACCTTGTGCCTGAAGGTGATCATCCGTCAGCTGCTTGCCCGACACTCGGATTGAGGTCTGATTCGGTGGTGAGACCGTCGATGGGTCCGAGCCTCGAACTCACCACCGACTCCGTGCGGCCCATGGAACCCTCAAGAACTTTTGCTGTCTCGGTGGGTAGATCGTCTCGGCCCGGCTCCGCGAGCCGGATCACGTATCCGTTGTGACGATCAACCCAGGTGGGTGTGTAGTGCACCCCGGTCGCCTCGATCGTGCCGTCGGCCGCCTCGAACAGTCGGACGGTGACGATCATGCCGTCCTGAGATGCAGTGACACAGCAGTTGACCGACTGGTTCGACAAGAAGTTGCCGAGGCCGAATACCACCCATTCGTCGCCGACCTTGTCGACGGGCTGCACCACGTGGGCGTGATGACCGATGATCAGGTCGACCTCATCGGACGGCAGGATCTCCTCCAACCACGCGTTCTGGGCCGACGTGGGCTCGTGGCGGTATTCATTGCCCCAGTGGAGGCTGACGATCACGAACTCGGCGCCGGCTTCGCG
>CAXMSE010000090.1:0-7143 GCA_964196195.1 uncultured Gammaproteobacteria bacterium | reverse complement strand
GTCACGTCCTCGGTCGAGCGCATCGTCACCTTCGACGGCGATCTCGACCTGGCCGGGCCTGGACGGGCGGTCACCCTCACCCTCACCGATGAGATCGATGTCAGCCGTGGCGACCTGTTGGCAAAGGCCGACCATCCCCCTGTGAGGGCCCATGAGGTCGACGCCATGATCGTGTGGATGGCCGACGAGGAGATGGAGCCGGGCCATCAATACCTGCTCCAGTCGGCCAACGGGATCACTAATGCGTCGGTCACCGCGATCCGGCATCGAGTCGACATCAACACCCTGGGCGAAGAAGAGGCGGCTGCGCTCGCGCTCAACGACATCGCCTACTGCACGGTGAGTTCTGACCGAGAACTGCTCTTCGATCCCTACGCCACCAACCGCCAGACCGGATCCTTCATCCTCATCGATCGACTCAGCAACGCAACCGTGGGCGCGGGAATGATCAAGGGCGTGGCCTCGTCGTGGGACCGCACCCCCGATGCCACCCTCGTTCGCCAGGTGTCCGGGATCGCCGACAAGGAACGAGCAGTCCGGTTCGGGCAGCAACCCTGCACAGTCTTGCTCACCGGCCTCACCTCGGCCGGCAAGTCCACCATCGCCACCGCACTCGAACGCGAGTTGTTCGATCGCGGCAAGGTCTCGGTGCGTCTTGATGGTGAAAATATCCGGCTGGGGATCAGTCGAGATCTGGGTTTCAGTGCCCAGGAACGTTCCGAAAACCTCCGCCGAGTTTCCGAAGTCGCCCACCTCGTCAACAACCAGGGCATCATCGCCATCGCTGCCCTTGTTGCCCCCAACGCCGAGGTACGCGGTCGGGCCCGCGAACTCATCGATCCCCGCCGCTACGTGGAGGTGTTCGTCGACACTCCGGTGGCGGTGTGCCGTGAACGCGACTCCAACGGCATGTACGAAGCCGCCGATCGAGGCGACATTCCTCAGTTTCCCGGCGTGTCGGCCACCTACGAGCGCCCCACCGACGCCGACCTACGAATCGACACATCCACCCAGGGTGTCGACGAATGCGTCGACGCTATCCTCGCCGTGCTTTCAGAGCGGGGTGTACTGCGTGGCTGACGAACCGCTCGCCCCCAACATCGTGCGCGCCGAGGGCCATGTCGGGGACGCCCAGCGAGCCGCCAACCTCGGCCATGGTTCGTCCACCGTATGGTTCACCGGTCTCTCCGGATCTGGCAAGTCCACTCTGGCCTTCGCGGTGGAAGAAGCCCTGCTGGGCCGGGGCGTGGCGGCTTACGTGCTCGATGGCGACAATGTTCGCTTCGGCCTCAATCGTGACCTCGGCTTCTCACCCGAGGATCGCACCGAAAACATCCGCCGGATCGGTGAGGTCTGCCGCCTGTTCCAGGACGCAGGCCTGGTTGTGCTCACCGCGTTCATCTCGCCCTATCGGGTCGATCGTGATCGTGTGCGAGAGCTTCATCCCGAGGGATGTTTCGTCGAGGTGTATGTCGACACCCCTCTGGAGGTCTGCGAAAAGCGCGACGTGAAGGGTCTCTATGCCAGAGCGAGAGCGGGCGAGATCCCTGAGTTCAGTGGGATTTCGGCCCCCTACGAACCGCCGCACAACGCTGAGATCGAGGTTGATACCGAGCGCTCCCTGCACGATTGTGTGGAGCAGATCGTGGCCCACCTCGGGTTCTGAGGGGCCGGTTCGTCCCACGAGGGCCGGAACTGGAACCTGCCGGCCGCTTCGGCGATGTCAGGCGAGGACCGCCCGGACCGCCGCGAGACGTTCTTCGTTGACACGGAACCAGGCCCATTTTCCACGTTGCTCGCGGTCGAGGATTCCTGCCTTGACGAGCTGGGTCAGGTGGTGGCTCACCGTGGGCTGAGATTTACCCAGCACCGCGGGGAAGTCGCAGGCACACCCCTCGCCCTGGGAGGCGATCACGCTCACCAGGCGGAGGCGAACCGGATCGGCCAACGCCTTGAGAATGCCTGCCAGTTCGATGGCTTCGTCCTCGGTGATGGCGGTGGAGAGCAGCGGGGAGCAGCACAATTCGGTCATGGTGCCAGCCTACCAAACACATCGACGAAGGTCGATGCGTCTTGTGGCCACTCAGAGGCCTTGGCGGCTCATTGATCCCAGGTGACCATGAGGGAGCTGGGACCCCGAAAGCTGATATTGGGGAAGGGGTCGGTCGCCTGGCCATCCACAAGCGCGATCGAGGGGATGCGCTCAGCCAGTACCTCCAACACGATCCGGGCTTCGAATCGTGCGAACTTCGCCCCTAGGCAATAGTGGTTGCCCTTGCCGAAGGAGATGTTGTTGCGGGCGTCGGCGCGGTGAAGGTCGAATGTGTCGGCCTCGGGGAACTCACGGGGGTCTCTGTTCGCGGCGCCGAGACTCAGGAATACCTGGGTGCCCTTCGGGATCGAGACATCGCCGAGTGTGGTGTCGCGGGTGGTGATTCGTCGCCAGCCGATCTGGGGCGAGTTCCAGCGAATGACCTCGTCGATTGCTCCCGCCAGGAGTTGGGGATTGGAGCAGAGTTCTGCCCATTCTTCGCGCCGCGAGAGAAGGGTGAGCAAGGTGTTTCCGAGCAGGAGCGTGACGGGTTCGTGGCCGGCGAAGGAGAGCCCGTAGAGAATCGATTCGACCTCCCGGTAGGAGAGATCGTCGGGGTTGGCATCGTGGTCGGCGAGTAGCTCAGATGCGAAGTCGTCGGCCGGTGTCTGGCGTTTGGCCGCGGTGAACTCCCTCACATAGCGCCAGTAGGCGAGCATGTTCTCGGCGATCTCCACCTGCTCGGCCGGGGTGGGTTGGCCCCAGGAGAATGCGAGCCGGTTGGCGCACCAGTCCTTGAGTTGTTGGTCGTCGGTCTCGGGAAAGCCCATGAACCGAAACACCACTTCGCCCGGCAGTGGATAAGCGAGTGCGGATATGAAGTCCGTGGGCCGCTCACCGGCAAGCATGTCGTCGATGAGTTCGCTGGTGCGGCGTCGTATGTAGGGCTCCAGGGTGCGGGTGCGGCGGTTGGAGAAGCCCTTCTTGGTGTACTGGCGGATGCGGCCGTGATCGGGTTCCTGACGGTTTGACATCACCGCCACCGGATTGAAGTCGTCGGCGCGAAGGATCGCGGCCGCTTCCTCGCAGACGGGAAATACGGGGTCTTGCACGTTGGCCGAGGAGTAGACCTCCGGATTCAGGAACACTTCCGCTACGTCGGCCATCCGAGTGACCACCACAAACCCGAGTGGTTCCGCGTAAACGACGGGCCTCTCCTCGCGAAGATGTTCGAGGATCGGGTAGGGATCGGCCACATAGTCGCCGGAAAGTGGCGTGAACGAGGGGTCGAACGGGCATCCAGTCGGTGGCGCGAGCGCCGTGGTGCGGATGTTGTGGTAATCCGTCTCGGTCATGTTCTGGCCCATCTGGTTCAGCTGGCCACCGGGAAAACGACGTTGCATTGTCCGGTACCCGACGACGGGAACCAGTCGGTGACTATCTCGCCCGCACCATGATACTCATCCCAACCGAGCGCCCCGAAAAGCAAGGCGGTGTCGTGCATGTGAGCTTCACCCGAGCAGTGCTCGGCGTAGTCGGGCAGCATTGCCAGGAACTCCTCGACCCTGCCCTCCTTCCAGAGGTTGAGCACGAGCTTGTCGACGTGCTCGTTGAACGGGCGGCTGATGTTGAACATGCCGTGTTCGACCTCGTCGTTGGGCCAGATACGGTGTGAGAGCGAGCCAGATGCGAGCAGGGCCACACGATGCTCACTCTCGAGGATCGCGTCGCGAACCGCAGAGCCGACGCAGCGTGACTCCTCGAAGGAGGAGTGCTGCATCCACCCCGCGATCGACAGCACGGGGAGGGCAGCGTAGGGATCGGAGTTCATGTAGCGCATGGGAACGAGGGTTCCGTACTCCAGGCCGAGCGACGGCACTGCGTCGTGGGCCCGCGTCCTCACCCCGCGTGAGGTGGCAAGATCGGCGATCGCGTGACCGAGGTCGGTGACGCCCTCGTAGTCGTAGGGGAGTTCCTGGATGAAATGGGGGAACTCATTGCTGGTGTAGGTGCCCACATGACGAGGGTTGGCGTTGATGTGGTAGCCGGAGTTGACAAGCCAGTGGGTGTCGAACACGACGAAGGCGGTGGCGCCCGCTGACCGGGCCCGCCTGGCGATCTCGTGGTGGCCTGCGATTGCCGCATCGCGGCAACCGTGGTGAGGACCGGCCTGCTCGGAGATGAACATCGAGGGGACGTGTGTCACCTTCGCTGCAATAACGATCTCACCCATCAGGCCACCTTGACGAGGACGCCGGGCACGCCCGGTCGACAGAATCGACAGTGCCCGATCTGGATTGGGAGACCTAGGGCCCTAGGTCCCGGAGTTGGCACTCTAGGCGATCGACCGTCCCGGGGCCGGTCATCGGCCCTGCGGACTAGCCGACAGTGGTCTCGAGGCTGGTGCCGCCCCATCCGTTGAGGAGGTCACGGCCCTCCACGATCACGGTGGAGACATCGTCGGGAATTTCGATGCCGCTCAATGAACGGGTGAATGGCTGCTCGTCGCCATGGGGGTGGGTCAGCAACCGGACCCCGTAGACGGTGCCATCCGACCCGACGAGTCTCCACCCGTCGGCGTATCGCTCAGGGGTGTCGTAGGGAGAGCTGATGGTGACCGCGAATGTGAAGGTGTCGTCTGCATCGACAGAGACTGTCGCCGCCACGACGTCAGGAAAGGGTTGAGACTCTGGGGACGGGTCGGGACCACCGCCACAGGCGCCCATACCGGCGGCCAGGAGCACGACGACGAGCCCACGAGTCGGCCTGTCGAACCGCAGGGGCGAGATCAGGAGAGCTCGTCTTGGAGAAGACCGAGCACCTGAGGCCAGAGCCTCGCAGCAAGTTCAGGGTCGTAGATGCCGAAGGGGTCGGTCTC
Source organism: uncultured Gammaproteobacteria bacterium (assembly GCA_964196195.1). Classification (GTDB taxonomy): domain Bacteria; phylum Actinomycetota; class Acidimicrobiia; order Acidimicrobiales; family Aldehydirespiratoraceae; genus OFTM10. The sequence goes on along the minus strand of CAXMSE010000090.1, from coordinate 2,233 downwards.
GTTCATCCAGGCGTGGGACGCGCTGTGGAAGGTGATCTCGATGTCCTTACCCATGTCCTGGAGCCGCGACTCGAGGTCGCGGGCCGCGTCGGCCGGGAAATGATCGTCGGATTCCGCGAAATGACCCCTCACCACTGCGGTGAGGCCGTCCCAATCCGGTTCGGAACCTGCCGGCGGGTAGCCATAGAACGGCACTGCGACCTTCACGGCATCACCTCGCAGCGCGGCGAGTATCAGGGTGAGCATGCCCCCCATGCAGAAGCCGACCACACCGATCCCGTCGCTGCTAACCGCTTCGTGACCGAGGAGGAAGTCGACCGCCGAACTCATATCGGCGGCAGCCCGATCGGCGGGGAGCGAGGTCATGAGCTCACCTGCCTTGTCCATCTCGTCGTGGCCGGCGAGCTCACCGTGGTAGAGGTCGGGTGCCAAGGCGACGATCCCATGGGCGGAGAGCATGTCGGCCACGCCCTTCGTCTGGGGGTTCAGCCCCCACCACTCCTGGATGACGATCACCCCCGGCCCCGAGCCGCCGGCCGGAATGGCCAGGTGCCCGCGGGGTCCGTCTTCTCTGTCGAAATTCACCATGTTGCCCATGTTGGGGACCTTACCCCCCGCTCGATACCTGGGTCGCAGCCCGCCCGTGATCAGGCGGTCTCGGAGACCCTCTCGACGATCAGATCGGCGATGGAACGTTGGACCGGCGTGGCGAGAGCGAGGTGGGTTTCGGTGCGGGTGACCTCTGGGAAGGATGCGATCGTCTGGAGCACTTCGTGGAGGTGGTCGTTGTTGCGGGCCACGATCCGCGCCAAGAGATCCCCGCCCCCGGTGACTGTATGGACTTCGATGATCTCGGGGATCGACGCCAGGTGATCGACAGTGCGGTCGTGGGCACCCTGGGAGATGGCGAAGGTGGTGAAGGCCTGAACGTCGTATCCGGCGGCGCCAGGGTCGATGTCTGGGCCGAATCCGGTAACGACCCCGTTGGCGCTCAGGCGGTCCATGCGTAGTTGAACCGTTCCCCGGGCGACTCCCAGGGTGCGAGCGAGATCCGACACCGATCCGCGAGGTGATCGACGTAGCGCCGCGATCAGGCGCAAGTCGAGAGTATCCGGGCCGTCGATCATTCTGATTGCTCCAAAGCTACTGGGGGCAGGCAAAGCGAGCGAAATGCTGTAATACCTACTGCGAGATAAGCGATTCGTACAGTGTAGTTGTCCAACACTGACGAAACTGATTGAGTGACGCTTCAACTTGGCTCAGGAGGAAACAAGTGCCGTCAATGCTCAAGAAGGTCGATCACATCGCCTACGCCTGCGAGAAGGGCACCATCGAGAAGTGGACCTGGTTTCACACCGCGGTCGAGGGGGGCACCCTCATCAACCGCATCGACGATGTTCGGCCCGACGACCCCGAGTCGAGCATGAAGATCTGGTGCATCGATTTCGGCGACTTTGGCGTGGCCCTCATCGAAGGTATCGATCGCAGCCAACTGTCCCAGGTCACCCGGTTCGTCAACAAGCATGGCGACCACACCGTCCAGCATGTCGCCTACGACACCCACGACCTGGAGAAGTTCCAGTCGCACATGAAGTCGATGGGTGGTAGCCCACGCGGTGAGACTCTCGTGCGCCACGACGGGTTCGGCATTCTCAAGCAGATGTTCGCCCGCGGGTATGCCGAAGGCGACGCGTCGGAGGCCTCCTTCCCGGAGTACGTGCAGCGCCCCGAAGTCACCGAATCAGACGAAGAGGTCGCCATCACCTTCGCCGGCGAGACCGGCAAGGGCTTCTACGACCAGATCGAGGCCGCCATGGCCGCCGAGGATGAGGCTCCGTTCTTCGACTTCGCAGCCATGCCCGCCGACTGGAGCGTTCCCGAAGCCACTCCCAACGACTGCTGACGTCTTTTCCTGAGAGGTCTACGAAGAGAGGTGGCGGCGGTTGTTGGGGTTTTCGCTGATCAGGGCGGCGAGGGCTCTGCGTTGGAGCTTGCCGGCCCGGTTGACGGGTAGCTCGTCGACCACTTGTATCAGCTCGGGGACCTTGTAGGGAGCGAGACGCTCGCGGCAGTGATCGGCCAAATCGGCTGCGTCCAGAGACTCATGGAGTGTGGTGACGATCGCCACCACCCGCTCGCCAAGGCGCAGGTCGGGCAAGCCGGCGACGGCCGCGGCGTCGACGTCTCGATGTTCGAGCAGTACCCGTTCGATCTCGGTCGGGTAGATGTTGGC
>CAXMSE010000089.1:0-28435 GCA_964196195.1 uncultured Gammaproteobacteria bacterium | reverse complement strand
GCCGTGAGATAGGCAAGCTCGGTCTCGGTGTCCATAGCTCGCACCAAATCGGCGGCGAAGATCGCAGCGCCCTTCATCACCACGATCACCACGACCCCGTCGTCGCCGTGATCGCAGTCGATACGCGCCGCCATCTCAGTCACCTTCTCGGCGATTGTGTCGGCGCTGAACAAAACGGTGTGCTCGCTTGTCATAGACAACTGGTCTATCGCACCACCCCACCCGCCGTCACCGGGTGCCCAGACACACCGGTTCGGGGGCGCTCGACAATGACGGCTTGGTGATCGGGAAATCAGCCGCTCTCATCCGGCAATATCGGGCGGCCGCAACTGGCGGCACAAACCCTTGGTCACCAACCATACGGTCCGCCCGGGCGCTGGGAATCGGTCAGATCAGCTGGATCGGGCAGGCAGCTCCGTTGAGACCGTCGACCGCGGCTTTGAGTTTTCCGCCGAAGACGCCACCCGTGATGATGGTCAGATCTACGGGAAGCTTGAGTAGGTCGGCGTCGTACAACAGGGTTGATTCGTCGACCAGCTGCCTGCGGTAGCTGTCGAGCCTCCGGCCCTTCGTTCTGGTATCAACTGATACCTCGAACATTGGTTAACCCCTCATCCACCGCGGGACCGAGGCTGCAGTCGGCGCCTGGGACTATGCGATGCGGTACTTGGGCCGCGATCGGCGCGGCAGAGCTGCGCGAGAACGCTTGTCGAAGTTCACAACAATGAGTGGTCCTTGTAGGAAGGCTCTCACACCCCTGCTACATCGAGATGCTCGGGTGAAGTGATGTCAGGCCTTGCTGCCCTCGAGTCGATCCCTCGCTGCGACCGATTCAGCGACTGACACCACTGTCGAGGCTTTCGCTAGGCCGAAGTCCGGCATGTTCGTGTAGATCGCTTCGAACTCACCAGCTCGGACCATGAAGGTCTCGTGCCAGATCCCTGTGCGCGCGGACTTGCCGACGCGCTTGAAGTACTTCCGCCAGACCTCAAGGTGCGGATCTTCGGTGTCCTTGGCGAACGCCTCGAGGTGATCGAATGACCTCCAGTACTGGACCCATGAACCGATGCCCAGCTGCTCGTAACCGAGAAGACCCCTGTCCGGGTTCTCAGAGAGGTAGTCGAGCATGTGCTTCATGCCCTTGTTGCCACCAAGGTCGCGAAGCCCGCGGATGAGTCGGAGCGGGTTGGGTCTTGCGCCGATGATGAACACGACGAAGTCGCCGTCGATCTCTGCTGTGAAACGTCCTGTGTTTATCGATCGCACTCGAGTTGCCCCCCGCTGTGACTGGATCAGGTCGGGTGTCGACCTCGCGGCAAGGTAGCACCCGGCTCGGCGACGAGGAGCGTTCACGCCACGCAGCTTCAGTTTCTCGCCGACCTCGCTGTTGACAAATCGGGGCGCACGGTCAGATCAACTGGATCGGGCAGGCCGCTCCGTTGAGGCCGTCGACCGCAGCTTTGAGTTTCCCGCCGAAAAGGCCACCCGTGATGACGGTGAGAGTCGCTGGCAGTTTCAACAGATCGGCGTCGTACAACAGCGTTGATTCGTCGACAAGCTGTCTGCGATAGCTGTCGAGCCGCCGGCCCTTGGTTCTGGTATCAACTGATACCTCGAAACCTCGTTAAGTCCTCATCCGAATCCCGAGCCAGGGTCACGCATCCGGTTGCCTGACGAGCGCTTGAATATGGAGTGGGTCCAAGCCCCGCTCGAGTCGCACATCTCGCCGGAAGCCGAGCAGAACGGTTCGTCATCGTCTGGGACTACGCGGCTGCCTGGAGTGGTGCCGTGGCCGATTCGATGTGCCGACCAAGTGCTGGTTCACTGCGAGCTACAGCTCGCACACGGCGATCGCTGGCGCGTCTCGACGCGCCTTCTCTGTGGCGGTGGTCAGCTGGCCCAACTGGGTGTAGGCGAGTCGGTCGTGATCGATCCGCAACGCTGCGGCGTCATCGCTCGTGAGACGCTCGACGAGCGGCTTTGACGCCAGGAGGCGACCGCCTGTCGCGCAGGCTTCGATACGGGCAGCCTCGTTGACCTCGTCGCCGAGGGCTGTCACCTCGGAACGAGCGACGGTGCCGATGTTGCCCATGTAGATCGTGGAACCCCAGTGGAGGCCGAACCGCATGACCAACTGCTCGGCGGGGAGCACACACCGCGACGCAACCTCTGGCATGGCCGCTTCGATGTTGCGAGCTGCGCTGATGCAGGCCCTCGCCGCAGCGGACTCCGAGTCGAAGACCTCAACTGGAAAGAATGCGACCACCCCATCGCCGACGTGCCTGCCCACCAAGCCGCCGGCGTCGACGACGCAGCGGTCGGTGGCGCGAACGATTCGCCGCCCCGCCGCGAAGTAGTTGCTGGTCGATAGCGAGCGCGAGAGCGCGGACGATCCTTCCAGATCTGCGAAAAGGATCGCCGCGGGTCTGCGCCGGGCGCGGGCCACTGACCGCATGCGTCTGAGGTGGCCCGGGTCGCGTTCCAGGGCCATCGTCCCGAGCACGTTCATGCCCACCGCCGGCTTGAAGGTGATCGCCGTGCCGCGGAGTCCGCCGTTGGCGTCGCGGATTCGCAGCGTATTCAGGAGCAACATCCCGCCGCGTTCGGTCGTTCCCGCCGACACCGCAGACCCCGCTGTGGCGTCGGCGTCCGACGGAGACAGTTCCTCGACCATATCGGCCAGCGATGGATCGATGGCTGACCGAAGTTCGGCTTTCCCGCCAGCGGTGTCGGTCAGGATCAAGCCACCGACGTTGGCGAAGAACGTGCCGAACCACACATCCGCCTGGTCGGCACGCCACCACCGGCTCATCTCGGTCATCCCGGGGCCGAACAAGTGCTCGCCGATGACGATCGGGGCCATCTCGATGTCGTACGCCAACGAGAGGCGCTGCTCATCCGTCACGAATCGCAGTGTCCACGAGGAGTCGACGATCCAACCCCAATCGCCCATGTCGCGCATGGCAGACGCCCACTCCGCGAGCACCGGGTCGTCTGGCAGCGGACACGGTTCGTCTACCTCGATGCGCATTGCCGCACGCTACCGATCAGCGATCGCCCACGGCGCCATATGGGCCGCCCAGACTGTGGCCGCGCAAGCCCACCATCACCGCTGAGGCGCACGCCTCGCCCGAGCGCGGGCAGTGCTCGATATTCGCGACGCCGCAGTGATCCCGACCCATTGAGACCGCAGGCAATACCGAGCGGGTGCAGCCACAAGGGCTGGTTCGGACAAGGCTTCCAGGATTCACGCTCAGAGTTGTCGCCTTGTGAGGCTCGCCTATCTCAGAGGACTTCGATCGGGCAGACCGCTCCATCAAGACCATCGACGGCCGCGCCGAGGCTCCGACCGAACACACCACCCGACGTAATCGTCAGCTCAACCGGAAGCTTCAACAGATCCGGGTCGAGCAACACCTCGTGCCCGTCGATCTGGCGGCGGGTGTAGCCGTCGAGCCGGCGACCTTTCGTGCGAGCGTCAACTGACACCTCGAACTTCTTGCCTCAACCGAATGGTTCGAGCAGATCGACCACAGCGGTGCCACCCTTGCGGCGAATAATCGCGGCTGCCTGATCGGTGACGTGAAGCTGCATATATGAGTGAACACCCTAGGCGTTCTCGACATTCCTCGGGTATCGCGAGTCTGGACAGCCCTTCTTGCCAGACACGAACGAGTGTTCGATACTGTGGGTATGGCCGCAGCGGAGTCACTTCCCCACATCATCGACCCCGCCGAGGCGCTCGACGACCGCAGGGCCCGGCTTCGCCTCGTAGCTGATCGGGTTACGCCGATGGCGTTCGCCCGTGAGCGAACACTTCCCGTCCTGCCCGAACTGGTCGACCTTCTTCCCGGCGGAGCGTTGCGGCGTGGATCTGTTGTGAGTGTCAACGGCATGGGTGGGGCAACCGCCCTCGCTCTCGCCCTGGCTGCCGGGCCTTCCGCAGCCGGGTCGTGGACAGCGATCGTGGGCCAGCCCGAGCTCGGGCTCGTCGCAGCCGAGGAGGCAGGGGTCGCTCTTGAGCGACTCCTCGTTGTGTCACCGGAGCCATCTTCATGGGCGGGGGCGGTCGCGGCCCTTGTCGGCGCAGTTGATGTTTTGATGGTGGCTCCCTTCCACCGGGTCGGCGATGGCGATGCCCGTCGTCTCACTGCTCGACTTCGTGAGCGCGGGTCGGTGATGATCCACGCTGGCGGTCGTTGGACTCCCGGGGCCGACGTGCAACTCGATGTCGCCCACTCCGAATGGGTGGGCCTGGGGGTCGGCCACGGAATGCTTCGGTCGCGCCGGGTCACCGTCAATGGTGGTGGCCGGGGGGCGGCGGCTCGGCCTCGATCCTCTCAACTGCTTCTGCCCGGTCCCGCCGGCGCACCAGCAAGCGTCGGCTGAATGAGTGCTCCGATCCGCACCCTCGTCGCCTGGTGCCCCGATTGGCCTGTCGTGGCTACAGGCAGTCCGCTCGATGAGCCGGTCGCGGTCGTTTTCGCCAATCGTGTGGTGGCTGCATCGCCGGCGGCTCGCTCCCTGGGCGTTCAGCGTGGATTGCGCCGCCGAGCGGCTCAGGCCCGCTGTGCCGAACTGGTGATCCACGATCGTGATGAGGCTCGAGAGGTCCGCCTCTTCGAGCCGGTGGTGGCCTCGCTCGACGACATCTCTCCCAGAGTCGAGGTCACCCGTCCTGGTGCCTGCGCCATCGTTATCCGTGGCCCATCGCGCTACTTCGGCGGCGATGAGGTCGTTGCCGATCTTGTGCGAAGCCGAATGGGGGAGGTACTGGCAGGCCGAACCGATGTGAGGGTGGGGGTTGCCGACGGGCCCTTTGCTGCTGCACTCGCGGCCCGCGCCGCTGATCCTGTTCGGCTCGTCGAGTCCGGTGCGGTGTCGGAGTTCCTCGCCCCGATGCGTATCGGTGTTCTCGAGCGTCCCGAACTGAGCGATGTGCTCATCCGGCTGGGAGTGCGCACCCTCGGCTCCTTCGCCGCCCTTCCGGCCCGCGATGTACTGGCCCGGTTCGGAGCTGAGGGAAGGGGGGCGCATCGGCTTGCCTCCGGCCTCGATGAGCAGCCTCTCGATGCACGGCTCCCACCCGCCGACTGGACTGTGGCAGCGGAGATCGATCCACCCGCTGATCGGGTCGACCGGGTTGCCTTCGTCGCTCGCAGCCTCGCCGACGAACTCCATCAGCGTCTGGGCAGGGAGGGGGTCACCTGTGTCCGCGTTGCCATCGAAGCCCAGACCGAACATGGCGAGGAGTTGGTCCGCCTGTGGCGTCACGAGGGTGCCCTCACCGACGCGGCCGTGGCCGACCGGGTGCGCTGGCAACTCGATGGTTGGCTCAACGGGTCGGCCGCCACCAGGCCGAGTGGGGGGATCGCCCGGGTGGCCCTGGTTCCCGATGAGCTCATACCCGCTACCGGCCGCCAACTTGATTTCTGGGGTGGTGAGACCGAGGTCGATGAACGGGCTGCTCGGGTGGCGGCGCGCCTCCAGGGTCAACTCGGCGCTGATGCGGTGATGGTGCCCGAACGCCGCGGAGGGCGTCATGCCCATGAGCAGCTCGCTCTCGTGCCATCGGCAACAGTCGAGCTTCGGGGTCGCTCACTCACCAGCGACCCCGAAGCCCCACCATGGCCGGGCGCGTTGCCCACCCCATCACCCACCAGGGTGCTTCGTAACCCAGAGAGGGTCGAGGTCCACGATGCCACCGGGCGACCTGTCACCGTCAACGGTCGCGGCCTGTTGTCGGCATCGCCTGATCGGCTGGTGATCGGCGGCGCCAAACCGGCGATCACGGCCTGGGCCGGTCCGTGGCCCGTCGACGAACGCTGGTGGGATCCAGGTGGTCATCGACGCCAGGCCCGGTTCCAGGTGATCACCGACGACGGGGCGGCCCGGCTGCTGTCGCTCGAAGGAGGTAGGTGGTGGATCACCGCGGTGTGGGACTGACGGGAGCATCATGGTCGCTGTGCAGCCCACCGCCGTCCACCGCAATCGCTGCGAACGTTGGTTTGTTCGTCGTGGCCTTCCACACCTGATCGATCAATACTCCGCCACCGAGGACGTCCTCACCCGAACCGTCCCGTTTCTCATGTTCGTCGTGTTCGCGGAGTTCTTCCTCACCTTTGGTGACCGCTGGTCGGGTTGGAGTCAGGCGCTGGCTTTCTTGGCCGGGATCGCGGTGATGCTCGGTGGTTTGGCTCTCGTCAACCGGTTCCGTGGCCGTCGAGCGCTTCAACTACCCGACGACATCGGCATTCTCGAAGTGCTCCTCTACTTCGCACTTCCCTTGATCCCCACCGCGGCGGGGGCGGAGGGGACGGTCCTCGCCAACCTCATCACAGTCCTGATCGCGAACACCGTGATCCTGACGCTCGCTTACATCATCACTTCATGGGGCCTGTTCCCGATGATGAAATGGTCGGTGGGCCAGATTCGAGTCCAGATCGGCGAGATAGCCACGCTCGTCATGAAGTCACTACCGATCCTGTTGGTCTTCTCTGCCTTCATCTTTCTCAATGCCGAAATGTGGCAGGTCGCCAATGATTTCTCCCTGCCTTTCTTCGGTGCTGTGGCAGTGCTCATCGCAAGCGTCGGCGGCGCGTTTGTGAGTGTTTCGGTGAGGCGCACCACCGTCGATCTGGCGCGTTTCTCCGCCTGGTCTGATGTGAGGCCTCGATGTGTCGCCACGCCGGCCGAGGAGTTCGTGCCGCCCGACGGCGCGGACCCGCCCAACGCTCCTGCTCTGGGGCGAAAGGCCGAGTGGAACGTGGGGCTCCTGCTGTTTGTCGCCCAGGCGATTCAGATCGCTCTGGTCGCGTTGGTGATCACTGTCTTCTACATCGTGTTCGGACTCATCACGGTGAGAGAGACCACCCTTTTGCAGTGGACCACCGCCGCAGAACTCACTCGCTCCGGCGACTGGGCGATCTATTGGTCGGTGCTCGGCGGCGAAGTGGTGTTCACCCGCCAACTCGTGCTGGTGTCTGCTTTCATCGGGATGATGTCGGGCCTCCAGTTCGCGGTACAGGTGGTCACCGATGCGACCTATCGAGCCGAATTCGCGGAGGGGATGACATCGGAGGTGCGCGAAGCGTTGGCCGTGCGGGCGGTCTATCTGCGCACGCTCGTCTAGATGCCCCCCACGAAAGAGGCCAACGCCTGGTCGGCCGCGTCGAGGTCGCGGTCGTCCACAGCCTGGAACATCGGGCTTCCTCTTAGGGAAACGGTACTCGTCGGCCCATGAGGCGATGAGGTTGTGCTCCAGGTTCCTGGGTAATCCGACCTTGCTTCACGAACAAACGTTCGTCTATGTTCGAAGGGGTGGGATGGAACAGTCCGAACGTCTCGTGGAGCGACATAGAACGCACGCTCTCTGATCGGCCTCCCTCGGGGCGCGCCCGTGATCTGTGGGAGGGAGACGGAAGCGACAGTCCGGCATGGACCCGTAAACGTTCTGCCTACGAACCACCCCGGGAGCAGGCAAGAAAGCGCGGCGACATCCCCTACGCCGAACTTCACTGCCACTCGAATTTCTCCTTCCTCGATGGGGCATCAGACCCTGAGGAATTGGTTGAGGAAGCGGCTCGCCTCGGCCTCGAGGCGCTCGCCCTCACCGACCACAACGGCTTCTACGGAATCGTTCGCTTCTCGGAAGCAGCACGGGCGATCGGTCTACCCACCATCTTCGGAGCAGAACTCACCTTGTCTTTGCCGCCAGGAGACCTGGCGGGCAGCCCCCATTCCTCCACGCCTCGAGACCTGGCTGACCTCTCACGCCCCGGCCCGGCTGATCCCAACGGGAATCACCTCCTCGTCCTCGCCCGCGACCCACACGGCTACGCCCTTCTCGGACGCGCCATCAGTGAAGGCCAGCTGGCAGGGGAGAAAGGTGCACCCCGCATCTCCTACGAACGCCTCGTCGAGCTCGGCGGCCGCGGATCAACCACCAACTCCGATCATTGGCTGGTACTCACTGGATGCCGCAAGGGCCCCGTGCCGAAAGCACTCATAGAGGAAGGCCCTGCCGCCGGGCGCCGAGCCCTCGACCGACTCGTCGATGACTTCGGCGCCGACAATGTGGTTGTGGAGTTGTGGGATCACGGGCTGCCCATCGACTCCGTCCGCAACGACGGCCTGGTCGAGTTGGCAATGGCCGCCGGGGTCGACGTGGTCGCCACCGCCAACGCTCATCACCACTCCGTCGCCAGAAGACGCCTGGCATCGGCCATGGCGGCGGTGCGGGCCCGGCGCAGCCTCGATGAGATCGACGGCTGGCTCCCGCCGGCAGGCATGCACCTCAGATCCGGAGAGGAACAGGCCACTCGTTTCGCCCGATATCCGGGGGTGGTCGAAAGGGCCGCCGCGCTCGGGCTCGAGTGTGCATTCGACCTCTCACTGGTTGCACCCAATCTGCCGCCCTATCCGTGCCCCGATGGGCTCGACGAGATGGCCCATCTCCGGCATTTGGTGGAAGAGGGCGGCATCCGACGCTACGGCTCCCGCGCCGCCGAACGAGTGGAGGGAGCCTGGGCCCAGCTCGACCGCGAGCTCGATCTCATCGGCCAGCTCGGCTTCCCCGGCTACTTCCTCGTCGTGTACGACATCGTCGACTTCTGCCGGCGGGTCGACATCCTCTGCCAGGGGCGTGGTTCGGCCGCCAACTCAGCGGTGTGTTTTGCTCTCGGCATCACCAATGCTGATGCCGTCTCGCTCGGTCTGCTCTTCGAACGGTTCCTGTCGCCCGAACGCGACGGCCCTCCCGATATCGATATCGACATCGAGAGCGACCGACGCGAGGAAGTGATCCAGTACGTCTACGAGCGGCATGGTCGTCACCACACCGCCCAGGTCGCCAACGTCATCACCTACCGCTCGAAATCGGCCATCCGAGACATGGCGAAGGCCCTCGGTTATGCCGCCGGTCAACAAGATGCCTTCTCCAAGCAGGTCGACCGGTGGAGCAATGCCAAAGAGGGTGCAAGCGACCCCGATATATCCATCCCCTTGCCGGTGCTCGAGCTCGCGGCCGAGATCGAGCACTTCCCCCGTCATCTCGGAATTCACTCGGGGGGGATGGTGATGTGTGATCGTCCGGTGATCGAGGTCTGCCCCGTGGAGTGGGGGCGCATGGAAAATCGCAGCGTTCTCCAATGGGACAAGGACGACTGTGCCGCGGCTGGGCTGGTGAAGTTCGATCTGCTCGGGCTGGGGATGTTGTCGGTGCTGCACTACGCCATCGATCTCATTGCCGAGACCGACGGTGTGGAAGTGGATCTCGCCGCCCTTCCTCAGGAGCAGGAGGTCTACGGAATGCTCCAGAAGGCCGACACGATCGGTGTGTTCCAGATCGAATCGCGGGCCCAGATGGCCACCCTGCCCAGGCTCAAGCCTCGTTGCTTCTACGACCTGGTGGTGGAGGTGGCTCTGATTCGTCCCGGCCCCATCCAGGGCGGGTCGGTACACCCCTACATTCGGCGGCGAAATGGTCTCGAGCCTGTCACCTACCTCCATCCCCTCCTCGAGAATGCTCTGGCCAAGACCCTCGGCATCCCCCTGTTCCAGGAGCAGTTGATGCAGATAGCCATCGACGTCGCCGGATTCACACCTGCTGAAGCCGACAAGCTTCGTCAGGCGGTGGGGTCGAAGCGAAGTCGCGACCGGATGGAGAAGTTGAAGGGGCGCTTCTTTGAGGGCATGAGGGCCAACGGCATCACCGACGACATAGGCGATCAGATCTGGTTGAAGCTTGCAGCCTTCGCCAACTACGGCTTCCCTGAGAGCCACTCGGTCTCGTTCTCCTATCTCGTCTACGCCTCGTCGTGGATCAAATACCACTATCCGGCAGCCTTCTGTGCAGCCTTGCTCAACGCTCAGCCGATGGGGTTCTGGTCGCCCCATACCCTGGTGGGCGACGCTCGCCGCCACGACGTGGTTGTGCGTACCCCCGATCTCAACGCTTCGGCTGCGAAGGCCACGCTGGAGTCGGCGGCCGATTCGACAGGCCGATGGGCCGTGCGGTTGGGGCTCGGATATGTGAGGGGCCTGGGCGACGACCTGGCCGCTGAGATCGATGCCGGGCGGCCCTACGCCTCGGTGGAGGATCTGCGCCGCAGGGTGCCGTCGGTGTCGCTCGGTGTGCTCGAAGCTCTCGCCACATCGGGAGCATTCGGGTGTTTCGGTGTCGACCGGCGGTCGGCCTTGTGGACCGCTGGTGCGATGGCCCAGACCGCAGCCGATCGCCTGCCGGGGATCATCACCGGTGTCGACGCCCCCGCCCTGCCGGGCATGTCGCCCGAAGAGCTCTCCCATGCCGACCTTTGGGCCACCGGCGTTGCCCCCGATGGCCACCCCACCCGCTACATCCGCGAGGAGTTGGCCGGTATGGGGGTGGTTACTGCCACCGGCCTGGTGGATCAAGCGGCAGGGGAGCGGGTGTTCGTCGGTGGTGTCGTCACCCATCGCCAACGTCCAGCCACCGCCGGGGGCACGACCTTCCTGAATCTCGAAGACGAAACCGGGCTCATTAATGTCGTGATCTCGAAGGGGTGCTGGCAGCGCTACAAGCGAATTGCCCGAGGTGCTCCGGCCCTGCTCATCCGGGGCCGGCTGGAGAAGGAGGAGGGGGTGATCAATGTGGTGGCCGACAAGCTCGAGCCGCTCCCCGTTGGTAAGGCACCGGCATCGCGCGATTTCCGCTGACCGCCTCGAAGAAATTTCGGGAATAATGGAACCGACGGCCGTTCTCGTGCGTCTATGGGTGTGACTGTGGTTGGCGAACTGGAAACCCCACTGGAACTGGTGAGCGACGGTGGCGTCGCGCCCGTCGCAATCGATTTCAGCTCCTTCTTCTCCGAGCACTACCGGCCTGTCGCCACCGCCCTCGCCCTCACCATCCGCGACCCCGACCTCGCTTCCGATGCTGCAGCCGAGGCCATGGCCCGGGCCTATCAACGCTGGGACGACGTCAGTCGATACTCAAATCCGGTCGGCTGGGTGTACCGCGTCGGGCTCAACTGGGCCTGCTCGCGACGCCGCAAGAGTCTCCAAGAGATATTCAGTTCTGATACCCCCGATCGAGAGGCCCGACCCGCTCCTGAGGTCGATCCCGGTCTCGACGCTGCGCTGGCCGAACTCCCGGTCGAGCAGAGGTCGGTTGTGGTGCTGCGCTACCTGCTCGACTGGTCCGAATTCCAAACTGCCGAGACGCTTCAGATTGCGCCCGGCACCGTCAAAAGCCGATTGAGCCGAGCGCTCGATCGGCTTGCAGTGTCCCTGGAGGACTCAGATGACTCGTGACGACGAGCTCCGCTCCCGCATCTCCGATCTGGCCGAAGGCGTCGAGATCGATGAGATCTCCATCGATCAGGTGAAAACTCGTGGCCGACGCCGAAACCTCAACCAGCGGCTGCTGGCGCTGGCTGCTGCCTTCTTGTTGGTGGTCGGAGTGGCCGGAGTGGTGAGAGTGCTCGGTGACGACGATGGCGGTCTTGATGTGGCGGTGGAAGCAGGTACCGACCAGCCGGCGGACACCGATTCGGGAGCCGCTGTCGCTTCACCAGCGCCTACCATCGCCGCTCCCCTGGGGGCGGCCGCCGCCGACTTCGAGGATGCGGCTCGCAGCTACTACGGCCTCGAAGGCGGCGGAGGACCCAGCTGGGTGCTCCCGTGGGGTGATGGCTTCGTCTCCTTCGGCCAGGTTTGGCATGAACCCACCGCAACGTTGGTCGATCTGATCCCTGACCTTGCCGACCGTTTCCCTTCTGAGGTTGCCGACGCGTTGGCGGATGCTGGGGTCGACTCGGCAAACGTTCAGGAGTCGATGGCCGCGCTCGAGGAGGCGGGTCTGCTCGATCTCGTCACCGAGATCGTGCAATCGGATCCCGAGCTGTTCGACGCTTACATGGCAGCCACCAGCGCTACCTACTCCTTGGAGGCCCAGGTCTCCGACGACGGCGTCGTATGGGCCGATCTCGGCGATTTCTCTCCCCCCGGCGAGTTCGGTTACATCCAATCCGACGGGACCCATCTCGTGATGGCCGACCAGGAGTGGAGAGGAGGCGACGAATCATCCGGCATCGATGTCTGGATCACCACCGACCTCGTCACCTGGACCACGGTGACGATCCCCATCGACAGGCCCGCCGAGGTCCCTGCGTTCGCCACGGTGAATTCCAGTCTCGGTTCCCTAGCGATCGGCCCCGATGGTTGGTACCTCACCCTCGAGCGTTACTCCTACGTCGATCTGTGGAGTCTCCTGCCCGGCGACCTGCGCGAGGAGATGGAAGAGAATGGGTGGGGCTACAGCGCCACCGCCGAAGGCCTCCGGCTCGAGACCTATGGCCGGGAGTCCTTCGGAGAAGGCGATGAAGGGTTCGACTACGCGGTGACCCCGGCCGCTTCATCGTCGGCGGCGATCTATCCGGTGGTCCCCCCACCGATTCCTCTGCTCGAGGAGCCGCGGGAGCCCACCGTGGAGAGACTGGTTCCGTGGTCCGAGCTGGGGGTCGAATACGACGACTATGCCAGCTACCTCGACGGGTCTTCGGAGTCGATGGGGTGGGTCGGCTCGTGGTCCGGGGAGTTGACCCCTGGGGGTGTGCCGACCGATCGCGCCTGCTGCAACGTGATTGGCACCGAAGCGGGTTATCTGGCGATGGCTTGGGACGCGTACGAATACGCCGACTTCGAAGCGAGTTCAGCTGGTTCTCTCCACTTCTCCACTGATGGACAGATCTGGACCCCGGTCGCCGTTCCCATCGCCGGAGGGTTCACCGATTCGATCGCTGCAGTGGATGGCGGTGTAGTGCTCACGACCTCCAGCGAGTCGGGCCAGAAGCTCTGGCGGGGGGAATCCGACGGCACCAATTGGCAGGCCATCGAGATACCGGGACTTCCCGACGACACATGGCTCTGGTTCGGGCAGGGCGGAGGCGACGGCGTCGTGTCTGTCATCGACATGGCTACCTACGACTACGAGCGTCCGGTCGACGAACCCGACTTCTGGCTTGTCGCTTCCGCCGACGGACTTGCCTGGCACGTCGAGGACCTCGCAGATACCGAGGGCGGCTACTACGAGTCTCCGCCAGCGGTCAATGGCACCACAGTGGTGGTGCAGATGGCGGGGGAGTGGCTCGCCTTCGACATCGGCTGACCACCTTCATCGACGCGGTGCGCGAAACTGTGCCCCGTCATGACCATCCTCAGAATTCTCATCGGAATGGCCGGAGCGGCTGTAGCCCTCGCCACCCTCGGTTCCGCGGTGCGCACCGTGGTGGTGCCCCGCGGCGAGCAGGTTGCGATCGTGCGGGTGGTGTTCGGCAGCTTCCGATGGTTGTTCCACCGGGGGAGTGAGGCATCGAAGGCCCGGTTCGCCCCGATCGCACTCATCACGATGCCTCTGGTGTGGAGCTTCGGCGTCGGGATGGGATGCAGCGCCATGTTCTGGGCCCTCGGCGTCGAGCCCTACCGAGATGCGCTGGTGCTGTCTGGCTCTTCGCTCACCACCCTGGGCTTTCGCACCACCGACGACCTGCCCACGCTCATCCTCTCCGTGCTCGAAGGCCTCGTGGGGCTTGGCCTGGTCGCCCTGCTCATCAGCTTTCTCCCCACCATCTATGGAGCCTTCTCGAGGCGCGAGATCGCGGTGGCAAAACTCCACCTGCGCGCAACCGACGAGACGGGAGTTGCGAGTCCCGCCACCCTGATCATCCGCAACAGTCGAATCGACGGCCTCGACCAGATAACAGAGATGTGGGCCGAGTGGGAGGATTGGTTCGTGGAGGTGGAGGAGACCCACACCTCGTTTCCCATGCTGGTCTTCTTCCGCTCGCCCGTGCCGACCCGCTCCTGGATCACGAGTGCGGGACTGGCCCTCGACTCGGCCTCCCTGTTCAGCTCAACCCTCGACGTGGCTCGCGCTCCCCGAGCGATGCTGATGATTCGTAGCGGCACCCTTGCCCTTCGCCAGATCGCCGACTTCTTCGGATTCGAGCATCCGAGCGACCCCCAGCCGAGCGACCCGATCTCCATCACGAGAGAGGAATTCGACGCGGTCTACGACCGATTGGACGCCGAAGGTGTGGCGGTGAAGGCCGATCGCGACCAGGCATGGCGCGACTTC
The DNA here is from genome assembly GCA_964196195.1 of uncultured Gammaproteobacteria bacterium. Classification (GTDB taxonomy): domain Bacteria; phylum Actinomycetota; class Acidimicrobiia; order Acidimicrobiales; family Aldehydirespiratoraceae; genus OFTM10. Next base: position 14,316 of record CAXMSE010000089.1, on the reverse strand, counting down.
GCGGGCTGGCGAGTCAACTACGACAAGGTCTTGCTCACCCTCGCAACGTTCGTGGATGCACCTGAGGCGGCGTGGGTGTCAGACCGAACGGTCGCCTATCGCCGGCCCCGGATCTTCGGGCGGGGCTGACCAGCTGAGCCGCGCCGGGCTCCGAGGTCAGGAAATCCTCCGCGTGCTCGGCACGTATGCCACCGCGGACTCGACCTCGAAATAGTCCCGGCGTCTGAATCCACCCAATCGGGCGATCAGCAACGACGGCACCGACTCCACCCGCTGGTTGTACTCGCGAACGTTGCCGTTGAAGAGGCGGCGCGCCGCCTGGAGACGGTCCTCGGTGGTAACCAGTTCTCGCTGGAGATCCAAGAAGCGACCGCTGGCGAGCAGATCGGGATAGTCCTCGCTCACCGCGAAGAGTTGGCGCAGACCGGAGACCAGCAGATTCTCGGCTCCCTCGTGCCCTTCGGGCCCCCCGCGGGCCGATGCGGCGCCCTGTCGCGCCTCGATCACCTCGGTGAGGGTGCGCTTCTCGTGGGTGGCGTATCCCTCGACCGTTTCCACGAGGTTGGGGATCAGGTCATGGCGGCGGCGGAGCTCGGTCTCGATATTCGACCATGAGTTGTCGATCAGTTGGCGCTGAGACACGAAGCGATTGAAGGACACCAGCATCCACAGGAGGAGCGGCGCGGCGACGATGAGCGCGGTGATCCATGGAGACATGTCACCCAATCGGCCCGCGACACACCACACTTAGCGATGTGGAGCGCCGTGGTAGTCGTCGTTCGCGCCTCGGGAGCGCTCTCGTTGGGGGCGATCCGGCCGCGTACCGCGACAGCTTCGTCGCTCTGATGGTGGCGGTGGTGGCCAGCCTCGTGGCCGGCATCACGCTCGCGTCCACCATCGGCACGCTGGAGGAACTGCCCGGCCTGCTCTTGTTGGTCCCGGCTGCCCTCGCGGTGAAGGGCAATATCTTCGGCGCTCTCGGCAGTCGTCTCGGCACCTCGATCCACTCCGGTGCCTTCCGGCTCAGCCCGCGACTCGACACTGTCGTCGGCCAGAACACCGCTGCGGCCATGGTTCTGAGCCTCGTTATCGCGGTGGTGCTGGCCTTGATGGCCAAGGGCGTGGCGATCGCCTTCAATGTGTCGCCCACCATGTCGGTGGCCGACTTCATTGTCGTGTCCGCGGTGGGTGGGGTAATTGCTTCGGTCGTGGTGTTGGGCATAACCCTCTTGTTGGCAGGCGGCTCGTTCCGCTACGGCTGGGACCTCGACAATGTCGTCGCTCCCCTGGTGACCGCTACTGGCGACGTGGTGAGCCTCCCCGCACTCGTCTGGGGCGCGGAATTAGCCGGCGTCGGTGGTGTCACCCCCACGATTGCGACTGTGGTGACGGTGCTGGCGGTGATCAGTGTCGTGTGGACGTTTCGGGCCGGGCGCCCACTGCTCGCCGAGATCATGCGGGAGTCACTGCCCATCCTCACCGTGGCCGGCCTGCTCGACCTCGTGGCCGGGATAACCATCGAGAAGCGACTCGACGACTTCATCGAGTTCCCCGTACTACTGATACTCCTTCCCGGATTCCTGGGAACGGCCGGCGCCTTGGGCGGAATCCTGTCGAGCCGACTCGCCACCAAGATCCACCTCGGACTGATCCGCCCCGGCCCTGTCCCCCGAGGTGAGGCAGGAGGCGATGTGGCGATGATCTTCAGCCTCGCGATACCGATCTTCATAGCTTCTGGTGTGGTGGCCGAGATCGGAGGCGTGATCACCAACCGCGCCAGCCCTGGCCTCGCCGATCTCGTGGCGATCGCCTTGATCGGCGGTGTGTTGGCCACGATCTGTGTGGTGGCAGTTGCCTTCTATTCGACCGTCGCCGCCGTCCGTTTCGGACTCGACCCCGACACCTTCGGCATCCCGATGGTCACCGCATCACTTGATTTTGTTGGAGCATTCGCCCTGATTCTGGCCCTGATCGCCGTGGGCGTTGCATGATGAACACCAGGAGAGCCGATGGACGATAGACCTCGAAATCTGAGAGAGATGCTGGCGGAGGCCAAGGACAACTCGGAGCTTATGGTCGACCTCGCGTATGCCTCGCTGTTCTTCGGCGACCCCGAGATGGCCGAGGAGGTGGGATCGCTGGAGGCCCAGATGAGCGAGCTTGTTCAGGACATGCGCGGGGTGTGCATCATGGCTGTGCGTAATCCCAAGGACTCCGAAGGGATGTCCTCGGTGCTCCAGGTAATCAGCGCCATCGAGCGCATCGCCAACGACGCCGTCGACATCGCACGCATCGTGACCCACAAGGTGGGTATTCCGGCCGAGTTGGTGGCCGATCTGTCCGAGGCGGAGGAGGTGAGCCATCGCGTCCTGGTGTCGGAAGGGAGTCATCTCGCCCATCGGGCGTTGGCAGCTCACGAGCTTCCCATCCAGACCGGCATGAGGGTGATGGCTGTTCGTCGTGGGCGCACCTGGATCACCGATGTCGCCGGAGATCTTGTCCTCGTTCCCGACGATGTGTTGTTCCTACGGGGATCGCCCGACGGAATAGGGCGCCTGAGGGAGTTGGCCGCCGCGGAGCCCTGGTTGCCGCCCCAGATCGCCGACGACCCCTTCGTCACCGACCTCGATCGAGCCGTGGACGTGCTCATCGAGATGAAGAACCTCTCCGAGGTTGCGGTGGGGCTCGCCTATTCGGCGCTGGTATTTGCCGATCTCGGGCTGGCAGCCGAAGTCCGCCATCTCGAGGATCGCCTCGACGAGATGAAGGATCGGTTGGAGATCTGGGTTTTGAGGGCAGCGAGCGACAAGGCTGATCCATCACCGCTGAGGGGCCTGTTGCACCTTTCGCAGGCGGCTGAGGACATCGGCGACCAAGCCCAGGCGATGGTGTGGTTGATCGAGCAACGCGAAGACGTCCACCCGATTCTGGGGTTGGCGTTGGGCGACAGCGACGATGTGGTGGTGAGGTTGCCGGTTGCCCAGGAAAGTCAGGCCGACGGCGCCACCCTGGCCGACCTCCAGCTCGCGATCGAGCCCGGCTTCACCGTGCTCGCCATCCGCCGCGGCGGCCAGTACCTCTACCGACCTCGCGGCCGCACCCGCGTTCTGGCCAACGACGAACTCATCGCGAGTGGTCCCGACGAAGGCCGGGAGCTGCTCGCGCTCAGGTGTGGGTGGCGCCTCGTCGACCCCGACGGCGACGGCGAGATGGAACTCGAGCCGGTGGCGCGGGTCGGCTGACGGGAAGCGCTCTGAGCCGCGCCGGGTTTCCGGCCCGTGGCTCGATTCTCCCTCATCGTCGTTGCGCTCGCTCTGGTGGCGACGGCATGCGGCTCTGATTCGGCGCCCTCGGACCAGACCGGAACGCCGGAGCCCGACGCCGACGTTTCCGACGGAGCCGTGGACGCCACCCCACGAGACGACGAGTCGTTAGCCAACACCGGGCTTGCCCACTCCGTACCGCTCGAAGACATCCACTTCGACACCTTCGACGGCGGTTCCGTACCTCTGAGCGAGGCTCCCCCCGAACTCATCGCCCGACTCCTCGACGCGATCCAGCCCATCGACAACCCCGACTACGAGGGCGCTTCACAAGCGGTGTGGCTCACCCCCGACGACATAGTTCTCGGTTATATCGACGACGGCGGGGATGCGTGGGCATACCCGGTACGCATTCTCGACCTCCACGAGATCGTCAACGACGAGCTCAGGGGTCGGCCCGTTCTGATCAGCTACTGCCCCCTGTGTGGCAGTGGGGTCGTCTACGACAGGGTCCTCGGCGACACCACCCTCACCTTCTCCAATACGAGCGCCCTCTACGAGAACGATCTCGTGATGATCGACCGCGAGACGGGGTCCTACTGGTGGCAGGTAGCAGGTCGAGGGATTGTCGGCCCTCTCACCGACGAAGCGCTCACGCCGCTCGCCGCGGAGATGGCCCGCTGGGGGCAGTGGGTCGAGCGCCATCCCGACACCAGCGTGCTTGTCCGACCTGCGGGCCGCGACTACTCGCGGACCTTGTTCGGGGATTACGCCGACCAGGTAGACCTCGGGAGAACGCCGTTCCCGGTGACTGGGGAAGTGCTCGACGACACGAGGCTCAGCCCCGGGACCTCGGTGATCATGGTGGAGAACGGGGGCCAGAACTGGGCCTGGCCGGTCGAGCCGGCCGGCGACCGGGAGGCCGATATCGGAGGTTTCACCGTGAGGGTGATCACCGACGGCACGGGAGGACGAGTCGAAACTCTCGACGGAGACGTGCTGGCGAGCCGCACTTCGCTCTGGTTCGCGGTGGTGGCCGCCTTTCCCGATGTTGTGTTGGGTCCCTGACTGTGTTGGCCTCGGCTCGGGTATCGTCGTCGCCGATGTCTGAGCAGCTCTGCATTCTCACTGTGCACGCCCACCCCGACGACGAAGCGTCCAAGGGGGCGGGCACTATTGCGCGCTACAACGCTGAGGGCATCCGTACGGTGCTCGTGTGTTGTACCGGTGGCGAGGAGGGCGACATCCTCAACCCGGCGATGGACCGGCCCGAGGTGCGCGACAACATGGCCACGGTGCGCAGAGCCGAACTCGGGCGCGCCGCCGACGCGATTGGATATCAGCAGATCCACATGCTGGGCTACCGCGACTCGGGCATGCCCGACAGCGAGTCGAACTTCCACCCCGACTGCTTCGCAGCGGCCCCCCTCGACGAGGCCGTCGATCGGCTGGTGGCACTACTCCGACTCGAACGCCCCCAGGTGGTCGTCACCTATCCCGACGAGCAGGGCAGTTATCGTCACCCCGATCATCTCCGCGTCTACGAGATCACCCATCCCGCAGTAGAACGGGCAGCCGACGCGACCTATCGACCCGAACTCGGCGAAGCGTGGTCGGTCACGAAGACCTACTACTCGGCCTGGTCCCGGGCGCGTATCAGTGCCCGCCATGAGGCCTTTCTTGAGCTTGGCCTCGAGTCTCCCTACGACGAGAAGTGGTTCTCGCGCCCAGACGTCGATGCCAGGATCACCACACGGGTGTCGATCGAGGGATTCACCCACGCGCGGCGTGAGGGACTCCTCGCTCATGCCACCCAGATCGATCCGGAATCCTCCTTCTGGTTTGGGCTGCCACCAGAGATCGAAGAAGGCCTCTATCCGCTCGACGACTATTGCCTGGCTCGAGGCCCCGAGGCGGTCGACGATCCCGGGACCGACCTGTTCGCCGGCATCCGCCATCCCCAACCAGTGCATCCGTGAGCGTCTTCCTCTCGCCTGAGTGGTTCGAGGCGGCCGGTGGCCGTTTGGCTGAGCTCCAACCGGTTCCGGGCATTTCAGCATCGGTGCAATATGTGATCAGTGGCGGTCCCGACGACAAGCTGACCTTCCACGCAGAAGTCGTCGATGGAGTGATCGCCTCGCTCGAACAGGGCAAGGCAGCAGATCCGGACGTCACCCTCAGCTGTTCCTACGACACTGCCCTTTCAGTGATCTCCGGCGAACAGAGCCCCGAGGTGATCTTCATGAGCGGCGCCCTCAAGGTCGAGGGCAATCACGCCCTGTGGCTGATGGACCTGCGGGAGACGCGTGGCGCCGCCTTGGGTGTACTCGGCGCGCTGACGAACGACTGACGATCAGCGGCGCGAACGCTGGAGATCGCGGACGGCGCGATAGCCGATCCGTTTGACACCGAGCTTGTCGAGTCGGTGCTCGAGGGAGCGATCGGTGAGCACTGCGAGATCATCGATCCGACCGGTGGCCGAGGGGTCGATCGCCCGGAGCTCCTCGGCGGCGAGGGCCGGTTCGAAGGCCACTTCGGTGACTCCCGCCGGGAGATCGGCCAGAACGTGATCCAGATGACGGCGAGCACCTCCCCGTACAAGCTGGTGGTGGTCGGGGCTCATCACACCTTCGTCGGCGGCCAGGCGTCGGAAAGGGAAACCGGCTGAAGACTCAGCGGCGTCGCCCTCCAATCGGATCGGCAGATCGAACTCGCACGCGAGATCGAGCAGCACATCGAAGAACTCCGGCCTCTGCTGGAGGGCATTGAGGTGGGTGGTGAGGTGGGTTATGTCGACACCCCACAGCTGGGCCCGCTCGAGCTGGGCGCGGCATTCGCGGCGGGCTTCATCGAGGTCGGCGTGATCCCAGAGGTCGCTGATGGTCCGGGGAAATCCACCATCACCATCGAGCAGGCTGGGTGCCTGGGTGAGGGGTCCCCAGCGGAAGCAGTCGAGCTCGGCGTTGAGAGTGAGATGTATGCCGATGTCGTCGCGTTCGGTGGCGCCGTGGGTGACGCGATCGACAGCGTGGCGCGCCCACACGCCAGGCATCATGAGGGTGGCAGTGGTGGCACAGCCTTCACGCATCGCCGTGATCCCCGCGGCCGTGGCGGCGTGGGTGGACCCGAGCAGGTCGGCGCTGAGGATGAGGATCCGTTGGTCGGATTCGTATCCGAGGGCTTCGGCGAGCGATTCCACCACGAAGACGGTAGCCCCGCGGTGTTGAGATGCGGTTACTCCAGGGGCACGTCGGGCCCACCACAGACGCCCCAGAGCCCTACATCGGCACTGGCCGCGGTGCTTTCGGCCCTGGTGAAGAGGTCGGCGTAGTGGTCGTTGGGTGGGTAGATCAGCACTCCTGCATAGCCCCGCTCGAGAAGGTCGAGGTTGACGAAGAGCTGGTCGTCGCTGCGAACCACGTAGGCCAGTAATCGGTCGTATTGATCACGAGCTTCGGTGTCGCGAATGAGGGTGATCGCTGTGCCCTCCGGCAGTAGGAACTTCAGGTAGTCGCTTGCCTCGGCCCCGAAGCACTGGTCGGGGCGGGTCTGGGCAACCGACTCCGGCGTGTCGATACCGAGCAGGCGGACGCGTTCACTGCGACCATCGATGTCGGCGACGATCGTGTCGCCGTCGACTACCCGCTCGACGGTGGCGTTGGGAGTGAGTGTGGGCTGGTCGGGAACCGTGGCGGGAACGGCAGCGTCGACAGTGGCGGGCGCGGGATCGGAGATGGTCGAGAGCTCCGATTGGCTGCCGCAGGAAGAGGCAACCAACAAGATCGTGAGTGCGGGTGCAAGGAAGCGGGACACGGCCACCAGTGTGCAGGGGAGCCGCATGGATGCGGCTCAGGCCGCCTCGGGGAGTTGATCGGCCTCTGATTCTTCGCGCCGGCGGGCCTGAGAGGCGCGCAGCGCCGCACGGGCATTGGCGACTCCCTTGCGCCCACATTCGCGGGTGGCGGCATCGAGTTGCCAGACCTGGTGGGTGTCGAGGAAGACGAGCTGATCCTTCATGACACCACTATGCAGAAGGGCTGTGACACTGGCCCTAGGATCGCAGCCATGACCCAGCAGAGATACGGCATGACGGTCCCGTTCGGCGGTGCGCTTCGCTCCCAGCGAGAGCGATTCGAGGCACTCGAGAGAGCGGGCTACACCGATCTCTGGACAGCAGAAGTGATGGGGGAGGACGCCCTTACCCCCCTGGCACTCGCGTCTGTCTGGAATCCGTCGATGCGGCTCGGCACCGCCATTCTTCCGGCCTACACCCGCGGGGCCGCCCTGCTGGCCCAGTCGATCGCGTCGATGGCTTCGGCCGCGGAATCCGGCTTCGTCGCGGGCATCGGTTCGTCGTCCAACGTGATCGTCGAGCGCTGGAACGGGATCGAGTTCGACAAGCCCTATCAGCGCGTACGCGACACAGTGAGATTTCTCCAGGCCGCATTCAGTGGGGAGAAGGTCACCGAGGATTACGAGACATTCTCGATCAAGGGGTTTCGCCTCGCCGTGGAGGTGGAGCAGCCGATTCCGATCCTGGTGGCCGCGCTCCGAGAAGGGATGCTGCGTCTGGCCGGTCGCGAAAGCGATGGGGCAATCGTCAACTGGCTTTCCACCGAAGATGCCGCGCTGGTCACTGCGATCGTCAGGGAAGAGAACCCGCATGCCGAGATCGCGGCCCGACTCTTCGTGGCCCCGACTCCTGATCGTGAGATGTCGCTCGCCGCAGGCAAGTTCGCCATGGCGGCCTACGTCAACGTGCCGGTTTACCGGGCCTTCCACGAGTGGATGGGCCGGGGCGACGACCTCGGCGAGCATTGGGAACAATGGGAGTCGGGCGACCGCAGGGGAGCACTCGAGAAGATCCCGGACCATGTTGTCGACGACCTGATCATCCATGGCTCGGCTGATGAGTGTCGGGCCCATATCCAGCGCTATATCGACAACGGAATCACCACCCCGGTGCTGGCAGTGTTGCCGTTTCCGGGAGTCGAGATCGACGCCGCGATCCGCGATCTCGCCCCCACTGGTTGAGCCGGCGACGACGGCTCAACCGATGTCTTGCACCACCCTCAGATGTTCGGTGAGGTCCTCGAGCCGAGAGTGAGCATTCAGTCCGCTGGTCGACGGCATCACATACACGGGCCTGTCTCCGAGCGTGAGCTCCTGGAGCCCAGGGGAGGCGTGCCGGTCCATCGCCGCCCGCCAGCCGGCCAGGCCCACCATGCACACCACAGCAGGCTTCAGCCAGCGGCACAGACGCTCGAGCCGGGCCACCCCCTCGCGGTACTCATCGCGAGTGAGTGCATCAGCGCGGGGCGTCGCCCGCTTGACGAGGTCGGTCATGCCGATGCTGTGGTTACGTAGGGCATGGCGGGGGTTGCGATCGACGCTGACGAGGCCAGAAGCCAGAGCGGCGGGCCAGAAGCGATTGCCGCCCCGGCCGAACCCGACTCCCATCTCTGCTGAATGGACACTCGGGTTCAGCCCGCACACCAGTGCCCGCATGTGCGGGCCGACCGTGTCGGGCAGGGTCAGTAGCCGCGTCAGGCTGACTTGATGGCGCGGCCAATGGCCTGTGGCCACGGTACTGAACGCGTCGATCCCGAACCCGGCCCCGTGGACGACATCGACCAGATGCTCACGGGGCCAGAAGGCGAAGCTCCGCCCGGGAAAGTCGGTGTCGGAGCTTGGCATCAGCTCCTGGTCGCCCTCGAACATGATGAGTTCGACCACCCCATCGACTTTCAGGACTCGATGCAGGTCGGCGAAGGCGATCGGGACCGATGAGCGGGGGAGGTGGATGTGGACGCGAGATGCCAGGGCGCCGTCGAAAGACTGTGATGCGAACGGGAGCTCGGCGACGTCGCCGAGCACCAGGGGTGACTCCACCGCTCCGGACGCAACCTTCAACATTTCGATCGAGGCGTCCAGCCCTACCGCGCCGTCGGGGAGATCAGAGAGGTGAAGCCCGGCTCCGCATCCGACATCGAGATAGCGCGCCCCAGGGCGACCCCCACGAGTGAGCAGGCGTTCGACCGCTTCCTCCCGTCGCCCGGTCGACCGCTTCGCGGCCCACTCGGCTGCGTTGGCGTCGTAGATAGCCCGCGTGGTCGGATCGATGGTCACGGGGTGGGGAGACTGTCCTGGAGCTTCCTCATCCCCGCAAGCCAACGGGCGCGATCGCCGGCCCGGCGTTGCTCGTAGCGGGCGACTTCCGGGTGGGGAAGGATGAGGAAGTCGTCGGCGGCCAATCCCGCGGCCACGGCTTCAGCCACCTCTTCGGGTTCGATCATGCCCATGGCCTTCACCACCTCGATGGCGAGTTCGCCGTCGGATTCGGTCATGGGAGTACGCACGCCCTGGGGGCAGAGGCAGGAAACCCGTACTCCCTGAGCCCCATGGGTGATCGCTATCCATTCGGCCAGCGCCACTGCTCCGTGCTTGGTGACGGTGTAGGGGGCATCACCGAGGTTGGTGAGCAGACCGGCCGCAGAAGCCGTGATCAGGAGATGGCCCGAACCCCGCTCGATCCACAAGGGGACGAGCTTGCGGGCCGCGATGACGTTGGCCAAGACGTTGACGTTCCAGGCCGCGTTCCAGCCGTCGTTGGCGAGATCGAGGCCACTGGCGGTACCGATGCCGGCATTGCCACACCACAACTCGATTGGCCCGACGTCAGCCTCGACCCGGTCGATCAGGGCCACCATGGCACTTTCGTCGGTTACGTCGAGGCACTCGTCGCGACCACCGATCTCGGCCGCGACAGCGGCCGCGCCACTGCCATCGATATCAGCCACCACCACGTTTCCTGCTCCATCAGCCGCGAACCGACGGGCCATCGCCCGACCGATCCCGCTGGCGCCACCGGTAACCACCACGACTGCTCCGCTGATGTCCATCCGCCGATCGTAGGTCGCATGGCTCAATCCATGAATTCCGACCGATCCGGCTCCGTTTGTGCCGAGAGCCGCGGCTAAGGTGCGAACATGACGGAAACCATCGATGCGGCCCAGCTGCAGGAAGCGCTCTCGATGATCGATCGAGGCCTCGGCGATCTCCAACGACGCGAGCTCGTGTCGAGCACCGAGGTGGCCGATCTTCTTCTCGACCTGAGGATGATCCTCACCTTCGTTCCGTCGGAGTCCCCCGAGACCGCCGGCGTCGGCTAGCCGAACAGACGCCGGGCCAGCGCACCCAGCGCGGCACCTGCCACGAGCCCGCCAGCCACATCGGACCCATGATGGATTCTCACGTGGATCCTGCTTGTGGCGACGATCCCCGCGAGTGTGTACCAGAGCGGGGCGTTCCCCTGTCTCGACAACAAGGCCGCGGCCACCATCGCCGCCGACGCGTGCCCGCTCGGGAAGCTGCTGGTGAGCGGTTGGCGCAGGGTGAGCGGACGAGGCTTGTCCTGGATGGGCCGTTGGCGCCGAAACAACGACTTCACCGGGCCGTTGATCAGGGCGGATTCCACACCGAGCGCGGCGCTCAGGGTTATTGCGATCCGTGGGTCGTCCTCGATGAGAGCCTGCGCGACACCGATGGCGTGCCAGAGCACCGAGAAGTCGGCTGCCTCTGAGGCGGTGTAGAACAGGCGGTCTGCCGCTGGTATGTCGCGAATTCGATCCCAGAGCGCGTCGAAACGATTGTCGAGCCGGTCTATTGCGGCGACGAATCCCGAATCGGAGTCAGGGGTCACGAGAGAGAAGACTACGCAGCGTCAGCCCAGGGGCCGCATGTGTGTCATCACTTCGGCCAGATCGTTGTCGGTGACGGGGAGACCATCGTGCCAGAGAGGGGCGAGGCTCCCAATCGCGATGTGCCGATGAAGTTCGTCGACGATGGACCGGGAGATCGCGTGTCCCTCGAGCACCGTGGCTTCCACCATCGTGCTCGGAAGCACGGGGATCACGTGGTCGGGATCGTCGTCGACAACGAACCAGTCGACGAAGGGAACCCAGGCGAGATGCTGAGCGATTCGGTGGCGGGTTGCCTCGGCGAGCCGGTGGGCGTGCTCGACTGCTTCTCGTGGAGTCTCGTCTGGATCGAGCGGGTGCAACACGAACGCGCCCCCCATGCCGGTGACAAGGCGATCCCAACCGCGATGGGCAATCCCGACATCCGGTGGCAGGCGCGAGAGGGACTCATCTAGAGCTCGTGCGCTCGGGGCGCTGGGACTGGACACATAACTAAGATCGGCCTCAAGGGGCCGCTTCCTTAGCAAAGGCTCCGTCGCCGGTGAACATTCTGCGGTGCCAGCGGCGTGGCGTCGCGATCATTGCCCTGGGGTAGTCCTCGAAGAGCCACCGAGCGAAGTTGCGCCGGGTCCACGAAGTGGCGCCGGTGAGCCTCAGGGCGCCGCGGGCCACGAGCGGCTTGGCGAGAAGGGGGATCAGGAGGCGGGCCATACGATCATCGGCGAGGAGCTCACGCAGCACCTCACGCTCGTATCGAGATCCGAGATCGTGGGTGCCCGCGGCGCGCCCACGATCTTCGTTCCCGCTGGCGAGGATCGCCTCGGCGGCCAGCCGTCCGGTCATCAGCGCCTGGCCGATGCCTTCGCCGGTCAAGGGGTCGGTTACCGCGGCGGCATCGCCGACGAACAAGGTGTGAGGTCCCTGCAGAGGAGCCCGCCCGACCCGCGCCGGGATGGGCCAGGCCTTGTGGGGCGCTTCGGGTACAGCGGTGTCGCCGAGCACCTCGCGGATGCGGGGGCGTTCGAGCAGGTCGACCCAAAGCTGCTTCATCTCGCCAACGCGATGGTATCCACCCCTCTGGATCCCGAAACCGACATTAGCTCGACCGTCGCTGAGAGGGAACGACCAGGCGTAGCCGGGGAGGAGGTCGGGCTCGAACCAGATGGTGAGTTCCTGAGCGGCCTTCGGCCCCACCTCCCGGTAGTACTGACGAAATCCATGCCACTCGCCGCGGTAGCCGTCGATCGAGATCCCCAGTGCCTTTCTCAGCGGCGACCACATGCCGTCGGCCCCGATGACAGTGCGGGCGTTGACCTGCCGATCGTGGTCGAAGACGAGGTGGACACCGGTGTCGTGGGGGCTCGCCCCGGTGAGCGCAGCCCCTTCGCTGACCTCGGCTCCGGCCTTCCGCGCTCCCTCGACGAGTGCGGCATCGAGATCGACCCGCCGGGCCACCGCAGCGTGAAGACCCCGCTCGATCGGCAGAGGGTATCGGGTCTCACGGCCCCGAGGGCCGTGTACCACGACTTCGTCCACGAATCGCCACGACTCCACCGCGCTGGGCTCGAATCCGAGCGCCTCGAGCTCCCTTAGCGCCAGGGTGGTGAGGCCGTCGCCACAGCACTTGTCGCGGGGGAAGATGGCCTTGTCGAAGACAGTCACCTCGCGACCGGCTCGAGCGAGGACGGTGGCCGCCGCCGCACCGGCAGGACCGGCTCCGACGACCACGATGTCGAGGTTCTCGCTCATGGCCCCTCGATCACGGCTTGCAGCCCGGTCCGGATGTGGGCGACCAGGCCGGGTCCGTCGGCGACGACATCAGGGTCGATTACGACACCGATGTGGCCGACCCCTGCCAGCGACGCCAAAGACACGTTGAGACCGGTTCCACTCAAGGGTCCGAATGGTATGAGCGCTTGCACAGGTCGCCCACACAGCTGTAGAGCCAGAGGGCTGGCGGGGATGTTGGAGGCGGTTAGGTCGATGCTGCGGGTGATGGCCGTGACGAGCTCCATACTGATGGAAGCTGGCATCAGGCGACCGGCCCCGGCCAGCCACTCGGTGATCCCGTTCGATGCCTGAGCCCTGGCTGCGACGACCCGGTTGTGGACCTCGTTCATGATCTGGTGCGCACTCAGGTTGCCCACGTGCAGCTCCACGGGGACGGGTACGAAGCTGTTTCCCTGATGGCCCGGTTCGGAGCGGGTGTTGACCGGTACTGAGATCCGCAGAGACTTCGTCGCCCGTCCGGCCTGCTGGTGATGGGCCCGGATTCCGAGAACCACACCGGTGATGAAGGCGTCGTTGATCGTCCCTCCTTCGCGACGGGCGGCCAGGCGTAGGGGTTCGATCTCTGCGCTCAGGCTGGCGAATGTCGGCAGGGCACCTGAGCGTCGCGGCCGCTGCGGTGTCCCGGGATCGGGGGAGCGCGTCGCTCGGGCCACTGAACCCAGCATCCGGCCCATACTGTGGGCCGCGGCGGCGGGATCGGTTCGCGCCGCCCGGGTGCCAGTGAGCGCGCGGTTGGCGGCCGGAGGCTGGGAAACAGGATCGGGTCGACCGTCGACGTCGAATATCTCGAGCATCATCGAAGCGCCACCGACTCCGTCGGTGAGCGCGTGGTGAGCGCGGAAGATCACTGCGCACTCTGGTCCTTCCAACCCTCGTACAAGGGTGACATCCCACAGCGGTCGGGAACGATCGAACGGCTGAACGGCGTTGGCCGCCGCGAGTTCTTCCACGGCCGATCGTGGGGCATTGCCACCCAGGTCGGTGAGTCGGAGGTGATGGGCGAGAACGAATCGGGGGTCGGTGGCCCACGACGGTGTGGACAGCGGCGACGCCCCACCCACGACGCACTGTCGGAGTCGAGGCACTACTCGTGCCGCTCGCTCCAGTCTCTGGCGCAGCGCCGCTAGGGATACCTCTCCTTCGCAGAACACCACCGCGGTGACGGTGGGGCGAAGGCGGGGATCTCGTCCGAGCATCCACATCAGGGCCTCGAGGTTGCTGAGAGGTGTCGACGCCTGGGAATTCGTCACGTGTCGGGGGCGGCAATCGGGGTGGTCGTAGGCGCTGCGGTGGTCGTTGGCGCTGCGGTGGTTGTGGTGGTTGGTGCTGTGGTGGTCGTAGTGGTCGTGGACGGCGGGATCGTCGTGGTGGGAGCGGTGCTGGTGGTCGGAGGAATGGTGGTGGTGGGCGGTGTGGTGCTCGTGGTGGGCTGGCTGGATGACCCGTCGCAGGCCCGACCCACGGGCCGGTAGCGGGCGGTCACGGTGTCGATCTCGGTAGGGCCGTCTTCGACGAACGTACGCGTGCGCTCGGTGTTCACCCGCGTGCAGCTCGCACCTTCT
>CAXMSE010000088.1:0-4995 GCA_964196195.1 uncultured Gammaproteobacteria bacterium | reverse complement strand
GGGCTACCAGATCGCCGGCTTCGCGACTTTCACGGTGACCGGATTCCGGTTCCCGGGAGGTCAGGAGTGGGTGCAGCCCCAGGGCGCGGCGCCCTGTAACCCACCCGACTCCTGCCTGAGGGGCTTCTTCAAGGCATTCGTATACGCAGACGCTCCCGGCAACGGCGATTCGAACTTGGGAGCCAGCACAATCTGGCTCAGCGGCTAGGAGGAATGAAAGATGAATAAACGTCTTATCGGGGTGGCATTGGCGGCGGTGCTGGCAGTGGTCGGCACCTTTGCCGTGCTCGCCTATGTCCGAGATGCAGACGACCGCGCCCGCAGCGACGTCGAGCTCGTCGAGGTCTACGTGATCGAGGCACGCGGCGAAGCGGGTACCGACGAAGCCGGAATGCGGCAAGCCGTCGGCACCACCCTCATCCCGGCCACCAATGTGGTGGACGGCGTGATCACCGATCTCACCCAGCTCGACGGCCGGGTCGCCGCAGTCGATCTCGTAGCCGGCGAACAGTTGTTGGCGACGCGGCTGGTGGATGAGGAGGCCTACGACGACGGCCGATCTCGCCTCACCTCCATTCCAGTCGGAAAACACGAAGTGACGATCTCACTCGACCCCGAGCGGGTGATCGGCGGCCAGCTGGTGCCGGGCGACACGGTGGCGGTGATCGGATCGTTCGACCCGTTCACTCTCACTGCCATGGACATCGACAACCTCGATGAGGAGGAGCTCGCCCAGCTCTTGGTCGCCAGTCTCGGCGACGAGAACCCCCTCGAACGCGCAGCAACCACCGTCGAGGGTGAAACGACTGGCGAAGACACAACCGTGGCGGCCCCGGCTGATCTGGTGACCAACAGCACCACCCATGTGATGCTGAGCAAGATCCTTGTTACCCGGATCCAGTTGGAGCAGCTGCCGAGAGAGACGACCGATGCCAACGGCGACCCCATCGATGATGGCGTGCTGGCCCCCACCGGGAATCTGCTGGTGACGCTGGCCCTCGAGCCCCATCAGGTCGAACAGTTCGTATTCACCGCAGAGTTCGGCCGGATCTGGCTGAGCTACGAACCAGCTGGAGCCTCCGAGGATGAGCTGGAGGTGGTTACGAGGGTCAATGTCTACGGCCACCAGCAGGAAGATCCGAACGCCGCCGATCCCGTTGTCGAGCCCATTTCGGACGGCACCGAGCTCGAGGAGGTGTCGTCGTGACGACTGTCCATCTCGTCGCTTCCAGCGACCAATTCAAGGCGACGATCGAGAAGGCCTTCGAAGACTCGGCACCGGTTCGTCTCGTGGATATTGCTGTCTCCGGCTTCGACGCCGACGCCGTCGAAGCGCTGATCGACGCGGATCCCGACCTGATTGTCGTCGGCCCGAATCTGTCGGATGCTGATGCTCTGAAGATCATCGAGGAGGTAGGTCGCCGGGCCCCTCACATCAGCTCGATCATGGTGGCGAACCCCACCGCGGAGCTCTGGCCGGAGGCCTTGCGGGCCGGCGTACGCGACATCCTGAAGCCACTGGTCGGCCCGGCCCTGGTGCGCGAAAGCTTCGAGCGGGCCATCGAGACCGGCCGTCGCATCCGAGGCCTCGTGACCGAGGTATCGCCGGATACCCCTGCGCACGGCCGCATCGTGGCGGTCATCTCGCCGAAGGGAGGGAGCGGAAAGACCACGGTGGCAGCCAATCTTGCCGCCACTGTCGCCCGGGATCATCCCGACGACGTTGTTCTCGTCGATCTCGACGTGCAGTTCGGCGATGTCGTCCACGCCTTTCGGCTCGAGCCCGAGTATTCACTGCTGAACGCGGCTGCACCGGGGGTCACCCCGACGGTGCTCAAGGGGTTCCTCACTCCGCACCCGTCACGGGTGCTGGCCCTCACAGCCCCCGACCGACCCGAAGAGGCCGACGACATCGAGCCGGCCGCGGCGACCGAAGCCATCCGAACCCTGGCATCCCTATTCAGCTGCGTCATAGTCGACACGGCGGCGGGGCTCGATGAAAGAACGCTTTCCGTTCTCGAAGCGACCACCGACGTCGTTTTCGTGAGCGCCACGGACGTACCAAGCGTTCGTGCGATCGTAAAGGAACTCGACATCCTCCAACGTCTCGGACTCTTGGAGGGCCGACGCCGCCATCTGGTGCTGAATCGCGCCGACGCCCGAGTCGGGCTCACGCCGTCCGACATCGAGGAGACGATCGGCCTGTCGGCCAGTCTCTCGATCTCGTCGACCAGATCCATTCCGACGGCTCTCAACCTCGGTGAGCCCCTGGTTCTGGTCGATCACCGAGGAACGATCGCCCGAAGATTCACGGAATTCGCAGAAAGCCTCGATCTTATTCCCAACGACAATGAGTCGAGTCGACGGCGGAGGTGGGGTCGATGAGCCTCAAGCACCGCCTCGCCGTCGCCGCGCCCGTCGCACCCGCTGGGATCCCATCACCATCGGTCTCACCAACGGTGGCGCCAACGGAGAAGATGAACGAGCCGGTCGATGTTGCCGACCCGTTCGCCTCGATGCGAGCACGGGTGCAAGACGTGTTGTTCGCGGAGCTGGGCAACCGGATTTTCGATCCGACCCTCGGCGTGGAACAGCTTCAGGGGTTGGTGATCGAGCGGTTGGAGGAATTGCTCTCGGAGGCCCAGATCCCACTGTCGGCCCAGGAGCGCCGCGACCTGGTCACCCAACTCACCGAAGACATCCTCGGATACGGCCCGATCCAACAGTTCCTCGAGGACCCCGCGGTCACCGAGGTGATGGTGAACGCGACCGAGCAGATCTATGTGGAACGCGATGGCCGGATCGAAGAGACCGGACGTCGGTTCGTATCGATCGAACATATCCGTCGGGTGATCGATCGGATCGTCTCGGAAGTAGGGCGCCGGATCGATGAGGCATCACCGATGGTTGATGCTCGTCTCCCCGATGGGTCACGGGTGAACGCGATCGTCCCCCCGCTGGCGGTCGATGGCCCGATGCTCACGATCCGGAAGTTCTCGGCGGTGCCGTTCCGTGTCGACGACCTGATCGGCTTCCGCACGCTCACCCCCCGCCTCGCAGGGTTTCTCAATGCCGCCGTCGCCGCCCGCACCAGCATCTTGGTGAGCGGAGGCACCGGGTCGGGAAAGACCACCCTGCTCAACGTGTTGTCGGGATTCGTGCCCGACAGTGAGCGTCTGATCACCATCGAGGACGCGGTGGAGCTCCGGCTCCGTCAGCGCCACGTCATCCGCCTCGAGAGCCGGCCGCCCAACATCGAAGGAAAAGGTGAGGTCACGATCCGAGATCTGGTGAAGAACGCCCTTCGCATGCGTCCCGACCGGATCATCGTCGGGGAGGTTCGCGGCGCCGAGGCGCTCGACATGCTCCAGGCCATGAACACCGGCCATGAGGGTTCGCTCACCACGCTGCACGCCAACACGCCGCGTGATGCGTTGGCTCGGCTCGAGACCATGGTGCTCATGGCCGGGGTGGAGCTTCCGCTGCAGGCCATCCGTGAGCAGGTCGCCTCCGCGATACAACTCGTGGTCCACGTGAGTCGGCTGGCCGACGGATCCCGCCGGATCACCCACGTAACGGAGGTGACCGGCATGGAAGGGTCGATCATCCAGCTCAACGACCTCTACCTGCTCGAGGGCAGTGGGGAACGTGACGACGAAGGTCGGCTCACCGATACCGCTCAGCCCACGGGTCTGCGGCCCACGTTCGAGGCCAGCCTCAGGAGCCAGGGAATCGAGTTCGATGCGGAATTCTTCGGCGATGGCATCCTGACGCCTCTGTCGACAGGAGGCCAGGCGTGAGAGCCACCGGCCTGACCGGGGTTGTGATTGCCCTGTTCCTGCTCGCCGGTCCCGCCTTCGCTCAAGAGCCTCTCGACGCGAGTGGAGTAGACACCTCTGGATATCCCTTCCTCGAACTGGTGGTCACTGCTCCCTCCGGTTCGGTCGACAACGCGTCTGATCCCCTGTCGTACACGATTCTCGAGACAGGACTCAGCACAACGCCGGAGGTGGATGCGCTGGCTGCCACCGAACTCGATGTGGTGCTGGCCATAGACACTTCCGGAAGCATGAGCGGGGGACCCCTGATCGCGGCCAAGGACGCGGCCGCCGCGTTCATCGCCGAACTCCCTCTCCGGACTCGGATCGCGATCATCGGTATCGGGCCGGAGCCGACCATCGCCGCCCAGCTCACCAGCGACCGAGAGATCCTCGCGGCCGCCATCCTCGGCCTCGGAGCCTCGGGTGAGACAGCCCTGTACGACTCCCTGATCGCCGCTGCCGGAGAGCTCGACACCGATTCAGATGCCCGCACCGCGCTGGTGGTGCTCAGCGATGGGGGCGACACAGTCAGCGAAACGACCCTCGAAGCGGCGACTGCATCCGCCAGTGGATCGTTCGATGTCGTACACGCCGTCCTTCTGGTGACCAACGAACAGGACCCTGCCGCGCTCACCGCGATCGTGTCGGGCGGAGGTTCGGTGGTGGAGGTCGAGGACCCCGTGGCGCTGGCCGAGATCTACGCCGACGTCGCCACGAGGGTGGTCAACCAGTATCTGCTCCGATGGGAGACGACTCTCGACCTGGACGATTTCGTGACGGTCTCCTTCGATGACGGCGGCTCCATATTTGAGACAACCCGGGAGGTCGATCTCGACGAGGCTGTGGTGGAACTCCAGCAAGCCGATACCGATGCTGATGCGGCGACAGCGCCCGACGTCACCCCCCGGGTGGACACAGCAGCGCCCTTGCTGATTCCCGAGCCTCGAGCGGTACCGAGTCCCGACACGCTCCGTGGGTGGGTTCTGGTGGTGGGCATCGCCTTGTTGGCGGCCGCCTTGTTCGTGAGCGGCCTGGTCGCCCTCGCTCCCAGGGAGCGATCGCGCAACCTGGCCGAGTTTCGACAGCATCTGCCCAAAGGCCGCGAACTCGGCGGCGTCGGTCGCCGCCTGGTCGGGGTGGTGGGGAACTTTCTTCGGCGCGACCCCGACCGCCA
>CAXMSE010000087.1:0-72953 GCA_964196195.1 uncultured Gammaproteobacteria bacterium | reverse complement strand
CGCAACAGAACGGCCCAACTGCGGTGCCCGATACCTACAGCACGAGGTCGCGCTCTCGAACCTGCTGAAGATCCGGCAAGGGACAGAATGGGCTGGGCCTGAGCCAGTTTGCGTCCCCGCGGGGACGTACCAGTTGCGGCTACTCCACCATGGCGATGAGTTCTTCATCGCTAGGGCTTTCAACGCCGCGGAGGTAGTCAGTCCAAGCCCCCGCGGACCGCGCTCAGAAGTGCCGTACTGCATGGGTTCGGCCAGCGCCCAGCACAGTGAATATCGAGCGGCGCCTCTTCACTGTCTGGTGAAAGCGTGGGCCGATCATCCGTTGCGCGGTATCACCGTGACTTCGGGCGGACCCGCGAAACACTTCGGCCCTACTGCGGTGCCCGATACTTGCAGCGCCAGATCGCTCTCGGACCTGCCGACGATCCGGCAAGCACGAGTGGGCCAGCCCTGAGCCAGTTTGCGAGGCATTACGCGGGCCGACGAACGGATCGCCACAACGCAGCCGAACCGCCTCCTCCCCAGATTCACGTCCCCGCGGGGACGTACCAGCTGCCGCTACTCCAGCATGGCGATGAGTTCCTCATCGCTCGGAATTTCGACGCCGGGAAGGTAGTGGGTTGTAACTAGAACCCCACTCCAGCCCTGGGCTAGCAGCTAGCACTGAGCCCCGGTCTCCACGGCGCCACCGCCCTGCCCGATCCTAGGTGCCGATCCCGGACCGTCCCACGAGTCGTCGAACAGCGTGACCACAGAGCGGCCTGAGCAGCAGCAAGTGTGCCGGGATTCGCTGGAAGTGCGTGCCCGTAGACGGCGGTCTGGGACACGGCCCACCCGGAGGGGTCGAGTCCCTCTGCGTCCAATCGTTGTTGTGAGATTTACAACAACTCGGTGTGTTTCCCCTTGGGCAGACGTGGGTTCGAACAACGACTCGACCGTCGCGAAGTATGGGTGGCGAGGGACGAACGTTGGCTCCTTCGGCGACTCGGTCCCGAGTCATACCCTCCGGATCGAGCGGCCGCGCCCGACCTCGCAGGCGGGGCACCGGGTCGTACGCAACGACGCCGCGTGACGCCAGCCACGGCAGTTGCATGCCCAGCTGTCGTCAGATCAATCCCAACCCGTTCCGCATGAGATCGCCAATTTAGCATCCCCGCTTCATGACGTGGCCCGACCAGTCAGGACGCCGACTGCGCGGTTGACGGCACTTGTGGACCCTCTCTACGATTCAATCGCTGGGCGTGCTCTGATAGCGTCCGCAGTTCACAAGTGACCGGAGGAACGATGCCAAGGTTCGTGATCGAGAGAGAGATTCCGGAGATCGGCTCTGCCAATCGTGCCGCATTGCGTGATGCATCAGCTCAGTCGAACTCGGTGCTGTCTGCAATGCAGTCCGAAGGAAAGGGCATTCAGTGGGATCACTCCTATGTCGTTCAGGACAAGACGTTCTGCATCTATCTCGCCGATGCTGAAGCTCTCATCTACGAACATGCTGAAAGAAGTGGATTCCCAGCGACGATTGTTACGGAGGTCAGCAAGATGATTGATCCGGTGACAGCTGAGAGCTGATTTCCGCGAGGTCAGCGGCCCGAATGCGGATATCTATTGCTGCCACATAGCAACGATCACGGACGCAACGGACGCAACGGACGCGCTGCACTCCGGCCCTAGTGCGGCGCCCGATCCTTGACAGCAGCTACTCCAGCATGGCGATGAGTTCCTCATCGCTCGGAATTTCGACGCCGGGAAGGTAGTACGTTCTAACTAGAACCCCGCGTTCAACCCAGGCTCTCGACTACGAGCGGGCCCCGCCATGGCGCCCACCGCCGTGCCCGATCGGACGTGGCGATTACAGACAGTCTCGATAGCGGCCGAGCAGCGTGCCGGCCAAGTGGCTTGATCAGCGGCAAGTGTGCAGGGCTTCGCCGCAAGTGCGACGCATCCTGATGGATTCAGCCGCGTCATTTCCGGGTGGGCCTTGGATGCCCCAAAAGGCAGCGAAGCCCCGCCCTCAAGCGCCGTTATGGGCAGGCAGCAGTGGGCGAGACAGTGCGCCGAGGCCGCGTGCTACAACGTTGGCGAGGCCGACACCCGCCCATATGAGCCGTTCTGCGCAGATGGCCGCGGCCGGATCGGGTAACCCTGATGGCGGCGTGCGCGAGGCCACATGCCGACATAGGGCATTTTGACCTTGGTCTTCGGACAGTCTGCCGTGCTCACCCAAGATTTGCGCCGTGTCATCTTGGCCGTGAGAGACAGCGACTCCGCTCGCATCATTTCCAAATTGCTGTCACCCACTTGGCGGGTTTCTTGGTCTACTTGGGTGAGAGTGATCGGACCGAGCATGATGAAAAAGCCGGTGGACAACGAAGAGTTCACGATCTTCGTGCAAGAAGTCGAGCCTCGTCTGTCTCTCGCTCTCGCGGCCGCATATGGCGTCGATGTGGGAAGAGACTCGGCCGCCGACGCCCTTCTCTACGCCTGGGAGCACTGGATCGAGGTGCAGGTAATGAAGAATCCGGCTGGGTTCCTGTATCGAGTCGGGCAAAGCGCGGCCCGCCGCTATCGCCGTGGCACCCCGCTGTTCCCGGCCGTCGATCGGCGTGAACTGCCTCGTGTTGAACCGGCGCTGCCGGCGGCTCTTCTCAGCCTGTCCGAAGCCCAGCGCACGGCTGTCGTGCTCGTGCATGTTCTGGAATGGACCGAACGCGAAGCGGCTGACCTGTTGGGTGTCGACCGCTCAACCATTCGACGCCACCGCGACCGCGGCTTGGCGAAGCTACGAACGGCATTGGAGGTGACAGCTGATGCATGACCTGAAGACCCAGTTGGGCGACTACTTCGAACACGCCGTACAACGACTCGACGTTGAAGACATCCTCGAGGACCGCGCGGGGCCAGGGCCCTCGGGGGAACCGCACCAGCTGGTGTTTGTGCCTCTCGATGGAGATGCTTCGTCGGTCAACGGTCCTCGGCCGGCCGACGACACTCTCCAGGTCGGCCCCAAACATCGGGTCGGGGTTCTTGCCGCGGTTGCGGCGATAGTCCTTCTGGTTGTGGGTCTTCTTGTAGTTGCCGGCGGAGGAGACGACGTGGTCACCACCGATCCGGCAGCGACACCGACGCCAGCCGATACCGGCCCCTCGCCGAGCGTGACCGCGCCTGCCTCGGGGGAGCGCTGGGCTCGGATCGCCCACGACGAAGCCGTCATGGGCGGACCGGGTGTGCAGTCGATGGTCGCCGTGACGGTGGGAGGCCCCGGTCTGGTCGCGGTCGGAGCCGAAGGATCAGATGAAGCCGGCGATGCTGCGGTGTGGACTTCGGTGGACGGGATCACCTGGTTGCGGGTTCCCGACGAAGCAGGCGTCCTGGGAGGGCCGGGCGACCAGACGATGTGGGGTGTTACGGCGGGAGGACCAGGACTGGTGGCGGTAGGACGGGTTGGTGCCGACCTCAACAGTGATGGTGATGCTGCGGTGTGGACTTCGGTGGACGGAATCACCTGGTTGCGGGTTCCCGACGAGGCAGGCGTGCTGGGCGGACCGGGTGATCAGGTGATGTTCAGCGTGGTTGCCGGAGGTCCGGGTCTGGTGGCGGTCGGAATCGACCGGTTAGAGGCAGAGATGGATGCTGCGGTGTGGACTTCTGTGGACGGGATCACGTGGCTGCGGGCACCAGATGAAGCGGGTGTGTTGGGCGGGACGGGCACCCAGGTGCTATGGGACGTGGTTGCGGGAGGTCCGGGTTTGGTAGCGGTCGGATGGGGCAGTCCCGGCAGCGACGTGGATGCTGTGGTGTGGACTTCTGCGGATGGGATCAGCTGGCTGCGGGCGTCTGATGAAGCGGGTGTGCTGGGCGGGCCGGGCAGCCAAGTCCTGCGAGGAGTGGTTGCGGGAGGTCCGGGTTTGGTTGCAGTCGGAGCCGAAGATTCTGGCTCCAACAACGACGCTGCAGTGTGGACTTCTGTGGACGGGATCAGCTGGTTGCGGGCAGAGGACGGCGGAGAGCTCTTCGGCGGAGTGGGTAACCAGGAGCTGTGGCAAGTCACCACGGCAACCGCTGGTCTGGTGGCAGTCGGTCGCGACAATTCGAGTGGCGACAACGACGCTGCGGTGTGGACTTCTGTGGACGGGGTCAGCTGGTCGCGGGTTCAGGACGACGAGATGGTCTTCGGAGGACCCGGTCGTCAGGTGATGAACGGCGTTGTCGCCGGCGGCCCGGGCGTCGTGGCTGTCGGAAACGACGGCGAGGACGAAGCGGACGGGGTGATTTGGGTCGTGGCATCACAGGGATGACAAGAACCACTGAGCCTGACGGTGTATTGGAGATTGGACGGAGGACACCATGAAGCATCTATTCGTAATCGTGACGAGCCTGGCGCTGTTGGCGGCGTTGGCACTACCCGCGGCGGCTCGAGGGGGCAAGAAGCCTCCGCGCGCCCAACCCGGACAGACCTGTGAAGCCCTGGTCGAAAATGGTGCAATCTGGGATCCGGGGACTTGGGTCGTTGGTGGCGATGGGCACTCTGTCGGCGACCACTACGACGCCCAGATCACTCCGGGGCACGGCGCAATCTGTATCGATGTTCGGGGCGGCGGATCGGGCCATGGGGCAGGAGACTGGATCATCGACTGGGAGATCGTCACACCGCCCCCCGCCCCGCATGTGATCAACAGCATCCTGTTCGAGATGAAAGACAGCCATCCCGGCGACATATGTTGGCTGGAGGAAGTCGGCGACCCGGCGCGGGTTGGGACGCTGAGCACCGGGGTCGATGGCGAGTCCGGTGATGACATCCCGGCCACGCTGGTGGACGCCTGTGGCACTTCCTGGAGCGATCCGGACCCAGCGCTGGCCTTCCTGACACTTCTCGACATCCACCGATTCAACCGGCTGCTGAGGGATCCAGACCGAGACTTCCTGATCAACGTGACACTCACCCCACCCGCCTAGCCCATCTGAGCGGGGATGCCGGAACGTCCAGCTTCACCTGGGCGCGGGGCATCACGCGGGCAGCGATCGGATCGCCGCAACGCAACCAAATCCCCGCCTCCGCAGCTTCACGTCCCCGCGGGGACGTGTTCGACAGCAGCTACTCCAGCATGGCGATGAGTTCCTCATCGCTCGGAATCTTCACGCCCGGAAGGTAGTAGGTGCTAACTAGAACCCCTACATCAACCCGTTCACTCGTCGCATTCACCGGGATCGTCGCCCCAGCGCAGCTCTACGATCAGTCCATCATCGTTGACATCGAGTTCGTTCCCGACCGCGCAGAATTCCTGACCCGTGTCCCTGACCCACACATATGACCACGACACCGTGTCACCATCGACGACAACGTCGGAGATCGAGTACGCGTCCGGGTCCCTCCGAGAATTACTGACTGTGCCGTTCACCTTGGTTCACGGCGATCGAATGGATTCTCTGGGCTTGGCCCTCACCAAAAGACGGCATCGGCGGCCGAAACGCGAGCCCATGTAAGCCCATCAGACGTAGTCCACACAACAGCATCCATGTCGCCACCAAGACCCGCGATGTGTTGAAGACCACCCGCGACGAATCCCTCGCCGAGAGCCTCGACCGAGATCATCTCGATGCCACCACCGACACCTGCGCCGAACACAGATTCATCGGGTACGCGCGTCCAGGTGAGCCCGTCCTCAGACCTCCACACCGCCGAGTCGCCAAGCCCTCCATGGTCAAGACCGACCGCCACCAGACGACCACCCGACGAAGCGACCGAGGTCATTATCTGATCGCCGTCCCCGCCGAAGACCGTCTCGTCGTGGGGCACACGTTCCCACTCGACGCCATCGGCTGAGGTCCAGACCAGCGCATCAGTATCCTCGCAGCAGGACGAATCGAGCCCGACCGCGACCAGGCCCTCACCGAAGCGGACGATGTCCAATATGACCGATCCCTCGAAGATCGGCTCATCCGAGCCGACTCGAGTCCATGTGAGTCCATTCGGCGATGCCCACACCGCGGCACTGCGGTTGGTTCCGCCCACCGCAACCAGACCACCGTTGAATTCGACGACGGAGACCATGGACTGTTCGTTGTCACGGCCGAAGACTGACTCGTCGTGGGGCACGCGTTCCCAGTCGACGCCGTCGGGAGACATCCACACAGAGGCAACAGTATTAAAGTTCCCGACCGCCACAAAGCCTTCGCCGTAGCTCGCGACGGACCCCAACCAGGCGTCGCCGAACACCGATTCAT
This sequence comes from uncultured Gammaproteobacteria bacterium, assembly GCA_964196195.1. Classification (GTDB taxonomy): domain Bacteria; phylum Actinomycetota; class Acidimicrobiia; order Acidimicrobiales; family Aldehydirespiratoraceae; genus OFTM10. Next base: position 66,731 of record CAXMSE010000087.1, on the reverse strand, counting down.
CATCTGGAAGGCGGGTCCAAACGCTCCCGTCAGTTGACACCCAAACGACGGCCCTCGACTCGGCTGAGCCAGTCATACCGACCGCCACCAGGCCACTCTCGGAGACCGCCACCGAACGTATCTGACCGTCTCCGAAAACCGCTTCATCTTGGGGCACCCGTGATGCTTCGAGAACCGGAGGAGGCAGCACCGCAGGGGCGGTAGTCGTTGCCGGGATGGTGCTTGTTGCTGGTGTGGTGTTCGTCGGTTCCGGGAGTGAGGGTGCCGGAACGGGGGGCTGGGTAACCACCGAAGAAGTCTCGTCACTGGACCCGAACAGCCAGACAAGGCTGCCCACCAAGATCACGATCGCGGCGGCAACTGCAGCCAACGCGCTACGACCGAACGGCTTACGAGGCGCTGAGGGCGAAGCCTCGACTGCCCGCTCGTCGACCAGACCCTCGGCTGGGGCGACGGCGTTGTCAACGAAAGCGACCCGCTCCATCAACTCCGCGGCACTCGGAACCGGATTCTCCGCCACCACACCCGACCAGTATTCCCGAACCTGCGTCTCGAAATCACCCATCGACGTTCACCTCCATGGCCGAACGGAGCTTCTCTAGGCCCCGGTCGGCATGCTTCTTGACCGTTCCGCGGTCCACATCAAGCAGATCTGCTACCTCGACATAGGTCCAACCACCACCATGAACCAGCAGTGTCGCGACCCGTTGACGCTCCGACAGCAACGCCAGCGCATCGGGTAGAGCAGGCTCCACCCAAGGAGCGCCATCGTCGGGCCGCAGAATCAGAGGAAACACCAGTGGTCGGTCCAACTCCCTACCGCGACGGCGGCCGACGACGAATAAATACCCAGCCGGGTTGTCCATGGCACTGACCCGATCCCAGTGCTCCCACCCGTAGGTCAGCGCCTCAGCTGCAGCATCAGGTCCTGAGTCCGGTCCCAACGCCGCCATCAGGCCTTGTTGAATCCGCGCACCGCTCTGGGTCACAAACTCGGTGTACGACTCGCTGGGTGACACAACCACACTTCTCACCTCATGTCTCTACCTACTAAAGGTGATAGAGACCGAAATGTGGACAAGGAACGCGAATAATTCCCCGATTCCTAACCTCTCACATGTCCCTAACGCTTGAGTTCTAGTCGAAACACCTAACGACACTCCGCGAAACATCTGCCGGCACCGGCATTAAGTGCGCGATGTCGACAACACCGGCAACCCGTCGAGCCTCACAGATCCGGCAAGTACAGAGTGGGCCACCGCTGAGGCAGTTTTGCGTCCCCGCGGGGACGTGACTCGCAGCGACTACTCCAGCATGGCGATGAGTTCTTCATCGCTTGGAATTTCGATGCCGGGAAGATAGTAGGTGTACAGCCCGCCGATCACTTCTTCGATACCACCGGTGTCGGTCTCGGAGAAGTGCACCGTGACCATCGAGCTGTAAATGTGGATCGATTTCACCGAGTCGCTGGCCTCGAAGATCCGGCTCGCCAGCATGGCCGCCGGGTCGGTGGCGGTGATCTCGTCACCGGCTTCGTAACGCACATGGCCCATGCCGGTGAGGCTGCGGTTGAGTTCGAAGCGCACGGTTCCTGGCTGGGGCGAAGAGGTGCGGATGAGGGTGACGGGTTGTCCCATAGCGAAACGCAGGTTAGCGACCCCGGCCCGGCCAAACCCACATGGCCCGCCCGGTCCAGCCAGAAGCTGCGGCCCAGGCCGCTGTGCCGATCGAAACCACCATCAGGATCGTGTGGACGACGGTGAAGCCGAGCTCGTGATCGTCGATGACTATTCCGGTGCCTCGCACGAGCCAGAATCCGATGGTCCACCACACCAGCACGGCCATGACGGTGTGGACCCAGGGGCTGCGGCGGAGCAGGCCGTAGCCGGCCATTGCTCCGAGCGCCGAGAACAGGACGACCACGCCGATCCGCCAGGCCGTTCCCCAAACGTTGAGATCATCGTTGTCGAGGACGAGCCGCAATCGTGATGCCCAGAGGAACAGGGTCCAGCCCACGAGGGTGAAGGCGGGTAGCCGACCGGCGCGGACCTGGGTGGTCTCAGAAGAGGTCGAGCTGGGGGATGTCGTCATCGGGATCGACGATACGGGGAATGCCGGTCCATCGGAGGTCGTCCATGAATACCCACCGGCGGCGATGGATGGCGCTTGGCCCGTAGGCCGCAAGGGCCGCCTTGTGGCGCGGACACGGGTATCCCTTGTTGCCGACGAATGAGTAGGCGGGATAATGCCGGTGCCAGTCGCGCATCATGCGATCGCGGGTGACCTTCGCGACGATCGACGCGGCCGCGATCGAGAGGCTCACCGTGTCGCCCTTCACGATCCTGGTGGTGGGCGCCGTCTCGACGAAGTCCCAATTGCCGTCGACCAGTACATGGTCGATCGGCACCCCGAGCCCTGTCAGAGCCCGCTGGGCCGCGAGCTTCTGGGCAGCCGACATCCCGAGCTCGTCGCATTCCTCCTGGCTGGCGTGGGCCACCGACACGTGATCGGCCCACTCGATCACGCGGTCGTGCATCACTTCGCGTTCAGCCTCGGTGAGCATCTTGGAGTCGCGGACCTTGTAGAGCCGCTTCTCGCGTGGCACCACCACCGCCGCCAGCGTGAGCGGGCCGGCCCATGCTCCCCGCCCGACCTCGTCGATACCAGCAACCGTGTGGCATCCGAGGTCCCACTGCTCGCGCTCGAACCTGAGCCCGGGAGCCTTGTTCTTGATCGACTTGCGCAGGATCGGCGTCGTCGCGGTCATGGCCGGACGGTAGCCGGTCAGGCCTGCACGGGCGCGGCGAGCAGGGCCTCGCCGGACACTTCGGCCGACGACCAGCTGGGATCGAGCCCCGGAAACGTGATCTCCCCAGGGCGGTTCGACAGGGTGCCGGTGCGCTCCCAGAGCACCGCCGGCCTGTCGCCGTGCCAACGCACGCTGAAGGAGATCGAGCCTGCTCGCGTGGCCAGACCCCGGACATCGATCGTCTGCCCCAGCCACGCTTCGGGCATCTCCGGCAACAGCACAACCGGACCTTCCCCATGAGGCTGATCGACGATCAGCTCGATCACCCGTGCAGCTCCGTCGGCGACACGGGTGGCAACGGTCCAGTCGGTGACCGTGAGGGTGTCCGCCAGTCGGCGTGCATCGGCCGCTGCCTGCGGCGAGTGGCTCTCGAGTGCGGCCTCGACCAGCCCAACTGTGGCTCGGTCGAGGCTGGGACCGGCCGCTTGCGCCAGCAGTCCGGCCAGCTCATCAAGGCCGGACGCGTTGTCGGCGAGCAGTTCACGCGACGCGAGAGCTCTCAGAGCCGCGGCAGCCAGATCACCGGCCAGGGAATGGTCGAGAGCCGCCTCCACAACTGTTGCGCGCGCCCGATCCGCCTCACCGTGAAGTCCGGCCACGTCGAGCCACCAGGCTGCCTCGGCGGCGGCGATCGGCGCGGTCGAGCCCGCGGCGAGGATCAGATCACAGACCACCCGTCGCCAGGCCGAAACCAGGTCGGCATCGGGCACTTCGATCTCGAGGCCCGTCGCCGCGACGCGCCGCCATCCGACAGCTACCTCCCTCGGACCCACAGACAGGGTCGGGAGCTCGCTTTCCACCCCGACCAGCACCTTCACGCTCTGGCGATGAGGGACCGCCAAAAGAAAGCCTGCGCCCACCTCGGCACCCTCGAGAGCCGCCGACTCCGGCGCCGGTCCCGCCATGATCGACGGCCACGGATCACCCTCGACCACCACCACACCGCCCGCCGGCCTCTCCCCTCTCATCCAAGCCGATTCATCGATGGTGATGCCCTCGGCAGATCCCTTCACCCGCCCGGCCACCCGTGCGGCCAGGGCCACCACCACCGCGGTGGGAGAGGCGTTCTCGAACTCGATCACCAGGGCCCGGCCTGAACCATCACTGATCGCGGCAACCCGCTGGATCACGTCGCCGCCAGGCACCCGCAGCCAGGTCTCCGAAACGGGGGTGTCGTCGATGCGGGTCTGGCGGACGGCTCGCTCATCGTGGGCGAGTCGCCATCGGTCTTCTCCACCAACCCCCCACTCGATCTGCCAACCGGCGTCGAGCGAGGTGATAGTGCCGGCGCGGTCGATTCGGGCCGTGGGGCCCTGCAAGTCTCCGATCAGCACCGTTCAGTCCGGGTCGATCTCGCGATTGGCGGGATTGGCGACCAGGCCCACGTAGGCGCTGTTGGCGCTGCGCCCCTCTTGCACACAGGCTCGCACCTGTTCCGCGATCGGCATGTAGACGCCGAGCTCGGTGGCGATCTCGATGACGATCGGAGCAGACTTCACTCCCTCTGCGACCTGATCCATCTCCTCGATGATCTGGTGGATCGACTCGCCGCGGCCGAGTCGTTCACCGACATGGCGGTTCCTGCTCTGGGGGCTCATGCAGGTGGCGAGCAGGTCGCCCATTCCCGCCAGACCTGAGAAGGTGGCGGGCTGTCCGCCCATGGCCACACCGAGCCGGGTGAGCTCAGCCAGACCTCGGGTGATCACCGCGGCACGCGTGTTGTCGCCGGTTTCGAGACCATCAGCCATGCCGGCCGCCAGAGCAATCACGTTCTTGAGAGCCCCACCCAACTCGCAGCCGATCACGTCGGTGCTGGAGTAGACCCTGAACAGCTGGGAGGCGAACACCGGTTGCATGGACTCGGCGATGGTGAGGTCGGCGAAGGCCAGTACGGCCGCTGCGGCGCTCCCGGCCAGGATCTCTTTGGCCAGGTTTGGGCCGGTGAGCACGCCGACGGGATGACCGGGCAATTCGTCCTCCACTATTTCGGTCATGCGCTTTCGTGAACCGAGTTCGAGGCCCTTGGCCAGCGACACCACCGGTACCCACGGGCGCAGATGGTCTCGAACCTCATGGAGGGTGTCGCGAAACCCCGACGACGGCACCCCCATCACGAGCACATCGGCCTCACGAACCACCTCGCCGAGATCGGTCGAGGCCCGAAGATCGGGATGCAGGGTGTAACCGGCCAGGTAGCGCGGGTTCTCGTGATTGTTATTGATCGCGGTGGCTACATCGTCGCGGCGCGAGTGGATGATGGTGGGCGCGTTGTGAGCGCAAAGGTGAGCAACGGTGGTTCCCCACGATCCGGCTCCGACGACGGCGACCCGCATATCCATGGCGCCACCCTAGACTCGCCGCCGCCCCCGAACCGGGGCCGGAGCGGAGCCGAATGCGCCTGTCACCAAATAGCCACACTGTGGTGCTGGTACCGATCCGGTCGTTCCACGATGCCAAATCGCGCCTCGCTGATGTGCTCTCCACCGACGAGCGTCGCGCCATGGCGCACCAGATGGCAAAGACCGTCGTGGCCGCGGCCCACGACCTGCCCGTGAGGGTCGTGAGCGACGATGCCGGAGTCGGCGACTGGGCGATCTCATTGGGAGTCGGCGTTCTGGCACCTGGCGTGCGCGGCCTCAACCAGTCGATCGCTGCCGCGTTCGCCGAGGTTCGCCTCGAGCTCCCTTCTCCTGATGCACGGGTGGTCATCGCTCACGCCGATCTGCCCCTCGCCCACGATCTGAGGGTGGTGAACGGGCCGGGAGTGGCCATCGCCCCCGACCGTCACCGCGACGGATCGAACGTGATGTCGATCCCGGCCTCCGCCGATTTCAAGTTCGCCTACGGGCCCGGATCGTTCGAACTGCACCAGCAGGAAGCCGCACGCTGCGGACTCACCGTCACCGTGATCGACGATCCCCGCCTCGGGCTCGACATCGACCATCCCGACGACCTCATCGAGCTGGCGACGCGGCAGCGCATCACCGACTGATCTGCAAGGATTCCGACAATGCGAGTCGATCTTCCGACACCCTCCAGCGCCCTCGCCATCGGCGCTCACCCCGACGACATTGAGTTCGAGTGCGGCGCCACCCTGGCCAAGTGGGCCGCAGCCGGCGCCACGGTGCATCTGCTGGTGTCCACCGACGGATCGAAGGGCACCTGGGATGTGGATGCCGACACCGACGCCCTGATCGCGCGCCGCCAGGATGAACAACGCGAAGCCGCTCGCCGCCTCGGCGCCACCGGCGAGGTTCGCTTCCTCGGCCAGACCGACGGCGATCTCGACATGGGCCCCGTTGCCGGTCTAGAGCTCCGAAGCCGGGTCGCCCGCGTGATCCGAGAGCTCCGACCCACAGTGGTGCTCGGACACGACCCGTGGCGGCGGTGGCGACTCCACCCCGATCACCGGGCCGCCGGCTGGGTCACCCTCGACGCGGTCGTTGCGGCACGCGATCCCCACTACTTCAAGGACCAAGGCCTCCCCCACCACCGGCCCGAGGCCCTTCTTCTCTTCGAGTGTGAGGAGCCCGACCACGTCGAGGCCCTAGCGCCCGCCCACGTCAACGCGAAGGTAGATGCCCTGCTCGCCCACGAGAGCCAGTTCGAGACCACGATGGTGATCGACGTCGACGACGACGGCTCGCAAGCCGCGGCGTTCGCCAAAAAGATCAACTCCGAGGCGACGGACCACGGCCGTATGGCCGGTGTCGGCCTGGGTGAGGCGTTCCGGCTCATGAACCCTGCATCATGATGAAGCGCCGGGGAGTCATCCAGGGAATCCCGGCTCCGTAAGCGACTGGGTCGACTCCGCCAGCGACGCGTGACCCTCAGACGACCAGGTTGACCATCCGGCCTGACACCACGATGGCCTTGCGGAGTTCCTTGCCGTCGACGTGAATCGCGACATTTGGTTCGGCGATTGCTGCGGCGATCACGTCGGCGTCGACTGCATCGGACGACACCGTGACGCGACCCCGCACCTTGCCGTTGACCTGCACCGGCAACTCCACCGTGTCGTCGACCAGAAGGGCCGGATCGGCCTCCGGGAACGCCACTCGGGTGACGGTGTCTTCACCACCGAGCATCGACCACAGCTCCTCGGCAACGTGGGGCACCAGGGGCGACAACATCCTCACCATTGCGTCGGCCACCTCGCGTGGCGTAGGGCCTTCGACCTTGGTGAGCTCGTTGTTGAGTTCGGTGATCTTGGCGATGGCGGTGTTGAACCGCAGGGCATCCATGTCGACGCGAACACCGTCGATGGTGCGATGCAGGACGCGCCGTAACTCGTCGGATGCGGGGTCGTCGGACACGAGCAGTTCGCCGGACTCTTCGTCGACGATGTTGCGCCATACCCGTTGGAGCAGGCGTTGTTGGCCCACCACAGACCGCGTCTCCCACGGCCGGTCCTGGTCGATCGGACCCATCGACATCTCGTAGAGCCTGAGGGTGTCGGCGCCGTAGGCCTCGTACATGTCGTCGGGGGTCACCGAGTTCTTCAGCGACTTTCCCATCTTGCCGAAGCTGCGAACCACGGCCTTGCCATCGTGGGTGAATCCGGTCTGGGGGTCGCCTGCCACCTCCTCGGCCTCCACATAGATGCCACGGTCGTCCTGGAACGCCGCCGCCTGGATGTAGCCCTGGTTGATTAGCCGCTTGAAGGGCTCGGGCCCCGAGACATGGCCGAGGTCGAAGAGCACCTTGTGCCAGAAGCGGGAGTAGAGGAGGTGCAGCACGGCGTGCTCGACACCGCCGACATAGAGGTCGACGCCACCCACCCCGTCGTCGGCATCGCTCATCCAGTAGCGCTCGACATCACCGTCGACCATCGAGGCCTCATTGGACGGGTCGAGATAGCGCAGGTAGTACCAGCACGATCCGGCCCACTGGGGCATCGTGTTGAGTTCTCGTTCATAGGCGTGAGCGCCATCGCCGAGATCCATCTCCACCTCACGCCATTCGCTGATGCGACCAAGTGGCGGCTCGGGCTCAGAATCCTCATCGAGGACTCGGGGCGCCCAGTCCATGAGGTCGGGCAGGGTGACGGGCAACTCCTCTTCCGGCACACCCAGAGGAATACCGGTGTCGTCGTAGACGATGGGAAAGGGCTCACCCCAGTAGCGCTGGCGGCTGAAAAGCCAGTCGCGCAATTTGTAGGTGACGGTGCCCTCACCCGTTCCCTCGGCTTCGAACCATTCGATGATCTTCGCCTTGGCGTCGTAGATCCCGAGTCCATCGAGGAAGCCGGAATTGATCGCCGGTCCCTCGCCCAGGTACGCACCGTCGCCGGGGATCGCGCTATCGAAACCGTCGCGAGGTTGCACCGTGCGAATGATCGGCAGATCGAACCCCTCGGCGAACTCCCAGTCGCGTTCGTCCTGGCCGGGCACGGCCATGATGGCGCCGGTGCCGTAGCCCATCAGCACATAGTCGGCCACGAACACGGGGATCTGCTCATTGCTGACCGGGTTGGCCACGTTGCAGCCGATGAACACGCCGGTCTTTTCCTTGTTTTCCTGGCGCTCGATGTCGGTCATCGCGCCAGCCCGGGCGCGATAGGCAGCCACCGCCTCGGCGGGCGCTGGGTGGCCACCGGTCCAGTTCGGGTTGACCCCCTCGGGCCAGGCATCGGCCATCAACTCGTCGACGAGGGGATGCTCGGGCGCCAGCACCATGTAGGTGGCACCGAAAATGGTGTCGGGGCGGGTGGTGAAGACGTCGATCGTCGAACCTTCGCCGGATCGAAAAGAGATCAGGGCACCCTCGGACCGGCCGATCCAGTTTCGCTGCATCGTCTTGATCGAGTCGGTCCAGTCGAGCAGGTCGAGATCGGCGAGCAGGCGATCAGCATAGGCGGTGATGCGCATCATCCACTGCTTGAGTGGACGCCGGAAGACAGGGTGGTTGCCCCGATCCGAACGCCCCTCTGTGGTGACTTCCTCGTTGGCGAGAACGGTGCCAAGAGCGGGGCACCAGTTGACGGGGGCGTCATCGCGATACGCGAGGCGATAACCCTGCACCACGGCGCGCCGAGCGGGCCCTTCCAGGGCTGCCCAATCCTCGCCGTTCTTGGGTGTCCGCGTGCCCGCGTCGAACTCGGAGACCAGCTCATCGATGTGGCGAGCCTTGTCCAGCTCCGGGTCGAACCAGGAGTTGAAGATCTGGAGGAAGATCCACTGGGTCCAGCGATAGAAGGCAAGGTCGGTGGTGGCCACCACCCGCCGCTTGTCGTGGCCCAGCCCGAGGCGGTCGAGTTGGCGGGTCATGTTGGCGATGTTGTTCTCGGTGTTGACCCGGGGATGTTCGCCGGTCTGGCGGGCGTGCTCCTCGGCGGGTAGGCCGAAGGCGTCAAAGCCCATGGTGTGCAACACGTTGAAGCCGGTCATCCGCTTGAACCGGGCGTAGACGTCGGTGGCGATGTAGCCGAGTGGATGGCCGACGTGAAGCCCCGCCCCTGACGGGTAGGGGAACATGTCCATGATGAACAGCTTCTGCGCGTCGGCGACGCAGTAGGGGTCGTCGCTGAGAGGGCCCGTCGGGTTGGGGGCGTTGTAGGTGCCGTCGCTTCGCCACTTGGCCTGCCAGTGGGTTTCGATGGCATCGGCGCGGGCCGCGTCGTAACGATGGCGAGGAACGTTGGCGCTCGTGTCGCTCGTGGAAGCCTGATCGGACATGCAGGACAGGCTAGCGAGACCGCTTCCCTTGCCGAGGTGTTTCATGATACGGTACGGTTCCACGATGCGGGACAGCGAGAGACGTCTGGCTCTCTTTTCTGCTCACGCGCACCCACGTCCTGCCTGCATCGTGTCTCCCGCTAGCAACCGTTTCCAGAGAAGATTGTCCGAGGGGAAGAATGTCTGACGACGCTGCTGAGGAAGAGATCGATCTCAATGCTCTGGGCGACGAGGACCTCACCGCTCAGATGCACGACGATCTCTACGATGGTCTGGCCGACGAGATCGCCGAGGGCACCAACATCTTGCTCGCGCGGGGTTGGGCCGCCGACCGGGTTCTCAACGATGCCCTCGTCGAAGGCATGCGAATCGTCGGCATCGACTTTCGCGACGGCATCCTCTTCGTGCCCGAGGTGCTGCTCGCCGCCAACGCGATGAAGGCCGGTATGGCCATCCTGCGCCCCCTCCTCGCCGAAACCGGGGTCGAACCTGTCGGCAAGGTGGTCGTCGGCACCGTGAAGGGCGATATCCACGACATCGGCAAGAACCTCGTGGCCATGATGCTCGAGGGGGCAGGCTTCGAAGTGATCAACCTCGGCATCAACACCGATGTCGACCAGTTCCTCACCGCTCTCGAGGAGCACAAGCCAGACATCCTCGGCATGTCCGCGCTGCTCACCACCACGATGCCCTACATGAAGGTGGTCATCGACACCCTCATCGAGAAGGGCCTGCGCGACGACTACATCGTCATGGTCGGCGGAGCGCCACTCAATGAGGAGTTCGGGGAGGCCATCGGAGCCGACGCCTACTGCCGAGACGCTGCCGTCGCCTCCGAAACCGCATCGGCACTGGTGGCGGCTCGCCGCGCCGCCGCATGACACGAGCGCCACAGGTCCTGATTCTCGCCTGCGGCGCCCTCGCCCGGGAGATCCGCGACATCACGCGTCTCCACGAGTTCGACAACGTCACCATGGAATGCCTGCCGGCTTCTCTTCATAATCGGCCGCACTCCATCCCCGACGCGGTACGCGACCGACTCTCTCGAGCCGACGGGCAATACGACCGGGTCCTGCTGGGCTACGCCGATTGCGGCACCGCCGGCGAACTCGCCGACATCTGTGCGGAGGCCGGCATCGAGATGCTGCCGGGCGCCCACTGCTACCAGTTCTACGCGGGCCAGCAGCAGTTCCTCGATATGCACGACAACGACCCCACCGCCTTCTATCTCACCGACTATCTCGTGAAACATTTCGAGCGACTCATCATGGACGGCCTTGGCATCGAAGCCCACCCCGAACTACGCGACGCCTACTTCGGCAACTACACCAAGATGATCTACCTCGCCCAGACCAACGATCCGTCGCTCGACGCGCGAGCCGAAGCCGCCGCAGCGCGCCTCGCGCTCGCCTACGAGCGGGTAGCCACCACCTATGGCGACCTCGAGCCCGCAGTCGTCCACATCAGTAGCCCCACCAAATCCACTCCGCCCCCACCCAAATTGCGGTCGACAGGGGTCAAAGATTCGAGCCCCACGACCCAAATTTCTAATATCGGGGGTGCGGGATGAGTCGACGTCGTCGCGGTGGCCCCGGCCTCGTCACCATCTATTGGCGCGATATTCCCGCCCAGGTCAGCGTCACCACCGAGATCGGCACCGAGAAGATCCTGCTCGACGAGCACTTCCAGGTGGCGATCGACCGGGCCGCTGTCGTGGCCGGCCTCACCGACACCCACGACTACGTCAACGAATGGCGCCGCGAAACCGAACCAATCGAAGGCGACTCCGTCGAAGCCGCTCAGGCCATCGCCCAGCACATCAACACCAGCTACACCCGAGACCGCATCGAGGCACTCGTGGCCAACGGCGGACTCGCCCCCGCAACCCCCGGAGACACCCCCTGATGACCGAGACAATGATCAGCTCCGCTACCAAGGAAGTGGTGATCGGCTTCGGCCGACCCTTCGTGATGATCGGCGAACGCATCAATCCCACCGGCCGCAAACTGCTGGCCGCGGAAATGAAGGCGGGCGACTTCAGCCGCGTCGAGGCCGATGCCATCGCCCAGGTGGCGGCCGGGGCCCAGATGCTCGATGTCAACGCCGGCATACCTCTAGCCGACGAACCCGCCCTGCTCGCCCAGGCGATCCAGCTCGTGCAGTCCGTCACCGACGTGCCCCTCTCCATCGACTCCTCGATCATCGAGGCCCTCGAAGCCGGGCTCGCCGTGTACCAGGGCAAACCCCTCATCAACTCGGTCACCGGTGAGAACGAGGTACTCGAGCGAGTGCTTCCTCTCGTCGCCAAGGCGAGCGCCGCGGTGGTGGCGATCTCCAACGACGAGACCGGCATCAGCGAAGATCCCGACGTGCGTTTCGAGGTGGCGAAGAAGATCGTCAGCGCGGCCGCCGATTACGGAATCCCCGCCCACGATGTGGTTGTCGACCCCCTGGTGATGCCGATCGGAGCGATGGGTACCGCGGGTCAGCAGGTATTCGCCCTCGTGCGCCGCCTGCGCGACGAGCTTGGCGTCAATACCACCTGCGGTGCTTCCAACGTCAGCTTCGGCCTACCTGCCCGCCACGCCATCACCGGCACCTTCCTCGCCATGGCAATGGGTGCAGGCATGACCTCGGCGATCATGAACCCGATGCATGCCGAGGTGAAGACCGCGGTGATGGCGGCCGACGTGCTTGCCGGCCACGACCGGGATTGCGCGGCATGGATCCGCGAGAACCGCGACCCCAACGCAGGCGAAGGTGCAGGCGGCGCCCGCCGCCGCGGCGGCCGCCGCCGTCCGGCCACTGCGTGAGAGCCATCTTCACGCCTTCGGGCATGTCAGCAGAAGTCGCTGCCGGAACAACCCTTCTCGACGCGGCACGTTCGGTGGGCGTCGACATCGACTCCACCTGCGGCGGGCGAGGACTGTGCGGAAGATGTCAGGTGACCCCCTCGTTCGGGGAGTTCGCCAAGTGGGGGGTCACGTCCGGCGAAGACGCCGTGTCGGCGCGGACATCCAGCGAGGATTCCTACAAGGGCCGACGCCGCATCGAACCGGGCGGGCGCCTCGGGTGCCAGGCCCGGATGCACGCCGACATAGTGGTTGACGTGCCGGTCTCGAGCCAGGTGCACCGGCCGGTCGTGCGCAAGAAGATCGACCTCACCGGACTCTCGGTGGATCCCATGATCGTTGCCCGTTATGTGGAGCTGCCCCAGCTCGAGCTCGGCGACGAACGAGCCGATGCCGAACTCCTCGTCCAGCAGCTGGAAGCCGACTGGGGGCTTGCGGGTGTGGTGATCGAAGCTCGAGTCCTTCCCCTCCTCCACCCTGCGATCGTCGCCGGAGACCACGGAGTCACGGCCGTGGTCCACGTCGACGGAACGGTGCTCGACGTGAGGCCGGGATTCGACGAAGCGGTGTACGGCGTCGCAATCGACGTCGGATCCACCACGATTGCGGGCTATCTCGTCGACCTCGCAACCGGCGACGTGGTCGCCACGGCCGGAACCATGAATCCCCAGATCAGGTTCGGAGAAGACCTGATGAGCAGGGTCTCCTACGTGATGATGAACCCCGGCGGGGAGGTCGAACTCACCAGCGCCGTACGCCGGGCCCTCGATTCGATGATCGATGATCTGGCCGACGCCGATATTCGGCGCCGAATCCACGACGTGGTGCTCGTCGGCAACCCGGTGATGCACCACCTCTTCCTCGGCATCGATCCCACCCCCCTCGGCGCCGCGCCTTTCACGCTCACCGTCGGCGCTCCCGTCGACATGCGGGCCACCGATCTCGACCTAGACCTGCCGGGGGCGCGTGCTCATGTCGGACCCTGCATCGCCGGCCATGTCGGCGCCGACGCGGCTGCGGCCACCCTCAACGAACGCACGCATCGCAGCACCCAGCCCCAACTCATGATCGACGTGGGCACCAACGCCGAGATCGTGCTCGGCACCAGCGAACGTACCTACGCCGCATCGTCACCCACCGGACCCGCTTTCGAAGGGGCCCAGATCTCTTGTGGAATGCGAGCCACCGCGGGGGCCATCGAACGCATACGGATCGACCGAGATAGCTTCGAGCCCCGTTTCAAGGTGATCGGCTCGGATCTGTGGTCCGACGATCCGAAATTCGCCGCCGACACCGCGAAACTAGACATCGCAGGACTATGCGGATCAGCCATCATCGAGGTGATCGGAGAGATGTTCCTCGCCGGGCTTTGCGATCACAACGGCGTCGTGCAGGGCGCGCTGGCCGAGCGCACAAGCCGCGTCGTCGCGAACGACCGCACCTTCCGATACGTCATCCGACCCGGTGACACCGGATCTGACCACCCCGGTCCGGAACTTACCGAACTGGCAATCACTCAGAACGACGTGCGCCAGATCCAGCTCGCCTCCTCCGCTTTGAGAGCAGGTATCGATCTGCTGATGGAGCATGCCGGCGTAACCGAGGTGCACGACGTGAGGCTGGCCGGTGCGTTCGGAACCCACATCGATCCCGTCTACGCCCTCGTCCTCGGCCTCGTACCCGACTGCCCGGTCGAGAGCGTGAAAGCAGTGGGCAACTCGTCGGGAGCCGGAGCCGTGCGCATGCTCGTGTCGGCGCAACAGAGGCGCGAAGTGGCTGAGGCAGTGATCGCGATCGAGAAGATCGAAACCGCTACCGAGCCCCGGTTCCAAGAGCTGTTCGTGGCCGCGATGGCATTCCCCCACGCCACCGCCCCGAGCCCGCATCTGGCCGCGATGGTCGATCTTCCCCAACGAGCAGAATCCGATTCGCGAGCGGGTCGAGCTCGACGCAGACCGAGATCGCGCAGTCAGGAGGCGTCATGAGGGGGCCGACACCGTGAGCGATGCCGCACCGCGACGAGGCCGTCGAGGTGGGGGCCGTGCCGGCCGCCAGGCCGCTCGCGCCACCAGCAGGATTGCCACGTCGCCCTACCTCGAACGCAAGCTCGCACCCGTCGACATGCTCGACGAGGCCGGATTGGCCCAAATCGAAGAGAACGCCGAAAGCATCCTCGCCGAGGTAGGCGTCGCATTCCAGGAAACGCCCGAAGCCCTCGATCTATGGCGCCGGGCCGGGGCCGACGTCGACGGAGAGCTGGTGAAGTTCCCCAAGGGGATGTGCCGCGAGATCGTCCAACAGCACGCACCGCGGGTCTACACCCAACACGCCCGCAACCCTGAACGGTCGGTGAAGATCGGCGACAACAGCACCGTCTTCGCTCCCAATTACGGGTCCCCATTTGTGATGGACCTCGACCATGGTCGCCGCTACGGAACCATCGAAGACTTCGAGAACATCGTGAAACTCGTGTATGGGCTCCCTCACCTCCATCACAGCGGTGGCACCGTCTGCGAGCCGGTCGATGTGCCGGTCAACAAGCGCCACCTCGACATGATCTACGCCCACATCAAATACAGCGACAAGCCGTTCATGGGGTCGGTCACCGCAGCAGAGCGGGCCTCCGATTCCGTCGAATTGGCCCGTATCGCGTTCGGCGGCGACCTCGGCGGTCGCGCCGTGATGACGTCGTTGATCAACGCCTCGTCGCCCCTGCGTTGGGATGCCACCATGCTCGGTGCCGCCACCGTCTACGCCCGGGCCAACCAGGCCTGCATCATGTCGCCGTTCATCCTCGCCGGCGCGATGTCGCCGGTCACCCTCGCCGGCCTCGCCGCTCAGGCTCTGGCCGAAGCCTTGTCGGGCATGGCCTATGTCCAACTCGTACAGCCCGGGGCGCCCGTCATCTTCGGCACCTTCGCGTCGTCGATGTCGATGGCTACCGGTGCCCCCACCTTCGGCACACCAGAAGCAGGCCAAGCGATCAACGTGATGGCTTCGCTCGCCCGCCGCGTGGGTGTCCCCTTCCGCTCCGGCGGCCAGTTCACCGCTTCGAAATGGCCCGACGCCCAGGCCGCCTACGAGTCGGCGTCCACCCTCCTCCCAGCGATCAGCGCCGGCGTCAACTTCATGCTCCACGCGGCGGGTTGGCAGGAGGGCGGCCTCACCCTCGGCTACGAGAAGCTGATTCTGGACGCCGACCAGCTCGGGATGATGGAGGTGTACGCCCGCGGGATCGACATGAGCGACAACGCCCAGGCCATGGACGCCTTTCGCACCAACCCTCACGGCGAGCACTTCCTCGGCAATGCCCACACCCTCGCCAACTTCGAGACGGCCTTCTACCGCTCCGCCATCGCCGACAACAACAGTTTCGAGCAGTGGAGCGATGAGGGGAGTCTCACCGCGGCCCACCGCGCCAACCACGAATGGAAGAAGATGCTCACCAACTACGAGGCCCCGCCCCTCGACGATGCCATCGATGCCGAGCTGATCGACTTCATCGGCCGCCGCAAGGCCGCCACGCCAGACGCGTCGTACTGATCAGCGTCGGCGCCTGGTGATGAGGTTGGCGGCCACCGCCGACGCCCGGGCCGGGAATGCCACGAAACGTCGCTGACGCTCCACCGGTAGGGCGTCCTTCACCACCATGCGGTAGCCGAGATAGGCCACGATTATCAGGTCAGCGCCCGCCATCACCCAGAAGAACGCCTGCGCGGATGTGGAGGCCATCACCACCGCGGCAACCAGAGGGCCGAACAGGGCGCCCACCCCGTTTATGCGCACCAGCGACGCCGAACCGGCGGTGAGCTTCGCCTGGGGCAACCAATCGGCGGTGAAGGCGATCGTGAGCGAATAGATGGGAAACGACGCAGCTCCGAGCACAAGCATCAGAGCGATGGCAGTCCAGCTTCCCTCCGGGGCCGCCGCCAGGGAAACGCACGCCCCAGACGCGGCGAGGGCCACCCAGAACATCACCGCTCGCCGCGACACGCGGTCGGACACATAGCCGATGGGCCACTGGAGGAGCACCGAGCCGATGAGAGGCGCGGCCAGAAACACCGGAATCCTCGAGTCGGGAACATCGACCGCTACCGCATACACCGCCCCCATGCCGATCAGCACGCCCACCGCGGCCCCGTTCCAGAACGACACGAAGATGCCGGTGGGCACGATCTGGTACAGCTCGCGTAGCGACATGGGCTCCGGTACCGCCAGGGGTGGGCTGCTCGAGGCCGACAACGCCACCGGCACCAGCGACGCCGAGACGAGGACCGACGACAATATGAAGAGTTCGAATCCGTCGGGATCGGCGGCATCGAGCAGGAACTGGCCGATGGTCATGCCGCCCATGGTGACCACCATGTAGATCGAGAGAAGCCGGCCACGGGTCTCGTTGGTGGCCAGGTCGTTGAGCCACGACTCGGCCACCACATAGAGGCCGGCCATGCACATCCCGGTGACGAAGCGCATCGCACCCCACGTGACGGGGGTGATGAACAGGGCGTGCACGAGCACCGCGGTGGACGCGGTGGACGCGAGCCCGGCGAACACACGGATGTGGCCTACCTGGGAGATGAGCGACTCAGCCCACCGGCTACCAACGAGGAAGCCCGCGAAATAGCAGGCCATGATCACGCCCGCGGTGGCGACGTCGAACCCCTCCGCCTCGCTCCGCACCCCGATGAGAGAACCCTGAAGACCGTTGCCGGCCATGAGGAGGAAGATTCCCAGGAACAAGGCCCGCGCGGCAGTTGCCGGACTGGCGGAATCAATCCACGGGCCCCCCTCGACGGCTGTGTCCATCTCGCCTAGTCGCTGGTGGGGACGTCGGCTATCGCCAAAGCCTCGACGATCGCGTGGCGGGTGGCATCGGGTGCCTCCATTGGAAGCATGTGGCCGATGCCGTCGAGCACGACCGTGTGGCTCTGGGCGAATGCCTCGGCGAGAGCGACGGCCTTCTTGTTAGGGGTCATCTTGTCGAGAGAGCCGAGCACCAAGGACACCGGACAGGTAACTTCTTCAGCCGCCACAAGGGCTCCCGTATAGGAGTTGCAAGCGTCCATGTCGGCACCGAGCGAGCCGGTACGAGATACGTCGATTAGGGCCCTGGAGCCTCCCAGGAGCCACATGCCGGGGGTGGAGTGACGACCGATGTGGGCCCGCGAACCGAACCCCCAGGAGGTCATGAGCCGACCGGCGTGAGCGATGTCGTTGCTGGCGGCATCGAGGAGTTCGGGATGAACCGGCATCGCCGAGGCGGTGCCGATGAGCACTATCGACCGCACCGCCTCGGGGCGGCGGGCCGCCGCCTCCATGGCGATGAATGTTCCCATGGAGTGGCCGACGATGTGGGCCGGACCGAGGTCGAGAGCGTCGATCACGTCGACCGCCCAATCGGCCATCTCGGGGATCGACTCCAGCGGAGGCCCATCGGATCCGCCGTGGCCGGGCAAGTCGAGCGCGGCAACCCGATACCCGTGATGGGCGAGATAGCGGGTCTGCAGCTGCCAAGCCGTGCGGTTCATCCCGGCACCGTGCAGCAGAACCACTCCCGGCAGTGTGGGGTCGTGGTCTCGTCCGCCGTTGGCGTAACGAACCGTCTTGTCGGCAAGTGTGGTCTGCATCCTGTGTTTCGTTCCCCTACCGCTGCGATGCCTTCAGAGCCGCGCCGAGATCGTCGATGATGTCGCGCACATCTTCGATCCCCACCGACACCCGGATCAGTTCCTCGCCCACGCCCGCTGCCTCGAGGTCGGCGGCCGACAGCTGCTGGTGGGTGGTGCTGGCCGGATGGAGGACGAGGGTCTTGGCATCACCCACATTGGCCAGATGAGACGCGAGCTTCACTGATTCAATGAACTTGCGGCCCGCTTCGCGGCCTCCCACGATGCCAAAACTCAGTATCGCGCCGGTGCCCCGCGGGTAGAGCCGGGCCGCCAGTTCGCGGTCGGGGTGGTCGGGGGCCGTGGGGTACTTCACCCACTCCACCGCATCGTTGGCCACCAGCATCTCCACCACCTTCTCGGTGTTGGAGGTGTGCCTCTGCATCCGCAGGGGGAGGGTCTCAATCCCCTGGAGCAGCTGGAAGGCATTGGCCGGACTCATGGACGCACCGAAATCACGTAGCCCCTCCGCCCGGGCTCGGGTGATGAAGGCACCGGGTCCGAATTCATCGGCGAAGGAGATGCCGTGGTAGCCGACGTAGGGCTCGGTGAGAGTGTCGAAGCGGCCCGATGCCTCCCAGTCGAAACGTCCTCCGTCGACCAGTGCTCCGCCCAGAGCGACGCCGTGGCCGCCGAGAAACTTCGTGACCGAGTGCATCACGATGTCGGCGCCATGCTCGATGGGCTGGATGAGGTAAGGGGTGGAGAAGGTGGAGTCGACCATCAGGGGAAGCCCCGCCTCGTGGGCGACATCGGCCACCGCTGCGATGTCGAGCACCTCTATGCCGGGGTTGCCGAGAGTCTCTGCGAACACGAGACGCGTTTCGGGCCTGATCGCGGCCGCGAACTCCTCGGGGCGACGAGGGTCGACGAAGGTGCACGTGATGCCGAACCGGGGCAGGGTCACGTTGAGCATCTGGTGGGTGCCGCCGTAGATGTTGCGACTGGCGACAATATGGCCGCCCTGGCCCATCAGGGTGACGACCGCGAGGTGAAACGCGGCCTGGCCGCTGGCGGTGCACACCGCTCCCACTCCGCCTTCGAGCGCGGCGATGCGCTCTTCGAGCACCGCCACGGTGGGGTTGGTCAGGCGAGAATAGAGATGACCGGGGATCTCGAGGTTGAACAGGCCCGCGGCATGATCACTGTCGTCGAACACATACGACGTGGTCATGTAGATCGGGACGGCTCGCGCGCCGGTGGCAGGGTCGGGCTGCTGTCCGGCGTGGAGACTGAGCGTGTCGAAGCGTAGGAAGTCCGGCTCGATCATGTTGCCCTCCACTGGGATCAGGAGGGCCGACTGTACGCGAGAGGGCCGGCGACGCCAAAGGCGCCGCCGGGGTCCTTACTCAGCGAGCCAGCGCTCAGCGAATCGGCCGATAGGACTTCTGTGCAGCCGCTACGGCTTTCAGTGTCTTGTCGGACGGCCCACTTACGAATCCTGGCCCGAATGCATCACGCCAGGTACGGCGTTCCTTGGGGGTGTATGAAGACACCATGATTTCTCCTGAACTCACATGAGACGGGTAGCCGATGGATTCATCGGCCCACCCGCGTGGTTGGGGCTCGAGGGTGGCAGTCCCACCAGCTCATGGTTCGGCATCAATGCCGATACCTCTATTATCGGCCTCTACCCGGGAAATTTCAACGGATTTCGGCGACGCGAGCCGTGTAATCGGTCACACGAACTCACCACGATCGTGGATCGCCAGCGCCCAGGCATCTGGCCCAACCGAACAGGCTGATGGCTAGGTTCTCATCATCTTCTAGCCGGTTGAGCTTGCACGTGACGCGCGACTGCGCAAGGGTGATGCGCCACGTGATCTCAGGTCGCGCGAACAAACACAGAAACTGCAAACCCGCACACGGGTCCGAGGGGGAAACCGGGGATGGCCGAAACCGGCGAGGAAATCGTCAGGGTCGACGACGTATACAAGATATTTGGGCCTCAGCCCCGAGGGCGGGCATTCGACCTGGCTCGGTCTGGGATGGGCAAGGACGAGGTTCACGCTCGCACTGGTCATGTTGTCGGTCTGCGCAACGTGAACTTCAGCGTGAATCAGGGTGAGATCTTCGTGATCATGGGCCTCTCGGGATCCGGGAAGTCCACCGCTATCCGCACGGTGAACAAGCTGCTGGAGACCACCAACGGTGAAGTCTGGGTAGACGGCGTCGACGTGCAAACTCTCGACGGTAAGGCGCTTCAAGCGTTCCGCCGCGAAAAGACGGGCATGGTGTTCCAACACTTCGCGCTGTTCCCACACCGGTCGGTGATCGACAATGTCGGCTACGGACTCAAGATCCAGGGCGTCGAAAAGGCCGGTCGCGACATTGCCTCGCTCAGGGCTCTCTCCTTGGTGGGTCTAGAGGCTTACGCCGGGTACTCCCCCAGCCAGCTCTCAGGTGGCATGCAACAAAGAGTGGGCCTGGCAAGAGCGTTGGCCGCCGATCCTCCCATCTTGCTCATGGACGAGGCGTTCAGCGCGCTCGACCCGCTCATTCGTCGCCAGATGCAGGACGAGATGATGGACATCCAAGGTGAACTCCACAAGACAATCCTGTTCATCACCCACGACCTCAACGAGGCCCTTCGCATCGGAGACCGCGTCTGCATCATGAAGGATGGTGAAGTGGTGCAGATTGGCACCCCCGAAGAGATCCTCACCCAGCCCGCCACGGGATATGTGGCCGAGTTCGTACAAGACGTCGACCAGGGCCGAGTGATAGAGGTGCACGAGATCATGGTCGATCCCAAGCCCACCTCGGTATCGGCGTCGCTGGCAGATTCTCTCCTTTCACTCGGCGATCGTGCCGGTTCATTCTGTTGCGATGCCGATGGCAAGCCAACCAGCGTGCTTACTACCGGCGACGGCATCAGGGTTTCGAGCGTCGGTGGCTCCCTCGCTGATGCGCTTCGGACAGACTTCGAAACCACTACCCCTCATGCCACCCTCAACACCGTCTACGCGGCTGCCGGGCGCGGAATCCCGATAGCAGTACTCGACGACGAGGGCCGCTTGGTAGGCAACCTCGACCCGCGCCACATCATGGAAGAAATGGGCCGAGTCGAGGAACTGATTGATCAGTTCGAGCGAGAGGTGTTCATGTGATGGCTTTCCTACAGCAAGAAGAGTCGGTCGAAGAGGTCTCCGATCCTTCGTTCTTCGATACTGATGTCCTCGATCAATTCGAAGTTCCGTTCGGTGAATGGATCGATCAGTCGGTCGACTGGATCGACACGAATCTGGAGTGGCTGCTCGACACGATCAAGTGGCCCTTCGACACCTTGCTCGGCTTCCTCGTCGGCGACATCCTCGAACCAGCCCCGTGGTGGATCATCGTGCTGGTCATGTTCGGGATCGGCTGGCTGTTCCGAAGTTTCCGAGTCGGCTTGTTCGCGCTGGTGGCCCTGAGCTTCTGCGGGCTCCTCGGGCCGAGCTACTGGCTCGAAACGGCGCGTACCATCGGGTTCGTTGCGGTGGCAGTGCTCTTGTGCGTGCTCATCGGAATACCGGTAGGAATTGCGTGTGGACGAATAGACCCCGTGTGGTCGGTGGTCAGACCAATCCTCGACGCAATGCAAGTGGTGCACTCGTTCGTTTACATGTTGCCGTTCATTTTCTTCTTCGGCATCGGAGAAGAGTCGGCCACGATGGTGACGATGGTGTTTGCCCTACCCCCCCTGATACGCCTGACCAATCTGGGTATCCGGCAGGTGCCAGAGGACGTGGTGGAGGCAAGTCGCGCCTACGGGGCCCCCGAATTCCGGGTACTCACCGATGTGCAAATCCCGCTGGCTCGCCCGGCGATCATGACCGGTGTCAACCAGACCCTCTTGTTGGCCATCTCGATGCTCGGCATAGCAGCCATCATGGGGGCAGGTGGCCTCGGCCGACTCATGTTCAGTGCCCTGTCTGGCCAGGACGTGGCCCGCGGTGCATCGGCCGGACTGGCCTTCTTCCTGGTGGCGGTCACCCTCGACCGCATCTCCCAACCCGTAGACGGGGGCGACCAGGCCAGCTTGCTGGCTCGGATGCGGGCCGCATGGGTTCACCGGGCCGATCCGGAGAGCCTGCTCCAGGACGCCGACGCGCTGGCCAAGCAAGAGCACGCAGAGCTGAATTACGGAGGTCATCCGGCGCCGGTTATGAAGCGCGAAGGCCTCGGTCTGAAGATTGCCATGTCCGGCGCCGTACTCGGCCTCGTGTCGGTCTTCCTCACCTGGGGAAGCGACGCCGGTCTCATCACCAGCCATAGCCGGCTCACCGATGTCGATCTGGCTGGCTCCAGCTTCAACGGCCTCGACGCCAAGGGTGGGAGTTTCTTTGGTTTCTTTGTCCTCATCGCTTCGGTGCTCGTGATCATCGCAGGAGTCACCCGCCTCAGCCGACCGAACGCATCGCGCTTCTTGAGTGCCGACGGGGCGACGATCGCTGCCGGCTTCGGTCTGGGCGCGGCCCTGGCCTACATGTGGGCAAGCCCCGACGATGCCGTAAGCGGCTACAGCGACGGGGTCGGCGTCTACCTGGCCATCATCGCCATGCTCATAGCGGTTGTCGGTGGTGTGCTCTCCTTGTCGGATGCCCCATATGCGCCTCATCGTCCCGTCAGCCAGTCGATCGAGTGGCACAAGCTTTTCGGTGCGCTCATCGCCGTGCTGATCATCTTCGCCGGCTCGGTCTCAGGATGGTCGTTCGACCAGCGTGACTCTTCGGTCGTCTCCGCGGAAGATGACGCAAGAATTCAGGAACTCCGAGACCAGGCTGCCGCAATCCCGGCGATGACCGCACAGAACGCGGTGGAGATCGCTGCCATCATCAACTCCGCGCGCCGACTCGACAAGGCGGTCCACGACGGCTGGACAGATCGTGGGGCCGGTCTCGGCCCGCTCGTGCTCCTGCTCGGCTTGATCGGGGCGGGTACGGTGGTGTTCTCCTCGGGCGTGTTCGGCTCCGACCAGCACAAGAAATGGCGCTGGAGCGTGCTGTCGATAACCATCGGCGCCGGGGTGGTGGCGGTTGCTGCAAGCTGGATCGCGACACTTGCGAGAGCCAGTGAGGACGGATTCATCAGTGGCGTCGGAGCCTTTCTCGTGCTCATCGGTGGGCTCTTCCTCGTCGCCAGCGGTCGTTCGCTGGTCAGCCAGTTCTTCCGTACCGAAGTGTTCGACGACGAGTTGGAGCTTGAGATAAGCCTTCCGGCGCCACAAGCCGAAGAGTCGATCACCGAACCTGTCGCCTGATCATCGATGCCCCGGCCTCAATGTCGGTGGCGCACAGTCGAATGACCGATGCACTATGATGTTTGACCGTTGTGCGACAACCGTCGCCCAGCGCAGATTCCCGGGAGGGGAAACAGAATGAAAAAGAGCATGAAATTGCTTATTGCCCTGTTTTTGGTGTTCGCACTATTCGCGACGGCATGCGGTGACGACTCCAGTACCGATGCCGGTGATTCCGGCGACGACACCGGCGACGACACCGGCGACGACACCGGCGACGACGCTGCCGCCTTCGACAAGTCCACCATCGGCGCGGGCGTCGACGTCGCCATGGGCCGCGCAAACTGGGCTTCGGGCTACATCCAAGCCGAGATCTACAACCAGATCCTCACCCAAATGGGCTACAACGTGGCTTCTCCCGCTGAGCTCGAGCTCGACCCATCGGCTGGTTACCTGGCCATGGCCGAAGGAACGATGGACTTCTGGACCAACAGCTGGTACCCGGGCCACCTCTCGTGGCACGAAGCAGAGCTGCCTGACGGCACTCTCGTCGGCGACTACATCACGATCGCCGACGGCCTCTTCGCCGGCGCAGGCGTGCAGGGCTTCCTCATCACGAAGTCTGTTGCAGACGAACACGGCATCACCTCGATGCAGCAGATCAACGACGACCCCGAGCTCAACGCCCTGTTCGACGACGACGGCGACGGCGTGGCCGACATCTTCGGCTGCCAGGAATCGTTCACCTGCGATGACATCTTCACCGCTCAAATCGCTTTCTACGGCTGGGACAACATCACCCAGGTCATCGCGGGCTACGACGCCATGTTCGCCGAGGCCAGCGGACTGGTAGCCGCCGGCGAGCCGGCGATCATCTACACCTGGACCCCTTCGTCCTACGTCACCGAATTGATTCCCGGCGACAACGTCATGTGGCTCACCATGCACGAGTCCGACGTCATCGACTCGTCTAACCCCACCAATCAGGACGGTGGAGAGTTCTACAACCAGCAGCCAGGATTCTCCGGGTTCAACGAAACCAGCTGCACCCAGCCCTGTCAGCTCGGCTGGAAGCCCGCCGACATCCAGGTCACGGCCGCCAACGACTTCCTCGAGGCGAACCCCGTGGTGAACGCCTTGTTCCCGCTCGTCAAGCCCTCAGTGATCGACATCTCGATCCTGCAGGTTGAGCAGGCCAACGGCAGTGGTTCCGAGGACGAGCTCGCCAGCATTGCCGCTGGTTGGATGGCACAGAACCAGGACCTCGTCGACAGCTGGATCGAAGAAGCCTGGAACACCGTCAACGGCTGATCGAGCACGGCGCTGAACCCTCGGTTTCCCTGACCCGAGGATCACTCAATCATGATGGAGGGGTGGGGTTTCGGCCCCACCCCTTCTGATCCTTCAGCCACCACCTCCACCAGCTGAGCCGTCCATCAGATCACCGGGAATCGCATCATCACGCTGGCGCCGCCGGCAGGACCTGCGCCCACGGAAAGCGAGCCGCCAGCAGCTTCGACGGTGCGTCGGGCTATGTCGAGGCCGAGACCGGTCGACCCGGTGGTCTCTCCTCGATCGATCGCCGTCGACGTCGAGAACCCGGGACCCCCGTCGCTGATCACGAGCTCCGCTCTGTCGCCATCGAGCGCTAACGAAACCGCGTAGCCGGCCTCTTCGGAGGTGTGGGCGAAGATGTTTTCGAAAACGACATCGAGAGCATCGGCCAATCGGTCCTCCCGGAGTTGCAGGTCGAAGGTGAGGGGCACGATTTCGATGAGCGCCACCCGTTCCTGCTCCTCGGCCAGCGCCGACCAGAACTCGAACCTCTCGCTCAGCACGGATACCAGGTCGCAATGTGCTGTGTCTGGCTCGCCCCGCCGGCGCGCCTCAGAGATCACACGATCGAGGGCGCGGGCGAGATCATCAGCACTGCTTGCCAACAGACTCCGTATCTCGTCGTCGGCGATCTGGTCGAGCTGGAGTCGGAGCGCGGCGAGGGGGGTACGAAGACGGTGGGCCAGGTCGGCCACGTCTTCACGCTCGGCGGCGAGAAGCTCGCTCACCTGTTCGGCGAGGTGGTTGAATGCCGAGCCCACCTCCACGATCTCGCGTGGGCCCGCCGGGGCCACCCGGGTGTCGAGCTCGCCCGACGCGAGGCGTTGCGATGCGGCCGCCAACTCGGCCACCGGTGCGGCAATCGACCGGGCGACACGAGTGGCGAAGATGACCGATGCTCCCACCAGGGCGCCGCCAACGATGAACAGCGATAGCCAGGCCGAGGGCACCCCGGCATTCAGTTCCGAGGAGGGAATGAGGACGCGGATCACGTCGACGGTGCCATCCCCGTGAAGCACGGGGGCGATTAGTTCTGCGCCACCGGCAACGTCTCCGCTCCACGCCCTCCCTTCGGTTCGGGCGAGCATGACCTTGTCGGTGACGGGTAGGTCCGGGCCGATGATCGTGCCATCGGGCAGGTATACGATCAGGCGGTCGTCTGCCCCTGCCGCGGTACGGGCAACCGCGATCTCGAGCGCAGCAATGCTCTCGTCGACGGCCAGCGCGGGAAACAGGGCGCTCGCGTCGCGGTCGGCATCGGCCATAGCGCGATCGTGCGCGACATCTCGAACGAGCAACGCCAGGGGCAGAACGAACGCGAGCACCACCACTGTTGTGGTGCCCACGAGCACCACGACGAGGCGCCGCCTCATTGCCGGGGATCGACCAGGCGCAACCCCACACCCCTCACGGTGTGGAGATAGTTGGGGTTCGCGGCCGTCTCGCCAAGCTTCTTGCGAAGCCATGAGACATGGACGTCGATCGTTTTGTCGTTGCCGCCGAAGGGTTGGCGCCACACCTCCGCCAGGATGTCGGATCTCGACATCACGGTGCCCAAATTTTCGGCTAGGTAGACTAGGAGGTCGAACTCCTTGCGGGTGAGCTCGAGTTCCGCGCCAGCTAGCGTGGCGGTACGAGCCGCCGCGTCGAGTTCTATGCCGCCCACGATGATCGTGGCTGGACGTGACGGTGCTCTCGAACGACGCAGGACTGCGCGTAGGCGAGCCTCGAGCTGGTCGGCGGAGAAGGGTTTCACCAGATAGTCGTCGGCGCCGGCGTCGAGGAGGCGAATGATCTCGGCTTCGTCGTCGCGAGCAGTGGCGATTATCACCGGCACGCTGCTGACCGCACGGATCATTCCCAGAAGGTCGGCACCATCCACATCGGGTAGACCGAGATCTAAGACGATGACTTCGGGCGGCTGATCCACCACACGAGCGAGCGCATCGAGCCCGTTGACCGAGGTCTCCACCACATGGCCTCGCCCCACCAAGGCCGTCTGCAAGGCGGCCCTGATCGGCGGATCATCTTCTATGAGGTGAATGGCCGCCACGACCAGACACTACGGCCTCGCCTCGCCGCGCGCCGGTTCAGGCCCGCGGGCTTAAGGCTCGCTTACGAGAATCCGCCATTTTCCGTGGCAAAGTGGCCCCGATGAGGAAACGGATAGTGGTGGGGAGCCTCTGGCTCCTCGCGGCACTGGTCTCGATGCTTGTGGTCAATCGTGGCCTCGCCGCGGTCGGTGATGCCGCTCGCAGCGACAGGGTTGCCACTGTCCCCGGTGAGGTAGTCGACAATTTGGCGGAGTCGGCCGGGCCCTCTCCAACCGACAGGGCCGTCACCGAGGTGGAGGCGGTCGACGAAGGACCAAGCACCACCGTCACGTCCGCCCCCACGACCACCTCCCCACCGACAACCCCTCCCACCACCACGGCACCACCTGCAACCACCGCACCGCCTGCCACCACCACGTCTGCGCCGGCCACCACCGCAACTACGACCACCACGTCTGCGCCGGCCACCACCGCAACTACGACCACCACGACGCCGCCGATCATCACGCACGACTTCCCCGGCGTCGGCATCGCGTGGATCGTCTACTCACCAACATTCGTCAAGCTCGACGACGCGATACCGGTCGCTCCATACAAGGTCGAGAGGAAGCAGATAGACGCGATCACCTTGGAACTGGAGTTCGAATCCGACCATCACAAGGTGAAGATCATCGCCACGTGGAGTGACGGCCCGAGCTGGACGATCGAGGAAAGCAACGGCTGAGGACCGCCGAACTTAACGGGGATCTAACGTTCTCCAGAGGTTTCGAAAACGTATCTTCGACCATAATGGTCGAAGACCGAGGATCGTTTCGCCCGCCCGCTTCACGATCCTCGGTCTGAATCGTTTTCAGGTGCCCGCCACTCAGCTCCGCATACGCTCCGAATCGCTGTCCCAAAGACATCCGTCCACCCGCGAAGCGGCTCGACGTTGGCCCACAATCTCGATCTCGAATGAACCATCGGAATCGGCCAGCGCAGCCGGCACATAGCCCATCGCCACCGATACGTCTGAATGATGCGCATAGCCCCCCGAGGTGACCCAACCCACCACCTCGCCGTCGAGCCAGACGGGCTCATCGCCGATCACATCAACGCCGGCACGGCCCGCCTCACTGTCGACTGTGAAGGTCAGCAGCTGATGCTTCGCCCCGCGGCCGCCATCGCCGTATTTGGCGGCGAGAGCGTCGCGTCCGATGAAGTTCTTCTCCATCCGGATGAAGCGTCCGAGATTGGCTTCGAACGGGTCGTACAGAGGGCGGTATTCGCTCGACCACGAACCAAACCCCTTCTCGAGCCGTAGAGAGTTGAGGGCGTGGAGGCCGAACAGCTTCAAATCGAACTCCTCCCCGGCTTCGGTGAGCAACTCATAGACGTAGCGCTGATAGCGCGCCGGCATCCAGAACTCATAGCCTAGGTCTCCGGTGAAGCTCACCCGGCCACACCAGACCGGGGCCAGACCCAGGCTCATTTCCCGGAACGCCATGAAACGCATTCCGTGCGCCGACACATCCGCATCGGTGATCTTCTCGAGTAGAGCTCGGGCGTTGGGGCCCGCGATCGACAGCCCACACGTCTCCCAGCCGAGGGTGCGATAGCCGACCGAGCCATCAGCGGGCAGGTGCTGGTCGAACCATCTTTCGTAGTAGCGCTCGGCTATGCCCGAACCGAACAACACAAACTGCTCGTGATGCCTCGTGTTGGCGGTGGCTCCGCCGGTGATGGTTTGGACCGGTCCTTCCGGCTCGCCGAGAGCGGCGCCGAGGGTGCCGACCGTGAGGTCGCCGATGAGGTTGCCGTGCTGGTTGGTCATCGGAGTGAGCGCCATGCGGCCGGCATTGGGGATTCGGCCGGCCAGTATCCGGTCGAGAAACTTCCGGGTCCCCGGGCCCTCGAAGAGGAACTTCGAGAAGCCCGTGGTTTCCATCATCGCCACGCTCGACCGAACCGCGAGGGTCTCGGCCCTCACCTGGTCCCACGCATTTGATCGACCGAAGGTGACCTCCTCGGCAGGGTCGCCACCCTCCTCCTGGAACCAGAGGGCGGCCTCCAGCCCGAAGCCGTCGCCGAACACTGCATTCTCGTCGACCAGGCGGTCGTAGATCGGCGATGTCTGGATGTTGCGGGCCCCGGCCAGGAACTCGTTGGGAAATGAGATGCGGAAGCGACGCGAGTAGTTCTCCCGCACCTTCTCGTTGGTGTAGGCCAAGGTGGCGTAATCGCCGTAGCGGGAGATGTCCATGCCCCAGATGTCGAAGCCGGGGTCGCCATCGATCATCCAGTTGGCCAGGGAGAGACCCACCCCTCCACCCTGGGAAAGGCCTGCCATCACTGCACACGCCGACCAATAGCCCGGCAGTCCCCGCACCGGACCGAGCAGGGGATTCCCGTCGGACGCGAAGGTAAACGGGCCGTTGATCACCTTCTTGATGCCGGCCTCCGCGAAGATCGGGAAGTGCTTGAAGCCGATGTCGAGAGAGTCGGCGATGCGTTCGAGGTCGGGGGTGAGGAGACGCATGCCAAAGTCCCAGGGGGTCTGTCGGGGAGACCAGGGCTTGCCACCCTGTTCGTAGGTACCGAGGAGGAGTCCATTGCCCTCCTGGCGGGTGTAGATCTCGCCGCCGAAGTCGATGGCGTGGATGAGTTCTGAGCCCTTGGCCTTGTTGTACTCGACGACCTCGGGGATCTCTTCGGTGAGCAGGTACATGTGCTCCATGGCCAGCAGGGGTAGTTCGAGGCCCACCATCCGCCCGACTTCTCGAGCCCACAGGCCGCCCGCGTTCACCACATGTTCGCAGTGGATGACGGCCTTGTCCTCGTTGGACGGGGTGTCGTAGACGGTGATGTCCCAACCCCCATCGGCGGCCCGATTGATGTCGCGAGCCCACGAGTTGCGGTATACCTCCGCTCCGCGTTGGCGAGCACAGGTTGCGTAGGCATGGGTGACTTGGGACGGGTCGAGGTGGCCTTCGTTGCCGTCGTACATCGCGCCTACGAAGTACTTCTCGTCGAGGATCGGCAGGAGTTCCTTGGCTTCCGCTGCGGATATCAGCTCGGTGTCCATCCCGAGGTAGCGAGCCCGGGCATGGCTCATCTTGAGCCAGTCCATACGCTCCGGGGTGTCGGCCAGGGCCACTCCGCCGGTGATGTGGATGCTGCAGTCCTGGCCGGACTCCTCCTCGATCTCGCGATACAGGTCGATGGTGTACTGCTGCAGCTTGGCGACATTGGGATCACCGTTGAGGGTGTGCATGCCACCCGCGGAGTGCCATGTCGACCCCGATGTCAGCTCGGTTTTCTCCAACAGCACAACGTCGGTCCAGCCCGCCTTGGCGAGGTGATAGAGCACTGATGCGCCGACAACACCGCCGCCGATCACTACGACCTGTGCAGATGACTTCATCAGGGTTCCATTTCGATGGTGGGTGGATTGGGATTGGTACCGGTGCCGAGTCGGGATTCGAGAGACCCGTCGTCTCCTTCGGGTGCGGCGAGCGAGGACAACGAGTCGGCGGTCATACAGTCGGCGAGCATGTTGTGGAAGCGGTGGAGCGGTTCCTCGAAACGAGGGGCGAGAGGGCCCGCCCCCACCCGACCCCGGGTGAGTCCCCGCTGGCTGCGCTGGCATATGTCGACATCCTCGTTGTTGACATCGAACCAGAACTCTCGGGTGGCGGTCATGTCTTCACTGGTCATCTCTGGGGTGGAAGGCGGCAGGAGGAAGGTGCATTTCTCGGAGGTGAGCCCGGGACTCATCGGGTCGAGGCGGATGACGAATGCGTGGTTGGGCAGCAGCGAAAGCAGCACGTTGGGGAAGAGGGCTACGAAACGCCCGCTGACGGCATCGCTCGGGTCGAGGCCGGCGGCCGGCGGCAGAACGAGCCAGTCATCGCGATCGTCGCCCGATACCGGCGTGGTGGTCTGACCGCAGTACATCCCCGCGCCCTGGTAGCGGTAGTGGTCCTTCACCCGCGACACCTTGGCAAGCTCGGGATGGACCCACGGGACGTGGTAATACTCCTGGTAGTTCTCCGAGATCAGCTTCCAGTTGGCTTCGATCTCGAGCGTGGCTTCCTCTTGGATCCGCCATTCATCGAGCCGGTAGCCCGCCATCCGTTCGGGCAGATCGCCGAGCCAGTCGAGCAGGTCCGGCGTTTCTGGATCGAGGCATGCGAACAGCAACACTCCCCAGGCCTCGACACGAACCGGAACCAGCCCGTGGTTGTCCTTGTCGAACTCGGCGCGGGGAACATCGTCGAACATGGGTGCCGCCACCAGGGTGCCGTCGAGGCCGTAGCCCCACCGGTGGTAGGGGCAGCGAATCGTGCCCCCGATCGTGCAGTCGTCTTCGGCGATCTCGGTGCCTCGGTGACGACAAGCGTTGAGAAAGCCGCGGAGCACGCCGTTGGTGTCGCGGGTGATGAGCACCGATCTCTGACCCACGCGTCGCACCAGGAGGCGGCCGGGATCGGCCACCTCGGGAGCAGTGCCCACCACCACCCATCCTCGTTCGAAGACCCTCGCCTGTTCCAGATCGAAGAAGTCGGGGTCGATGTAAGCCGCGGGATCGAGTCCGGTCGACTCACCCAGCGAGGCGCGGGTGCCGGTCCACGGCATTTCCATTGTCCAATCGGCCAGAGTCATGAGGAGGTCCTAGTAGTCGGTGGCGACGCCACCCTCGGCGATCCGACGGTCGACGAAGTCGTCGAGCTCCTCACGGACCCCGGCAGCGAGGGTAGGTGGTTCATAGTGGGTGAGAAGATCGTCGGCCACACGTTGGGCGTGGTCGAGCGCAGTGGGCGAGCCTGCTTCCTCCCAGCTCTCATAGTTGCGCCAGTCCGAGATCATGGGGCTGTAGAAGGCGTCGCGGTAGCGGTCCTGGGTGTGCTGGGTGCCAAAGAAGTGACCTCCCGGCCCCACCTCCGCGATCGCATCGAGAGCCAGCGATGCGTCGTCGACCACCAGAGGTTGGAGGAAGGTGGCCACCATTTGCAGCAGGTCGGCGTCGATAACCATCTTCTCGGGACTGGCATGGAGCCCACCCTCCATCCATCCCGCGCCGTGGTAGATCAGGTTGGCTCCGCCCATGATCGCGCCCCAGAGGGAGAAGACACTCTCGTAACCGGCCTGGGTGTCGATGGCGTTGGCAGCACACGCGTTGGACGACCGGTAGGGCAGGCCGTAGCGCCGGGCCAGCTGTCCGCCGAGCATCGCCGACTGCATGTATTCGGGGGTCCCGAACGCCGGAGCGCCGGATCTCATATCGACGTTGGAGGTGAAGCCGCCGTAGAGCACCGGCGCCCCGCGACGGACGAGCTGGGTGAAGGCGATACCGGCGAGGGCTTCGGCGTTTTGTTGCACCACCGCACCGGCGATGGTGACCGGCGCCATCGCTCCCGCGAGGGTGAACGGGGTGAGGATGATCACCTGGTTGCGGGAGGAATACTGCAAGATCCCCTCGAGCATCGAAACATCGAGGCGCAGGGGCGAACTCACATTGATCACCGAATGTACGATCGGATGAGAGTCGACCTCGTCGTGGGAGAGGCCGCGAGCGATCCTGACCATCTCCAGGCAGTCGGTGTTGCGCTGGGCACCGAGCGAGTAGGCGTTGACGGCCTTGCCGCTGAGAGTGAGGATGTCGCGCGTTGCCTCCAGGTGCCGGATCGACGGGTGGATGTCGATCGGCTCCACCGGGTAGCCACCGTGGGTCTGGATGATGTTGAGAGACTGACAGAGCTTGATGAGGGTCTGGAAGTCGTGGCGATTGCCGGTGCGCCGCCCGCCAGCGCGGTCGGCGAAGTTGGGCGCACTCGCGACCGACCCGAACACGACGTGATCACCCCCCACTTCGAAGTCGAACCGAGGGTCGGGGGCGTGCATCGTGAACTCAGCCGGCACCGATGAGATGAGATCGAGGATCAGTTCCGGGTCGAAACGCACACGCTGGTCGTCGACGCGAGCCCCGGCCTCGCTCCACATCTCCAGGGCACGCGGATGAAGGAAGTCGATGCCGGTGTCGCGGAGGACTTCGAGCGAGGCCAGATGGATCGACTCGAGCTCATCCTCGGAGACCACCTTGGTGGGCTCGATCCTTCGCTGGTGAAGCCGCCATGGAGGTTGGGACGGACCGACCGGCGCACCGGACCGTCCCCGGCGAGAACTGCCTCGGCGGCGGCGTTCGCGAGGACCCACGGTGCCGGTCATGATGCCTCGCTCACGGTGCCGGGACCACGTCTCGAATTGCCGAGTTCGGCGGAGATCCGCTCGGCGCGTTCGAGAACGAGACTTGCAACCTGATCGGCTCCACCGCGGGCGGGAAACCGATAGCTGGGCCCATAGGTGTAGAGGGCTCCCACCGCGCGCCCTGACGGGTCGAGGAGGGCGGCCGAGGCGGACGAGAGGCCGTCGACGTACTCCCCGTGGGTCCACATGACCCGCCGCATCCGCGCTTGGCGAACACGCGAACGTAGGCGCTCGGGGTTGGTGACGGTGTTGTCCGAGCAAGCCACCAACTCGCCGCCGAGATACTCCTCGACCTCGTCGTCGTCCCAGGTGGCCATGGCGACGATCCCGGCGCCGCCCGCATGCAACGGCACGCGGGTACCCGTCCAGTTCTCGGCCTGGATCGGTTTGGGCGCATCCACCTGGTCGACGGTGACGGTCTCGTAGCTCGACACGACGGCAAGACAGACAGCCTCGTCGAGCTCGGTCGCGAGTTCGACGAGATGGGGGTGGACGACCGTCTCGAGCGTTCGGGTGACGTCACCAGGACCCGACATTGCCTGGATCGCCGCACCGATGGAGTAGATGCCGTTGTCGTCGCGACGTATCGCATCGGCAGCTTCGAGGGTGGCCAGCAGGCGAGCAGCAGTGCTGGTGGCGAGATCGGCCCTCGCCGCGAGATCCACCAGTCCACCAGACGCTGCGGCGATCTCCCTCAACAGGGCGAGTGCCCTATCCACACTCTGAACGGTGCTCAATGCCTCTCCCCCACTGGGTCGAGATGTTACCGACCCATGGGAACGGTGTCGAACTATTCCCGCATCATGAGAACCGGAGGGTGTGAAAGTGAGCCGTTAGCCGCGGTTAGGCTCCTCCGATGCCTACCACTGATCGCATACTCATGGGCCCCGGCCCATGCAACCCCTACCCCGAAGTGCTCGCCGCCATGGGGCGGCCGATGCTCGGCCATCTCGACCCGGAATTCATCGAGCTCCTCGACGAGACCAACGAGAGGCTCCGCGCTGTCTTTCGCACCCGGAACGCTCTCACCTTCCCCATCTCCGGCACCGGATCGGCCGGCATGGAAGCTGCGGTCGTCAATTTCGTGGCCCTCGGCGACGTTGTGGTTGTCGGTGTCAATGGCGTTTTCGGCGGTCGCCTGTGTGATGTGGCTGCCCGCTGCGGCGCCGAGGTGGTTCGGGTCGACTTCCCGTGGGGCACACCGGTCGACCCTGCCCGACTCCTGGCTGCTCACCCCGACCCCAAGCTGATCGCGGTGGTTCACGCCGAGACCTCCACGGGGGTTCGCAGTGATATCACCCAGCTCGGTGCAGAGAAGGGCGATGCCCTCTTGTTGGTCGACTGTGTCACCTCGCTCGGCGGCAGTGGCGTCGAGATCGACGAGTGGGGCGTCGACATCGCCTACTCCGGCACCCAGAAATGCCTCGGTGTGCCGCCGGGCCTCGCACCGCTCACAGTGTCTGAGCGGGCGGTCGAAGCAATCGTGCCCACCCCCCAGTCCTGGTACCTCGACCTCAACATGATCGCCGGCTATGTCACCGGGTCCGGCGCGCGGGCCTACCACCACACCGCTCCGATCTCGATGATCTACGGCCTCCACGCCGGCCTCGGCGCGGTGCTCGACGAAGGACTCGAGGAGGCCGAGGCCCGCCACGAGCGGTGCGGCCGATTGCTACAGGCCGGCCTCGAGAAACTCGGCCTCGAACTCTTTGCCCAGGAAGGCCACCGGCTGGCCCAGCTCACAACGGTGAAAGTGCCGGCCGAACGTCTACCCGGCGGCGTGAGCGAGGCCGACGTGCGCGGCCGCCTGCTCAGTCGCTATGGCCTGGAACTCGGAAGTGGGCTCGGCGAGCTCGCCGGTGAGGGCTGGCGGATCGGGTGTATGGGCCACACCGCCCGCGAGCGCAATGTGAGTTTCTTGCTCGGCGCCATCGAGGAGGCCCTCGCCGGTTGAGCCCTCAGGTGCCCGAGCGGCGGGCCAGTTCCTGTTCAAGCTCAGCGATGCGCGCAATCACCGAGTCGGCACCCTGGGCTCCCATCAACGCATTGTTGAGTGTGCCTCCCCGGTCGGCACCGATAGAACCGACATGGCCGCCGGTGGCGTTGTTGGCCTGATAGGTCATGTTGATCTTCGTCGCGTGAAGAGTGTCGAGCTGACGCTGACGACTCTTCAGCTCCCGCTCCAGCTCAACCACGGTGCGCCGCTCGTCCTTGCCCCGGTGGTAGCGCTCGGCTTGCGCCCGTAGCTCGTCGCGTTCCTTCTCGAGCGCGAAGCGTCGCTCAAAATCGTCGGTCTCGAGCCGGAGTAGCTCATCGGTGGCCTCGGCGAGGCGTCGAACGAGATCGTCCAGTTCGGTCACAACACCAACGCTAGCGGCGCTTCGCCGCCTGCCCGGCGCGGCCGCCCGCGAGGCTCACTGGGTGCGCTCGAGCGGCTTCTCAGCTACCGGGTGATAGACCGCCGGCGTTTCGCGCATCCGGACAACCCTCTGCCAAGGCCTGGTGAGATAGCCGAGCGGCAAGGTGATGATGTGTACCAGTCGGGAGAATGAGAAGACCGCCAGGAACACCCAGAATAGGAAAGCATGAGCCTGAAGCACGAAGGGCAAGGGGTCGACGTATTCCGGCTGGGGATCGAAGACGAGGACCGAACGCACGTAGGGCACGAACACCGATGTGCCCCAGAACGAGCCCCAGCGGTAACCCACAGCTATCCAGATCCCGGTGACTATCTGGGCGCCGATTACCAGAAGGACCAGCTGATCCATCGGCGAGGTGACGGCCTTCACCCGGCTGTTGGTGTAGCGGCGATGGACGAGCATGAAGATTCCGAAGGCAGCCCACAGGCCGAGAGCCAACCCGGTCGCCTCCAGTAGATAGAGCCGAAGCGGCTCACCGTTCCACAACTCGAATCCCCGCGGCACGATCAGGGCGAGAAGATGCCCGGTGAGAATCAGGGAGATTCCCCAGTGAAACGGGATCGACCCCCAGTAGAGGCGCCGACTCTCCAGCAGCTGGGACGACAGCGACGACACCGAGAATGGATGGCGGCGCCATCGGATGACGGCGACGACCACCATCAGGGCCACCGCCACATAGGGGAACACGCCGAAGAGCATCTCATTGGCGGTCATCGTCTGACTCCGATCACGACTGGCTTGAGGTCTTCGACCACCGCGAGCGTGGCGGCCAACAGGTGGCGGTAGGGGTTGTGCTTGTCGGCCGACGCCAGCGTCGACTGCATCTTGGTGACCGCTCCCACGAGAACGTCGAGCAGGTCGGAGAGCGGTTCGGGAGCCTCGGCCACATAGCGCAGCACCGGCTCGATGTGGTCGGGCAGTTCGCCATTGAGGTCTATACCATGGCGCCTCATGTCGCCCTTCAGATCGGCCATGAACTCGCCGCGGCGATAGTTCTCTCCCCAGGTGACATGGCCGACATAGGGCACAAACGCAGGAGATAGGTCGAGGGTGCGGGTGTGGAGTTCCTCCCACTCGCCCAACTCGAGCCGGCCAACCTCATCGATGAAGTCGGTCAGAGCTCTCTGGGCCAGCGATCGAGGCAGAGACTCGACCACACCCCCGAGGGTGCTGAGGGCATCGGGTGACGGATACCGATAACCCGAGGCAACGACGCTCGCGGGATGCATCTAGGCCCCCCGCCTCGGAGCTTCGAGCGACCCGAACCCGGCCGCACCCTTGTGCAGCATCACGTCCTCCATGGCCTCGATCGACATCTCCCGGTGATAGGGCGGGAACACGAACCGGTCGTCGAGGGTGGGGATCGTGGTGAGCTTGTAGATGTCCTCGGCCCGCTCCTCGGTGAGTCCGGCGGAAGCGAGCATCTCGATCGTGCCCGCATCGATCGACTTATCCACGCTCTGGCGCCGCTTGTAGGTTCGCACCGCCAACATGGTGCGTAGGGCGGCACGGATCGGTTCCTGGTCGCCGACCGAGAACAGGTTGGCAAGGTACTGCACCGGCAGGCGCGCCTTGTCGAGCTCGTCGAGAAGTTCGAAGTCGACCCTCTCGTCGGGGATGTCGAGGTTGACCATGTTGCGTTCGATGGTGCTCATCACCGGCGACAGGGGCGGCACGTAGAACATCATCGCCGCGGTGCGGTACTCCGGGTGGAGAGGGAGCGCCAGGCCCCACTCCTTGACGAACTTGTAGACCGGGGAACGTTGGGCGGAGTCGATCCACCCGTCGTCGATGCCTGCGGCCTTCGCCGCGGTGATCACGCGTTCGTCGTGGGGATCGAGGATGGCATCCATCTGGGCGTCGAGCAGCTCGTCGTCGGGACTCGAGACCACTTCTTCGATCTTGTCGGCGTCGTAGAGCAGCACTCCCATGTAGCGGATCCGTCCGACGCATGAATGGGCGCAGGCCGGCGCCTGACCGGTCTCCATGCGAGGGAAACACAGGATGCACTTCTCGGACTTGCCGGTGCCCCAGTTGTAATAGACCTTCTTGTAGGGACAGGCGGCCACACACATGCGCCAGCCGCGGCACTTGTCCTCGTTGACGAGCACCACGCCATCTTCACCCCGCTTGTAGATCGCTCCGCTCGGGCAGGCGGCGACGCACGCCGGGTTGAGGCAGTGGTTGCAGATGCGGGGCAGGTAGTTGAAGACAACCCGCTCGATCTCTTCCATCTGGGCTCGCACGGTGTCGTCGACACCCTCCAGCGACGGATCGTTACGGGCGTAGATCTCCGAGCCACCGAGATCGTCGTCCCAGTTGGGACCACTGTTGATCTCCATCTGCTCGCCGGTGATCTTCGAGATCGGCACGGCGGTGGGCTGGTGATCGGAACTAGGCGTGTCGAACAGGTCGCCGTACTTGAACGTGAAGGGATCGTAGTAGTCGTCGAGCTCAGGCAGAGAGGGGTTGTAGAACAGCTTGCCGAGCCCTCCGGCCTTGGAATGCAAGGTGAGCTTCAGCCGGCCCTTCTCGTCGCGGTGCCAGCCCCCCTTGTAGTGATCCTGATCCTCCCAGCCGGTGGGGTATCCGGTGCCGGGGCGGGTCTCGACATTGTTCCACCACATGTATTCCGCACCCTCGCGGTCGGTCCACAGGTTTTTGCACGCAACCGAACACGTGTGACACCCGATGCACTTGTCGAGGTGGAAGAGCATGCTCATCTGAGCTCGTACTCGCATGGCTTGCTCCTAGTAGTCGGGCCGGTCGATCCGGCGCAGATAAACGAAGGTGTCGCGGTTGACACCGGTGGGTCCCCAGTAGTTGAAGGCGTAGGTGAACTGGGCGTAGCCGCCACTCATCAGTACCGGCTTGAGACGGGTCCGGGTGAGCGAGTTGTTCATGCCCGCCCTCTGGTTGCGTCTGGGCGACATCGGAATTCCCACCGTTCGTTCGGTCGCGTGGTAGACGAATACCGTCCCCGCCGGGATTCGGGACGAGGTGGTGCATCTCTGCACGAACACACCGTTGTCGTTGTAGAGCTCGACCCAGTCGTTGTCGGCGATCCCGAGGCCGGCCGCGTCCTTCGCGTTGATCCAGACCGGATAGCCGCCCCTCGACAGGGTCATCATCCGCTCGTTGTCGCCATAGGTCGAGTGGATCGACCATTTCCCGTGAGGGGTGATGTAGTTGAACAGCTTGCCGTCTTGCCCCTCGGCCAAAGACTGCTCGGTCTCTGAGAGCATCACATGATCGGGGCGGGGCTTGTAGACCGGCAGATGCTCTCCCCACTCGATGTACTTTTCATGATCGAGATAGAAGTGCTGACGGCCGGTGAGAGTGCGCCACGGCACGAGCTGTTCGACATTGAGCGTGAACGGGCTGTAGGCGCGTCCCTTGCCGATCAAGCCACTCCAGGTGGGGGTGGTGAGAACTCGACGAGGTTGGGAGATCAGATCGGCGAAGTTCATTCGTGTGTCGCGTTGACCGGCGGCCAGGTGAGTGAGGTCGCGACCAGTCTTGGCCTCCTCGGCTTCGAAGGCCCGGTGGGCCAGTTCCCCGTTGGACGCAGGATCGAGAGCGAGAATCGCTTCACACACTTCCCGATCACGCTCCAGCGACGGGCGCAGTATCTCGCCGTCCTTGCCGCTGCGGCGGTCGGGCTGCTTGCGGGCCAGTTCGTCGTAGAACTCCTCCACCTGAATGCGGAGCCCGTGAGCGGCAACGCCGTTGTTGCGCACTCCCGGTCCGAGAGAGGTCTGCCGTTCGTAGAGCTGGGAGAGATCGCGCTTCAGAACCTTGAATCTGGGCATCGTCTTGCCAGGAATGGCTTCGACCTCGCCGGCGCGCCAGTCGGCCACGGTGGGCTGTGCGAGTTCATCGGGTGTGTCGTGCACGAGGGGCTGCATCACCACGTCCTCGACGACGGTCGGCATGCGGCCACCGGCCATCTCCGACACCTTCTTGGCGAGAGCGGCGAAGATCTGCCAGTCGCTCTTGGACTCCCATGCCGGGGGCACCGCAGCCTGCATCGGGTTGATGAAGGTGTGCATGTCGGTGCTGTTGAGGTCGTCCTTTTCGTACCAGGTGGCTGCGGGCAGGACGAGGTCGGAGTAGAGAGCGGTGGTGTCCATCCTGAAGTTGAGGTCGACCACGAGATCCATCTTGCCGATGGGCGCATCCTCGCGGACCTTCACCTCGGCGACACCATGATCGTCGGGCTCTGCGGCGATGGCCGTGGAGTGGGTGCCCAGATAATGGCGCATGAAGAACTCGTGGCCCTTGGCCGATGTGCCGATGGCATTTCCTCGCCAGATGAACCAGGTGCGGGGCCACGACTCGGGTGCGTCGGGGTCGTCGATGGCGAACTCGAGATCGCGTGACTTCAGCCGATCGACGATGTAGGACGTGATCTCCTCGTCGGTTTCGGCTCCAGCGCGACGAGCCTTGCGAACGACCTCGATCGGGTTCTCCTTGAATTGGGGGAAGAACGGCAACCAGCCCTGGCGCACCGCGCGGGCCTGGTGGTCGATCGTGTGATCGTGCAGGTCGGGGTGGTTGTCCGGTAGTGAGTCGTAATCGCGATAGCCACGCTCGTAGCGCCACTGGTCGGAGTGCACGTAGTGGAACGAAGGAGTGTTCTGGTGACGCGGAGCCATGCCCCAGTCGGTACCGAAGGCAATCGATGCCCAGGAAGCCGCGTTGACGAGTTTCTCCTGGCCGACATAGTGGGCGAGGCCACCCCCGTTGACGCCCACCGAACCGGTGAGCATCAGGGCCACGATCCCGGACCGGTACAGCAGGTTGTTGTGGTACCAGTGGTTGGCGCCGGCACCGATGATGATCATGTTCTTGCCCTCGGTGAGTTCGCCGTTGCGACCCCACTCTCGGGCGTACTTCACGACGGTGTCGCGATGGATGCCGGTGTACTGCTCTTGCCAAGCCGGGGTGTAGGGCACATCATCGTCGTCGTAGCTCGCGGCGTCGTAACCCTTCAGCCCACGGTCGACGCCGAAGCGGGCGTTGAGCAGATCGAACACGGT
Source organism: uncultured Gammaproteobacteria bacterium (assembly GCA_964196195.1). GTDB lineage: Bacteria > Actinomycetota > Acidimicrobiia > Acidimicrobiales > Aldehydirespiratoraceae > OFTM10. The sequence goes on along the minus strand of CAXMSE010000087.1, from coordinate 26,409 downwards.
GGTGACGGTGACGGGCCCGTCGGTGGTGTGAACCGTGCGTACCGGCACCGAGCGGGTGATGGTGCCGTCGCTACCGAAAAATTCGAGCTCGATAGCCGCGACATCATCGTGGTGTTCGATGAAGGAGAGTCGCGGACTGATCTCCTCGCCGGTGACATTGTCGACCATCTCGAGGTTCCAGTGGCCCTTGTCCTCAACAGCCCAGCGGTCGCCGATGCTTCCGTTGGGAAGCCGCGGCGCGTCGGTGGTTTCGTCCCACACCATGAGCTTCCACTCGGGATTCTCGACATCGGCGTAAGGCGCAAGTGTTCCTGCCCTCAGATACTTGCCGGCCTTACCGTTGTCGACCTCGACCAGGAAGGGGAGGTCGGTGTACTGCTTGGCGTAGGACTGGAAGTAGTCGACCTTGCGCTCGGTGTAGAACTCGGTGAGCAATACATGGTCGACAGCCAGCCAGAAGGCGGTGTCCTGGCCCGGCGTCGACGGGATCCACCAGTCGGCATATTTCGCCACCTGGGAGAAGTCGGGGGCGAAAACGGTGAGCTTGGCGCCCGCATGACGCACTTCGGAGATGAAGTGGGTGTCCGGTGTGCGGGTCATGTTGAGGTTGGCACCCATGACCGCGATGAACCGCGAATTGAACCAGTCGGCCGACTCGTGCACGTCGGTCTGCTCGCCCCAGACCTCCGGTGAGGCGGGAGGAAGGTCGCAATACCAGTCGTAGAAGCTCATGATGACGCCGCCGATCAGCGACATGAACCGGCTCCCGGCCGCGTAACTGATCTGTGACATCGCCGGGATCGGCGAGAAGCCCGCGACCCGGTCGGGTCCGTGCTGCTTCATGGTGTGGATGGTGGAGGCCGCGGCGATCTCGAGTGCCTCATCCCAACCGATGCGACGGAAGCCGCCCTTGCCGCGCGCCTGCTGGTACTTGGTGCGCCACTTCGGGTTGTTCTGGATGGAAGCCCACGCGTCGACCGGGTCGCCCAGGTACTCGCGCTTCGCCTCGCGGTACATGTCGACCAACACGCCCCTCACATAGGGGTACTTCACGCGGATCGGCGAGTAGAGGTACCACGAGTAGGAAATGCCACGCTGGCAACCCCTCGGCTCATAGGGGGGGAGACCCTCCTCGAGTTGGGGGTAGTCGGTGGCCTGAAGCTCCCAAGTGACGATGCCGTCCTTGACGAACACCTCCCACGAGCAGCTACCTGTGCAGTTGACACCGTGGGTGGTGCGCACCCGCTTGTCGTGCTGGAAGCGGTTTCGGTAGAACTCCTCCCACTTTCTCTCGGCGGGAGCGACCTTCTCCTCGATCCACTCGGTGGTCATCGCTTGCTCCTCAACCGTTCGGCGTATGTCTGACGCATTCCGCGCCATGCGATGGCCATGCCACCAAGTAGGACCAAGAGGCCGGCGGCCCCGGCCAGAATCAACCCGTCACCGGGATCCGACGGCTTCGACTGGGTCGGCGCATCTCCGAGAAAGGCCACGATGTCGGCTATCTCGTTGGGTGTGATCGGCCTGTCGTCGAATATCGGCTGCATCGTCGCCGATGCGGGGCCACTGAGCCAGCCTGTCAGCCCGATTTCTCCGCCGAACCTCTCGACCGCACCGGTGATATCGGGCCCGAGGCTCCATCCTCCGAGGTTGCCGATGTCGCCGGCAATGTGACACGCGGCGCAGGCGGCACCTCCGTTGTCGAGGCGATTCGCCCCTTCGAACAGGTCGCGGCCCTCTCCGATGTCTCCGGGTTCGACGACATCGGGATTCGTCGGTGGCGCGGCCGACGGGTCGCGACCGGCAAGGGAACCTACAAAGGCCACCACCGCCGCTATGTCGTCGTCGGAGAGATCCGAGAACGAATCCATCGTGTCGTTGTAGGTGACGCCGAGAACCTCGAGTGGGCCGCTCAGTCCGTTGCGGACCGTCTGCTCGACGTACTCAGGGTCGGCCGCGCTCGGGTTGCCCGCGAGCGGCGGGAAGGTGCCCACGATCCCGAGGCCGGTGGGCTGGTGACACTTGGCGCAGTTGTTGGCGAATACCACCCCGCCGGCGGCAACGGCGTCGTCCTGGGCCAGTACCGCGGCCGTGGATGTGCTCGCCGCAGCTCCACCCGTCTGGGCGGAGACACCCGCAAGCAGCAGCGCCAAGCCGGCTACAGCTATCAGCAATCGCGAGCGAGACATCGTCCCACCCGGCGTGGTGTCGTCGTGTTCGGTCACGGGTTCTTGAACTCCGCCTTGGGCCCGAGGTAGTACCAGTAGTTGAGGGCCATGCACACGACGTAGAAGATCGCGAACCCCACGAGGGCGTACTCGGGGGTGCCACCCTTGATCTGTTCACCGAATTCCTGGGGCACCACGAATGCTCCGTAAGCCGCCACTGCCGAGGTCCACCCGAGCACGGGCCCGGCCTGTTCCTTGTTGAACACGATGGCGATGGTGCGGAAAGTAGAGCCGTTGCCGATTCCCGATGCCGCGAACAGCACGAGGAAGATCAGGAAGAAGGGCAGGAAGAAGTCTTCGGGTGTTTCCGACTGATAGGCCTCGCGGAGGAAGTAGGCCACTCCCAGGGCACTGGCGGTCATCACGATGGACACATAGTGGGTGACCCGTGCGCCACCGACCCGGTCGGCGATCCATCCGCCCACCGGCCGGATGAAGGCACCGATGAACGGGCCCATCCAGGCGAAGGTGAGAGCGGAGGGTCCGTCGGGGTTGTCGATGCTGTGGTCCCACACGCCGTCGGTCTCGATGTGCTTGAACCCGAACACCACCTTGATGGCGAGGGCGAAACCGGCCGAATAGCCGATGAAGCTGCCGAACGTCATGGTGTAGATCGTGCTCATCACCCAGGTATGACGGTTCTCGAAGATCTTGTATTGGCGCTCCAGGTTTGGCTTGATCTCACCGGGGATTTGCTTTAGCAGCTGCACCGTCAGCCAGATGACAACAGCGATCACCGGGTACTTGGCCCAGGACGGGGCACCGAGACCAGTGGGGTCGGGCAAGATGACAAAGAGGCCGATAGCCGAGGTGATGAAGGCCACCAGCAGCATCCCGGTGATCTTGGCGAACGACGAGAGCGGCGAGCCGATGTTGGGCGAAACGTGCTCGGTACGAATGTTGTTCATCCGCGTCCAGCCGAAGAACGCCAGCGGGACGAGGAACACCAACCAAACGAAACCGGCGTTGTGGATGTAGGTCTCGGTGCCCTTGGTGATCGTGCCGATCAGGGTGCCGGAGTCCTTCTCCAGGATCATCGAACCGCCGCCGAAGACGGCGTTGGTCATGACGAGCGGTATGAGGATCTGCATCGTCGTTACACCGGCATTGCCGAGTCCGGCGTTGAGGCCGAGGCTGAGCCCCTGCATCTTCTTCGGATAGAAGAAGCTGATGTTCGACATCGACGATGCGAAGTTGCCGCCACCGAGGCCCGAGAGGAAGGCCAGCAGCTGGAAAACCCACAAGGGCGTGTCCTGATCGAGCAGGGCGAAGCCGGTGCCAGCCGCCGGAATCATCAGTAGGGCCGTCGTGAAGAAGATGGTGTTGCGCCCACCGGCGATCCGGATGAAGAAGCTGCTCGGAATCCGCAGGGTGGCGCCGGTGAGACCGGCGATCGCGGTGATCGTGAACAGTTCGGACTGCTCGAAGTCGAAGCCCAGGTTGAGCATCTGGACGGTGATGATGCTCCAGTAGAGCCAGACGGCGAAGCCGACCAGGAGGCTCGGGATCGAGACCCAGAGGTTCCGGCTGGCGATTTGCTTGCCTTCGCTCTCCCAGAACTCTTCGTCTTCGACATCCCATTCGTAGATGTCAGCCATGTTTTGTCCTCTCGGGACTTCGGTGTCGGGTAACTCGTGGGTGGGTCGAGAGTCAGGCAGGCGGCGAGGCCTGCTCGACCTGGGGTTCGTCGGTATTGCGTTCGTCATCAGACGGTTCGTCGTCGAAGTCGGCGGCGAAGGCGTCCTTGGGCTCCTGGAGCAACAACAGGGTGACCACGAAGCTCACCGCCGCACCGGCTGAGAGTATGAAGAAGAAGGTGCGGGCATCGACCAGGGAGAAGATCACCAGGTAGATGACCGCCCCGACATTGCCGTAGGCGCCTGCCATACCGGCGATCTGGCCCGTCATACGCTTGTTGACCGTGGGGATGATGGCGAATGTGGCGCCCTCGGCGCCCTGTACGAACATCGACGCGAAGACCGTGATGGCGACGGCGATGATGAGCCAGGTGAGCCCGCTGAACATCGGTATCACGTTGCGGAGGCCGTCCTCGTCTGTCCCCGTGGCCCACTTGGCGATGAATGCCATGAAGAAGAAGCCGACGACGATGCCGAGGATGTAGACGAGCATCGTGCGCTTGCGGCTGGGCAGGATGTCGGACAGGTAGCCACCGAGGGGACGAGCCAGCAGGTTCACGAAGGCGAACGAGGACGCCACCAAACCGGCGACGGTGGCGGTGACCAGGGGACCACCGCTGCTGTTCCTCAGCGGTTCGAAGGTGTTCTCGAAGAAGGCCGGCAGCATCGACACGACGGCCAGCTCGGCACCGAAGTTGGCGAAGTAGGTGCTGTTGAGGGCGGCAACGCTTCCGAAATGGTACTTCTCCTCATCCGGCACTCCCGCCTTGATGTAGGGCAGGTTGATGGCGAGCGTCTTCGCCGCGTGCACCACATAGACGAGAGCCAGTACCGCGTAGATCACATATAGACCGGTGTCGCCGAGGACGATTTTGCCCTCGGGGTGCGAGTCGGTCACGACGGTTACGTTGCTGACCCGCCAGGCGAGAACACCGAGCGCACCGACGAGAGGGATCGACCACACGAGGTACTGGGCGAGATCGCCGTAGCTCGAACACAGCATCGGGTCGGCCTTCTTGGACTTCACCAGGGTGCGACCATCGGGCACATCGCGCACGAGGAAGTAGTACATGACGCCGTAGACCGCGAGCACGACGCCGTTGAGGGCCATCGCCCACCGCCAGGCGCCCTCGCCCATGTTGAGCCAGTTGCCGAGCACGGTGAGCGCGACCCAGGGCAATGTCATCGCCGCAAAAGCAGAACCGAAGTTGCCCCAACCGGCGTAGAACCCCTCAGCCCTGCCCACGTACTTGGGCGGGAACCACTGGGCCACCATCTTGATGCCGACCACGAAACCGGCGCCGACACCGCCGAGGGCCAAGCGGGAGATGATCTGCTGGGTGAAGGTGTCGGCGAAGGCAAACACGACTGCCGGTATCGACATCGTGATCATCAGGCCGGTGAACACGATCCGGGCACCGAAGCGATCGATCAGAGCTCCGACCACGATCCGCGCCGGGATGGTGAGGGCGACATTGCAGATGAGCAGGATCTTGACGTGCTCCTTGGTGAGCCAGTCGAGATCGTTTCTCATGGTGGTCGACAACGGGGCCAGGTTGAACCACACGTAGAAGGTCATGAAGAAGGCGATCCAGGTGTAATGCAGAACCCGGATTCGCTCCTGTTCGAAATCGAGGAGCTTCGGCGCCTCGTCGGTTTCGTTTCCGCTATCTGTGTTGGTCACTCGTCGCTCGCGTGTCGAGAATGGAAAGAAGCTTCCTCGGGACACAATGTCTTGTCGATGGTGGTCAATAGAAGGGTCATTGGTCCCGCCTTGTCCGTCTCAACGCGACGTTTCGCATGGCGGCGGTGCGAAGAGGGCATTTGCCGACCGAGCAAGCGGCGACAAAGGTGCTGTATCTGACCGCGATCGAGAGACGGAAGAACCGGAGCAACCCGCCTGGACGAATCAAGGGCCGGAAGACCACCCTGACCATCCACCACAGCGACCGTCCGGCAGCCTGTCACTAGATCCCACCAGACGGAGCGCCGCTAGTCGCAGAAACCCCCACCCCAGCTGATTTCGAAAACCGGCTCGTCGACGGACTCACCGAAGGCCAGATAGATCCATGTGAAGTTGTCGGTGACCAAGGTGAGGCCGAAAGGCTCCTGGTAGTTCGTCTCGAACCCTGTGAGGGCCGAGATCTCGGCAATCGTGGCTGTGTTGGCGACCCCGTCGTGCAGCCGCACTTCGCCCGGGGTCGGATCGTCAGGTCCGGGGTTCCAGCTCCAACGTTCGAGGACCTCCGGACCTTCGAATCGGCTGAACACCACGTGCAGTCGGCCCCAGATGTAGCTGCGCTCCTTGGTGCCGTCGCTTCCGTCGAACTGACAACCCTCGGCCCAGCCGGAGTCGTCGTCGGGAGGACCATATGAAGAGATCAGTTCGTCGATCACGTCGGGAAGGGGCGAACCGATGCCAAATCCCGCAATTTCCCCGGATGGCAGATCGGCGAGCGGAGGCGGAGGCACGGTCGAGGTGGTCGTGCTCGTGGTGGTGGTGCTTGTCGTGGTGGTACTCGTCGTCGTCGACGTCGAGGTGGTGGAAGTCGTCGTGGTGGTGGGGCCAGTGGTGCTTGTGCTGGGAGCCTCGGTAGTGGTCGTGGTGGACGTGCCCGCGGCGGTGTCGGACCCGTCGTCGCCTCCCGATTGGGCCAGCGCGTAGCCCGCGAACAGCCCGATGAGCACCACAATCACTGCGACCAGGCTGATTTCGCGCTTCGTCATCTCTCGATCCTTTCAGAACTGCGCCGTACGGGAGCGGAATGCTCAGCCGAGCTCTGCTGCCGCCTGCTCCACCGCTGACAGAATCTTGGCGTAGCCGGTGCACCGGCAGAGGTTGCCGCTGAGACCGATACGTACATCTTCGGGGGTGGGGTTGGCCACGCGATCGAGCAGAGCATGGGCCGACATGATCATGCCCGGCGTGCAGAAGCCACATTGGACCCCGCCCTCCTCGAGGAGCTTGCGCTGCAAGAGGTGCATCTCGTTGCCATGCATGACCCCCTCCACCGTGGTGATCGATCGACCCTGGGCCTGCACCGCCAGGTAGGAACAGGAGTTGACCGGTTGGCCGTCGAGCAACACCATGCAGGCCCCACACTCACAATCGTCGCAGCCCTCCTTGGTGCCGGTGAGGCCGATCTCTTCTCGGATGACCGACACCAGATTGCGTGATTGGTCGACGCTGACCGGATAGAAGACGCCGTTCACCTCGAGGTCGAATGATTCGCTCATCAGGCTGCTCCGATTCCGATGGACCGATTGACCGGCACGGCAATGTCTTCTCCCGCTGCTCTTTTCGCAGCCGCAGCCACCGCCCGTTTGGCCATCACGCCCACACAATGGCGACGGTAGGTATCGCTCGCCCTCAGGTCGCTGATCGGCGAGGCCTGTTCGCCGGCAAGACGAGCCGCGATCGCGGCCGCCGAATCGGGATCGCGCCCGACCAGAGCATCGCTTACCCCTTCGACGGAGAGGATGGTGGGGGCCACGGCGCTGAGTGCCAGCGCCGCAGCCGCGATAGTTCCGTCGTCGGCCAGGGTGATGGCTGCAGCTGCGCCGACCACTGCTATCTCCATCGCTCGTCGATATTCGAGGCGCACATACGCACTCCCCCTGCCATCAGTGCCCTGCCCCAAGGTGACGCCGATCAAGAGCTCATCGCTACGAGCCGAGGTGGAGCCCGGGCCGGTCCAGAGCTCATCGAGTGGCACCGATCGCGATCCTCCGACGGACTGGAGGTCGGCGACCGCACCCAGCACCATCAGGGGAGCCCCGGTGTCCATTGCCGGTGACGCGTTCATCACGTTGCCGCCCAGGGTGCCCACATTTCGGGTGGAAGGTGAGCCCACCAGCGCCGCTGCATCGGCGAGGGCGGTGAATTCGGCCGTCACCAACGGATCTGTCATGAGGGTGGCATGGGTGACGAGCGCCCCGATCCGGATTCCACCGGGCCCGGGGCCGATCTCGGCGAGCTGCCCGATGCGGTCGATGGCCACCAGATGCTCGGGCAGGGCTCCCTTGCCACAGCGGGCTCCCACCACAAGGTCGGTGCCCCCTGCGATTGGATGGGCCCCGGCCGCTACCGCGGCGAGGGCGTCCTCGAGACTCTCGGCGATCACGAAACTCACGACCTGCCCCCTTCCTCAGAACCGCGGGTGGATGTGGTCCAGACCCGTTCGGCGGTCATCGGGAGTTGGCGCACCGGCTGGCCGACCAGCTTGGCGATGGCATTGGCGATGGCTGCCGCAGTGGGCACGTTGGGTGCTTCCGCCACTCCCTTGGCTCCGCGCGGCCCCGCGTTGGGGTCGGGCACCTCTATGAAGGTGGTGTGGATGGCTGGCACATCGGCCGCCGTCTGAAGCTTGTATTCGAGCAGGCCCGGGTTTTGCTGGCGCCCGTCGTCTCCGTAGCGGGTTCCCTCGGTGAGGGCCTGACCGATCCCCATCATGACCCCACCTTCCACCTGACCCTGAGCCGCGATCGGGTTGATGATGGTGCCCGAGTCGTGAGCGGCAGAGATGTCGAGGACCCTCACCACCCCCGTTTCACGATCCAATCGAATCCTGATGGCGTGACAGGAGAATTGGGGGCCGGCCCAACCGGCCATCCCCTGATCGCCCACACAGGTGGCGCTCGCGCTGGGATACTCCGGGGGCGTGCCCGAGCCCTTACCGATGAGCAGCTCTCCCCCGCCAGCGATGCCTGCCAACTCCGAAATCGACACCGACTTGTCGGGGGAACCGGCGACATGGGCGCGTCCATCCGTCAAGACGATGTCGGCGGCGGAGGCTTCGAGTTGATCGGCGGCCAGTTCCTTGAGTTGTTCGGCGATCTCCTTCGCGCCCTCCACAACCGCCCTCCCGTTGTTGAGGAGGGTTTGTGAGCCGGTGGCTCCACTGTCGTAGGGGGCCGCACTCGTGTCCTGATAGACGAGTTCGAAGTCTTCGGCAGCCATGCCGAGCTCATCGGCGGCGAGTTGGCGCAAGGTCATGACCGATCCGGTGCCGCATTCTTGAGCACCGGTGATGATCTGGCCCGAGCCGTCTCCGTCGAGCTTGATGTAGGCGCCGGAAGGGCCCGGGAAACTCGGCCACCAGCCGACGGCGACTCCGATGGCTTCGTCGGCAGGCAGATCGTCTCCGTATCCCGCTGCCTCGACAGCGGCCTCGAGGCAGCGGCGCACTCCGATGTCGCCATAGACCTGCCCGGACGGACCTTCGATCCCTTCGTCGACGAGATTGCGGCGACGGAACTCGACCGGATCCATGCCGATGGCCCGCGCGACCTCGTCGTTGTGCGATTCCGATGCCCAGCACGCCTGGGGCGCGGTGGGAGCTCGCACCGAACCGGATGGTTGATGGTTCGTGTAGATGAGCGACGATTCGATAAACACATTGGGAATGGCGTAGGGGCCCGCCACGTGCATGGCGGAGAGCTGGGGGAAGAAGGCGGAATCGGCGGTGTAGGCCCCGTTCTCCACCGCTATCCAGCCGGTTCGGGCGGTGATGGTGCCGTCGTCTCTCACCCCGGTGGTGATGTCGATGATCATCGCCTCTCGCCGCCGATCAGGAGCGAGGAACTCCTCACGCCGCGAGAACACCAGCTTGACGGGCCGCCGGGTGGCCTTCGCCAGAGCCGCCACGTGGGCCTCGAAGTGGAATCCGCACTTGCCGCCGAAGCCGCCGCCGAGGTGGGGGACGATGACGCGTACGCGATTGGCGGGCATCTGCAGGGTTTCGCACACCCCGTTGCGGGCGTCGAAGGGGACCTGGGTCGATGTCCAGATCGTGACCTTGTTGCCCTCCCACTGGGCGATCACGGCTCGCGGCTCGATTGGGATGGCATGGCTGCCGTCGGCGACGTAGCGACTGGTGACGATGTGGTCGGCCTGGTCGAGGCCCGCCTGCACGTCGCCTTTTTCGATGGACGAAAACGATGCCACGTTGGGCCGCTGCACGACATCGCCGTCGACTTCGTATGACTCCCAATCCTCATGCACCAGGGGTGAGCCCTCAGCGATGGAAGCCTCGAGGTCCCCGACGATGGGCAGGGACTCGTACTCCACGACTATCGCATCGACCGCTCGCTGGGCCGTGGCGGCATCGACCGCTGCGACTGCGGCCACCACCTCGCCTTCGTAGCGAACCACATCGCGAGCGAACAGGGTGCGATCCGGGACGGGCGAGCCGTAGTGCACGTCGGGAACGTCTTCGTCGGTGATCACCGAGAACACTCCGGGCATCGCTCTCGCCGCCGAGACGTCGAGCCTGGTGATTCGCGCACTGGCCACATCGGCATAGCGGAACTTGGCGATCAGCTGCCCGGTGAGGTTCATATCCGCGGTGTAGCGCCCACTCCCGGTGACCTTGTCGGGTCCGTCAGCACGTACGAATCGGGGGGACTCCGTTATCGCCATCGCAGCAGCTCCTTGAACGTTCTGATCGAGAGTTAAATATCCCACGCGGATTCGATGACCGCACTCTTCAGCCCGCACTACGGTGCGAGAATGAGACCCGAAGACATCAAGCACCTCGCATCAGCAAGCGACCCCCAGCTCTCACCCGATGGCACCCAGGTGGCGTACGTGGTGAGCAGGGTCGATGGCGACGCCAACCGCTATCGCAGCCGCGTGTGGATCATCGATACCGACGCCAACTCCATCCCTCGGCCGGTGAGCGCAGGCGAGGAGAACGATGCCAGCCCACGATGGTCGCCCGACGGGAGAATGCTCGCGTTCACGTCGTCTCGCCGAAAGGACAAGGAGGGCAAGACGCGCTCGTCGGTCTATCTCTTGTCGACCGGCGGACCAGGTGAGGCCTCCCTGCTCGCCGAACACGACGAGAGCGTGGCCGGCCTCGCCTTCTCGCCCGACGGCCGCAATCTGGCCTACGTAGCTCGGGTGCGCGGCAACCACTACGACAACGACGAGGTCGATCGACGGCCGCCTCGTCGGATCGATCAGCCCTTCTACATGCTCAACGGGGAGGGCCCCATTCTCGATCGGCCGTCCCACGTCCATGTGGTGCCGACCGATGGTTCAGCCGGCCCCCGCGACCTCACCCCTGGCGCGGCCCACTACTCATCGCCTGCCTGGGACCCTCGCGGCGGCCTTATTGCCGCGTTCACCGATCCGAAGATCGACTGGCTCGACACCCACGTGCATCGCCTCGATCTCGACGCCGGTGAGCCCACACCACTCACCGGAGGATCGGGTTCCTACGACCTTCCGGCTGTCTCCCCCGACGGCTCAGTGGTCGCGGTGATCGGCTTCGACGACACCGGATCTCTGCCCCGCAACAGCCGGATCGGCCTGCTCACCGAGGGCGCCGAGCCGCCCCGCTGGCTCGACACCGACATCGATCGCGACTGGATGGCCGGAAGCTCGCCGCGCCCCCCGCACTGGGACGCCGACGGCACCCTGTGGGGATCGATCCAGGATCGCGGCGGAATCCACCTCCACCGCATCGACCCCGATGGGGCGCGTCATCTCGTGATCGGAGGCGAGCGGGCCGTAACGGGTTGGTCGAGGCGGGGCGACACGATCGCGTTTACCGCGGAAACCCCGGACCGACCGAGCGAGTTGTTCGTCCTGATCGACGGGAGCGAGACACGGCTCACCTCGGTGACCAACGCGTTCGTGTCGCGGTCTCAGCCTCGGCCCGCCGAACGCTTCACCACTCACTCGGGAGAGGTGGAAGTCGATGCCTGGTTGTTCACGCCCCCTGATTTCGACCCCGCTGGGAAGTACCCGATGTTGCTGAACATCCACGGTGGGCCCCACACCCAGTACGGCGACTATTTCCTCGACGAGGCCCAGATGTATGCGCATGCCGGGTTCGTGGTGGTGATGGCCAACCCCCGCGGCAGTTCGGGCCGCGACCACGATTGGGGGCAAGCCATCAACGGGCGCGACAGGGGCGGGCCGGGATGGGGCAGCGTCGATTACGACGACCTCATGGCGGTGGTCGACACCGCGCTTGAGCGCTATCCGTTCATCGACCCGGACCGACTGGGAGTCCTCGGCGGCTCTTACGGGGGCTACATGACCAGCTGGATCATCGGCCACACCAACCGCTTCAAGGCGGCCTGCTCGGAACGGGCCGTCAACAACCTCGCCAGCCTCAACATGACCTCGGACATCTCCGGCATCGACAGGGTGTGGTTCGGCGTGTCCTACCTCGAAGACCCCGAGGAGTACGCCCGCATGTCGCCCATCAGCTATGCCGCGGAGATGACTACCCCCTTGCTGATGATCCACTCCGACAACGACCTGCGCTGCCCGTTCGAGCAGGCCGACCAGCTCTACTTCGCGCTTCGCGACCTGGGGCGGGAGCCGGAGTACTACCGCTTCCCCGGCGAAACCCATGAGCTCAGTCGATCGGGCTCACCGGTGCACCGCGTTCAGCGGGCTGAGCTCATCCTGGAGTTCTTCACCCGCCACCTCCTGGACCCGGAATGAGTCGCACCTCGTTCGACGCGGTGATTGGCGCCCGACTCGACGAGATTCGAGAGGCCGGACTCTGGAAGGCCGAGAGGGAGATCACATCCCCCCAAGGCGGCACCGTCACGGTCGCGGGAGAGGGCGCCGTGCTCAACCTGTGCGCCAACAACTACCTCGGGCTCGCCGACCATCCCGAGATCATCGCGGCCGCGGTGGAAGCCGGCAAAACCTACGGGTTCGGCATGGCGTCGGTGCGATTCATCTGCGGCACCCTCGACCTCCACCGCCAAGTCGAACGCGACATCGCCGACTTTCTCGGCACCGACGATGCCATCTCATTCGCGGCCTGCTTCGATGCCAACGGCGCGGTGTTCGAGCCCCTGTTCGGAGAGGGCGACGCCATCGTCTCCGACTCCCTGAATCATGCGTCGATCATCGACGGCATCCGACTTTCCAAGGCTCGCCGCTATCGGTTCGACACCCGCGACTACAACCACCTGGATTCCCAGCTCGCGGCAGCGAGGGCAGAAGGGGCCGAGCACGTCATCGTGGTCACTGACGGTGTCTTCTCCATGGATGGCTATGTGGCTGATCTGGCTTCGTTGTGCGAGGTGGCCGACCGGCACGGTGCCCTCGTGATGGTCGACGACTGTCACGCCACCGGGTTCATCGGCCCGAGCGGTCGGGGCACACCGGCACTGCACGACCTCGTCGATCGCGTCGACATCGTCACCAGCACCCTGGGGAAGGCTCTCGGCGGTGGGATGGGTGGCTTCGTGGCTTCGCGGCAACCGATCGTCGACCTGCTGCGTCAGCGGGCCCGCCCTTACCTGTTCTCCAACGCCCTGGCCCCCGCACTCCTCGGCGGAGCTCGAACCGCGATCCGTCTGGCTCGAGATGGAGACCACCTCCGGGAGCGACTCTCCCGCAACGCCGAGCGTTTCCGTGCCGCGATGACCTCCGCCGGCTTCGAGTTGTCGGGCGAGGGTCACCCGATCATCCCGGTGATGCTCGGCGAAGCCGCTCTGGCATCCGAGTTCGCCCGCCGCCTCGGTGAGCACGGCCTCTACGTCACCGCCTTCTCCTATCCCGTGGTGCCGATGGGCACCGCCCGCATCCGCACCCAGATGAACGCTTCTCACACCGATGCCGACATCGATAGCGCCGTGACGGCGTTCGTCGCGGTGGGCACCGAGCTCAGAGTGATCGGCGACACCCGGTGAGGGCACTCGTCAAGACCGCACCCAGTCCGGGCCTGGAGCTAAAGGATGTTCCCACCCCCGAGCCAGGCGTCGGTCAGGTGCGGATCCTGGTACGACTAGCCGCGGTGTGCGGCACCGATCTCCACATCTACGACTGGGACGACTGGGCCCAGAACACGATCGAGCCGCCCCTGGTGGTGGGGCACGAGTTCATGGGGATCGTCGATGCCGTGGGCGACCGGGTCACCGGTGTGGCGGTCGGTGACAGGGTGGCAGGCGAAGGGCACATCGTGTGTGGCACCTGTCGCAATTGCCGGGCCGGCCGGCACCACTTGTGTCGGGCAACCCAGGGAATCGGAGTCAACCGATCGGGTGCATTTGCGGACTACATCGTGTTGCCCGAGGAAAACGTCTACCCCCTCCCCGATTCGGTGCCCGACGAGATCGCCGCGATCCTCGACCCCCTGGGCAATGCCGTGCACACCGCCCTGTCGTTCGACCTGGTCGGCGAGGATGTCCTGATCACCGGAGCGGGCCCCATCGGGCAGATGGCGGTGGCGATATGTCGCCATGCCGGCGCCCGCCACATTGTGGTCACCGATCCGGTGGAGGCTCGACTCGACCGCGCCCGGGCGATGGGCGCCAACCGCGCCGTGGTGCCGGGCATCGGCGTAATCGACGCGGTGATGAGCGAGCTCAAGATGGTGGAGGGATTCGACGTCGGGCTCGAGATGTCGGGTCATCCCGACGGGCTCGCCGACATGATCGACTCCATGATCCACGGGGGAAAGGTGGCCCTACTGGGGCTTTTCGGCCAAGACGCCCACGTCGACCTCAACCAGGTCATCCTGAAGGGCCTCACCCTCAAGGGGATCTACGGTCGAGAGATGTTCGAAACGTGGCACAAGGCACTGGCCATGCTCGGCACCGGCCTCGACATCACCCCCACCATCACCCATCGCTTCCCCCTCGATCGATTCGAGGATGCATTCTCGGTGCTCTCGTCGGGAGAGGCCAGCAAGGTTGTACTCGAGGTCAACGCGGGCTGAGGAGCCGAGATTCTCGCCTCACCACCGCAACCAGTACCACCAGCACCACCGTCATGCCTCCGACCTGCACCCAGCCGAGCGACTCGTCGAGAAATGCGACAGCGCCCAGCGACGAGAGCACGGGAACGGCGAGAGTGAGCATGGAGGCAACCACGAGTCGGACTCGCGGGTGAGCCCAGTTCATGGCCATGTGGCCGGTGCCGGGCACGGCGAGGAGGGCAAGCAGCCAGACCCACTGGCGGGTGGTGGGGAGATCGGCCCCGCCGGCATCGACAACCGCTAACGGAAGAAGGACGGTAGCGCCGACGATCCAGAGCCAGGCCTGGAACTCGAGTATGGGCACCGACATCCTGGCCCGCTTCGACATGGCGAGGTATGCAGCGAACAGGAACATCGCCACGATCGCCAGGAGATCTCCCTTCGGGCTCCAAGAGGTGTGTCGAGTCGACCCGAATATCGCCAGCCCCACTCCGGCGGTGGCCACCACGGTGACGGCCAGGAGGAAGCGCGTGACCGTCTCACCGAAACGTCGGGCAGCGATCGCCAGAAGCACCAGAGGACTGAGAGCCGCCAGCACGGTGACGTTCGCCACCGTCGTGTGCTTGAGAGCGACGAAGAAGGCGCCGATCTCGAGGCCGATCACGATCCCGGCGGGGGCCGACGCCACGAATCCCGCCCTGGTCAGTGATCCGCGGCTCGCGTAGACGGCGAATGAGTAGACGACGGCACCGAGCAGGATCCTCCAGAAAGCGATCTGCATGCCTGCCATGGGGGTCTCCACCACCATCACATTGCCCGCCGACCAAAGGCAGATCGCGGCCACCGCTCCGATGATGCCCCCTCGCTCCGACTGGTCGGACACGGCTGGCGCGGAGATCAAGAAGCGTCGATCCTGCTCTGCACGTGGGGCATGAAAAATCCGGCGTAACGGGACTGGACCGGCGCAAGTTGCCAATCCGATTCGGTGATCGTGCCCCGGCACGACGGCGTTCCGCATGCGCAATCCAACCGGTAGGGCGCGAGTCGCGCGGTTGCGTAGTCGTGGCACAGCTCCTCGCCCGCAGCGATGTCGCGCATCGCCACATAGGTGACGTTGCCACGGAAGCCGACATTGGCCTCACAGGAGTGATTGATGTGCACCACCATGTCGTCGTATTCATCGAGGTCGCGGGGCGATAGGAAGGTGTCGTCGTCGATCTGGAGACTGAAATCGCCGATCTCCTCGGTGAGCCTCAGCACTTCGGCAGTGTCGACCACGTGGCCGACCTTCACCGCCACGCGTTCTCCTCGAGTGATCGGCGTTGCCGCGTAGACCGCAAGTCCGCCGAGGTGGCTTTCCCTCACCTCCACTTTCGGCGATCGCCAAACCTGTACCGGACCCATCGTGGCAGTATTGCACCAAGGCCCCGCCCGACCAACGAGCAGACGATCTCGGGGTCCGCAGGCTTCGCCTGTAGCATCGCCGAGGTCATGCCCTTTTGTGCCCTCCCCCTCGCCCCGTCATGACATGACCGGCATCATCGACGACATCGAAGTCGCCGCGATCCAGCGCCGAACCAAGCGGGTGCTGATTGCTTCGGTCGGTGCCGCGGGCATGGGTATGGCCGGAGGCTTTTCCGGCACCAGCCTCGCCGCTCAGGAAATGACCAACAGCGACAGCTGGGCCACCTTCGCCTCCACCATGATCAGCGTGGGCGGTGCGCTCGCCACAGTCCCCCTCACCCGCCACATGGCGGCGCATGGGCGAAGGCCGGGCCTCCGCATCGGATGGACATTCGCATTCTTTGGCGCCACCATCGCCTTCATCGCGGTGGTCGTCGAGTTCTACCCCCTGCTGATCCTGGGAGTGCTCGGGATCGGAGTTGGCAACGGCACCAATCTGGCAGCCCGCTACACCGCCGCCGACCTCGCCCCGGCCGACCGTCGGGCCCAGGCGATCGGAATACTGGTGTGGGCCGCCTCCATCGGGTCGGTTCTTGGCCCCACGGTGGCCCTCGGCCCCACCGGATGGGTCGCCGAACAATTCGGACTCGATGAGCTCGCCGGTCCCTACCTGATGGGAATGGTGGTGTTCGCGGCGGCGACCGTCATTGTCCATATCAACCTGCGACCCGATCCTCTCGTACTCGCCCGCCGCCTGGGCGGCGACGACGGCACTACCAAGGGACCAGGCTTGGTCGAGTCGTTCAGGAAGCTCTTCGCCCACCCCGTTGCTGCGCTGGCGGTCGGGGCGATGGCGGTCGGCCAGGGAGTGATGGCCGCGGTCATGATCGTCACTCCGCTGCACATGAACGACGGCGCTCACGAGAAGCAGATCATCGGCCTCGTCATCTCATTGCACATCGTCGGCATGTACTTCTTCTCCCCCGTCGTTGGTTGGCTCGTCGATCGACTGCCCACCAACGTGATGGTGGCCTCGGCTGGCATCACCCTCTTCATCGGTGCCGAAATGGCATCTCACACCGACCCCGAAGACAGCCTCGGCGTCTTCATCGGCCTGTTCCTCATCGGACTCGGCTGGTCTTTCGCGATGATCTCGGGCAGCGCCCTACTCACCTCGGCGTTCCCGGTGAACGAGCGCGCCGCGGTGCAGGGCGCGGCCGATTTCACCATGGTGGCCTCCGGCGCGCTCGCCGGTCTCGCTTCGGGCGTGATCGTCGACCTGAGCAGCTTTCATGCTCTCAGCCACTGGGCCGCGATCGTCTCACTCTCCCTGGTCGCCGCCGCGGCCTATCCGATCATCACCCGCCCCCGCCGCCGTTCAGAAGATCCTCAGCTCGGTGGATTCGAGGCCCGGAATATCGATTAGACCAAGCGCGATGGCACCGCTTCGCCCATCGGTGAACTCGACCCAGATGCGACCCCATTTAGAATCAACGCTGGCGAGGTAGGACGAGTCCGGCGCCCACACCGCGGTGGAGCGTCCGGGTCGAGCTTGGAACCCGACGGTGGTGTGGGTCTCAGTGTCATAGAAGACGGACGTGCCATCTCCGGCATCGGCGATGAACACCCAGCGTCCATCGGGACTCAACAGCAGGTCACCACCCAGGTCGACGAGGTCGGGGTCGAGGATTCGTTCCTCTCCTGTGGCCTGGTCGACCACCACGTCGACAGACCCCCCGTCGATCCGGCGCCGCTCGAGGTAGTGGCCGCTGACCGCCGATCGCATTCTCGAGGGCGTGAGCAGGGTCCGGTCGTTGGCGCTCACCTCGTAGGTGCCGCCGCTCTGGGGAGTCACGAACACCCCCACGCCGGGGATTGCCGCGAGTCTCGACGAGTCCGGCACCGGACTGAACGCTGTGACTGCGCCCAGCACAAACGGGCCCACTGATCGTGCTCCCCGGTCGTCGACAACGATGGCAGTGAGACCCCCCGTGGCATCAGCTATCACCGTGGCATCGTCGGCGATTCGCCAGACAGTTCCGATGTCGTCGGCATCTATTCCCAACATTCCGGTGTCGTCGTGGAGGAGAGCGAGTCCGTCGGTGGTCGTGGCCCTCTCCTCGCGCGTGATGGAGTGGATCTCACCGGAACCGGTGTCGATCACGATCGGGTGTCCGTCGGCGCCGATATAGGCGAGTCGGAATCCACCTTCGAGGCCACCAACATTGCCGTAGTGACCGAAGAGCTCCACACCCTCATCCGAGATGCTCGTCTCCACATAGACCCGGTTGAAATCGGCCTCTCTGACACCGGCTAGAGCGGCGGCGATGTCGATCGATGAAACCTTGCTCGCGTCGACCGCCTGGGCCCCAACCTCGACCTCGGCCGAGGCGACCGGCGGAGACGTCGGTCCGCCGACCGCTCCGTCGTCGCCCCCCGTAACCCAAGGGACCGAGAAGATCAGCCCCATGATCCCTGCTCCCAGCAGGGTCATCGCCGGCCCGAAGCGCCGCACCCGGCCACCACCACGGGGCTCGGGGGCCGCGCCCGAAAGGGCCGTCGGCGGCTCTTCGAGCCACTCCAGCTCGTAGGCATCGACGTCTGAACCGCTGCGGTCAGCCACCCGCTAGCGGTGCCACGAAATAGATGTCGGTATCCGGTGTCACCGTCATGAACTCCGGCTCGGCGTGGATCTCACCATTGATCCCCGCCGACGCCCCATCGGTGAGCAGTTCCCCGAGGCCCGGGTAGCGGCGCTCCAGTTCGGCGATCACAGCACCGACCGTCGCGCCGTCCACCTCGATGACCGCCTCGCCGTCGGTGAACCGACGATGATCGGTCATGAGGTGGACAACAGGCAAGACAATCAGCGCTCGTTGAGCCGTCTCACATCAGCGCTCATTGAGCCGTCTCACATCAGCGCTCATTGAGCGCCCTGAGCACGTGGGGCGGCGACATTGGCAGGGCTGTCATCCGAATTCCCGCTGCCCGACTGATCGCGTTGGCAATCGTCGCCATCGGCGGAACGATCCCGGTCTCCCCCACCCCCCGCACACCGTAGGGATGGCTGGGGTTGGGTACCTCGACGATGATCGTCTCGATCATCGGCAGATCCGAAGCCACCGGGATCCGGTAGTCGAGGAAGCTGGGATTGTCGACACTTCCGTCGTCGTTGAAGACGTACTCCTCGTTGAGGGCCCAGCCGATCCCCTGCACCGATCCACCCTGCAACTGGCCCTCCACATAGCTCGGATGGATGGCCGTGCCGGCATCTTGGGCTGCGGTGTAGCGCAACACCGTCGTGTGGCCGGTTTCCTCATCGATCGACAGATCACAGCAATGCACCGCGAAGGAAGGCCCCGCGCCGCCGGCGTTGAGAGAGGCGCTCGCGGTGAGCGGGCCACCCGTCCTCTTGGCCTGAGCCGCGATCGAAGCCAGCGGCACCGGGTCGTTGCCCTCAGCCACTGCGGCACCGTCGACCCACACGACCTCATCGACATCGACGCTCAGGATCGTGGCCGCCCGCGAACGCATGTCGTCGATCAGCTCGCGGCAGGCATGAACCACCGCCATGCCCGTTGCGAACGTGGTACGGCTGCCCTCGGTGGTGTCGGTGAACCCGACCGACTCGGTGTCGGCCACCAGCGGAGTGATGCTGTGGACGTCGAGCCCGAGTTCCTCGGCTGCCATCAGAGCCATTGATGCCCTGCTGCCGCCGATGTCGGGGCTGCCGGTGATCACCGTGGCGGTGCCGTCCTCGTTGACGTGCACGGTGGCACTGGACTGCTCGCCGATATTGAACCAGAAACCCGCAGCGATGCCGCGACCGGCTCCAGCCGGCACGGGCGACCCGTAGTGCTCCGACTCGCGTACCGCTTCGAGGCACTCCACGAACCCAATTCGGGGATGAGGCATGCCCATCGCGGTGAGGTCGCCTTCCACCGCAGCATTCTTCAGTCTCAGCTCAATCGGATCGATGTCGAGCTTCTGGGCGATCTCGTCCACCACCGACTCGATAGCGAAGGCGGCATGGGGAGCCGAAGGCGAGCGATAGGCAGCCGACTTCGGCAGGTTTGTGAGGACGCTGTAGGCCTCGAGCTTGAGGTTGGGGAACTTGTAGGACGCAACCGACATGGCACCCACCATTCCTGCCACGTTGCCGAATGCTCCGACGTTGTAGGCCATCCATGCCTCGAGGGCGGTGAGCTCGCCATCGTTGGTGGCCCCCACCCTCACTCGAACCTTCGATGCGGGGGCGGGGCCGGTAGCGCGAAACACCTCGTCGCGGGTCATCACGATCTTCACCGGACGCCCGGCCATTTCCGAAAGACGAGCGGCGATCGGCTCGATGTAGATGGTGGTCTTGCCACCGAAGCCACCACCGATCTCGGCTGGGGTCACTTTCACCCGAGATACGTCCCATCCCAGAACCGCCGCAGTGGACGAGCGCACCCTGAAGTGCCCTTGTGACGAGCACCAGACGCTGGCCTTGCCATCGGCACCGGTGTCGACGACACAGGCGTGGGGCTCGATGTAGCCCTGATGCACCGCAGAGGTGGTGAACTCCCGTTCGATCACGAGATCGGCGGCCGCGAATGCACCGTCGACCTCGCCCCGCTCCAGGTTGGTGATGGTGGAGAGGTTGGACGGCTCATCGGCCTTGATGAACTTGGTGTAGTTGTTTTCGTTGACCAGGGGCGCACCCTCGGCCATCGCTTCGTCGATGGTGAACACCGCCGGGAGCTCCTCGTACTCCACAACGATCGCCGCGGCCGCTTCCGCAGCCAACTCCCTGCTCGTGGCCGCCACCGCCGCCACCGCATGACCGTGGTAGTAGACGGTGTCGCGCGCCATGACATTGACCGACACGTCGTATTCAGGATCGGCGACGCCGAGATCGGGGAAGTCGGCACCGGTGACCACCGCCTTCACTCCCGGCATCGCTTCGGCCGCTTCGGTGTCGATCGACATGATGCGGGCGTGGGCGTGGGGGGAGCGCACGTACACGGCGCGGAGCTGGCCCGGAAGATCGAGATCGGCTGCAAACCGGGCCTTACCGGTGACCTTGTCGTAGCCGTCGTGACGGATGGGACGGGTGCCCACCCACTTGTAGGTCGGGCGGTTTTCGGTGGCGGTCATCGGGTCGCCTCCCTCAGCTGAACGGCGGCTTCCTGAACGGAACGGATGATCTTGTCATAACCCGTGCACCGGCAGAGATTGCCGGCCAATGCGTATCGGATCTCGGTCTCCGTCGGGTCGGGATTGGCGTCGAGCAGGGCCTTCGCGGCCACGAGGACGCCGGGAGTGCATATGCCGCACTGGAGTGCTGCACCCTCGAGGAAGGTCTGCTGGAGCGGGTGGAGACGGTCGCCGTCGGCGATGCCCTCCACGGTGACGATCTCGGCGCCTTCGGCCTCGGGGGCGAGTACCAGACACGAACAGTTCAGCTTGCCGTCGATCAGGACCGAGCAGGCTCCGCAGTCGCCGGTGCCACACCCTTCCTTGGCTCCGGTGAGGCCGAGTTCGTCTCGTAGGGCATCCAACAGCGATATGCCGTCGGCGGCCAGGAAGTCGACGTCGTCACCGTTGACCGTGCAGTTGACATGGGTGCGGTTCATGAGGTGGCCCCGTTCTGAGCTCGGTCGGCGGCGATCACGAGGGCGCGCTTGGTGATCACACCGGCGACCTGGCGTCGGTATTCGATCGTGCCGCGCTTGTCGTTGATCGGGTTGCAGGCAGCCGAAGCCGCCTCGGCCACCCGGGCGAGGGTGGCTTCGTCGAGGGTGCTACCCACCAGCGCAGCTTCGGCCTCGACGACCCGGATCGCGGTGGGGGCCACCGCTCCCAGCACGATTTTGGCCACGGCGACGGCATCGCCGTCCATCGTGAGCCGAACCCCGGCGCCGACGACAGCTATGTCCATCTCGGTGCGAGGAATGATCCTCAGATAGGCGTCGGATGCACCGGCAGGCATGTCGGCGAGCGTGAATTCGATGATGAACTCGCCCTCGCTGAGAGATGTCTGACCCGGACCGGTGATGATCTCGTCGACCGGGGCGGTTCGGGTGCCTCCAGCCGAGGCGATCACCACCCGGGCGTCGTTGGCCACCAGCGCAGGCACGGAATCCGCCGCCGGTGACGCGTTGCAGAGATTGCCGCCCCAACTGGACCGGTTCTGGATCTGGTCGGAGCCGATTAGCCCACTGGCTTCGGACAGGCCCGGGAACATGGTGGCAAAATCCACATCGGCGGTGAGTGCCGCCGTGGGTGTCGCGGCCCCTATGGTCCATCCTCCGTCGCCGTGAGACACCGAGGTGAGACGTTCGATTCGCTTGAGGTCGACCATCACCGATGGTTGGGGGCGACCGGCTCGAATTTGGGGGATCAGGTCGGTGGCCCCGGCGAAAACCCGAGAGCCCGGGTTGTCGACCAACAGCGACCGTGCCTCATCCACACTGGTGGGTGCGGCGTATCTCATCGAGGATCCTTCTGTATTTCGGCTAAGGGGTTACGGCTGGGATAGAAGAGCGCCACAGAGCATGCCATGGCCACGAAGCAGGCGGCACCCACAAGCCAAACATCGTCATAAGCATTGAGTGTCGCAGATGCCGTGGCCGGTCGGCCCACCACCGCCACTCCCACCGCGATAGCGATGGCGACAGCCAGCTGGAAGATCGTGGTGCGCCCCGCTCCGGCCATCGCGTAGCGAGCAGGCGGCACGTCGCGCATTGCGCCCCCGGCCAACTGGGAGAAGCCCGTTCCCGCCGAGACTCCGATGAACATGCTCGGCACAAAAAGGTCGGTCCAGAAGTGAGGCTCGACACCGATCTGCCACGAGAGAAGGATCAGGCCGATGGCCCCCGACACCCCGCTGACAATGAGCAGAGAACGGTTACCGATGCGATCGGCAAGTCGGCCTGCCTGGGGCGCGATCAGGAACGACAGGAAGGGTCCCGGGGCGATGGCGAAGCCCGTCTTCAGCACCGACCAGCCCCAAAGATCCTGGAGCAGAGTGGGGAGCGTGACAAGCCAAGAGAAGAAGGCAATGACGAAGAACACCGCGGCGATATTGGCCACGGTAAAAGTCCTCAACCTGAACAGGCCAAGATCGAACAAGGGCTCGGGGTGCCTTTGTGATCTGAGTACGAACGCCGCCACCAGCACCAGCCCGAGAACGAACACACCAATCGTCGAGCCAGAGGCCCAGCCCCACGACCCGCCCTGCACCACGCCCAGAATCATCGCCCCGATACCGAGCGATGCGAGCGGCACGCTGACCAGATCCGCACCCGATCCGCTCAACGTTGCTGGCCCCTCCGCCATCCATCGAGGCGCAACGATCAGGGCTGTGATCACGATCGGGACATTGATGAGGAAGACCGCACGCCACCCGAAGCCGTCCACCAACAACGCGCCGAGGGTGGGCCCGACTGCGGCCGCCAGGGCACCGGTGGCGCCCCAGATACCCAGAGCGAGCTGATGGCGGGCGGGAGGAACAGACACGAGAACGAGCGCCAGGCCGGCCGGATACTGCAGGGCCCCACCGACCGACTGAATGACGCGTGCGCCGATCAGCCACTCTGGGCTCTGGGCAACACCCGACAACAACGACCCGAACCCGAAAATGGCAATGCCAACCATGAAGGCCCGGCGGAGTCCGTACCGTTCGGCCAGCCAACCACCGACCAGCAACAGCGACGCCACACCGATGCTGTAGGCCGTGATGATCCACGACAGGGTGGATTCCGAGGCGTCGGGAAACCGCTCTCGGATTTCGGGAAAGGCGAGGGCGATGATCGTGATCTCCATGCTCACCACAAAAACCACGACCGACGCGATCACAACGGTCTGCCAGCCTTGCCGGCCGACCGGGGGAAGATCGGTCATCGTCGGACCCTAGGCCGTCGTCGGCAGTGAGGCCATATCATCGCCATCATGGACTTCACGCCGAATCCCGACCACGAGTTGATCGTCGAAGCTGTCGATGCGCTCTGCTCACGATTCGATGATTCATACTGGTCCGAGCGCGATCAGCGCCACGAGTTTCCGTGGGATTTCTACCGCGAGATGGCGGCCGGCGGGTGGGTTGGCATCGCCATTCCCGAGCGGTACGGCGGCGGCGGCAGCGGGATCGCCGAGGCCGCCCTAGTGCTCAATCGGGTGGCCGCCTCCGGTGCGGCGATGAACGGTTCGAGTGCCCTGCACCTCACCTTGTTCGGACTCAACCCCGTGGTGAAGTTTGCCAATGATCAGCTCAAGGACACCTTCTTGCCGCGCGCGGCCGTGGGCGACCTTCATGTCGCTTTCGGGGTCACCGAACCCGATGCCGGCACCGACACAAGCCGGATCACCACTCGTGCGGTCGAGGACGGGATGGGCGGTTGGATAATCAACGGACGCAAGATCTGGACCACCAAGGCCCTCGAATCGGAGGTCTGCCTGTTGCTGGCTCGCACCGACGGCACCCCGGGCGAGGGATTCGACGGACTCACCTTGTTCCTCGTCGATCTCGACCCCGAGCACTGCGAGATCGTGCCCATTCCCAAGCTCGGACGCAACGCGGTCGCCTCCTGCGAGGTGGCGTATGACGATCTGGCGGTGGAGTCGTGGCGCATGATCGGCGAGCGTGGTCGCGGCTTTCACCACATCCTTCATGGACTCAATCCCGAAAGGATCCTGCTGGCGGCGATGGCGTGTGGCATCGGCGAAGCCGCCCTGCGTCGAGCCACGGCCTACGCCAACGAGAGAGAGGTGTTCGGACGCCTGATCGGCGCCAATCAGGCGATCTCCCATCCACTGGCCAAGGCCCACATGGACCTTCACGCGGCAATGAACATGATGCATGTGGCAGCTTGGCGTTACGACAACGGACTCGACTGCGGTGAGCATGCCAATACTGCCAAGTACCTCGCCGCCGAGGCATCGTTTTCCGCCGCTGACCACGCGGTACAGACCCTTGGAGGGCTTGGTTACGCGACCGAATATCACGTTGAGCGCTACTGGCGAGAGGCGCGGCTCCAGCGCATCGCGCCGGTGAGCCAGGAGATGACCCTCAACTACATCGCCCAGAACGTGATGGGCCTTCCCCGAAGCTATTAGCCGGACCGCCAGACCCTCGTACGACAGCAAGTCCAAGTCGACCCACGCATACATGCCGTTCTGCACTACTTCCGGTGCACTGAGGCCGCCACGATATGGGCGTCCCTGACCAGCACCCATAGGATGACCAGCCCGGTCGTCGTCGTGCGCGAAACTCGGTGACGTCGTATCGCCAACACCGGGTCAGTCGACCGCAAGTGGCGCACAGTATTCGTTGTCAACATCGTGTGCCCGGACGAATAGGCACGCGGTTTCTGGTAACCCGAAGTGGTCGAAGGCTCGGCGCATCCTGGTCTCGGTGCCGCACGCCTCCGTGGTGAGGAAGGATTCGCCGATCTGAACGAATCCGTCGCCGGCCAGTTGGATCTCAACGGCGCACAACGCTACTTCGGTGTCCGGCCAGACCAGCTGCCCTCCCAAGTCTTGCACCTCGGCCTCTTCGAGAGGGCTGAATGTCTTGAACATGAAGACGACGTGGTGGCCAGCGCGCTCAGCGTCGATGGCGATACTCCACTCGTCCTGCGCGGGGCCCTGATCGGCCGTCGAGGTCCCCCGATCGGACTCTGTCGACCCGAACCACTGCGACATCAGCGCCACAAGTGCGAGAGCGATAACGGATCCCCCGGCTATGAGGGGAAGACGGTGGTCGGCTCGTCCTCCGGAGTAACCGTCTGGGCGCTCGGCGGCGTTCGACCAGAACACCCCGATGAGCACCACCACTGCCGATGCGAATATCAAGCAGAAGCCGACCAGTTCAACTCCGGAGTACCTCGCGTCGAAACCTTCGAAGAGTCAGGTCACCAGAGCCCCAGATGCCAACAGGCCGATAGTGACCAGCTTGCCCAGCCCGAACCGCACGAAGTGCCAGGCAGCGAGGCCGAGCAGAATCAGATTCAGTGCCTGAATAAGGTGACCGACCCCGTACACCGACGTTGGTCCATACCACTCCCACGGGGCATTTACCTGTGTCAGGGTGCCACCGACCAGCAGCCCAGCACCGCCGGCGACGATGACCAGACTCGCGATACGCCGTTTCCCCATGACAAACAGCGAGGGAGAGCGCTTCATGGCGATCGCCTTTCGTGAAGGTGAAGAGATCTGCATATGTCCACCCTCACGACTTGTGAGGGTCCGGACAATCCGGGGTTTCCCCTATTGTGGGCTAGGGCGCTCCGAATCTTCGGTGCCATGTCGATCGGCGGCGAGGGATCAACTGCCCGTCAAGCAGGCGCCCCAACGAGCTCTCACACGACGACGAACCACCGGGCAGGGGTACCCCTCCACCGGACAAACCACCCACCGGCAGTTTGACGGCTCCGTCCCCCAAAGAGATCGCCCGCCCGGCCAAGACCAGGCCGCAATCGC
>CAXMSE010000086.1:0-28762 GCA_964196195.1 uncultured Gammaproteobacteria bacterium | reverse complement strand
TCCACGGTCCGATTCCCGGTAACGCCACGAGCTGGCTCCTGAGTTCGTCGGGATCCGCACAGTAGAGGTCGACTCGGTGGTCGATCACCGCCTCGGCGAGAGCGCCGATCGTCATCGCCCGCCGGCGTGGCATGCCTTCGTCGGATTCTCCTGCTGCCAGCGGAGCCAGCCGGGCCGGGCCGGGGAACAGGTGGGTGAGACCCAGGGCATGACCGGTGAGGGGCAAGCCATGGCGCTGCACCAATCGACCTGTGGTGGTGGTTGCCCCGGCGACACTCACCTGCTGGCCGATGATCACCCTCACCGCGGTTTCGAAACGGTCCCAGCCTCCCACCACTCGAAGGCCGGGCCGGGTGTCGATGAGGGGGGCCATGAGAGGGTCTTGACCCAATCGGGCGTTCGCTGAGATGACGTCGTCGTCGAGTCCGAACATGTGACGGACACGAGCGACCTCGTCGATGATCGAATCGAAGGTCGGGAGGTGGGCCACCAGTTCGAGATGGTCGTCGTAGCCAACGAGGTCGATCTCGACCACACCCGGGTGACCACACACCTCGAGAGTGCGTCGGTAACGCCCATCCTCCAGCGTCTCCACCCCGGGCGTGAGTCGGGGTCGAAGATGATTCATGAGAGCGACACGGTCGAGCGGCCCGGCAAAGGGCAGGCGCAGATGCAGACCCCCGTCGGTGGTGAGGATGTCGTCTCGCCGCCGTTTCGCCCTCAAGGTGCTGGGGGTGAACCGGAAGATCTGCTCGACCACCCGACCCATCTGGCGCACGCTTCCGAATCCGGAGGCGGCCGCGATCGCGGGCATCGCCAGGTTGGTCTCGTCGAGCAGGCGGCGAGCGAAATGGGCTCGTCGTGAGCGGGCCACGAAGTCGGGTGTGGCTCCGACATATTGCTCGAAGAGGCGGCGCAGCTGCCTCGTGGAGTAGCCCACCCTCACCGCGAGGGCGTCTTCGTCGAAGCGATCGAGAAACCCGTCGGAGATCAGGGCAACCGCACCCGAGACCGGTGCCGGAGCGTTGGTCACCTCGATCGACCGCAGGTGACGGTCGGGTCGGCAGCGCAGGCACGGCCGGTATCCGGCGGCCTCCGCGGCGATGGGTGCAGCGTAGGGCGAGACGTTCTTCTGGGCCGGCCGAGCGGTGCATTCGGGTCGGCAGTAGATGCCCGTGGTGGAAACTGCGGAAACAACCATGAGCTTGAGTATGCCTGATGTTGTCGGACACATTCGGACACGCCCGGGTAGGAGCGGGGCTGGATCGGCCTACCCCGAGGCAGACTGTCGGTCGTGCAGGTCTCGGTTCTCGATCAATCGCCCATCCCGAGTGGAACCACGCCCGGTCGGGCCCTGCGCAACTCGATCGATCTCGCACGCCAGTGTGAAGCCCTCGGCTACCACCGTTACTGGGTGGCGGAGCACCACAACACGCTGGGGCTGGCCGGCTCCGCGCCCGAGATTCTCATCGGCCACATCGCCGAGGCCACCTCAAGGATTCGGGTGGGCTCCGGTGGCGTGATGCTCCCCCACTACTCGCCGTACAAGGTTGCCGAGTCGTTCAAGGTGCTGGCGGCGCTTCACCCCGGGCGGATAGACGTGGGTCTCGGACGGGCACCTGGTTCTGATCCCATCACCGCGGTTGCGCTCTCGCCGAGCCATGAACCCGCCTCCGGGAGCCGCTATCCGGCGATGGTGGCTGAGCTCGACGGCTGGCTGCATGATTCGCTCCCGCCCGAGAATCCGTTCGCCGGGCGCGTGAAATCGACGCCGCGGATCGACGAACAGCTTCCGATCTGGCTTCTGGGATCGAGCCCCGATTCCGCTGGTCTGGCGGCCCATTTCGGGATACCGCTCGCTTTCGCCGACTTCATCACCCAGCAGGACGGATCTGCCATCGCCGATGCCTACCGGCGCCAGTACCGACCGTCGGAACGCTGGCCCGAACCCACCCTGCTCGTGGCCGCGAGCGTGATCTGTGCACCCACTGATGAGGAAGCAGAAGAGCTCGCCAGGCCGGTGAAGCTGTGGCGCCAGCGGGGGCTCTCGGGCCCGATCCCTTCACCGGAGGAGACGCGTAGCCATACCGCGGCCAGCCTCGATGTGCAGCCCCAACGCAAGCCGATGATCTGCGGCTCCCCGCAAACCGTGGCAACTGGAGTGGGCTCGCTGATGCAGCGCTATGGAGCGGATGAGTTCATGGCGGTCACGATCGTGTGGAGCCATGCCGACCGAATCCGAAGCTACGAGCTGCTTGCCGCTGAAATCATGTGAGCTGGGGCGCGAACACCGAGGGGTCGATGCCGGAGTCCCAACCGGCCTCGCCGAACAGGGTCGCGGCGATCCGGCCCAACTCGTCGCTCGATTTGGCCGCTGAACCATTGCCGGCGAGTGCCACTGCGACACCATCGTCGACCCACCCCACATAGGGGTGCCCAGATGGGGTGCCCGTGATCACGCAGGGCGCGGTGTTGATCGCCCCCAGGGAGGCGTCGGGCAGCATGGTTCGCAGGTTCTGCTCGAGCGAATCGATCTCGACCGGATCTCCATCGGTATGGAACCAATCGGTGAGGTCTGACGGGGCCATGGGGGTGAAGCTCTTGAGGTTGCCGCCGATCTTGATGCAGACCGAACCATCCGGATAGCGCACCGGCGACACCCAATAGATCTCGTGCACACGATCGTCGGGGGGATCCATGGCGATGAGGCTCGGGATCCGGCCGTCGTTGGCCAGTTGGGCGCGAAGGATGGTGCGGGGCCGACGCTCGACGTCGAGCTCAAACTCGAACAGCTCGGCACCGAACGCACCCGTGGCGAGCAGGATCCGGGAGGCGGTGAGTGTCCCCCAAGCTCCACCGACCTCAAACCCTGTTTCGGTTCGGCGCACGGATTCGACAGCCTCACGAACCACCGACCCCCCGGCTCCCTCGGTGAGCACGGTCTGGGCAGCCACGAGCGCCAGAGGATTGATGTGACCGGCAGGGGCCGGTTCGTAAATGAGAGGCATTCCGTTGCCGATCGCGATTCCGGTGTTGGCTCGCAGCCAGTCGGGATCGATCAGCTTGGCTTCGCTGCCCCAGAGGGCAGCCCGCGTCACCCAGTCCGGCGCGTCGGGGTAGGCCGCCACCATGCCTCGGGCGAAGTGGAAGTCGATTCCCGACCGGGCCGCAATGTCGCGGTAGCGCTCGATCGACCGAGCCGCGAGCTCGGTCCACACCTCATCACGGCCGGCGATGCGGGTGATCCGCCCCTCATCATGGTGACTGGCGAACGGACCCTGGTGGCTGCGGCGATCGGGGGGCTCATCGGGGCCGATCAGGGCGACGGATCGTCCGGCCTCGGCGAGATGTCGAGCGGCGGCAGCCCCGATCATTCCCCTGCCGATGATTGCGATGTCGGTGTTCATGTCGACTCCGATGATGCATCATCAGATCGTTCTGAGACGTGATCGGGGCAGCGCCCTCAGGTGGTGAAGCGGCCCGGGATAAGGCGACGGCGGCGACGAGCCATGGCGGTGGCCGGAGACGGTCGCGACGGCACCAGAAGGATCGCGCCCACCACGAGCAGACCGGCGAAACCCTGGACAACAGTCAAGGACTCCCCGAAGACCAGTGCCCCTACCGCGAACATCGTCGGCAACTCGATCGCACCCGACATCGCGGCCTTGGCGGCTCCCACCCTCGGTGCGCACTTCACGTAGAGCCACTGGGGTCCGATACCGGTGATCAGGCCGAGGCCGACAACCAGCAACCAGCCCCGCCCGTTGCCGGGCAAGACCTGGTGTGAGGGCAGAGTCATCACCAGCGGCAACAGACCCAGCGAAGAACCGACACCCACGCTGGCCACGCGTTCGAGCGGGCTGAGGGGTCCGAGCCGTTCGGTGAGGACTGCGATCGCCAGCCCGAACGCCAGAGGTGCGGCCAGCAGGATGAGTAGCTCGGTGCGATGCTCGCCCGAGAACTCCGGACCCAGCGCGATCGCCGCCGCGGCCACCACCATGATCGCCCCGACGACGCCCCGCGCCACAGGCGGCTGGCCGAACACCAGCCATACCGCCAGGAGGGCGAAAAGGGGGTAGCTCATGTAGACAACGGCCGCGGTGGAGACGGGCACGACGGTGATCGCTTCGACGTACGCCGTCCATCCGAACCCCATCGCCACCCCGGTGAAGAGCCCCCAGATGGTGGCGCTTCGCTTGGTGCCGGTGAGCCGGATGAACCCAATCAGCAGGATCGCCCCCATCAGGTTGCGATAGAACGACACCGCCACTGGGGCGATGCCGTCGTCGGTGAGCGTGCGGGCGAACACCGGCACGAGCCCCATGGAGATCGAAGCGACGATGATGCCCGCGGTGGCGAGCCGAGGGTCGGCGACGACGCCGAGAGGGGGCGCGCTGTCGGCGGATCGACGCGATGTGACAGCCACGGGCACCTCCTGAGGGATCGGTCAGGGGAGCGTACAAGGACCCTGAACAAACGTCCAGTATCGGGCCGGGCCGGGCCCGATCGATCGATCTACAGAGCGGCGAGTTCGTCGGCCAGCGTGCGGCCTCGGTCGACGTCCATCGGCAACAGCGGGGGGCGAACGTTGGCCCACCGATCATCGCCGCTGGCCATGGCGAGGAGCCGTTTTTGAGCGGGAATGGGCCCCGCCGTAGCGAAGGAGTGACGCGTGGCGGCCACCCTGCGATGCAGCAGCGCGGCCTTCTCGTGCTCACCGGCGGCCCAGCTGCGGAGAACGTCGATGATGGCCGGTGCGTTGAGGTTGGCCGTGGCCGAGATCAACCCTTCTCCCCCGAGGGCGAGAGCTTCGAGCATCGGGAGTTCGGAGCCGGGATAGACGGTGAGGCCGTCGATCCCGAACAAGCGGGCGGTGTTGTCCCAATCACCCGAAGAGTCCTTGATGGCCAAGACCTGATCCGGGAAATCCCGACGCAGTTTCGCCACGAGCTCGATCGGGAAGCCCACGCCCGCCATCTGGGGTATGTGGTAGAGCACGATGCGCACAAGCCCGTCCATTGCCTCAATCAAGGCTTCGAAGTAGCGGTGTACGCCTTCGTCGGCGGGATTCTTGAAATAGAAGGGGGGCAGAACCATCGTTGCGGCAACGCCCACTTCGGTGGCATGCCTGGTGAGGCGGAGGGTGTCGGCCAGGTTGGTGAGGCCAGTGCCCACGATCAGCGACTCCGGAGGCACACCGCCAGCCACGAGCGCATCGAGGGTTTCGATCCGCTCCTCGATACCGATACTCAGGGCCTCGCCGGTGGTGCCGAAGGGGGCCAACCCGCCGCAGCCCTGATCGAGCATCGCCAGCGCGTGCTCTACGTATAGGTCGGTGGCTACTGACAGGTCAGCGTTGAAAGGGGTGAGGTTGGGGGCCACCAGTCCCGTCGGCAATCTCAAGACACATTCTCCAGGCGCTCGCTCACGAGCACGAATAGTAGGGACCTGCTGAACGAGCGGCCAGACTCAACCGGTCAGTCCGCAGGCCGATCGACGGTGACCATCACCTCGTCGACCCCTTTGCGGCGCAGGTCGGGCACCTTCACCCCTGGCAGGGGATAGCCAATCGGGAACAGCACAAATGGGCGTTCGTTCTCGGGCCGACCCAGGACCCGGCTGAGAAACGCCATCGGCGATGGTGTGTGGGTGAGAGTGGCCAGGCCCATGTTGTGCAGAGCCGCGATGAAGATCCCGGCCGCGATCCCGACACTCTCCTTCACGTAGTAGTTCTTGCGCCTCTCGCCGGCGGTCGTCACCTCGTAGCGCTCCTCGAACAGCACCACGAGCCACGGTGCGACTTCGAGGAACTCCTTGTGATGGTCGGTGCCGATCGGAGCTAGCGCCGCCTGCCACTCCTCGTTCATCCGACTTTCCAGATAGTTGACCCGTTCCTCTTCTTCGGCTGCTTCACGAATGACCCGCTTCACCTCGGCCGATTCGGTGGCGACGAAACGCCAGGGCTGCTTGTGGGCACCCGATGGAGCGGTGGACGCGGTGGCGATCGCGAGTTCGATCAGCTCCACGGGCACGGAGTCCGGGGCGAAGAGACGGGGGCTGCGACGCCCGTCCATCAGCTGGTGAAACCCGCGGGCACGATCGAACATTTCCGGTTCGGATCGGCGCCGGAAATCGAGCTCGCTGAACGGATGGGCGGCTTCGAGTTCCGGCGGGGGGTAGGGATACTCGTAAGGGGACTCGTTGCTGGTCATTATCAAGATCGTCGCGCAACCAAGCCCACACCGACACTGCGGCGTTGGACTCCGGTGTCCGAGCCAACCACACTGGACCGGTGAGCTTCACCGAGAGCCAGGAGCAGATTCTCGAAGCGACGATGCAGGTGATCGTGCGCGATGGGCTCGATGCCGCGAGCATGCGGGCGGTGGCCGAGGAGGCCGATGTGTCGCTCGGGCTCCTCAGCTACCACTTCGATGCGAAGGAGAACCTGATCGTCTCGGCGTTCAAACTCGGCACCGATCGGCTCATCGAATTCACCGCCGAACAGATCGAGGCGGCCGGATCCGATCCGGTCGATCGTGTCCGCGCTGCCGTCCGCTCCTTCTTCGACGCAGAGTTCGTGAGCAGCGAATACCTCGCACTCTGGTTTGCCCTTTGGGGGGTGTCACGCACCAACGCGGACGTGGCTGAGCTTGAGCGGAGGCTCCACGACCACTACAACCAAATCATCGGGGCCACGATTCAAGCGGCCGATCGCGATCTGACCGTGCGTGAAGTGAGCGAACGCATAACCGATCTCGCCGCCTTGCAGAACGGGCTGTGGCTCAACTGGACCCGCTTCGGAGATCGAGACGCCCTCGAGCGGGGGCTGGCCCGTTGCGAGTCAATCGCTCTCGGCACCAGCCCTTGACGGCTCGTGATCAGGGATACACCTCAGGCTGATCGAGCGGCACGTTGAGCCACTCCACCATCTGTCGAACCTGCTCATAAGCGGCGAGCCGCGCTTCATCAGTGTCGGCCTCTTCGGCGGCGACAAACGGCTCTCTGAGTCGCCGCGCCATACGCGGACCGAGTTCGAGCAGGCCACTGCTGCCCTCGGTGGCCCACCGTGCCAGCACGTAGTGCACCACAGCACCCACGGGAACCCCGATGTTTTCACTCAAGTTGTTGATCGTCGCCAGGGGATCGAGGTGGGCGTGGGCCGCGATCTCGGCCTTGAAGTTGGCGTCCTTGTCGTCGTCGGGCCACGGCCCGGTCCAAGCGCTGAGGGTGAGCGTGATCCCGTCTTCTGCCATGCGCCATGGTGCCACGCTGGCCGTTGGAATCCCGTCCGCGACGTGACCGAACGTGTCGACCATGCAAGGAAACTACAAGCTGCGTTCGTCGAGACGATCGGAGCGATGGCCCAGACGATCGCGAGCCAAGACCCGTACACGGCCGGCCACCGACGACGAGTGTCGGAGTTGGGCTCCGCCATCGCCAATGAGCTGGGAATGCCCAGAGACCAGGTCCGCGGGGTCGAGTTCGGCGCCTTGATCCACGACCTTGACAAGATCTCGATCCCGGCCGAAATCCTCAACCAACCCGGAACGGCCTGAGCGGCGACGGGTTCTCAAAGGAAGCGCGAATCGTGGCCGTTTCCGACGTGGTGGAGGCCATGAGTTCCCATCGTCCCTACCGACCGGCATTGGGTATCGAACCAGCGCTGGCCGAGATCGCCGAGATCGTGGCACTCTCTACGACACCGATGTGGTTGATGCCTGCCTGCGCCTGTTTCGTGAGCACGGTTTCGAGTTCTCCATCGATTAGCGGCCGGCCCTGAGCGAAGCAGCCACCGAGGGCGACAGGTAGGGTCCCAGCCATGGGAATGAGGGGTGTCGCCAGCCAGTTTGCCAAGGCATCTTCAGGCATCTGGCAAGGTGTCGCCGATGCAATCGATCCACCCCGCCACGAATCCAAACCCACCCCGGCGACCCCAGTGGCGGGGCCCGTCACCGCCCAGTCGACACCGGAGGGCACGATGCTGGTGCCCCTCGACACCTGGACCCGGATCCTCGAGCAGGTCGGCAACGTTCACGAAGCGGGTCAACAACTGGCCGACGCCCGCGAGCGCGCAGCCCGAGCCGAGACCGAGAACGAGTTCCTCCGCACCCAGATCGCCGACCTCAAGACAACGAAGCCCTCGACCCCCAGAACGACCACCACGCCCGAACCGTCCGCGAGCAATCCAGCCGTGCCCGATACCGACGAAACCCCCTCACCGACCGCTCGCACGCTGAGGCGGGCGAGGGCGCGGGCGAGCAGATGGCTGAGCCCTTGACCCACCCAAGTCCCGATCCCTACGTCCACGGGCATCAAGAGCCGGTGCTGCGTTCCCATACCTGGCGCACCGTCGACAATTCCGCCGCCTACCTTCGTCCCCATCTCCGGGCCGGGCAGACCCTTCTCGATGTGGGTTGCGGCCCGGGCACGATCACCGTTGAGCTGGCCAATCATGTCGCCCCCGGCGACGTGGTCGGCATCGATGCGGTGCAGGACGTCATCGAGAAGGCCCGTGCCCTGCTCACCAAACCTGAGTCGCCCCAGAATTGCCGCTTCCAGCAAGGCGATGTGTATGCACTCGACTTCGACGACGATTCGTTCGCTGTCGTGCATGCCCACCAGGTACTCCAGCACCTCCGCGACCCAGTCGGCGCCCTGAGAGAAATGCGCAGGGTTCTCGAGCCTGGCGGCGTACTCGCGGTGCGCGACGCCGACTACGGGGCGATGACCTGGACCCCACCAGAACCAGGGCTCGACAGGTGGATGGAGCTACACCACACCATCGCCGGACACCACGGAACCCAACCCGACGCCGGCCGCCACCTGCTCAGCTGGGTGCGAGCGGCAGGTTTCACCCACATCGAGCCGGGATCGTCGACCTGGACCTTCGCTACCCCTGAGACACGCTCATTTTGGGGCACCCAGTGGGCCGACCGGGTCCGCGAGTCGAGCTTTGCCTCCCACGCCCTGGAGCTGGGTCTGAGCGACAGAGAAGAGCTCCAATCCATCGCCGAGTCGTGGCACGCCTGGATCCAGCAACCCGATGGTTGGTTCATGTGTCCTCACGGCGAAGTGATCGCGCGGACCTGAAACCGATGACTTCTCGCGACTACGACCTGGTCATTGTCGGTGGCACGGCCGGGGGGCTCTCGGTGGCCGTCTCGTCCTTGCGATCGGGGCTCCCGTTGGTGCGAATCCTCGAGGAGGAGCACTGCATCAAGTTCCCAGAGCTAGTCGGAGAAAACGAACTCGACATCGGCTACGGCGAGCGAGTTTCCGCCATCGACACCGATGGCGACATGATCAGCGTGGTCACCAACAAGCAGACCTACCAGACTCGGGCTTGCCTCGTGGCCAACCGACGCCGGTCGCCGGAGTGGCAGCCACCCCTGCCGGTGCCGGAGACGAATCCACGCATTCACATCGACACCATTCCCGACCTCGTCGGCGACGACGACATCTTGGTGGTCGGCTACACCGACCACGCGGTGGAGCTCACCGCCACCATCGCCGCCGCAGGGGCCAGGGTCGTGCTCGCGGCCGGCGGCATGGACCCAAACTTCCTGTCGCCGGCTGGGGAGAACCTGCTGCGCCGCCTCGAACGCGAACGCAGGGCCACCGTGCTCTATCGCTCCGTACCCGACCAGATCGGCGAGATCGACGGCTATCCGATGGCCTACTTCGGCGACCGCCGCACACCCGACCTCCAGGTCGATCATGTGGTGTTCGCATCGCGTCGCGAGACGCTGAAACCATCCGACCTCGGGGTGACCGAGGCGGCCCTGGCCAGCGGTCATGTCTGGTTCGTGGGCGAACCCGACGACACCAGCGTGGCCACCACGACCCCGGGTTGGAGGGCTGGGATCGACATTGCCGTGGCCTGCTTCCCCGACCTCGACGTGGATCTGAAGCCACACGGCCACGAGCGTCGCCAACGCAACACCGCCGTGCTCGAGGAGCTGTGCCACGAGCACTACAACGCGGTCATAACCCACTTCGAGCCCACCCACTCCGACCTCTGGGTGCTGCGAGTCCGCCCCGACCACGGCAGCACGTCCTACGTTCCCGGCCAGTACGCCACCCTCGGCCTCGGCTTCTGGGAAGCGAGGGTGGACGACGCCGAGGACCCCGGCCTCGACACGCGCTGGGACCGCCTGATTCGCCGCTCCTACTCAATCTCGTCGCGCGTCTTCGATGAGGTCGGCTACCTCACCGACGCGGGCGGCGTCGACGAGCTCGAGTTCTACATTGTGCTGGTGCCGCCCACCGAGGCCAACATCCCCGAGCTCACTCCCCGACTCGCACTGAAGCGTCCCGGCGACCGGATCTATCTGGGGCCCAAGGTCGCGGGTCGTTACACCCTCGCCGCGGTAACCAACCCTGCTGCCACCGTGGTGTTCTTGTCGACCGGCACCGGCGAGGCGCCCCACAACGCGATGGTGGTCGAGCTGTTGCGCAAGGGCCACTACGGGCCGGTCGTGTCGGCAGTGTCGGTGCGCCACTGGCACGACCTCGGCTATCTCGAGACCCATCGCGCCCTCGAGGCCCGTTACCCGAACTACCACTATCTCGCCATGCCCACCCGCGAGCCTGAGGTACCCAAGCGATATATCCAGGACCTGATCCGAGACGACGACATCGGGGGGCTCGGCATCGAGCTAGACCCCACGTCTACCCACGTCTACATGTGCGGGAATCCCGCGATGATCGGGCTGCCCGAAGAGTTCGACGGCAAGCTCGAGTTTCCCGACAGTGTCGGAGTGGTGCAGCTACTGGCGGAGCGGGGATTCACCCTTGACCGTCGCAAGCACCCCGGCAACATCCACTACGAGGAGTACTGGTAGATCAACTCAACCAGTCGGCGTCTTCGCGCACGACGATGACGGTTGGGCGATCTCCGTCGAAGCCTTGCCGGGTGGCTTCAATCACCTGCTCGAGGCTCTCCGCCATCACCGCGTTGCAGCGCAGAGCCTTGGCGAGAGCGATGAAATCAGGGTTGGACCCGGTGACGCCGACGAGCGGAATCGACCGTTCGAGCATTCCCTCCTGGATCTGCTTGAGCCCCTCGTTGTCCCAGATGATCACCGGAATTCCCAGACCCTCGTCGACGGCGACGATCAGCTCCTGGACGGTGAACATGAATCCCCCGTCGCCGGCCAGGCACACCACGGGCCGATCGGGCAGGGCGAACTTGGCCCCTATCGCGTTCGGTAGCGCACAGCCGAGGGTGCAGTAGCCGGCCGGATAATGCCAGCTGCGGGGTGTTCGCGACACCGACGCAAATGCTCCCGTGTAGACGAGCTGACAGATGTCGCCCATGAGGATCGTGTCGGCGGGGAGGCCCGCATCGAGCGCCTCGAGAAGACGCTCGTGGCGACGCTGACTCGCAGTCAGGTTGGCGTCGATGCTCTGGCGCACCCCTGCCAATTCGGCCTCGATCTCGGCCCGGTCGCGGGCGGCAGTGAATGGTCCGGTTGCGAGCAGGGCGGCGACGCTCACAGCAGCGTCGGCCACGATCCCGATCGTGGCCGGATACTGGTCGTTGATCTTGCGAGGATCGAGATCGATCCGGATGAGTTTGCCGTTGAGGGGGAGCTCATCGACGAAGCTGTCGGTTTCGGCCAGCTCGGTGCCCACCGCCAGCACCAGGTCGGCCGCGCCCAACCACTCCTGGACTTCGAGACGAGAACCGCTGGCGCTGAGACTCAAGGGGTGGTCGTCGGCCACGATCCCTTTGCCGGCCGTGCTCGCGAGCACCGGGCACCCCAGCTGATCGACGAGGGTGCGGATCGCCGCGGATGCATCCACCGCGCCGCCTCCGACCATCAGCACGGGGCGAGCCGCACTTCGCAGCAGTGCGGCCGCGGCCTCGATCCGACCTGCATCGGGGTGAGCCCGGCTCGGCATCGTCCGAGGCTCCCACTCCTCGGTTACCGGCATCGCGAGAACATCGATCGGGATGGAGAGGTGCACTGGACGAGGGCGCTGCCCGGCGAAGATGGCGAAGGCCTGCGCCACCAGCTCGGGCACATCGGCGGGACACGAGGCGCGAGCCGAAAGAGCGGTGAGGGGGTCGGTGACGGCTCTCTGATCGGGGATCTCGTGGAGGTAACCCCAACCCTTGCCGTGGCTGGCGCTGTCGGTCTCCGACGACAGCAGGAGCATGGGCACCGAATCGGCCCAGGCCTGGCCGACCGCGGTGAGGGCGTTGGTGACGCCCGGCCCCGAAATCACCAGAGCAACTCCCGGCCGGCCGCTGACTCGGGCGTAGCCGTCGGCCATGAAGCCGGCCCCCTGCTCGTTGCGGGCCTGCACGTGGTGGATCGGGCCGTCGAGCAGGCCGTGACAGAAGTCGAGGGTGTGCACCCCCGGGATACCGAAGACCGTATCGACTCCGTAGCGGGCGAGAAGCCGCATCGTGGCCTCGCCGCAGGTGATCGCGCTCTCGGACGGCACGCGCGGAACTTTAGACGAGCAGGGCCCGGACCGAAGGGTCAGCTCAGTGGCCCGAGTGGTCCTTCTGGGCTTCCTTACCCGGCTCGAGGCCCCGCACCACGAGCACCGGGATGTGGGAGTGGCGAACCGTCGACATCGTTACGCTTCCCGCCACCAGTCGGTCGAGGCCGCGCCGAGCGTGGGTGGTTTCCACCAGGGCCGCGGCGTCCATGCTCTCGGCGAATTCCGTGAGGGCGACTGCCGGGCGCTTCCCGTGGAGCGTCTCGAACTGGACGGTTCGACCGATGAGATCGCGGAGCTCAGCGGCGAGGGCATAGGGGCCGGCCGATTCGGTCACGTCGGCGGGCAGCTTGACGCCCACCGCTCCGACCGTAACCACCCAGGGAACGAGGTCGAGACCGATAGCCCAAGCACCGGCCAGGCCCAGGGCCTGTTCGGAGAGTTCCGACCCGTCGACAGCCACCATGAGGGAGGTGCCCGACGGGGCCACGGCATCGGCCACGGGCCCGTAGAGGAGGATCGGGGTGGTGGTGTGACGCAGGATCTCCTCGGCGGTGCTGCCGAGAATCGCGGCACTGCGTCCGTGTCCTGTGGTGCTCATGACAACGAGGCTGCCCGGATGCTCGTTGGCGATGCTGGCTATGTATTCACCGACGCTCTCGTCGATGCCGGCCAGCACGCGGGAAGTGGCACGGTCGGCCCACGATGAGTCGGCGATCCGGCCATTGATCTCGGCTTCGGTCTCGTCTCGGGCCGAATCGAATCGTACGATCGACACGACCTCCACGGGGCAGTCCCACCGCACCGCGAGTTCGGCGGCGGCATCCGCGACGTCCCACGACCGAGCCGACCCATCCACCGGGACGATTATCCGTTGATACATGACGTCCACCTCCTGATCGAACAGTACGGACAAATACCCCGCAGCGAGTAGGGGCGAAGGGCCTACCAGCTCCATCCGCCCCTATTTGCATGCCTAACGGTCGTTAGGTAAGTTGCTTTGATGATCGTTCCGATCACACCCGACCACCAGGAAGCCGACAGCCGCCGTCGGATCATGGACGTGGCCGCCGAACTCTTCCTCGAGCGTGGAGTCGACGGCGGGTCCTTGCGCCAGATCGCCGACCTCGTAGGCATGAAGGCGAGCTCGATCTACTACCACTTCGCATCAAAGAATGAGCTGCTCGTGGCCATTTTCGAGCGGGGAATTGCGGTGATGATGGATGCCTTCGATGAGGCCGCCACCGACGCCGAGCTCTCCGATCACCAACGCCTTGCTGCCCACGTACGCGCCCACCTCGGAGCTCTCTACGAGAACGGCCCCTACACCGCCGCTCATGTCACCGCCTTTCGCACCGCCCCGCCCGCGGTTCGTGAGGCCGTGGTTCCGTCGCGCGACCGATACGAAGCGATGTGGACAGGATTGATAGCCGACCTCGTCGCGGCAGGTGCTCTCGACGCCCAAGCGACCGACGGCGTCCACCGGCTCCTGCTCTTCGGGGCGATGAACACGTCGGTGGAGTGGTTCGATGTGCAACGCGGCACCCTCGACTCGCTCGCTCTCGCCATGACCCAACAGTTCTGGTCGGGCCTGGCCCTCAACCCTCAGGAGGCGGCATGAGGCCGATCAACTCCAAGATCGATACCGGCAGTGTCCAGTTCAAGGACAACCGCGCCGCCTACGAGGAAATGGTGGCCACTCTCGACGAGCGCCAACAGTGGGCGATCGACGGAGGGCCTCACCGGCAGCGCTCGATCGAGAGACACCTCGCCCGCGGGAAGGTGATGACCCGCGACCGGATCGACCTCATCACCGACGTCGACACGCCGTTCCTCGAGCTCTCGACCCTCTCCGGCTACGGCCAATACGGCGATGAGGTCCCCGGTGGGGGCATCGTCACCGGTATCGGGATCGTGCACGGAGTGCCCTACGTATTCGTCGCCAACGATGCCACCGTCAAGGGCGGCTCCCTGGTGCCGATAGCGATCAAGAAGCACGTCAGAGCCCAACAGATCGCCGAGGACAAC
Organism: uncultured Gammaproteobacteria bacterium; assembly: GCA_964196195.1. GTDB lineage: Bacteria > Actinomycetota > Acidimicrobiia > Acidimicrobiales > Aldehydirespiratoraceae > OFTM10. Next base: position 14,278 of record CAXMSE010000086.1, on the reverse strand, counting down.
GGGCTCGGCGTGATCTATCTGGTGGATTCGGGCGGGGCATTCCTACCCCTGCAGGACGAGATCTTTCCCGACAAGGACCACTTCGGTGGTTCCTTCTATCGCCAGGCCCGCCTCTCGGCCCAGGGCCTCCCTCAGCTGTCGGTGGTGCTCGGTGGCTGCACCGCTGGAGGCGCCTACGTACCGGCACTCAGCGACGAAGTGATCATGGTCGAAGGCATCGGCCGCATCTTCTTGGGCGGACCTCCGATCGTGAAGGCGGCACTCGGCGAAATCATCGACCCCGACGACCTCGGTGGGGCCGAACTCCACACCCGGGTGTCGGGCGTGAGCGACTATATGGCCGACACCGAACGAGAGGCCTATGGGCGGCTGCGGGAGATCTGCCTCACCACCAACCAACGATCGGTCGACGAGCACCAGCCGTGGGCCGACTGGGTCGAGCCCCAGCCGCCTGCCCACGACCCGTCGGAGCTCTACGGCATCGTCAGCGCCGACCACCGAATCCCCTTCGACGCAACCGAGATCATCGCCCGCATGGTCGACGGATCGAAGTTCGCACCGTTCAAGCCCGAATGGGGCGAGTCGATCGTGTGTGGCTTCGCCCGAATCTGGGGTCACCTGGTCGGTATCGTGGCCAACAACGGCATCATCTTCAGTGAGTCGGCCCTCAAGGCCACCCACTTCATCGAGCTGTGTGAGCAGAGGCGCATTCCTCTGATCTTCCTCCAGAACACTTCGGGCTACATGGTGGGGCGCGATTCCGAGGCCGGGGGCATCGCCAAGAACGGAGCCAAGATGGTGGCCGCCGTCGCCAACGCCACCGTGCCCAGATACACCGTGCTCATCGGTGGGTCGTACGGGGCAGGCAACTACGGCATGTGCGGCCGAGGCTTCAATCCCCGGTTCCTGTTTGCATGGCCCAACAGTCGGATCGCCACGATGGCCGCCGACACCGCAGAAACCGTGCTTGTCGACATCCGCCTCGGAGGCTTGAAGGGCGCGGAAACCACCAACGAGGAGATCGCGGCCATGCGGGCCGAGGTACGCAATCAGTACGAGACCCAGTCCGACCCCTACTACGCCACCTCGAGGCTCTGGGACGACGGCCTGATCGACCCCGTATACACCCGCGACGCCCTAGGCCTCTGCCTCGCGCTCGCGGCCCGACAGGACGAACCGGCCCCCGGGCCCGGCCTCGTCTACAGGATGTGAGGAGACACCGATGAAGATCCTCATCGCCAACCGGGGCGAGATCGCCCGCCGAGTCATCCGCACCGCCCGCCGTCTCGGCCACCGAACCGTCGCGGTGTTCGCCGAACCCGATGTTGTCTCGCCCTTCGTCACCGATGCCGACGAAGCGATCGCCATCGGCCCCGCCGCCTTGGCCGATTCCTATCTATCAATCGATCGCATCCTGGCCGCAGCGGCCGAAAGCGGCGCCGACGCGATTCACCCTGGCTACGGATTCCTCTCCGAAAACGCCGACTTCGCCCGCGCCGTCATCGCCGCCGGCCTCGTCTGGATCGGCCCCAACCCCGACGTCATCGACTCGATGGGCTCGAAGATCGAAGCACGGAGGATCGCGGCCGGCGCCGGCGTCGAAATCATCCCCGGCTTCGACGACAGCCAGGATCGGGCCGACCTGAGCGGGGCGGCCGACTGGATCGGCTACCCGATCCTTGTGAAGGCGGCCGCGGGCGGCGGCGGAAAGGGCATCCGCATTGCCAACACCGCAGCCGATTTCGACCACGCGCTCGATGAAGCCGTGGCCGAGGCCGAGCGCTCCTTCGGCGACGGCCGGGTCATCGTCGAACGGTTCATCACCCGACCGCGCCACGTCGAGGTGCAGGTGGTGGGCGACCGTCATGGCAACGTGATCGACCTCGGCACCCGCGAATGCTCCGTGCAGCGCCGCTACCAGAAAGTGCTGGAAGAGGCTCCGGCTCCGAATCTGCCCGAGGCCACCACCGCCGGACTACGCGCCGCCGCGGCCCATCTGGCCCGAGCCATGGGGTACGACTCCACCGGCACCGTCGAGTTCGTGGTCGACGATGAGAGCGGCAACTACTACTTCCTCGAGGTGAACACCCGTCTGCAAGTGGAGCATCCGGTCACCGAATTCATCACCGGTCTCGATCTCGTCGAACTCCAGATCGGCTCCGCCACAGGTGCTCCGCTCCCCCTGAGCCAAAGCGAGGTCGTGTTCACCGGCCATGCCTTCGAAGCGCGGATCAACGCCGAGGACGCCACCAACGACTTCGCACCTCAGATAGGCACGATCAGCCACCTCGCCACGCCCGCAGGGGTGCGCTGGGACTCTGCCATCGAGGTCGGATCCACCATCACCCCCCACTACGACCCGATGATCGCCAAACTGATCGTCGACGGGCCCGACCGCGATACTGCCCGCCGTCGTCTCGGCGATGCCCTCGATCGGCTGCTCATCGGCGGACTCGTCACCAACTCCGGATTCCATCGCTGGCTCATCGAACAGGAACCCTTCGTGGTGGGCCGCATAACCACCCGCTATCTCGACGAGTCCCAACTACCGAGTGAGCACGACCTCGGCGCAGCAGCCACCGCAGCGGCCGCGGCCTGGACCCGGTCTCGTAGGGCTGGCGCGGCTGCGGGCCCGTGGTCGGCCCTCGGCGATGCTCGAGTCACCACCCATCGACCCCAACGAATCATTGCGCTGGAGGATCTGAACGGCGAGGTCCATGAGGTGCCGGTCGCCACGGAGATGTCGGATGCCGGCGTGGCCGCCGTCGACCTCGACCGGCGAACCGTGGTGGTGAACCTTGCCGGCCAGTCCCACACCTTCCGGGTGGTCAGCCGTAGCGAGCACTGGGCTCCGTCGGCCGACACCGGCCACGGCCATGCGGGCGCCATCACCGCTCCCTTCCCGGCGCTGGTCGCCGAGGTGCACGTGGCGACCGGCGAGGCAGTCACCGGCGGCCAGGCACTCGTTGTCATCGAAGCAATGAAGATGTTGCACACACTCACCGCCGGTGGCCCCGGCGTTGTCGAAGAAGTGAGGGTGACAGCCGGCGATCAGGTCGAGACCAACCAGATTCTCATCACGTTCGAGCCCACCCATCCATCCGACGAGGCACTCCAATGACCAATCGAAACGTCTACATGACCGACGAACTCCAGGCGATCTACGACCAGACCGTCGAGTTCGTCAGCAACGAGGTCATGCCCCACGGCGATGCGTGGGAAGAAGCGGGCAAGGTGCCTCGAGACGTCCTGCGCCAGATGGGCGACCTGGGGATGTTCAGCTTACGTGTGCCCGAAGAGCACGGAGGCCTAGGCCTGGGAATGCTCGCTTCGGCCGCCTTCTCAGAAGCGCTGGGCGCGTCCACCTACGCCGGGTTCGACGTCACCGTGCTCGTCCACACCGACATGGCCGGACCCCACCTGATCAACTCCGGTTCTCCCGCACAGCTCGCTGAGTGGCTGCCCAAGGCAATGTCGGGGGAAGCGATCCTTTCGATCGGAGTCACCGAGCCCGATGCCGGTTCCGATGTGGCTGGTATCCGCTCCACCGCGGTGAAAGATGGCGACGGCTGGCGAATCAACGGCACCAAGATGTTCATCACCAATGCCGTCTACGGCAATATGACGATCGTTGCCGCCCGAACCAACCCCGACGACAAGTACGGGATATCGATGTTCCTCGTACCCGCCGACACCGACGGGTTCGAGGTCGCCACCAAGCTCGACAAGCACGGCTGGCGATGCTCAGACACTGCCGAACTCCTGCTCGACGATGTGTGGGTGGCCGATGAGCAGCTCCTCGGAACTCTGCACCGCGGCTTCTACGAGACGATGAAGAACTTTCAGAACGAACGCATGGTGGTGGTAGGGATGGGTGTGGGGTCAGCTCAAGCCGCGATCGACATGACCAACCGCTACTGCCAGGAGCGACCCGCATTCGGAGGCCACCTCTACGATCTCGGCGCGATCCGCCAGCGCATGGCGATGAACCAGGCGAAAATCGACGCCGTCAGGGCGTCGGTGTATCACGCGGCCTGGCTCCACGACAGTGGAGTCGACAACGTGAAGGAGATGTCGGGCGCGAAGGCCTGGGGTGCCGAGGTCGTCAACCAGGTGATGTACGACTGTGTGCAGTTCCACGGCGGCATGGGCTATATGCGTGAGTCCGCCATCGAGCGCATGTACCGCGACGCCCGCATCCTCCCCATCGGCGGCGGCGCAACCGAGGTCATGCTCGAAGAGGTCGCCAAGCGCAGCTACGTCTAGAGCGGCTCACGGTTCGTCGGCCCCGATTTCCTCCTTACGACGGGCGACGTAGGCCTCGAGCTCTTCGGCCACCCCGGCACCGAGCGGGGGCTCTTCGTATTCGGCGAGCGCCTTCTGCCACACTCCAGTGGCCCTTTCGGTGGCCGTGTGGGCGCCGTCTTCGTTCCACTGCTCCCAGTTTCGCCAGTCGGACAGGAAAGGCGTGTAGAAGGCCGTGTCGTAGCGAGCCATCGTGTGCTCGTCGCCGAAGAAGTGACCGCCGGCGGGCACCCGTTCGATCGCGTCGATACCCAGCTGATCATCGCTCGTGTCGACAGGAGCCAGGAACTCCATCATCTGCTGGAGCATCTCCACGTCGAGTACCAGCTTCTCGTACGACGCCTGGAGGCCGCCCTCCATCCACCCTGCGGCGTGATGCACGAGGTTGGCGCCGCCGAGCACCGCCCCCCACAGCGCCATCTGGGTCTCATAGGTGGCCTGGGCATCCACCACGTTGGAGGCGTTGGCGTTGCTAGCTAGACGGCAGCGTGCCGGCCGGGATCCACCACATGGTGAGCCCCGGAAGCGTCCCGACCCGGTCGAACCACTCGAGTCGGCGACGAATGAAGTTGACGTGATCGCTGCCAACCGCATACGCACGAAGATCGTCGATCGACTCCCACACGGTGAGGTTGAGCAGGAGGTCGTCGTCGTCGAAGGCACGGGTGTCGGTGGTCGCACCACTCTCGTCCTGATATCTCCAGACAAACCCCGGCGACTCATCGCCGAGCCGATTGATCCGCTCGAGGTTGTCGACAAATCCGGCCATACGCGGATCGTCGAGATCGTGGCGCATCCGAGCGAGGTTGAGTTGGGCGAGATGCCATCCGGTCATGATTTCCTGAGCTCCCCTATCAAGGTGGAGGTGCCAGCGTCGGGCTCGGCGATCTCCACCAGTTTCGACCGAGACTTGTCGCCGGCGACGATCCGAATCGACCGACGAGACACCCCGAGCGCCGCCGCCAGTGCCTCCACCACGGCCTTGTTGGCCTTGCCGTCAACCGCGCGCGCCTGCACCGCCACCACCAGTCGGGGCGGATCGTCGCCCCATTGTCCGCCCACCCGTGTCCGTGACGAACCCGGCTTCACCCGAATCGGCACCCGCAGGCCTGTGGTGGTCACCCCCGAGAAGACCAGCTTGGTCGACGCTTCTCCACGAAACTAGCGATGCCCTCCTGGCCATCGGCGCTCACCACTCCCCGCGCCATCACATCGGTCGCGTACTCGTAGGCATCGTGCTGAGCCATATCGACCTGGGCGTAATAAGCCTGCTTTCCCAAGGCCTTGGAGCTAGCGCTGCCCTTGGTGGCCCGTGCCACCAGATCAGCGGTGGCTGCATCGAGCTCGTCGGCCGCGACCACCCGATTGACGAGACCCCATTCGCAAGCCGTCTGGGCCGAAATCGGGTCGCCGGTGAGGGCCATTTCCAGGGCCTTCTTACGGCCTACCGCTCGAGCGATCGCCACCATCGGCGTATGGCAGAACAAGCCGCCCTTGCCGCCCGGAGCTTGGAAGGAGGCCGTGTCCGCGGCGACAGCCAGATCGCATGACGCCACCAACTGGCACCCGGCTGCGGTCGCCAACGCATGGACCTTTGCCACGACCACCTGAGGGATGCGCTGGATGAGGGTCATCATGTTGCTGCACAATTCGAACAGGTCGTGCGCCGTTGCTTGCTCCGCGCCCAGCAGGTCGCCGAAATCGTGGCCGGCGGAGAAAACGGGACCATCGGCCGCGATCACCACAGCTAGAGCATCGCTCTGCGCGGCCTCCTCCAAAGCGGCGGTGATCTCCTGCAGGACGGGCAGAGCCAGGGTGTTACGGCGTTGTGGGTTGGCCAGGGTGAGATTGATGACCGGTCCGTCGCGCTCAACCCTGATTCGTTCGTATGAAGCCATGAGAGCGACGCTACCAAAACCCGCTCAGAGCCCGAAAATGGGGAGCCGAGCGGTGAAGACGGTGATCTCCCAACTGGGATCAGTAGAGATCCCCATCACCGTCGCCGGGCTCGACCACACCGCGGGCCCGGTCGAGCTCAGCCGAGACACCGAACCCGAGAGCGAGAAGGTCGGCGGTGACGGTGACCATCCTGAATCCCGCTTCGAGCCGAGCCGGGGTGAGGCCGCCGGTGGCGTGGCAGCCGGCCACCACACCGGCGCGACGGCAGCCCGCGACGATGGTGGCGTAGGCATCGTCGAATGCCGGATCGCCGTCGTTGTTGCCAGGAGGCAGCCCGAGCGTGAGCGAGAGATCGGCCGGCCCCACATAGACCGCGTCGATCCCCTCGACAGCAAGGATGTCGTCGAGTTGTTCGACCGCCTGGCGGGTCTCGATCATCGGGATCACGGCCACGTTCTCGCCGGCCCAGGCCGGATAGTCGGCGATCCTCTGCTTGGCCACCGTCGGCCCGAAGCTCCGCGACCCGCGAGGTGCATACCGACACGCTTGTACCGCGGCCTCCGCCTCTTCGGGACTGTTCACCATCGGGATGATCACTCCGTGGGCTCCAGCATCGAGCATCTTGCCGATGATGCCCGGTTCGTTCCATGGCACCCGCACGATGGTGCTCGTATCGGCGGCGACACAGGCCCGGATCATGGCGACCGCGTCGGAGTAGTCGATGGCGCCGTGCTGGGTGTCGATGCACACATAGTCGAAGCCGGCGCGAGCCATACCTTCGGCCACGACCGGATTTGCCACTGTGATCCACCCGCCGAGGGTTGAATCGCCATCACGCCACTGCTGTTTGAGACTTCTCATGAGGTTCGGTATAGCACGGCTTGCAGGGCTCGCTCGGTGGCGGGCGCATAGCCACCACCGAACTTGACCGCGTGCACGATCAGGGGAGCGAGCTGATGCAGCGGGATGCGTCCCTCCCACCCATCCGCGAGAGGCTCTACTTCGTCGTAGGCCGCAAAACAAGCGGCACCGAAGCCACCGAACAAGTGCATCATCGCGAGATCGAACTCTCGATGGCCGCCGTGCGCCGCAGGGTCGATCAGCCAGCTGTCGCCGGCGCGGTCGACAAGGCGGTTGCCGGCCCAGAGGTCGCCGTGGAGTCGAGCCGGGGCCTCCGGTGGACCACCGAGATCCTCGAGCCGGTCGGCCACATGTTCGATGTCGACGATGGCCGCGACGGACATAGCCGACCCGTCGGCGGCGAGCCTGGCCAGGGGCAGGAGGCGTTGGGTGGCGTAGAACTCGGCCCACGTGCCACAGGGCTCGTTCGGCAGGCCACGACTCCCCGTAGTGCGTCGATCTTCGCGACCGAAGGTGTGAGCCCCGGCCCGGTGCAATTCGGCGAGAGCTCTCCCGAAGTCGGCCTCGGTGCTCGAACCGGGCGATCCCTCGTCGATCCACTCGAGGACCAGAAGGGGCGGCTCATCGCTCACCAACACGACCGTCGGCACCGGTACCGCATCGGCATCCTGCAGCCAGCGCAGGCCGGCGGCCTCGGTGCTGAAGAAACCGGCGGGTGCGTCTCTCTTCGTCTTGGCGAACAAAGTCCGCCCATCGTCGAGAACGACCCGGAAGGACTCAGCCACATCACCCCCCTGCAGAGGGCTCGAAGCCACTACCTCTGCGTCGAGCACCGCGGCCAGGGTCGAGTGAAGGTCGAACATGGATCCAGTGTGCAAGGCTCTGACCCCGAAGACCAGATCGAAAGGGCCTCGCCATGTCCGCATCACCGTTCGACACCACCCCACTCGCCAAGTCGTACAAGACGGTGAACGGCAAGCAGATGGCCTACCACGAGCGCGGCGCAGGCGAGGCCGTGGTGTTCCTCCACGGCAACCCGACCTCGTCCTACCTCTGGCGCAACGTCATTCCCCATGTGGCCGACAGGGCCCGCTGCGTCGTGCCCGACCTGATCGGCCAGGGCGACTCCGACAAGCTCGACGACACCGGGCCCGGCTCCTACCGCTTCGTCGAACACCGCGAGTACCTCGATGGGCTCCTCGACCAGCTCGAGCTCGGCAACCACGTCACCCTCGTGATCCACGACTGGGGATCGGCACTCGGCTTCGACTGGGCCAACCGCCATCGCGACCGGGTGGCCGGCATCTGCTACATGGAGTCCATCGTGAGGCCTGTCACCTGGGACACCTGGCCCGAGGCCGCCCGAGGGATCTTCGAAGCATTCCGGTCTGAGGCCGGCGAAGACATGGTGATCGATAAGAACCTTTTTGTGGAAGCCGTGCTCCCGGGCTCGATCCTGCGCGACCTGGCACCCGAGGAACACGACGAGTACCGCCGGCCCTTTATCGAGCCGGAGCACCGACGTCCCACCCTCACCTGGCCGCGGGAAATTCCGATCGAGGGCGAGCCGGCCGACGTCGTCGAGATCGTCACCGCCTATGGCGAATGGCTGTCGTCGTCGGAAGTGCCGAAGCTGTTCATCAACGCCGAGCCGGGGGCGATCCTCGCCGGTCCTCAACGCGACTACTGCCGCACCTGGCCGAACCAGACCGAAGTAACGGTGGCGGGCAACCACTTCATTCAGGAAGACAGCCCCCACGAGATCGGCGAGGCCCTCGCCGCCTGGCTGCCCTAGAGAGATGCGGCGGGGGAACTCCCCCGCCGCATCTCTTCAGGTCTCAGAGCTACTCGCCGCCCTCGGTAATCTCGACCACTCCCTTGGTGAATCCCGCACCGTTCACGTCGATGCCCTGGGCTTCGAGGTTGGCCACCGCCTCTTCGGCGATGTCGGTACGGAAGGCTCCGTCATCGGGCGCCGAAGCCAGGATCCCCTGGCTCGTGGCGACCTCGACGGTCTGATCGTAGAGATCCTGATCCATGACGCCCACACCACCCGGTGACGGCCAGATCAGGGCATTGACCTCGTTCATCATCCAGGCCTGATGGCCTGGACCGCCGAACGGGGTGCCAACCCCGACCACGATGTCGGTGCACTCCTGGGGGTTGTCGCGGCAATGCGCCCAGCCCCTCAGTGACGCCTCGACGAAGGCAACCGCGGTGGCGCGGTAGTCGGCGTCTTCCTCGAGGCGATCGGCATCCGCCCAGATCGCGTCATTGAGCATCGCCGTGCCCACGTCGTTCCAGTCGATGATGGTGAAGTCCTCGGGCTGGAACAGCTCGCCAGTGTCGGGGTTGATCGTCTCGAGCACCTGTGCGTACTCGTTGTAGATCATCGCCTGTGCGGCATCGATATCGCCGTTGATAAGGGCGCTCATGTTGAAGTCCTGCTGGACCAGGGTGACATCGCCAGTGGAGTCGAGGCCTGCACTCGCCAACCCGGCAAGCAGCTCGAACTCGTTGCCGAAGCCCCAGTTGCCGACGTTCTTGCCTTGAAGATCGTCGACGGAGTTGATCCCAGAATCGGCGAAGGACACCTGAAGGGTGCCACTGCGCTGGAACACCTGGGCGATGTTGGTGATGTTGAGTCCCTCTTCGCGAGGCACCAGGCCTCGAGGAACCCATGAGATGGCAAAGTCGGCGGCACCAGAATCGAGCACGGTGGCGGGCACGATGTCGAGACCACCATCGATGACGGTGACATCAAGACCGACATCCTCGTAGAAGCCGAGCTCGGCTGCGGCGAAGTAGCCGGCAAACTGGGATTGGGGCACCCACTGAAGCTGCAATGACACTTCGGTGAGCTCCGCGGGAGCATCAGCAACGTCGTCGCCGGCGTCGTCGCCCGCATCGTCGCCGCTGGCCGCTCCGTCATCGTCGTCGTCGCCACACGCGGCAGCGGACAAACCGAACACCAGCAGCACTGCCAGTAGTCGCCATATCAAACTCTTTTTCATGACTTCCCTCCTAGTGGGACCTTCTCTAATTCGATTGTCGATCGGCGCGCACCGAAGAATGCCATGGCATGGCCATCCGTTCGAGCACACCGGCGAGGGTGTACAGGATGCCACCGATCATGGTGCCTGCGAGCACCGCCGCCCAGGCTTCCGGATATCGGGTGAGGCCGGCCGACTGGGTGATGAGGGGGCCGAGCGCGTCTTGTCGACCTCCGAAGTACTCCGCGACGATCGCGGCGATCACCGCTAGCGACGTCGAGAGTTTCAAAGCAGTGAAGAAGAACGGCATCGCATTGGGGATTCTCACCTCGCGTGCGATGGTCCACTGTCCTGCCGCATACGACTCCATCAGCTCGAGCTGGCTGGGCTCCACCTGGGTGAGGCCCTTGGCGGTGTTGATGAAGATGGGGAAGAACACCAGCACCACCACGATGGCCTGATTCGAACGAGGGCTGAGGAGCCCGAACCAGGCGTTGAAGATGGGAGCCAGAGCAATGATGGGCACCGCGTTCATCGAGACAGCCAGAGGGGTGATGATCTCGTTGGCGGTCCGGAACCGGGTGACGAGCAGGGCGGCACTGACCGCCAGCAGAACGCCCACCACGAGCCCGCTGACGATGATGAAGCCCGTGTTTCGAGCCGCGTCGAACACCGCTTCCCAATTGTCGAACACCGCGGCAAGGATCTCGCTCGGCGGCGGGAGCACAAATCCGTCAGGGTTGGTGATGAGCAGGGCCAGCTCCCAGAAAGCCAGGATGGCCAGGCCACCGATGAGCGGCGCCGCCGACCGCCCGAGCCGTTGGAGGCGGTCCGTCATATCGACTCCACGGCCCTGAGTGCCTCGCGAACCTCGGTGACTTTCTCGAAGAAGGCGGGGTCTTCGCGGGTATCGTCGCTGCGATCTCCGAGATCGACATTGATGGTCGACGCGATCCGGCCCGGCCGCGGCGACATCACCACCACCCTCGACGAGAGGTAGGCGGCCTCGGGAATCGAATGGGTGACGAACACCACGGTGGTGTGGGTCTCGGCCCAGATACGGAGGAGCTCGTCCTGCATGTGCTCACGGGTCATCTCGTCGAGAGCGCCGAATGGTTCGTCCATGAGCAGCAAGGAGGGACTGAACGACAACGACCTCGCGATGGCCACTCGCTGTTGCATACCGCCCGACAGCTCAGATGGATGATGACCACCGAACTCCGGCAGCTTCACCAATTCGAGCATCTCTTCTGCTCGGCGCGCACGATCGGTCCGATTCCAACCCATGAGCTCCAAGGGAAGCTCGATGTTTTTCGAGACGGTGCGCCAGTCGAAGAGCCCAGCACGCTGGAAGGCCATCCCGTAGTCCTGGTCGAGCCTCGCCTGCTCGGCGGACTTGCCCTTTACCTCCACGTGGCCTGTTGTGGGCTTGGTGAGGGCGGCGATGAGCCTCAGCAGGGTGCTCTTGCCGCACCCGGACGGGCCGATGAGGGTGATGAACTCCCCGTCGTCGACAGTCAGGTCGATCTCATCGAGCGCATGCACCTCGTTGGTCTTGCCCTGGTTGAAGATCTTCGAGGCAGAGTTGACCGCTACCGCGTGCGTGGTCATGTGATGGCCTCCCGGCCCTGTCGACCTAGAACCAGGCGCTCGGCACCGGTGATGGTGAGGAATACGAGAATGCCGAGGATGGCCGATCCGATCACCGAGGCGTATAGACGCTCCGGGCCGGTGGTGTAGCGCTGAGCCTCGAGGAAGATCCGCCGCCCAAGTCCCCCGCCCACACCGGCGGAGATCTCGCCCACGATCGCCCCGACGATGCTCGCGGTGGCAGCAATCTTCAGGGCCGCGAAGAGGTAGGGCACCGAGGCTGGTAGGCGCAGGCGCCAGAGGGTCTCGGTCCAGCTGGCGGCGTACGACTCCATCAACTCGAGATTCTCCGGCTTGGGTGACTGGAGCCCCCGCAAGCCATTGACGGCCACCGGAAAGAAGGTGAGGAAGGTAGCGATGATCGACACCGACATCCAGTCCTTCCACTCCCATGGCATGAAGTCGAAGTTCTTACGTCCCCAGATGATGATGATCGGCGCGATCGCGATCAGGGGCACGGTCTGGCTGGCGATCACATAGGGCAGCAATCCGCGCTCGAGAGGCTTCCACCGGGCCAGCGCCATGGCGATGGCCATACCCACAACCGTGCCGATGGCAAATCCGAGTGCAGCCTCGCGAAGGGTGAACACAGCCTCTTCGAACAGGAGGCGGCCGAGCACCTTGTCGGTGCCGCCCTGAAGTTCACCGAACTCGGCGAGGATGTCGAGGATCGGCGGCATGTTGAGATCGTCGGTGCGGGGTAGCACCGACCCGACCGCCCACCACTCGTGCTGCTTGTCGTCGATCGACTGACCGAATGCCTTGTAGCCGGAGTAGGCGAAACCCATCAGCACGACGAACACGGCGAACACGACCGCCTGGCGGATAACCCGCTTGAGCATGTCACGGCGGTCTTCGCTCGCGGCCCGCTGGCTGATCAGCTGCTCCTTGACGAGCGGATCGTCGGTGGGATGGGGTGGGGAATCGATGACTTGGACCCGCCGCTACCCAGCCATGGCGGGGATGATGCGCTGGCCGTAGGCGTTGAGGGTCTCGTCCTTCTGGTCGTGCATCAGATAGAGGGCGAACTGGTCGACTCCGAGCGACTCGAGTTCCTTAAGTCGCGCGATGTGGGCGTCTTCGTCGCCCAGGATGCAGAAACGATCGATGATCTCGTCGGGAACGAAGTCGGTGTGGTCGTGTCCGGCCTTGCCGTGGCCGCTGTAGTCGTAGCCCTCCCGGCCCTTGATGTAGTCGGTGAGGGCCTGGGGGATGCCGCCCTCACTGCCATAGCGCTCCACCAGATCGGCCACATGGTTACCCACCATGCCTCCGAACCAGCGGCACTGATCGCGCTGATGGTCCAGGTCGGTGCCGACGTAGGCGGGAGCCGCCACACAGATGTAGAGGTCGTCGGGGTTACGACCGACCTCCTCGGCGGCCTGGCGGACTGCCGCGATGGTCCACTCAGCGATGGCCGGATCGGCCAGCTGGAGGATGAAGCCGTCGGTCTCGCTTCCACACAACTTGAGCGCCTTCGGCCCGTAGGCGGCCATGAGCACCTTGAGTGCGGATCCCTTGGCCCAGGGGAATTGTTGGGTGGTGTCGTTGTAGGTGGTCTCACGGCCTTCGGCGAGGTCCTTGATGACCCGCATGGAATCGCTCAGGGTGGCCAGGTTCTTGGGTTTGTGACCGAGCACCCGCATGGCGGAGTCGCCCCGCCCGATACCGCAGATGGTGCGGTCGCCGAACATGTCGTTGAGGGTGGCGAAGAGGCTCGCAGTGACAGTGGGGTTACGGGTGCCGGGGTTGGTGACCATCGGCCCGACGATCATCCGGTTGGTGGCCGAGAGGATCTGGCTGTAGACGACGTAGGGCTCCTGCCAAAGCACATGGCTGTCGAAAGTCCAGCCGTAGCTGAAGCCCAACGTCTCGGCCTTCTTGGCCAGATCCACGACTCGCCATGCCGGCGGGTCGTTCTGAAGTACCACTCCGTAGTCCATCGCCATGTCTCCTATTGGTTGGTCGGGAAGCCGAGATCCACCGAGCTACCCGCAGGATCGGGCCAGCGGCTGGTGATGACCTTGGGCCGGGTGTAGAAGTTGATGCCCTCCGGCCCGTACATCGTGATGTCGCCGAACAAGGAATCCTTCCAGCCACCGAAGGAGTGGTAGCCGACGGGCACCGGGATCGGCACATTGATTCCCAACATGCCGGCATCGGCATCCTGTTGGAACTGTCGGGCCGCTCCACCGTCTCGGGTGAAGATGGCAGCCCCGTTACCCCACGGATTGTCGGCGATGAGCTGCACCGCCTCGGTGTAGGTGTCGCAGCGGACCACACAGAGGACGGGGCCGAAGATCTCGTCCTTGTAGGCGTCCATCTCGGTGGTGACATGATCGAGGAGACTCACACCGACAAAATGGCCTTCGTTGTCGAATTTCGCTTCGCGCCCGTCGACCACCACCGTGGCACCGGCGTCGGCGGCGCCGCCGACGTAGCCGGCCACCCGGTCGCGGGCCTCGCGGGTGATGAGGGGGCCCATCTCCGAGGCGGGATCGCTGCCGTCGCCGATGACAAGCTTCTCCATGCGCACCTTGATCGCGTCGACGAGAGGATCCGCCACGTCG
>CAXMSE010000085.1:0-40848 GCA_964196195.1 uncultured Gammaproteobacteria bacterium | reverse complement strand
AGACGACTCATCTCGAAATGAACGAAGAACGACTCACCAAACTACAAACCGAACAACACGCCCTTCACGCCCACACACCCACGATCGAACACACCGCTGCCGAACGCGGTCATCTCGTTGACCAACACCAACACCTCCAGGCCGTCATCGGCGAAGATCAACAGATTCGTGGCCTGGCACTTACCCGCAGCCCGTCCGACGCGATCACCAACACCATCGGCGTACCCCCCACCGACCCAAACGAGCTAGAGCTGTGGCAACAAGCTGCCGGTGCGATCCATCAACACCGCACCGCCCGCCACATCACTGACCCCGACCACACCCTCGGACCCACACAGGAAATCTGGGCCAACAACAGTTACACCCACACCCGGAACCACGCACGCCGAACCATCAACGACCTCAACGCCACCCTCGGCATCGAGCAAGAGCCCCACCCCGACATCGGAATCAGCATCGACGTCTGAGGCAACCGCCAGCTACTGCTGAGCGAGCCCGACGCCATATGACATCGAAAAGGGCTACCGGGCCTGATGGATCGCTTCCAGCAATTCCGCGGCCTCGCGATCCCGCGCCGGAAGGAAGGCCGCATAGCGGTCGAGCGTGGTCGCCGGGCGCGAGTGACCGAGCCTTCCCGCGACCGTCCGGACATCCACGCCAGCAGAAAGCAGCTGGGTCGCCGCATAGTGGCGGAGCTGTCTGAGCTGAACGTGCCCGAGCCCATGGCGACCGCGAAGCCGTCGGAACCGAACCGAGATGGTATCGGGATAGATAGGTCGCGAGCCCTCAGGATCCTGAGCCCACACAAAGCGCCGATCGTTGAAGGGGTTCTCCAGATCTGACACGAGGGCTGCACATTTGGAGCGGTGTTTCTCGAGAATCTCAAGAACGCGCTCACTGACCGCCACTCGCGACACTGCCCCCGTCTTGGTCTGTCGAACGACAGCACCCTCTCCCCCACCTTTGGCAACGGCGTAGGCGAGAGTGACAAACCCGCCCTCGAAGTTGACATCACACCATCGCAGGGCGCACAGCTCGCCTCGTCGTGCTCCGGTGTTGGCGGCGACAGCGAGGAAGACGAACAGCTCGAAGTCCTCGGCCTCGGCTGCGTCCAGGAGTCTCGCAACTTCATCGGGCGTAGGTGGGTTCGGTTCTACACGATGCCCCTTGGGAGCCCTCGCCTGGTTGGCCGGTGAAGCAGCGATGAGTTCACGTCGCACTGCATCGTTCAAGGCGACCGAGGCAACCGTGTGAATCTTCTGGACCCGTGCCGGTGAAAGACCCTCGTCGACCAACTGCCGGTAGAGATTCTCGAGATGCCGCACGCGGAGTTCAGAGAGCACCACTTCACCGAGGTGGGGTTGGAGGTACTTTCGAATCGCGGAACGCCACGGCGACACGCTGGACGGAGAGAGCGTCTTCTCTTTTTGGGCCCACCACTCGTCAAGCCAATCCCCGAACGTCTGGACCCGCTCCCCGACCTCCTGCTCTGAGGAGCGTTCCTCTTCGAATTCCTCGACCAACTTCCTGGCCAGTGCCTGGGCGTCACGCTTGGATCCACGGACCGTCCGCGAGACATAGAACTTCCTGCCCGTCTCAGGATGCCTGCCCCGGTAGATACGGACTTCCCACACCCCGCGGGCCTTCTGGCGCACAGATCCCTGCATGCAAGCCAAGATACCCGCCAGATGCGACAGATGGGATGAGCGGATGGGATGAAATCTGCTTGCGACCTGGGGTCAGCGGC
Source organism: uncultured Gammaproteobacteria bacterium (assembly GCA_964196195.1). GTDB lineage: Bacteria > Actinomycetota > Acidimicrobiia > Acidimicrobiales > Aldehydirespiratoraceae > OFTM10. Next base: position 39,101 of record CAXMSE010000085.1, on the reverse strand, counting down.
ATAATTGCCATCTGACCTGGGGTTTTGTCGGTGGGCGATGGGGGACTTGAACCCTCGACCTCTGCCGTGTGAAGGCAGCGCTCTAGCCAGCTGAGCTAATCGCCCGGGGCCGATGACGATATCGGATCGGCGGATGGATGGATACGCCTAGCCGGCGATGGGACCGAGGCCCAGGAGGGCCTCGACCCATGCGGTTCACCTCAGCTGCGAGATTCTCGATCGTTGGGTCTCAGAAATCGGGGACATCGGCCATGAGCGAGACGCTACGTCAGGTTTCGTATTGCTTCAGCTCCACGGTGTTGCCGTCGGGGTCTCGCACATACAAGCTGAGCCCGTCGCCTCTGGCGCCCCACACAACGCTGGGCCCGCTCACGATCTCGAACTCGCCGGAATCGGCAAGGGCCGCCAGATCGACATCTGATGCGATTGCGAGGGCGAAGTGGTCGAGATTGGTGCCGGAGCGCTCACCTGCGAAGAGGTCGATCAGGGTGTGTTCGTCGATCCGCACGCTCGGGAAGAACACCTCCCCCACCCGCCATTGCTCCAAACGCTCCCCTTCCAGGCCGAGCTTGTCGCAATAGAACGCCAGGCTCTCTTCCACATCTGCGACCATCAAGACGATGTGGTCGAGGCCGGTCACGTTCACGAGGGGATCAGTCATCGGAGACGACGGTAGTCGGATCGATACGCTGATCCCATGCGCCTGGTGACCTGCCCCCACTGCGACGAGGACGAGAACCTCCAGGGCGACACCGTCGACGACGTCATCACCATCACCTGCGGCGAGTGCGGCGCCGTGTGGGAACGCGACTTCACGCCCCGATGCCCCACCTGTGACCGAACCGACATGCGAGACGCACTCCAGGCGATCCTCGACAAGAGCCGCGGCACCCAACTCTCGATCCAGTCGATGAAGGTGGTGTGGCTGTGCCCCACCTGCGATGCGGAGAAGCTACGCAGCTACCTCGACTCCAACGTTCCGCTGCCACCAGACGTGATGCCGGTAGACCCTCGCTAGCCGAAGATTTTCGACGAATTTCGTTCCCTTTGTTGACCACGAACATGCGTTCGTGTAAGATGACTCTATGTTCGAGGCGTCGAAGCGACTGAAAGCGGAGTTGGCGAACGACTCTCTCCGCGGTCTGAGCCGGCCCGAGCTCTGCGATCGGGTGAAAGCCACAGCCGAACTCAAGGCCACTCTCATGGCTTTCGAGACACGGCTCTGCAGAGCGATCGATCAGCTGGACGACTCCGGCATCGATGGAGCTGGCGTATTGCGCACAGTGGGGCGGAGTTCGTCACGAAACGCGGCTGCCACTTCCGAACTGGCATCGGGGCTGGCCGAGCTGCCGATCACCGGAGCCGCGCTCTCGGAGGGAAAGATAACCAGCGAACACGCCATCGCCCTGGCCCGCGCCGCAGCGAAGGTATCGGCTGAGCAGGCAGATTCGGAGCTGGTCGACCGGGCGCAATCGTGTCCGGCCGATGTGTTCACCAAACACGTCCGCGAGTGGATCGCGAGCAACACCCAGCCGGGCGACGGAGCCGACGAACTGGCCCGTCAGCGCTCGCAGCGTCAGGCATCGTTGTGGACCGACGACGACGGCCTGCTCTGTCTTTTGGCGAAGTTCGACCCGATCACGGGGAAACATCTCGAGAAGCGAATACAGCAGAAGTACGACGAGCTCTGGCGGAAAGACGGTGGCCGTGAAGGCTCACCAACCGATGTGAGGTCACGTGAGCAACGAATGGCCGACGCGGTCTTCGCCGTGATGGGGGAAGCCACCGGGCAGGGTGGAACCGGGCGACCCCACCCCAAGGCCCAGCTGATCGTCACCGCCGACCTCACCCGCCTCTCCCTCGACGACCCCTCCGGCGCAGCGAACCTGATCGGCCACGGCGCCATCCCCCAAAATGTTCTCGAACGACTCGCATGCGACGCAGAGATCGCCGGGGTGCTGTTCAACGGAAAGGGCCGGCCGATCTGGGTCGGCCACGACCATCGGAGCGCAACCATCGCCCAGTGGAAGGCCCTGATCGCACGAGACAAGGGTTGTGTCGGCTGTGGCGCCGACGTCTCCCGATGCGAAGCCCACCACATCGTGGCCTGGACAGAGCACGGACTCACCGACATCACCAACCTGGTGTTGGTGTGCAGCCGCTGTCACCACGACCTCCACGACCGAGGTGCAATCCTCTCCACCGACGCCGACGGCGACTTCCACATCGACTATCGGGCAGGCCCTGTTGAGCTCGCGGCTTAACGATTACCGGCGCCAGAACAAGCTGGTGTTCCCCGACCCCGCCGGGGCGGCACCCACTACATAGGATCGAGCCATGACCCGGATGGTGGATACGGCCGGACTCGACGAGATCATTCGCCTCCTACGGGCCGAGGGCCGCACCGTCATTGCCCCAACGGTGCGCGACGGCACGATCGTGCCCGACGAGATCGAATCGGGCGCCGAACTCCCCGTGGGGTGGACCGAAAATCAGAACGGTGGCTACTACCGGTTGATGGCCACCGACACGCCGGAACGATTCGCCTTCTCGAGTCCATCCGATTCATGGAAGCGATACCTCCATCCACCCCGCACCCTGCTCGTTCGCACGCGCCGCACCGACACCGGGATCGATGTCGAGTCCCCGGATCCCTCCCTGCCCTCCGTCGCATTCTTCGGCGTGCGCTCGTGTGATCTCGCTGCGATGCACGTCCTCGATCAGGTCTTCCTCGACGATGCCGCCACCGACCCCGGTTATGCGGCACGGCGAGCCGATGCGTTCATCGTCGCCGCCGGATGCGCCCACCCCGGCAACACCTGCTTCTGTGCTTCGATGCAGACCGGCCCCACCCCGACGAGGGGCTACGACCTCTCAGTCACCGAACTCTACAACGATGGCCATCATCGTTTCCTCATCGACTCCGGGTCCGATCGCGGTGCCGACCTCCTGGCCCAGATCGACTCTCGCCCGGCCACCGGCGCCGACACGGCCGCCGCGATCGCGGCCCACGACAATGCTGTGCAACACATGGGACGCACCCTCTCGCCCAGCGATCCACCCTCGGCCGCCGCCCACACCGACCATCCACGCTGGGACGACGTCGCCGAACGATGTCTGGCCTGCGGAAACTGCACAATGGTGTGCCCCACCTGCTTCTGTAGCTCCACCCAAGACTCAACGGGCCTGACCCCTGGTGAAGCCGAACGTTGGCGGGTATGGGACTCATGCTTCACCGCCGACTTCTCGAGCGTGCACGGCGGGCCGGTGCGATCCAGCACGCGGTCGCGATATCGCCAATGGCTACTGCACAAGCTCGTGACCTGGCACGACCAATTCGACATGTCGGGCTGCGTGGGCTGTGGCCGCTGCATCACCGCCTGCCCGGTCGGAATCGACCTCACCGCCGAGATCGCGGCGCTGGCCCGTCCCGCCGCCGAAACCGGTGCCGGCACCAGCCCAACAAATGCGACGGTGACCTGATGTCCGACCTTGCCTCCCGTCTCAGCGACTACTCGGTGTTCGCCAGCCTCTCCGCCGAAGCGATCGCCGAGGTTGCCGACTGTGCCAAAGAGGTCCGCTTCGGCGAGCACGAGCAGATCTTCACCGCCGGACACGACGCCGACCACTTCTACCTGATCGAGCAGGGCCGGGTGGCAATCAGCATCGAGCCACCCAACCGCGCTCCCGTGACGATCAGCACCCTCGGTCCGGGCCATGTGCTCGGCGTGTCCTGGATGCTGCCGCCCTACCGACTGACTTTTGACGCCAAGGCACTCACCCCCACCGAGGCCGTCTTGATCGACGCCGTGAAGCTTCGCGAGAAATGCGACAACAACAGCGACCTCGGATACGCCCTCTACGCCCGCTTCGCGGGTCTGGTCCGTGACCGACTCGTCGCCGCTCGCCTGCGCCTGCTCGACCTCTACGGCAACGCCGCGCCGTCATGAATCCCACAGTGAGCGCAGGAGCGACCAGCGGCGCCGGACCGATGGTGCCGGTGATCCATCGGGTCGTGGCGCGCCGGGCCGATCTCGCTGACACCACCACCCTCACCCTGCGCCCGGTCGACGAAGCACTCCCCCACCCCGAACCCGGCCAATTCAACATGTTGTGGGTGCCCGGCATAGGTGAAGTCCCGCTCTCGCTCGCAGGGCTCGAAGGCGATGATCTCGTCCACACGATCCGCAACGTCGGTGCAGTCACCAATGCCCTGTGCGCGCTGGAGACCGGCGATCTCCTCGGCGTGAGAGGACCATTCGGTACCGGCTGGAACCTGGGTCGGGCGCGAGGACGAGATGTGCTCGTCGTGGCCGGCGGGCTCGGGATCGTGCCCCTGCGGCTCGTCGTGGATGCGCTGGTGGCCGACCGCGACCAATACGGAAAGGTGGCGGTGATCATCGGCAATCGGTCGCCAGACACCCTGCTCTACGCCGATCGTGTCGAAGGATGGGCGGAAACGGTGGAAGTGGAGGTCACCGTCGATGCCGCCTCACCCGACTGGTCGGGCCATGTCGGTGTGGTCACCGAACTGCTCCCATCGGTCAAGACCAATCCGGCCGACCAGATGGCTTTGGTATGTGGCCCCGAGGTGATGATGCGGTTCGCAGCCGAGGCCATCATCGACCGCGGAACCCCGGCCGAGAACGTGTTCGTCTCGCTCGAACGCAACATGCACTGCGCCATCGGCCACTGCGGACGCTGCCAGCTCGGCCCGATGTTCGTATGCAAGGACGGCCCGGTGGTGCCCTGGAGCCGCGTAGATCCCCTTCTTAAGGTGAGGGGCCGATGAGCGACCGGAAACCCTCCCTGGCGGTGTGGAAATTCGCCAGCTGCGACGGCTGCCAACTCACCCTCCTCGACTGCGAAGACGAGCTGCTGGCCGTCGCCGAGCAGATCGACATCGCCTACTTCCTCGAAGCGACCCGGGCAACCGTGGAGGGCCCCTACGACGTCTCCCTCGTGGAGGGTTCGATCACCACCCCGGGCGACATGGAACGGATCAAGGAGGTGCGGCTCCAATCGAAGTTCCTCATCACCATCGGTGCCTGTGCTACATCCGGCGGCATCCAAGCCCTGCGCAACTTCGGCGACGTCGAAGAACTCATGCGAATCGTGTATGCAACGCCGGCGTTTCTCTCCACCCTCGACACATCCACACCGATATCGGCCCATGTCCCGGTCGACTTCGAACTGAGGGGATGCCCGATCGACCGTCGCCAGCTCCTCGAGGTGATCTCTGCCTACCTCGCCGGCCGCAAGCCCGTCATCGGCGAACACAGCGTCTGCATCGAGTGCAAGCAGCGCCACAACACATGCGTGATGGTGGCCCACGGCACGCCATGTCTCGGCCCGGTCACCCACGCTGGATGCGGTGCGCTCTGCCCCACCTTCCACCGCGGCTGCTACGGCTGCTTCGGCCCCGCCGAACAAGCCAATGTGAAGTCCATGAGCGGCGCCCTGACCCAGCTCGGCGTCTCCCCCGAAGAGATCCAACGTCTCTTTCACACCTTCAACGCCTGGTCAGAAAAGTTCCGCAACCCCCCGGTGCAAGTCGCCGCCCCCACCAGGAAGACCCCATGACTCATCGGGCATCAGGATCACGCGCGCTCAGCACCGGAGCGCTGGCCCGGGTCGAGGGCGAGGGCGCGATGCGCGTCGAGATCGTCGACGGAGAGGTGACCCAGGTCCAGCTCAACATCTACGAGCCGCCCCGCTTCTTCGAGGGCTTCCTCAGGGGCCGCGGCTACGCCGAACCGGCCGACATCACCGCCCGGATCTGCGGGATCTGCCCGGTCGCCTACCAGATGAGCGCCTGTACGGCGATCGAAGATGCCCTCGGAGCCACCGTCGACGGCCCACTACGCGATCTCCGCACACTGCTCTACTGCGGGGAATGGATCGAGAGCCACACCCTCCACATCCACTTCCTCCACGCCCCAGACTTCCTCGGATTCGACGGAGGCGTCGAGATGGCGGCCGTCCACCGCCCCATCGTGGAACGCGGCCTCGAGGTGAAAAAGATCGGCAACCTCATCCTCGAAACGATCGGCGGCCGAGCCATACATCCCGTCAACGTGAAGGTCGGCGGCTTCTTTCGTGTACCCGCCCGACGAGAGCTCGAGCCCCTGAGGAACGAGCTCGTCCGCGCCCTCGAACTGGCGATCGAGATAGTCGACTGGGTGAGCGGATTCGACTTCCCCGACCAGGAGATGGACTACGAGTTCGTCTCCACCGCCCACCCCACCGAATACCCGATAATGGGCGACCGGGTGGTGTCCGATCGCGGCCTGGACATCCCTGTCGCCGACTTTCTCAACCATGTCGAGGAGTACCAGGTAGAGCACTCCACTGCCCTGCATGCCCACCTGCTCGAACGCGGCGAATATCTCGTCGGGCCCCTCGCCCGCTACAGCCACTTCGCCGAAAGGCTGTCCCCCTCCGCCGCTGATGCCGCCCGTCGAGCCGGCCTCGGTCCCACCTGCCACAACCCCTTCCGCAGCATCATCGTGAGGGCCGTCGAGGTGGTCCACGCTTTCGAGACCGCGATCGCGGTGATCGACGGCTGGGAGCAGCCCGACCACGCCGCGGTGGAGGTGGTGCCACGGGCGGGGATCGGCCACGGCGTCACCGAGGCACCGCGCGGACTCCTCTACCACCGTTACGAGATCGACGACGCCGGCCTGATCGCCGACGCGGTGATCGTGCCGCCCACCTCACAGAATCAGGCCACCATCGAGCACGACCTCTGGCACTTCGTGGAGAGCCATCTCCATCTCGACGACGAGGAGCTGCGCCAGCAAGCCGAGGTCACCATCCGCAACCACGACCCTTGCATCAGCTGCGCCACCCATTTCCTCGACCTCACCGTGGTGCGGGAGTGAACGAGTCTGCCCGCATGGCGGTCGCAGTGATCGGTATCGGAGCCGAGATGCGCGGCGACGACGGCCTCGGCCCTGCCGCGGTCACACTGCTCAATGAGCGCCTGAGTCCCGGCCACGACATCGACGTGGTCACCCTCGACGGCGAACCGACCCGCCTGATCGAGGAGTGGCGCGAACGCGAACTGGTGGTGGTGATCGACGCGGTTCGAAAGGGGGGCGCCGGTGGCGAGATCCATCGGGTCGAGATGGACGACATGGTGGGCGTCGATCAGGCCACCGCAGCCAGTTCCCATCATGGGGGCCTGGCTGAAGCGGTGGCGCTGGGAAAGATTCTCGAACGACTCCCCCGCCGCCTCGTGGTCTTCGGAGTGGAACCCGTCGAGATGACGACCGGCGCGGGGTTGTCGCCGGAAGTTCGCCGCGCTCTGCCGCGCCTCGTCGACGCGGTGCTGGCGGAGGTCCACCGATGACACCAACAATCCGCCACCGCATCGATGTGATCGGCGTGGTGCAGGGAGTCGGGTTCCGGCCCTTCGTCAACCGACTCGCCACCGACCTCGGCCTCGACGGCTACGTCCGCAACGAGTCGGGATCCGTGCGGGTGGAGGTGGAGGGCCCGCCCGAAGTCATCGACCATTTCGAACAGAGGATCCGTGTCGAGGGCCCACCGATGGCTCGCGTCGACGAGTTGCGGATCGGGTCGGCCCCTTCTCGTTCAGAGCCGGGATTCGTGATCGCCCCGAGCCGGTCCCACCGCGCCGATGCTCCCTCGATCATCCCCGCCGATCAGGCGACGTGTGAAGACTGCCTGGGTGAGCTATTCGACCCGACCGATCGGCGCTACCGGCACCCCTTCATCACCTGCACCAACTGCGGCCCCCGGTTCACCATCACCCGGAAAGTGCCCTACGACCGGGCCAACACCACCATGGCCGAGTTCGCCATGTGCCCCAACTGTCGCCGCGAATACGACGACCCCACCGACCGTCGCCATCACGCCCAACCCCTCGCCTGCCCCGAGTGCGGCCCCCGCCTCCAACTCACACGGCCAGGCCTCGACCCCGAGCGCGACGACTCCGCAATCACCGCCACCCGAGCCGCCCTCGCCGACGGCGCAGTGATCGCCGTCAAAGGGATCGGAGGATTTCACCTCGCCGTCGACGCCACCAACGAGCAGGCCGTCGGGCGGCTACGAACCCGCAAGCACCGCCCGGACAAGCCGTTCGCGGTGATGGTGGCCAACCTCGCCACCGCCCGCCGACTCGCCACGGTGTCGGATGCCGAAGTCGCCGCGCTCAGCTCACCCGAGCGCCCGATCGTGCTCCTCCAAGCCCGACCCGACTCACCCCTCGCCGATGCGGTCGCCCCCCGCTCTCCCCTCGTCGGAATCATGCTTCCCTGCGCACCCCTGCAGCACCTCCTTCTGGCACCCGCTCCCGGCGCCACGACGCAAGCCCCGGCGATCCTCGTGATGACGAGCGGCAACCTCGCCGGAGAACCCATCTGTCACATCGACGCCGACGCAGAGGCTCGACTCGGTCCACTGGTCGACGGCTTCCTCACCCACGACCGGGTCATCCATCGGCCCTGCGACGATTCGATCGTCAGGCTGGTCGACAACTCCGTGATGCTCGTGCGCCGGAGCCGGGGCTATGTGCCCCTACCCCTGCGCCTCCCGTTCGCAGTGGCGCCCACGCTCGCAGCCGGGGGCGACATCAAGAACACCTGCTGTGTGGTGTCGAACCGCACGGCCTGGCTCAGCCAACACCTCGGCGACATGGCCAACCTCGAATCGCTCGACGCCCTATCGGCATCCGCCGACGTTCTGGCCGAACTCTCATCCACGCGGCCCGACACGATCGCGGTCGACCTCCATCCGGGCTACCGCACCCGATCGTGGGCCGAGGCCCGCAGCCCCCTTGGCGACACATCCCTGCGGCAGTTCGACGTGGCCCACCACCATGCTCACGCCGCCGCCCTGATGGCCGAGCACGGGTTGGCGGAAACCGCCTCGCTGCTCACCTTCGTCTTCGACGGCACCGGCTTCGGCACCGACCAACAGCTATGGGGAGGTGAGGTCCTGCTGGCCGGCTACAGCTCGTTCGAACGGCTCGCCCACCTCCGCGAGGTGCCTCTGCCCGGGGGCGACGCCGCCGTCCTCAATCCGTGCCGCTTCGCCCTCGCCCACCTCAGCACCGCAGGGGTGGACTGGGAGCCCGACATCCCCGCGGTCGGCGCCTGCGCACCCGAGGAGCGCCGAGCCGTCGCCTCCCTGCTCTCCGGCCACCCCATCCGAACCACGAGCATGGGCCGGCTCTTCGATGCAGTTGCCTCGATCCTGGGCGTGCGCCACCGAATCAGCTACGAGGCCCAGGCCGCGATCGAACTCGAAGCGTGGGCGGCACGTTCCGCCGGCACCGACACCACGCTCCGCTTCTCCACCACCGACGACGGACTCATCGATGCCGCTCCCGTGATACGCGGCCTGGTCGACGGCCTTCGCGCCGGCATCAACATCGCCGATCTGGCTCTCGCCTTTCACGAAGCGGTGGTCGACATCGTGGTCGACATCGCGACGAAGGCCCGAACAGGCCGGGAATGCGAAGTGGTGGGGCTGTCCGGTGGCGTCTTCCAAAACGTGGTGCTTGTGCGGGCCACCCGCCTCGCGCTGGTGGAGGCCGGGTTCGAAGTGCTGGTCCACGAGCAGGTTCCCCCCAACGATGGTGGACTGGCTCTGGGCCAGGCTGTCATCGCCGGCAAGCGAGGCTCCCAGGAGGATGATCATCGATGTGTCTAGGGATACCGGGTGAGGTACTCGAGCGTTACGACGATCGCGGAACGGCGATGGGCCGTGTCGCATTCGGCTCGATAACCAAGGAGGTGTGCCTCGCCCTCGTCGACTCCGTCGAGGTGGGCGAGTACGTGATCGTTCACGCCGGCGTGGCGATCACCGTGCTCGATGAGGTCACCGCGGCCGAGACCATCGACCTGTTCGAGCGGATGGTCGAAGCAGACGAGCCGACCCCGGCTTCGAGGATCGAGCCGTGAAGTACCTCGAAGAGTTCGGCGACCCCGCCTTGGCCCGTCGCCTCCTCGCCGACATCCACGCCACCGCATCGCAGCCATGGACGATCATGGAGGTCTGCGGCGGCCAGACCAATGCCATCCTGCGCAACGGCATCGACCAGCTCCTCCCCGACACTCTCGAACTCGTGCACGGGCCCGGATGCCCGGTGTGCGTCACCCCCCTCGAGCTGATCGACCGCGCCCAGGCCATCGCCGCGATCCCGGGCACCATCTTCTGCTCCTTCGGCGACATGCTTCGGGTTCCGGGAAGCGATGGCGACCTGTTCGCCGTGCGCGCCGCCGGGGCCGACGTGAGGGTCGTCTACTCGCCACTCGATGCCCTCACCGTGGCCGAAGCCAACCCCGAGGAGGAGGTGGTGTTCTTCGCCGTCGGGTTCGAAACCACCGCTCCGGCCAACGCTCTCGCCGTTCGCGAGGCCCGGCGCCGTGGGATCGACAACTTCTCGGTACTGGTGAGCCATGTGCTCGTGCCTCCGGCCCTGCGCTCGATTCTCGAATCACCCGACTGCCGGATCGACGGCTTTCTGGCCGCGGGCCACGTCTGCACGGTCATGGGGGTCGAGGAGTACGAATCGCTCGCCCAGACCCACGGGGTCCCGATCGTCGTCACCGGTTTCGAACCCCTCGATGTGCTCGAAGGAATCCGGCGCACCGTGCACCAACTCGAGGAGGGTCGCGCCGAGGTCGAGAACGCATACGCCCGCGCGGTGCGGCCCGAGGGAAACTTGGCGGCGCGCCAACTCGTGGGGGAGGTCTTCGAGGTGACCGACCGCCAGTGGCGCGGGCTGGGGCCCTTGCCCGCGAGCGGCTGGCGCCTCACCGATTCGTACCGCTCGTTCGATGCCGAGTCACGGTTCGACGTCGACCGCATCGAGGTCGAGGAAGACCCTCGCTGCCGCGCCGGGCAGGTGCTGCTCGGGCTGCTTCGCCCCACCGAATGTGAGGCCTTCGGCGACTCGTGCACCCCCAGACATCCGCTCGGGGCCCCGATGGTGTCGGCCGAAGGCGCATGCGCCGCCTACCACCGCTACCGCCGCACCGAGATCGGCACCAGTCGATGAGCGCGACCTGGTCGTGCCCACTTCCTCTCAGAGACCACCGCCGCATCACGATCGGCCATGGTGGCGGAGGCCAACTCGGCGCCGACCTCATCGAGCACCTGTTCCTCCCCGCCTTCGGTGAGGCGGCACGAGACGCCCGGCCGCTCGATGCCGCGGTCCTCGAAATCGACGGCCGGATCGCGTTCACCACCGACAGCTATGTGGTGACGCCACTGGAGTTTCCCGGTGGCTCTATCGGAGAGCTCGCGGTCAACGGCACCGTCAACGACCTTGCCATGGCAGGCGCTCGCCCGGTGGCCCTGTCCACCGCCTTCGTGCTCGAGGAGGGTCTCGAGCTCGAGACACTGGCCCGGATCGCCACGGCGATGGGGACCGCGGCCGCGGCCGCGGGCGTCGGCCTCGTCACCGGCGATACCAAGGTCGTCGACGCCGGGCGGGGCGACGGCATCTACATCACCACCGCCGGTGTCGGGGCAGTCGGTGACGGAATCGATGTCAGGCCCGAGCGGATGGCGCCCGGCGACAAGATCGTGCTCAGCGGGCCCATCGGACTCCACGGCATGGCCGTGCTCAGCGTGCGCGAAGGGGTCGAGTTCGGTACCACCATGCAATCAGACACCGCTCCCCTGCACGAGCTGGTGGGATCGGTGCAAGCCGCGGGAATCGACATCCACACCATGCGCGACCTCACCCGGGGCGGGATGGCGGCCGGGCTGTGTGAGCTTGCTGCCAGCGCCGGGGTAGGCGTCGTCTTCAGCCAGAATGCGGTTCCCATTCCCGAGGCGGTGGCCGCCGCCTGCAACCTGTTCGGCCTCGACCCACTCGAGGTGGCCAACGAGGGTGTGTTCGTGATCGTGGTGCACGGCGACTCGGCAGAGGCAGTGGTGGAGATCCTGCGGGGCCACCAAGGCGGGCGCCATGCAGTGATGATCGGCGAGGTCACCGACCAGCACCCGGGCATCGTGGTTCAACGCACCCGCCTCGGCGCCAACCGGGTCATCGACCGACCGATGGGCGAGCAACTGCCCCGGATCTGCTGACTAATCCAACAGCCGCTCCACCAGGCGCTCGAGGCGGGCAACCCGCGAGCCCTTCACGAGCACGGCATCGCCGGTGCTAACCGGGCCCAGAAGTTCGAGCGCCCCTTCGATGTCGCCAACCCGCTCCACCGCGGGATGGACGTATTGAGGGGCATCCACCGCGATCACCCGAATGCCCAGGTCGGCGGCTATGTCGGCCATGCGCCGATGCTCCGCCGCCGACTCGTCGCCCAACTCCGCCATGATCCCCAGCACCGCGACGCGACGAGCCGCCGGGAGGTGGGCGAGAGACCTGAGCGCGGCCTCCGTGGAGAGTGGATTGGCGTTGTAGGAGTCGTCGAGAACCGTCGCACCCGAGCCGGTTCGACCTAGATCCATGCGCATCGCCGACAGCACCGGGTGAGCCAGGCCTGCGGCCACTTGCTCGACCGTGAGCCCGAGAGCGAGAGCGGTGGCAGCCGCGGCAAGAGCGTTGTCGACGAGATGCAGACCGCGGGCACCGAGCACCACATCGGCGCTCCCCCACGGCGACACGAGCCGGAAGCTGGGGGTGAGCTCATCATCGAGCTCGATCTGCTCCGCTCGCACATCGCCCGACCCGCCGTAGGTGACCACCCTGGCTTCGGTGCGATCGGCCATCGCCGCCACGAGAGCTTGGGTGGCATTGAGAACCGCAAGGCCACCTTCGGCCGCGGAGGGCAGACCCTCCACCAACTCACCCTTGGCCCGCGCCACCGCCTCCACCGAACCGAACTCGCTCGTATGAACCGCGGCGACAGTGGTGACCACCCCGACGTTCGGCCTTGCCATAGCACAGAGATCGGCAATGTGGCCCGGCCCCCGGGCCCCCAACTCCAAGACGACGACGTCGGCGTCCTCGGGCGCGGCCAGCAGGGCCAGCGGCAGTCCGATCTCGTTGTTGAAAGATCGGGTGTTGGCGTAGGCGTGGCGGGCCTCGGCGAGCACCGCCGCCAGGAGATCCTTGGTGGTGGTCTTGCCGACCGAGCCCGTCACCCCGATCACGATCGCATCAAAGAGGCGGGCCCGCGCCGCATGGCCGAGAGAGGTGAGTGCGACGGCGGTGTCGACCACTCTCACGAGTGCCGCGTCACACCCGGGCAGATCCCGATCGGAGAGGGTGGCCACTGCACCCGCCGCCACCGCATCGTCGATGAAGTGATGGCCATCGCGCTCGGCGACGAGGGGCACGAAGAGATGGCCCGCGCCATCGGCGGCGGCCACCTCGATCTCGCGTGAGTCCTGGGTGACGGCTCGCACCACCACATCGTCGACAGGCACCGTGCCGGCGAACACGGTGCCGTCCACGGCAGTGGCGATCTCAGCGGGTGTCCAGCGCATGTCGAGAGTGTGGCACGACTACGGTCGAGCCGATGACCTCCACGCCTCCCATCCGCCTGGTCGTGTTGTTCGGTGGGCGTTCGGCCGAACACGACGTGTCGTGTGTGTCGGCTCGTCACGTGCTCGCCGCAGCCGATCCTGCCCGTTACAGCATCGAACCCGTCGGCATCACCAGGGATGGTGAATGGGTACTCGCCGAGGCGGCCTCGGCGGCCCTGGAGGCCGGCGCTGATGCCATGCCCGATCACCTCACTGCCGACGGCCCCGTCGTCGATGCCCTCCCGATGCTCACCGATGAGAGCACTCCGCAGATCACTGTGGCCATGCCGATCCTGCACGGTCCCATGGGCGAGGACGGCACCATGCAGGGCCTCCTCGAACTGGCCGGCGTCCCCTATGTGGGGGCCGGCGTTCTGGCCTCGGCTCTGTGTATGGACAAGGTGGCCTGCAAGGACCACCTCGCCAGCCACGATGTGCCCCAGGGCCGCTACCGCTGGCTCACCGTCGACACCACCGACAAGGGCACCGAACAGGTGCGTCGCCTCGACGGATCGCCCTCCTCGATCGATTCCGAGGTCGCCGCCGCCATCGAGGATCTGGGCCTGCCCCTGTTCATCAAGCCCGCCAACATGGGCTCGTCGGTGGGCGTGGGCAGGGCAACCGATGCCCACCAGGCGCGGTCGGCGATCCGTGAGGCCGCGTCCTACGACCGTGAGGTCATCATCGAAGAGGAGATCCGCGGCCGCGAGATCGAGGTGGCGGTGCTCGGCAACGAAGACCCCCATGCCAGCGTCGCAGGTGAGATCGTTCCCGGCGCCGACTTCTACGACTACGCCGACAAGTACCAGAATGGCGCCGACCTCACGATTCCGGCCGACCTCAGCGCCGACGAACTCGCCGACGTTCAGCGCCTGGCCATCGCCGCTTATCGCGCTTGCAAGGTAGAGGGGCTCGCCCGTGTCGACTTCTTCTACGAGGAGCAACGGGGCTGGCTGGTCAACGAGATCAACACCATGCCCGGGTTCACGCCGATCTCGATGTATCCGAAACTCTGGGCCGCCACTGGAATCGACTACCCCACGCTCATCGATCGCCTGATCGATCTGGCTGTTTCGCGCCACCAACGCGAGCACCGCCACACCCGAACGGATCACTGAACCGATGACGTCGCGATGGGTACAGGGGGCAGCGTTTCCCGATGGCTCATGTTTTGGCTGCGGCCCGGCCAACACCGAAGGCCTCGGCCTGCAGAGCTACACCGACGGAGCCGGGGTGACAGCCACCTGGCAGCCCCAGCTGATCCATCAAGCCGTGGCCGATGTGCTCTGCGGCGGGGTGATCGGCACCCTGCTCGACTGCCACTCCGGAGCGGCCGTGTGGTGGTGGCTCCATGAGAAACACGGAGCATGGCCGAGCAGCAGTATCGCCCCCGATGCCGAGGGTGGGCCGACCTATCTCACATCCGGCTACAGCATCGACCTCTTGCGCCCTACCTCCATCTCCGCTCCCGTCACCCTTCGAGCCGAGGTGAGTCGCCACGACGATCCCGAGATAACGGTGGAGGGCGAACTCGAGTCGGAGGGCAAGATCCGAGCGAGGATCACCGCCAACTTCCGTCAGTTTCGTCCCCGCTGAACCTGGGGGGTGAGCGCAGCCCTGAGGAAACGGATCAGCTCCCGGCGGCGCGCAACGGTGCCTCTCAGCGTGGGAGCGAGCCCCATCGCCCTCTGCACCTCGAGTTCGGTGGCCACACCCACCACCGTTGAATACAGCGACAGCAACAACATCGTCGGATCGGATCGGTGGAAGCGGCCGGCATCCATCTCTCGCTGGAGAAAATCGCGGGCCCGGTCGAAGGCGGGCGCCACCTGCTGGGCGAGTCGATCGACCGACAAGGAGCCGGGGCGCGTCACCTCGCGCACCAGACCGAGAAGTTCGGGGCGGCGTACCGCGAGGCGAAACACCTGGCCCACGATCGCCTCCACCTGATCGAGACCGGCGAGCCCTCTCGATGCCTCGGTCTCGAAGAGCTTCACCAGGTCGAGCGCCGCCGCGTCGATCACGGCCTCGAACAGGGCCTGTTTGGAGGGGAACCAGTAGAGGATCGTCTGCTTGCGGATCCCGAGTTGGTCGGCCAGAGCATCGAGGGAGGTCGCGGCAAACCCGTCGGTGCCGTAGGCCCTGAGGGCGGCGTCGAGGATGCGATCCCGGGTCGGCTGGGTCATCAATCTCGATTATTAGCAGCCCGATTCCATCTACGTCTACCAATTGGTAGAGAGATTTGGTAAAACTGGCCCCGTGATCTGTGAGCAGCTCAACTCCAAACGCATCGCCATCACCGGTTCCACCGGATTCCTCGGCACCGCCCTCGTTGAGCGACTCCTTCGTGCCGTTCCCGACAGCCAACTGGTACTGATCGTGCGCCCCGGCCGACGCGGCGCCCAATCCAGGGTCAACCGCGACATCCTCAAGAACGATGCCTTCGATCGACTCCGCGCCGCCTTCGCCGACGACCCCGTAGCAGCCGGTGGCCACGACGGCGAGTCCTTCGACCAGATGTGCGCCCGCCGCATCGTCGGCCTGGCCGGCGACGTCGGCACCGACGACCTCGGCCTCGATGATGAAAGCCTTTCGATCCTCGCCACCTGCGACCTGGCCATCCACTCCGCCGCCACGGTCAGCTTCGACTCCGCACTCGACGACGCCGTCGAAGTCAACCTCCTCGGCCCCAGCCGGGTGGCAGCGGCAATGCGCAGCGCCGCAGCCCGACGGTCCGAAGCCACTCCGGGCGGCCTGGCCCCCGGAGAGCCCGGCCACCTTGTGGCGGTATCCACCTGCTACGTCGCCGGCAGCCGACGCGGCAAGGCACCCGAACAACTCGTCGAGGAGTCGCCCTTCTTCGTCGACGTGGATTGGCGCGCCGAGGTCAACAACGCCCACCAGGCCCGCAAAGATGCCGAACAGGCAAGCCGCACGCCCCACCGCCTCACTGCGCTTCGCGAAGAGGCGGTCAGATCCCTCGGCGCGGCCGGCGGCCCGGCGATAGCAGCTCGCGTCGAGAACCTCCGCCAGAAGTGGGTAGGCCAGGAGATGACCGATGCCGGACGAGCCCGGGCCAGCAGCCTCGGCTTCCCCGATGCCTACGCCTTCACCAAGGCCCTCGGCGAGCGCAGCCTCGTGGAGTGCCGCGACGGCGTGCCAGTGAGCATCGTGCGCCCATCCATCATCGAATCCGCCCTCGCCGAGCCCAAACCGGGATGGATCCGCGGGTTCCGGATGGCCGAACCCGTGATCGCCGCCTACGCCCGCGGCCTCCTCAAGGAATTCCCGGGCGTGCCCGAAGGCGTGATCGACGTGATCCCCGTCGACCTCGTCGTGGCCACCATCCTCGCCGTCGCGGCCCGAGGCCCCCACTACGACACCGACGGTAACGACTCCCCCGATGTCATCCAGATCGCCAGCGGCACCGGCAACCCGCTCAAGTACGGCGAACTCGTCGACCACGTACGGAGCTGGTTCACCGAACACCCCGTCTACGACGAAAAGAACCAGCCCATCTCGGTGCCCGAGTGGTCCTTCCCCGGACGGGGTCGCGTGGCCCGCCAGTTGGGCCGAGCCAGAAGGGGCCTCGACATCGGTGAACGGGTCCTCGACACACTCCCCCTGCGCGGCCGCCAAGCCGAGTTCGGAGCCGAACTCGAGGAGAAGAAGGACGAGCTCGAACGAGCCAACGGCTATGTCGAGCTCTACGGGGCCTACACAGAGTGCGAAGCGCTGTACCAACTCGACCGCATGTACGAGCTCTGGAACAGCCTCGATGAAGCCGACCAACGCGACTTCTGCATGGACCCGAAATCGGTCCACTGGCCCACCTACGTCCACGACATCCACCTTCCCTCGATGGTGAAGCAGGCCCGCCTCAAGATGGCGCCCGGCTCACGCCAAGCGTCGGGTCGCAACGAACGGCTACGCCAGCAGGTCCTCTCCGAAGATCGCCAGCTGGCGGTCTTCGATCTCGAAAACACCCTCATCGCCAGCAACGTGGTGGCGAGCTACGCCTGGCTCGCCACCCGCCACCTCAACACCGCCGATCGGCTCCGGTTCACCCTCAAAACGCTGCGCGAAGTGCCCACGCTCCTCTCCCTCGACCGTGCCGACCGATCCGATTTCCTGCGCTACTTCTACCGGCGCTTCGAGGACGCACCCGTCCAGCTCCTCGATGAGGACTCCGTCGAGATGATGAGCGACCTCCTCATCACCAAGTCGTTCCCGGCCGCCATCCGCAGGGTCCGTGAGCATCGCCGGCTCGGCCACCGCACCCTCCTGATCACTGGTGCCCTCCGCCTTGTGGTCGAACCCCTCAAGCCCCTGTTCGACGACATCGTGGCGGCCGACATGAGCATCACCGACGGCACCTACGACGGCCAGCTCACCACCGTGCCACCCACCGGCGAAGCTCGCTACCAAACTCTCGTCGACTATGCCGACGAACACGGACTCGATCTGCGCCAGGCCGTCGCCTACGCCGACTCCAGCTCCGACCTGCCGATGCTCGAAGCAGTCGGGTTCCCCGTGGCGGTCAACGCCGAAACCAAGCTCGCCTCGATCGCCCGCCGCCGCGGCTGGCTCATCGAACACTGGTCGAAATCGGCCGGTGCCCCCAACCGCGTCATCCCGATCGGACCCCACACCCTGCGTGGTCCGATCCGCAACCGCAGAGCAGTCTGAGGAGGGCTCGCTCACATGGCTTCTGATTCCCGCCGCAAGGCACCCCGTCCCGGTTTTGTTCTCGACGTCGACCGCTCGACGCCTCCCATCTTGTTCCACCACGGCGACAACTTCCGCCTCGAAAAGCTGCCGGCCGACCGCAGCCGGGTGATCTATCCCGCCGAACCCCTCCCCGGTCTCCCCGACCCCGAGGAGTCGATCTACCAGGCCCTGCTCAACCCCCTCGACGACGATCCCCTACCCAGCCTCATGAAGCCGGGCATGAAGCTCACCATCGCCTTCGACGATCTCAGTCTTCCCCTGCCGAAGATGCGCCAGCCCGATATCCGCCAACGCATCATCGAGCAGGTACTCGATATCGCCGCCGCGGCCGGCGTCGACGACGTACACCTCATCGCCGCCCTCGCCCTGCATCGTCGCATGACCGAAGCCGAACTCCGCCACTGTCTCGGCGACCGAATCTACGACGCCTTCGCCCCCCAGAACGCCCTCTACAACCACGACGCCGAAGACCCCGACGGCATCGTGGAGCTCGGCACCACCGGCCACGACGAACTCGTCACCATGAACAAGCGGGCCGCCGAATCCGACCTCCTCGTCTACGTCAACCTCAACATCGTGTCGATGGACGGCGGCTGGAAGTCCACCGCCACCGGGCTGTCCAGCTACGCCGGCATCAAGCATCACCACAATGTGGCCACGATGCGCGAGTCCAAGAGCTTCATGGACCGCCACAGCTCGGAGCTTCACCACTCCAACTGGCGCCAGGGCGAGGTCATCAAGAACCACGGCCCGCGCGTCTTCCAGATCGAGACCACGATCAACAACAACACCTTCGGCTACGACGGTCCCCTGGCGGTGCTCCAGAAGCGTGAGTGGGAATGGACGGCGAGAGATCGCGCCACGTTCATGGGGATGAAGAAGGGCCTCGATCTGATGCCCACCGGCGCCCGGCGCAAGATCTTCAACAACTGGGAAGCCCCCTACGAGCTCACGTCGGTCCAGGCCGGCAATGTCGATTCGGTCCACGAAGTCACCCTCGAGAACTGCTTCAAGCAGCACCTCGTGCCGGTGGAGGGCCAAACCGATGTGCTCACCTTCGGCCTGCCCTACATCTGCCCCTACAACGTCAACTCGGTGATGAACCCCGTGCTGGTGATGTGCCTCGGGCTCGGCTACTTCTTCAACATGTATCGCGGCAAGCCGTTGGTGAGGGAGGGCGGAGTCCTCATCATGAGCCACCCCACGCCGTGGGAGTTCCACCCTGTTCATCATCCGAGCTACATCGACTTCTTCGAGCAGTTACTGGCCGAGACCACCGACCCGATCGAACTCGAGAAGAAGTACGAGAAGCAGTTCGCGGAAGACGAGTGGTACACCCACCTCTACCGCAATAGCTACGCCTACCACGGCGTTCACCCCTTCTACATGTGGTACTGGGGAGCCCATGCACTCCAGTGGCTCGGCCGGGTGATCATCGTCGGAGGCGACCAGCGAGCAGTGCGACGCCTCGGCTTCCAACCTGCGTCCACGATGCAGGACGCCCTCGAAATGGCGAGCGACGTTGTGGGGCCCCGTCCCTCGATCACCCATCTCCACAACCCGCCGATCCTGATGGCCGACGTCACATGAGGCGGCCCCGATGAGCCGGCTGGCCAAGCAGATCGGGCTACCACGCCTCCCTGCTGGGCTGTCGCCCGTGAGACGATTCCGCGCCCTCGAATTTCCCCTACGAGCCCCGTCCACCCCCAGACGGGTGGCGCCCCTGCCGCCCGAGCGACGCACCGGGGTCCACTACGACACCGAATGGGCTCGCCGCACGCCGGCTCGGATGGTGCGCGCGGCCATCGTCGATGGGCCCATGCGCCTCGCCGTCAGCGGGTTGGCCGCTCCGGACCGAAGGGGCGAGGACCGCCTCCTCGGCCTCGAAGGTCCCATCATCTTCGCCGCCAACCATCACAGCCATCTCGACACGCCGCTGCTGCTCACGTCAATCCCTACCCCCTGGCGCCACAAGGTCGTCGTGGCTGCCGCCTCCGACTACTTCTTCGGCACTCGGGTCACCGGCGCCCTGTCGGCGCTGGTGATCGGCGCCATCCCCATCGAACGCACCAAGGTCGAACGACGCAGCGCCAACACCGCCGCCGAACTCATTGGTGACGGCTGGAGCCTCCTCATCTTTCCTGAAGGTGGGCGCAGCCCCGACGGCTGGGGCCAGCCATTCAGGGGCGGAGCCGCCTATCTAGCGGCCAAGACCGGAGTGCCGGTGGTGCCGATCCATCTCGAAGGCACCGGTCGCATCCTGCGTAAGGGCCGCTCTCTGCCCCGGCCGAGCACCACCTCGGTCACGTTCGGCCGCCCGCTGAAGCCCACCGACGACGAGAACGCCACCCGGTTCGGTGCTCGCATCGAGCGGGAAGTCGCCGCCCTCGCCGACGAGGCCTCCTCGGATTGGTATCGCGCCCGCCTACGGGCCCACGCCGGTACGAGCCCCGGCCTCACCGGCCCCGAGACCGGCCGTTGGCGACGAGCCTGGGCCCTCGGCGATCGGGCCCGAGGCGCCAAGCGCCGCACCCGCAGCTGGCCCGACATCTGAGCCCCTTCAACTGAGTGGTCAGGGGATCGGCGGCTGAGCGCTCATTCGACGAGCCGGAGTCCGGCCGGTGCTTCGCTGGTGCCCGCCGATGGCATCTCGACGGTGAACGCCGTGAGATGAGCGGGGTAGATGTGCTCGCTCAACAAGACCGCCTTCCCGTCGGCCGATCGGGTGACCCGTTCACATACGAGAACCGGACTCCCTTCGGGCACGCCGAGAAGTTGGGCGTCGGTGGCGGACGCTGCACCCGCGCCGATCGTCTGCTGGGCGCCGCTCAGGGTGATGGACAGCTCCCGAGCCAACAGGTCGTAGAAGGGGCGAGCCTCCACATCGTCTCTTGAGAGGGACGCACCGATCTCCTCCGGGCACCACACCGTCACCCGTGCGAACGGCTCACCATCGGCGAGGTTGAGCCGGCAGACCTCCAGGACCCTTCCCTCACCGAGCACCTCTCGCGCTCGAGGCGGGGCGTCCAGAAAGGCGAAATCGAGCACCTGGCGATCCGCGACCACGCCGGAGGCTGCTAGCTGGTCCTCGATGGTGTCGAGCTCGCTGAGTACCTGGCGCAGCGGTTCGGTGGCCACGAACCAGCCGAGGCCCTGGCGAGAGTCGATCAGGCCTTCGGTACGCAACTGTTCGAGGGCGCGGCGAGCGGTGACGCGACTCACGGCAAACTCCTCACTCAGGCTCGCTTCGCTGGGCAGGAGGCGACCGGTGGGGTAACCGCTGCTCGCCAAGCGAGACCGAAGCTCGTCTGCGATCTGGTGATATCTCGGACTGCGCACTTGTATACTACTTGTCTATACCATTAGCGGCGGCCACGTCGACCGACAAGACATAGGCTGCCACGAGTCAACTGCTTTCCACGCGAACCCGAGGTACACAATGGCCGTCGCGGCATCCACCCCGATCGAACTGATCAACGGCGTCTACGCCACCCTCGACGAGCGCATCGGTGCAGCACGCAGCCGCTTCGGCCGTGCCCTCACCCTCGCCGAGAAGATCCTCATCAACCATCTCGACTCCCCCGACCAGGAACTCGAGCGGGGCGACTCCTACGTCGACCTCCGCCCCGACCGAGTCGCCATGCAGGATGCCACCGCCCAGATGGCATGGCTCCAGTTCATGACCGCAGGCCTCGACGAGGTGGCAGTGCCAACCACCACCCATTGTGATCACCTCATCCTCGCCCGCCAAGACGGCAAGACCGACCTCATGGCCGCAGTCGACACAAACGAAGAGGTCTACGACTTCCTCCAGTCGGTCTCGGCAAAGTACGGCGGCGGCTTCTGGAAGCCCGGATCCGGAATCATCCACCAGGTCGTGCTCGAGCAGTACGCGTTCCCCGGCGGGATGATGATCGGCACCGACAGCCACACCCCCAACGCCGGCGGCATCGGCATGATCGCGGTGGGTGTCGGTGGCGCCGACGCAGTCGATGTGATGACCGGCTTCCCCTGGAACGTCAAATGGCCGAAGCTCATCGGTATCAAGCTCACCGGCTCGCTCAGCGGCTGGACCTCCCCCAAAGACATCATCTTGAAGGTGGCCGACATCCTCACCGTGAAGGGCGGCACCGGCGCGATCGTCGAATACTTCGGCGAAGGCGCCAACAGCCTCAGCTGCACCGGCAAGGCCACCATCTGCAACATGGGAGCCGAAATCGGGGCCACCACCTCACTGTTCGCCTACGACGACGCCGTCGCCCGCTACCTCAAGAGCACCGGACGCGAAGCAGTGGCCGACGCCGCCAACGCCGTGGCCCACCACCTCCGCGCCGACGACGAAGTCCTCGCCAACCCTGGTGATTACTACGATCAGGTCATCGAGATCGACCTCGACACCCTCACCCCTCACATCAACGGTCCCCACACCCCCGATCTCGCTCGCGAGGTGAAGGATCTGGGCGCCGAGGCCAGCGACAAGGGATGGCCCCTGGAGATATCCGCCGCCCTCATCGGCAGCTGCACCAACTCCTCCTACGAGGACATCACCCGGGCGGCGTCGATCGCCCGCGAGGCCGCCGCGAAGGGACTCAGAGTCAAGACCCGTCTCCTCATCACGCCCGGATCCGAACAGGTACGAGCCACGATCGTGCGTGACGGACTTCTCCAGGATTTCGAAGCTCTCGGCGCCGTGGTGTTGGCCAACGCCTGTGGCCCGTGCATCGGCCAGTGGGACCGTTCCGAGGAGACCGACCACGAGACCGGCAGACCCAATGTCATCGTCACCTCCTACAACCGCAACTTCCCCAAACGAAACGACGGAGACGCGGCAACCCTGGCCTTCGTGACCTCGCCCGAGACGGTGATCGCCCTGGCCCTCGCCGGCACGGTCGACTTCGACCCGATCAACGACACCATCACCAGTGATGCCGGCGAAGAGGTATCGCTCTCCACCCCCATCGGGCTCGAACTTCCCGAAGCGGGCTTCGATCCCGGCGAGAACACCTTCATCGCTCCCCCGAGCGATGGCTCTTCAGCGGAGATCTTCGTCTCCCCCACCTCCGATCGGCTCCAGCTCCTCACCCCGTTCCCGGCATGGGACGGCAAGGACTTCGAGGACATGCCGATCCTCGTGCAAGCCGAGGGCAAATTCACCACCGACCACATCTCGATGGCCGGCCCCTGGCTCAAGTACCGCGGCCACCTCGAGAACATCTCGGGCAATCTCTACAACGGGGCCGTCAACCACCACAACGAAGAACTGGTCGGCATGGGCAAGAACCAACTCACCGGCGAACGCCAGAGCTTCCCCGATATCGCGAAGGCTTACCACCAGGCCGACGTTCCCTGGGTGGTCATCGGCGACGAGAACATGGGCGAGGGCTCGAGCCGCGAGCACGCGGCCATGGAGCCCCGCTTCCGCGGCGGCCGGGTGGCCATCGCCCGCAGCTTCGCCCGGATCCACGAGACCAACCTGAAGAAGCAGGGCATGGTGCCCCTCACGTTCGCCGATCCGGTCGACTACGACAAGATCGGTGAGGACGACCGCATCTCGGTGTATGGCCTCTCCGAACTCGCTCCCGGCAGCGAGGTGATGGTGGAGGTCACCACCCCCACCGGCGAGTGCTGGAGCTTCCAGACCAATCACACCTTCTCGACCGATCAGGTCGAGTGGTTCAAGGCCGGCAGCGCGCTCAACATCATCCGAGCCCGCGCCACCTGAATCTCTTTTTGGGCTTTTTCTGAGCAGGGGCGCGCGCTTTGCGCGCGCCCCTGCTCAGAAAACCCGTGGGTTTGTCAGGTGAAGGCTCTGGCGCAGCTGTCTCCGGACCACAGGGTGGTGACCACACCCTCGGGATCGAGACCTTCGGTGGTGCCACTGAGCACACCGCCCGTACCGGGGTTGGTCACCGCGAAGATGCCCACGGTGTCTCCCTCGAACGCAGCCACCATCGCCAGTGCATTGCCATAGGTGACCTCCAGGAAGCCGATGGTGGCGGACTCGCCCAGACCGTCGAGCGTGACGAGCCCGGTGGGGCTCGAGTGCCCATCGACATACCACTGGCTGAACGTGCCGACATTGCTGTCGACCACCTCCTCGGTGAACACCAGCTCGAGGTCGCCCCAGCGCACGAAGCGGCTGCGAGTACCGGCACAGAACTCGTGGGCCACAAAGCCGGAATCGGAGTCGGGATCGCCGAGCACCGCGGCAGCCTCCAGCAAAACGATCTCGGAGTCCTGACCGAACTGCACCACCACATTGGTGTCGAACTGGAGACCGGTCTCGACCAGAGTCACCGGCCCGGGGGTGCCCACCCGTAGCGGCGTGGTGGTAGTGGACGTGGTGGACGTCGACGAGGTGCTGGACGTCGATGTCGAGGAGGTGGTGGACGTCGAGGAGGTGGTCGTGGAACTGGTGGAGGTCGACGTAGGCGCCTCGGTGGTGGACGTGGTGCTGGTGGTGGACGTGGACGTCGCAGCAAGCTCCACAGAATCGGCATCATCACCCCCACCGAAGATGAAGAAGGCCGCGCCCGCCGCAACCAGCAGGACAACAAGCACAGGCACCACCACCGCCCAGACGGGAACGGGTCGGTCGGGCACATCGTGAACGGGCGGGTACACCGGCGGCTGCACAGGGGGCACCGACGCTGTGACCGGCGCTGTAGCCGGCCGGGAGCCAACTGGAGCAGGAGACGAGCGAACAGGTGTCGGCTTGGACTCGCGACCCGAATCGGGATCTTCGTCGAAGACCGATGTGGGCCCTGAAGTGGGCTCGATGATCGGAGGCGTGACCGGCACCTTGGGTACCGTTCCACCGATCTCTTCACGGGTGACGATGGGTGGTGGGGCAGCGGCGCTGGCGGTGAGGGCCGCGCCCGCAGCCAGCGCGGCGATCTCGGGAACGACAATCTGGTGGGTTCGTGCCACCGTCTCGAACACAATCGTGACATCGGAGATGCCGGCCGCGTTGGCCGCCAGCACCACCTGGTCTCGATCATCGGCAGTGAAGTCGTCGGCGACAACCACCGCCAGTCGGGAAGGCGCAGAACCCACCGTGGTGGCCGCCCGCCCGGTGACATGGGTGAACACGGCGGTGAGGGCACCGGTACGACCCTGACGGGCTCTCTCCAGTGGGTCGTTCACGATCGGGCCATCGGTCCGAGCAGCCACATCGCCCACCAGAACGGCGCCGTCGGGGCCCGCCGCCACCGCGCATGCCGCGGCCGGACCGGAGTCGCCCAATTCGAGGACGACCAGATCGGTGTCTCCCTCCGCGTCGGCGAGAACGGCGACGATGCCGCGTTCGCTGATGTGGATCCCGAGCGCCTCACTCATCGGTGTCGTCCTTACCGCGCGCTTCTGCTGTCGCCGAGAGTCGAGCGTAGATGCACCATCGCCACGTTTGCGCTACCGGCCTACAGATTCATCGCCCCTCAGCCGGCTCGCTCAGTGACCGGGTCGGCCAGCCTCGTTGCCGAGCCTCGAGGGTGAGGCGGGGATCAGGATTGACCACCCGGGCCGAGCCCACTCCGGAGAGCAGGGGGACATCGTGGTAGCTGTCGGAGTAGGCCACACTCTTCGCCAGGTCGACCCCCTTGGCTCGCGACCACTCCTGCACGACCCGCCACTTCGACTCGCCCCACACAAATGGCCCGTCGATTGTGCCGTCGAGGTGCCCGTCGACTCGTCGGTAACGGGTGGCAATCACGTCGTCGAACCCGAGGGAGGCAGCCAGCGGTCGGGCAAGTTCGTCGGGGCTGGTGGTGGCCAGCACAAGCTCGCGCCCCGCCCGCCGGTGAGCTTCCAGCTCGGCTCGCAGGTATGGGGCCACGGATCCGAGCAGGCGGGCGGCGGCGATACGGCCGGCGTCAGCCACCAGAGCTTCGTCCCAACCCTCGGTGAGCCGGACCGCCTGTCGCGACAATGCCATCGTCGCCGCCGTCTCGCCGATGACCTCATAGAGGCCGAACAGAACCGTCTCCAGGGGATGACGGCGTGGGCCGAGCAATCCGAGCTCACGCAGAGCATCACTGAAAGCGGGGCCGGTGGGGCCTTCTACCGCCGTGCGATCAAGGTCGAAGAATGCGGCGCAACTAGGCACCGTTGGAGCGTAGCGGCGGCCTTGATCGCCGCCGAAAACGGGAAAAGCGACCGGCGATTCTTTGGGGGGACTGCCAGTCGCTTCTCCGGACGGTTCCAGGCGGGGGGGTGCCCAGAACCGGAGGTTCTACTCAGCAATTAGTGGACGCTGAGGAACCCGCTCTTGCCTCAATTCAATCAGCGACCGCATCATCTTTCCAACAGTTTCGACGAATATGTGGCATCATTTCGAGCGATGGATCTCCGCCAACTTCAAGCCATGCTCGCAGTAGCCGAACACCGCTCGTTCTCCGCTGCAGCTCGCGCCCTGCACACCGTCCAGTCAAACGTCTCAACCCATGTCGCCCACCTCGAACAGGAGCTGGGCACGGTCCTCATCGACCGGGCGAGAGGCCAGCTCACGCCGGAAGGGGAAGTCGTCGCCGACAGGGCCCGCCGAATCATCTCTGAGCTCCGCTCCATCGAAGACGATCTCGTGTCGCTACGAGACGACGTCGGCGGCAGTGTTCGAGCCGGTGTGATCGGCACCACCGCCCGCTGGTTGGTGCCGGCCCTACTCGACTCTCTCAGCCGGAGCTTCCCGCGAGTCGAGCTACTCATCATCGAGGCCACCACCACCTCCCTAATCCCCCAGCTCCTGTCCGACCGGCTCGACGTGGCCGTGGTAAACCTCCCCGTCGACGACCCCGACATCGATACCACCTTCCTGTTCGAGGAAGACCGGGTGCTGGTAGTGCCCAACGGACATCCACTCGCCGCCAACGACCGGGTCGACCTCACCGAGCTCGCCAAGCACGAGATCATGCTCCCTCCTCGGGGCACGGCCTTTCGCGACGAGATCGATGCCGATGCCGCACGAGCTCGAGTCTCGCTGGTCACCAAGGCCGAAGTCGACGGCCTCCGCCTGCTCACCAGCCTCGCCTTCCAAGGGTTCGCACCGTCACTGGTACCAGCCAGCGCGGTGCCCTCCGACCTCACCGGCGACTGGAAACGGGTGGAGGTCGACGGGGTATCGCGTCGCGTGGCCGGGCTCGCCACCCCCCGACGCACGGCGCCCTCGGCTCCCACTCGGGTGGTGATCGACGCGATCGAGGAGGTGGTAGCCGAGGTCGGGCCCGGCATCGAAGGAGTCAGCCCCCAGCAAGCCGAGGTGTCGTGATCCCCGGTACCCCCATCGACCGAATATCAATGCCATGGTTGGGTGCAACCACGTCGCCAAGCATTGAATCCCACCCTCGATGACCACAGCCTCCGCCAGTTCCAGGATCACTCGGCCGATCGAAATACGCGCCCGGGTGGAGGGATTCGTGCGCGCTGGGGTGTGCGATCTGTACGGCCGCCGTGTCATCGAGGTCGACGCGCGCGGCACGGAACATGCAGGAGCCTTGAGACCCGCCGACGGCCAATCCATCGCGGCCGGAGCCCGCTACGCCTTCGAGCAGCAGCTCCCACTCCTGATCCGACTGGCGTCCAGCGGCGCCGACATCGAAGAGGGCGTCGGCGCACTCGACGGATGGGGCCACGCCGCCCAAGAGCTCACGCGCTGTTCGGGAGTCATCCCCACCATCGTGATCGTCAGCGGCCCGACAGTGTCGGGACCGGCCCTGATGCTCGGTCTGGTCGACCTTGTGATCATGACCAAGGACGCCTATGCCTTCGTGGTCGGTCCCCGGATGGTCGAGCAGTTCACCGGTGTGCCAATTTCCAAGGACGAGCTCGGCGGCCCGATGATCCATGGCCGCATATCCGGAGTGGCCAGTTTCGTGGTGGCCGATGAGGAGGAGGGCCGCCTTCTCGCAGCCGACGTCTTCTCCTTTCTCCCCGACCACACCGATACCGATGCTCCCACCGCACCTTGCGACGACCCCGTCGATCGCCTCACCCCCGAGGCCTATGGGGTCCTCCCACCGTCCACCAATGGCTCCTACGACGTGCGCGACATCCTCGGCTCGATCGTCGATCACGGCGACCTGCTCGAACCCCACGAGGCCTGGGCTGCCAACATCGTCACCGCCTTCGCCCGCATCGGGGGGAGGTCGGTGGGGATCGTGGCCAACCAACCCCAGACGGTGGCCGGAACCCTCGATATCGGCTCATCGCAGAAGGCAGGGCGATTCGTCGCCATGTGTGATGCGTTCAACCTCCCCCTCGTCACCATCGTCGACACCTCCGGCTTCTACCCGGGCAAGGACACCGAATGGCGAGGCATGATCCGCTACGGGGCCCAGTTGGCCTTCGCCTACGCGCGCGCCACCGTGCCCCGAGTCAACGTCACCACCCGGAAGTCCTACGGTGGCGCCTACATCGTCATGGACTCAAAACGCATGGGCAACGACATCGCCCTGGCGTGGCCGTCGGCTGAGATCGCGGTGATGGGAGCCAAGGGAGCGGTCGAGATCCTCAACCGCCGAATCACACCCGAGGAGCGCATCGAGCTCGAGGCGGCCTACGAGGAGAGGCTCCTCAACCCCTACATCGCCGCCGAGCGAGGCACCATCGACGCGGTCATCGATCCCGAGCAGACGCGAGCCGAACTTCACGCCGCGCTCGAGATGCTTTCAGGGAAACGAGAACGACTTCCCCGGCGTCGTCACGACAACACTCCGCTCTGAGAACCACCCGACATACGCTCTCAGTGTGTTGAGAAGTCGATTCCGCGCCTAGATTCGGAGCTTGCGCCGTCCCTCCGCGACCTGGCGTAGAAGGAGTCATCGTGGCCAAGAGCATCACTATCACCGACAACCGAACCGGTGAGTCGCTCGAGATCCCGATCGCCAACGGCGGCGTTGATGCAGCCGAGTGGCGCAAGCTCCTCCCGGGGGTCTGGTTCCATGATCCAGGCCTGGCCACCACCAGCGGCGCGGAGAGCGCGATTACCGAACTCGACGGCGATAACGGCATCCTGCGCTATCGCGGCTACCCCATCGAGCAACTCGCCCAGCAGAGCACCTTCCTCGAGGTCGCCTACCTCCTCATAAATGGAGAGCTGCCCGACCAGGTTCAGCACGACGCGTGGGTCGACGACATCACCCACCACACGTATCTCCACGAGAAGTTCCGCAAGCGAATGTACGACGCCTTCCACTACGACGCCCACCCCATGGGACTGCTCACTTCCGGCGTGGCTGGGCTCTCGACCTTCTACCCCGACGCCAAGGACATCGAGGATCCGGACAACCGGATGCACCAGATCACCCGACTGATCGCCAAGATGCCCACGTTCGCGGCTTCGGCGTTCCGCCACAGCGAGGGCCAGCCCTTCGTCTTCCCCGACAACACCCTCGACTACCCGTCCAACTTCCTCCAGATGATGTTCGAAGTGGGCAACCCCTATGAGATCGACCCTGTCCTTCGCAAGGCGATGGAGCTCCTGTTGATCCTCCACGCCGACCACGAGCAAAACTGCTCCACTACCGCCGCACGCGTAGTCGGTTCTGCCCACGCCGATCCCTACAGCTCGGTTGCCGCGGCGTGTGCCGCCCTCTACGGGCCCCGTCATGGCGGTGCCAACGAGGCCGTGCTCAACATGCTCGATTCGATCGAGAACTACAGCAATGTCGACGACTTCATCAAGAGCGTCAAGGCAGGCGAGGGCCGCCTGATCGGGTTCGGACACCGGGTGTACAAGAACTACGACCCTCGCGCCGCGATCATCAAGGAAGCCGCCCACGAAGTCTTCGCGGTCACAGGGAAGAACCCTCACCTCGACATTGCCCTCAAGCTAGAGGAGGCGGCGCTCAACGACGACTATTTCATCAGCCGCAAGCTGTATCCCAACGTCGACTTCTATTCGGGTCTGATTTATCAGTCGATGGGCTTCCCGATCGAGATGTTCACCGTCCTGTTCGCCATCGGCCGCACGCCCGGCTGGTTGGCTCACTGGAACGAGATGCTCGCTCAGGATTCGCGAATCGCGCGGCCCCGTCAGCTCTTCACCGGCAGCGAGGAACGCTCCTACGTGCCCATGAGCGAACGCTGATCCCAACGACAGCAACAGCTCTAAGACTTCGGCCTGCGTCGTGGATCAGCCCGGGGAGATGTCGAGCACGATCTTGCCGGCGTTTGCGTTGCTCGCCATGCGCTCGTGAGCGCCTGCGGCATCGGCCAACGGGAACCGGCTGTCGATCACCGGCGCGATGGTGCCCTGTTCGACATGGGGCAGGATCTGGGCCGCGAACTCACGCGTGATCAAGATCTTCTCCTCGATCGGCCGGGCCCTGAGGGTGGTGCCCGTGAGGGTGGCCCTCTTCATGAGCAGGCTCCCCACATCGAAGGGCACCGGGCCACCGGCCATCACTCCAACTTGGATTATCGACCCGTCCATTCGGACCGCGGCGACGTTTCGGGGCAGATATTCGCCTCCGATCACGTCGAGAACGACATCGGCGCCCTCGCCGCCGGTGGCATCGCGAACGACATCCACGAAGTCCTCGGTCTTGTAGTCGATCACCACATCCGCGCCCAGGCGATGACAGATCTCATGCTTGCCCCCAGACGCGGTGACCGCGATCTTGGCCCCGATTGCCTTGGCGATCTGGATCGCGGCCGTGCCCACACCTGACGCGCCGGCATGAACCAGGGCCCACCGCCCCGAGGTGAGGCCGCCCTGGCGCACCAGTGCATCCCACGCGGTGATGAACACCTCTGGGAAGGCTCCGGCATCGGCGATAGGCAGAATCATCGGCACCACCATGGTCTGGCGCTCATGGACTGCAATCTGTTCGGCGTAGCAGCCACCGTTGCTGATCCCCATCACGTGGTCGCCGACCACCCTGTCGTCGACCCGTGCCCCTATGGCGATCACCCTGCCGGCAAACTCCAGGCCCGGGATCTCGTGTGGCATCGGAGGTCCCGGATACAGACCCATGCGTTGGAGCAGGTCAGCCCGGTTGACCGCGGACGACACCACCTCCACCAGCACCTCTTCGGGTCCGATCGTCGGATTGGGTACGTCCCTCACGGTCAGAACTTCCGGCCCGCCCTTCTCCTCCAGAACCACAGCACGCATTCGTCTACTCCCTGATCGACCTGGGACCAGGCTAGATCGGCCGGCCGCGAGGTAGCCGCAACTGGCGGGGATAGGGGAAGAAGTCGGGCAGGGCGCCGCCGTCGTGCTGGCGCTGCATCTGCTGCCAGAACTCGACGGTACAGATGTCGGCGTGGACGTCGCCGAAGACCTCACCCACGACCCGCGGCGAGCGGAGGTAGGTCTTGAATTCCTCGGGGAAAACGTCGTTGGGGGCCACCGGGAACCAGGGCTGATCGAGCATCTCGTCGTCGTAGCTGCCGCTCTCGGGCACCTTGCGGAAGTTGATCTCCGACAAGAGAGCCAACTCGTCGTAGTCGTAGAACACCACGGCGCCATGGCGGGTGACACCGAAATTTTTCGGGAAGAGGTCGCCAGGGAAGATGTCGGCGGCCGCGAGGTCCTTGATCGCGTTGCCGTAATCGACCGCGGCGGCACGCGCCCGCTCTGGTGACATCTCTCGCAGGTAGAGGTCGAGCGGGTAGAGGCGGCGCTCGGTGTAGACGTGGTGCAACACGACCTCGTCGTCGGTGATGGTGACAGTGCGGGCGCAGTCTTCACGCAACTCGTCGATCAGTTCCTCATCGAAACGATCTCTCTGAAAACTGAGGTTGGTGAATTCCTGGGCATCCACGAGTCGACCCACGCGGTCGTGATCGAACACGAGCTTGTAACGCCGCTTCACCTCCTCTGGAGTGGTGCGCTTCGAGGGAGCGAACCGGTCCTTTATGAGCTTGAACACCACATCGAACGAGGGGAGGGTGAACACCGCCATCACCATTCCGCGGGCGCCGCGAGCCCTCTCGAAACGCGTATTGGAGTGGTCCATGTGGCGGTAGAGGGCACGAAACAGGTTGGTCTTGCCGTGCTGGCTGTAGCCGATCGACGTGTAGAGCTCCGCCACCGGCTTCACCGGCAGGAGACTCTTCAGGAAACCCACCACCGCAGCCGGGCGTCGACACAGCACATGGAAATACGACCGGGTGTAGCCGAACATCCGGCTCGCTGCGATCTCGGTGAGGAGCACGGCGTCGACATACACGCCATCCTCCTCGGCGAGCATCGGCAAGATGACCGGCGAGACTCGGTTGAGCCAGCGAAGCCGACCGACCAGGTAGGCGCCCTTGTTGCGGTAGAAGATCGGCCGGAGAATGTCGATCGAGTCGATACAGCCGTCCCATGCCTCATCGAGCTGGGCCTGGATCCGCACGCGCACCAGCTCGACATCGCGGTCGATGTCTTCCATGTGAGAGGCGAGAGGCGAGTGCTGGAAGATCTGGCGAACCGTCCCATCGAGCGATTCATCGACAGGAAAGTTGCGGTACTCGCCCCGGGAGCCGTCGTCGGCGGGGAGGGCGGTTGGCCCGAGCCACAAGAACTCGAGCTCCTTGTCGAGACCCACGATGTCGAAGAGGCGACGGGTGACGGAGTTGTAGAAAGTCTCGGCCAACTCGAGATCCATCCGGCTGCCGATGAGATCGATGTATCGCCGCCGGGCAAGTACCCACACACGCCGGGCCTCTGCCTCATCGTCGGGGAGAGTCAAGCGAGCGGCATCGACGACCGAGTAGACCCGGTGCTTGTGGATCTGGAGACGTTCGGTGGCGTCGTCTTGGTGTTGAGCCCACTCTCGCTTGAGAAACCGCCGAGCGGCTCGGTGACCGATCTCGAGGAAACGTTCGTGGTAGTCGACAAAGCCGTCGTGGAGCAGGCGGGCCAGCCGCTCGGTGGCAGGGTCGATCTCGAGGGGCACAAGCTGGTCGGTCATGGCGATGTGCTCAGTGGGTCGGCCCCAGCCGCAGCGCCGCCGGAGTTGCCGCCGACCAGTCGGCGAAGAACCGATAACGATCACCGCGGATCATCGTGACCCGCCACTCGATGGCCACACCGTCGTACTGACCGAGGCGTTCCACCCTGAACGCTGCTGTGCCATCGTCCAACCCGAGAAGGGCGCTCTCGTCGTCGGTGGGGACCACCGGCGTGATGCGTTCCCAGCCTCGGTTGGGACGACACCCGCAACGAGCCGCCAGCTCGTCGTAGAGGGCGGTGTGGGTGAAATCGGCATCGGCGAGCGGTGCCGCCAGCTCGGCCGGCAGCCAGGCCCTATCAACCGCGAGCGGTTCGTTCCCGGCGAAGCGGAGCCGTTCGAGCTTGAACAAGGCCGACCCCGCGGCCAGACCGAGTTGGGCCGCCACCTCATCGTCGAATGCCTCGCTCATCGAGAGCACCTCGCTGCGCTGCTCCACCCCCTGAGCCTCGATCTCAGCGAACAGGCTGTAGAGCGTGCCGAGCCGCTGATCGAACTCACCTCTCTCGATCACCGACCCACGACCCCGCTGCCTTTTCAGAAGCCCGTCGCGCTGGAGGTGGCCCACCGCCTCACGCACCGTGTGCCGGCTCACCCCGTACGCCTCGGTGAGCTCCAGATCGGTGGGGAAGCGTCGATCGAAGTCGCCCAGCTCGATTCGACGACGAAGGTCGGCTTCGAGCTGTGCCCACAAGGGCTGCGAGCCAGTGCGATCGAGCGGCGCTTTCACCGGTGTCTCCCCACCCGGCGATCCTATCGGCGTCAGTCTTGGGCGCCCGAGGCCCGTTCGTGGTGACGGATCACCTCGGCGATCACGAAACGCAGGAAGCTCTCGCTGAAGGCGGGATCCAGGTTGGCAGAGGCGGCCAACCGACGCAGGCGGTCGATCTGGCGACTCTCGCGATCGGGGTCGGCCGGCGGCATTCCCGCCTCGGCCTTGTAAACCCCCACCGCCTTGGTGATCTTGAAGCGCTCGGCGAGCAGGAGGATCAGGGCCGCGTCGATGTTGTCGATGCTCGCCCGATAACCCTCGAGCCGGTCGTCAGACATCACGCACCTCCAACGTCGGTTTCAGCAAGGCACGGTAGCGCCCCGAACGACAACGACCGACTGCACGAATGGTGCTGTCGGTCGCTTCGACGTGGGCCGTACAAGAGTCGAACTTGTGACCTCCTGCGTGTCGAGCAGGCGCTCTAACCAACTGAGCTAACGGCCCTGGGGTGAGAAACTGTACCAGCGACCGGAGACGAATCACTCAGGAATGCGTGGGGCCGCCGGCGAACCGGCGACCCCGAGCTGACGAGCGCCGGGCGGGATTTGAACCCGCGGCTTTACGGCTTTGCAGGCCGTTCCCTTGGGCCGCTCGGGCACCGGCGCCAGCGTCTGGAATCGTAGCGCCACCAGCCCAGCGTGCGACCATGGGTGGATGACCGACGAAGCCTCAACTCCGCGGGCACCGCTCGACATGCTCGAAGCGCTCGCGAGGTCTGATGCCGACCTCGACGAATCGAGCCGCCTCATCGAGATCTACACCATGGAAGGACTTCTCCAGGTGTGGTGGTTCGGGCTGCCCGGGGCAAGCGATGTGGCCCTCATGTGTGGCGGGGCGATGGGTGGACTGCTCGGCCCGGGCCGATCCCTGTACGTCGAGTTGGGTCGACAGTTGGCCGCTGAGGGCCGAGCCGCCATGGCGGTGAGCTACCGCCGCCCGGGCGATCTGGCCAGGTGCACCCTCGATGTGTGCGCCGCGGCCGATCTGGCGATGCGCAACGGAGCCGAACGCTTCGTGATCCTCGGGCATTCGTTCGGTGGAGCGGTGGCCGTACAGGCCGCCTCTACGTTCACCGCCGCCGTCGCGGGCGTGATCACCTTTGCCACCCAGTCGGCCGGGTGCGAGGCGGCAGCCCAGATGGGATCTGTACCCCTCCTGCTGCTCCACGGCGAACGAGACTCTATTCTCGGGCCCGAAAACTCATCGATGGTGCAGGCCCTCGCCGGCCATGGCGAAGTGAGGACCTTCCCCGACACCGACCATCTGATGACCGAAGCGGCCGATGAGATCGCAGCGCTCACCCACGAGTGGGTGCTGGCCCGTTTTGGCGAACACACCGCGCCTGCCACCGGCACATAGCGCGTTCAGTGCCGCTCGGGCTCAACATCGCCGAGCAGGGAGCGGAGACCTTCCTCGACACGGCGGAGACGGGCCATCACATCACGGAGGCGGCCGAGAAGCGCCATGGCCTCCTCGCGCTTGAGCGCATCAGAACCGGCCGGAAGCATCGCGAGGGAGCGGCGAAGGCGTTCGATTTCGTGATCTGTGTCGAATCGCTGCACATCTCGACCTTAACGAACATTTGTTCGTGTTGGCAACTTGTGGTGGTCTTTCCTAGATGGCGCGGAACCGCTCCTCGTCGATGTCTTCGATCTCACCCCGCGTGCGCATCCGCTCGACGTGGAGGACGGCGGATCTGCGCTCCACATTGTCGATGAACACCACATCGTCCTTCGGGCGGTAGATGAAACGGTGCTCGACCATCTCCTCGATCGTCCGCGGTTCGGCCAGGAAATCGAGCATCGTCCGATGGCGCCTGGGTATCACCGCGGCGAAATCATCGATCATCTCCAGGAACGTCCCCCGGCTCTCGATGACTCCCTTGTGGTGGAAGGTCGCATAGAAGCGGGCGTCTTCCTCGCGCACCACCGCAAGGCTCTGCTCAAACTGCTCGAGATCGCTCCACACGTCGCCGTAGTAGGGCCCAAAGCCGGTGAGATCGATATCGCCCAGGAAGAACACACCCCCTGAGATCCGCAGGCCACAGTGGCCGGCGGTGTGGCCCGGTAGATGAACCGCCTCCACTGTCACTCCACCGAGGTCCCAGACATGGCCGTCGTCGAACCCGACAGCATCGGGTCGGGAGGTGTAGTGGAACTTCTCGGCGAAGTAGGTGGCCATCTCGGGGTGCTCGACGCTGTTGTATCCGAATGCGTGGAGCAGGGCCTCGAGTCGGTGGGCCATGTCGAGGTCGAGCTGGTGCACAAAGACCTGAGCCTCGGGAAACGCTCCGTTGCCGGCCATATGGTCCTCATGTCCATGACTGTTGATGACCGTGTCGACGTCGAACGGCACACCCCCCTTCTCGGCCACCGTCACCGACGGGTCGACGATCACCGTCTGCGCCGATCCTCGTATCAGTAGGGAGTTGCCGGCGGGGTAGGCACCGAATCCGGTACCGGTCAGAGAGGTGACGGCATGGGTTAGTGCACGGGCGTCCTGGCCCCAGGAGACAGCCATGGCCCGACACTACCGGGTGCAGTGCGGCCAGTCCCCGGCGTCGGGTGGCCGGCTGGGTCTGCTCGCTATGGTCGCGTCATGACAGGAGAGACCAACCTCGACAAGATGCTGGCCGGACTCACCGTCACGCGCCGACCGGGACGCTTCGTCGTCGCCCATCTCGACACTGCGGTGGCCTGGCACTGTTGCATTGAGCCGACGCGTCACTGACCGCTGTCTCCGAGGGACACGGATCGCCGTTTGACACCTCATGAAACGGTGTGGCGACTCACGTTAGTCAGCGCGACTGTTGCCAACGTGGCGTCGCAAGATCACGCTCGCAGCGCCAATGCAACAGTGCCAAGCCAGCTCCTCACCCATTGGGACTCGCCTCGGGCGCGGGTGCGTCCGGCGTGGTCGTGCCACGGGTCGCCTCGATGATGGCTGGATAGGCGGCCGGGTCGATGCGTGCGTCGATCACACGCGGTTGGTCCCATTCGGCCTGGGCCAGTTCGGCGTCGAGTTCGTCTACGGATGTCACCACGACGCCCCGGAGACCGCTTGCTTCGGCAATCTGGGCGAAGTCAACCGGCGCATAGCCGACCGACCGGTCGCCGCCGTGCTGAGCTGTCTGTTTGATCTTGATCAGGCTGAGCGTTGCATCGTTGAACACGACAACCGTGATCGGCAACTGTAGCCGTGCGATCGTCTCGAGTTCCGCGAGCACCATCGACATGCCGCCGTCGCCGGTGAACGCGATCACCGGGCATCCGGGAGTAGCCATCGCGGCCCCGATCGCGGCGGGAACCGCGAATCCCATGGTGGCCAGCCCATTTGAGATCAGCAGCCCGTACGGTCGGTCGACGCTCCAGAGCGGCATCACGGCAAGAAAGTGTGCCCCTGCGTCGACCGTGGCGATGACGTCTTGAGGACGGGATTTCGCCACCGCATCAACCAGCGTCGTCGGTCCGAACGGGGCGAGTTCGCATTCGCGGATCTGTCGACGCCCCGCTTCGCGCTCTTCAGCTGCGTACGTGGACTCGGCACGACCAGCGCCTGTGACGACGCCCGCAAACAGCTGCCCGCAGGTCGACTCGATCGCGCCGACGAGATCGACCGCTGCCGGGAGGTAATCGTCGACCTGGTCAACCGCGGAAACGCGAATCACCGGGGCGTCGTAGCTCCATGGTTGCGGGATCGGTTCGACGAGATCCAGCCCGATGGTGACGATCACGTCGGCATCACCGAGGACGCCGGACTCGAGCTTGCCGTTCGTGAACAGACCGGCGTGGAGCAGGCCCTCGGTCGGCACCGCACCGACGGCGTGATAGGTGGTGAGGACCGGGGCGCCGGCTTGCTCGAGGAGCGGCCGTAGCGCCGCAGCGTGCGGAGCGGCTTCACCACCGAGCACGACAACGGGGGTGACCGCCCCAGCGAGCAGCTCGGCAGCCGCAGCGATGTCAGCGGCACTTGGTTCACGAACCAAGCGCTCTTCGGAGCCGTCCGGCGGCGGTGTGGTGTCGGAGGGGTCGTAATCGAGGTGAACAGCGCCATACGGCCAGACGGTCGACTCGTTGATCAACTCCGTCAGATGCTGCACGCTGGTGTGCTGCCCGATCGTTGCGCTCGACTTCGAGATCGGCGCAAAGAACGATCGTTGATCGACCCGCTGGTGAGCAACCCTCGAAGATTGATCGCCGGGAACCGTGTCCGCGATCGCGACCAGCGGGAAACGGTCCAGTGTTGCCTGTGCGACACCGTTCGCGAGCGAGGTCGCACCGGGGCCCCGGGTCGCGATCACTGCGCCTGGAGTACCGGTCAACAGTCCGTAGGTGCTCGCCATGATCGCAGCCTCGGTCTCGCCGTGGGCGAGCACGAAGTCGATTCCTTCCTCCAGCGCAGCGCCGACGACGTCGAGGTTCGGACCCCCACCAGGAAGACCGAACAGCGCGGTGCATCGGGCTTGCCGAAGCGCGGCTGCGAGTCGTTCATGAAGCTGATCAGCCACCGCCCGTACCTAGTCTTCGACCGGCACGGTGTAGTTGAGAATGAGGCGACCACCGTCGGGGTAAACGGTTTGACCAGTCATGTAGGACGCGTCATCGCTGGCAAGGAACGACACGACCGATGCGACTTCGGCTGGCGTGCCATAGCGTCCGGTTGGGGTGCGACACATGATCTGTCGCCGTTCGTCGTCGTTGGTGATGAATGTGCCGGCGACCATATCGGTCATGATCGTGCCCGGGCCAACCCCGCACACTCGGATGCCGTGGGGCGCAAAGGCCAAGGCAGCGGTGGCCGTGACCTGATTCAACCCGCCCTTTGAGATGGCGTAGGTGCTGGCCCTGGGATTGGCGAGGCGGGAGTTGACCGAGGACATGTTGACGATGGCTCCTCCCCCGCCTTGCTTGATCATCTGCCGGCCCGCTGCCTGGGTCCCGAGGAACGGCCCTCTCAGGTTGACGCTCAACACGGCGTCATAGTCGGCTTCAGTGATGTCGAGGAAGTCCTGCAGGATCACGATTCCGGCGTTGTTGACCATGATGTCCAGCCGCCCGAACACGCTGACAGCTTCGGCGACGAGCGCGTCCACCTGCGCCTTGCTGGTGACATCCGTCGTCGTGGGATAAACCATGTCTGGCGTACCAAGCTCTTTCGCGGTCTGAGCCGCGGCGGCCCCGTCGATGTCAGAG